>DWWS01000013.1 GCA_019119595.1 Candidatus Eisenbergiella merdavium | reverse complement strand
CTGGAACACAATGGCATAGTTCTTGAACAGCGTTTCCGGTTCGACCGTTTTGACATCCACACCGCCCAAGGTAATGGTTCCGGAGTCCGCATCCCAAAAGCGGGCCGCCAGTTTGGAGGCGGTGGACTTGCCGCTGCCAGACGGGCCTACCAGCGCCGTGACCTCGCCCTGCTTTGCCACAAAAGACACGCCCTTCAAAACCGGCTCCTCATTGTAAGAGAACACCACATTCTTAAACTCAATATCGTAGCCCTTGTTATTGCAGACATTGGTTCCGGTCTGCTCCGGGGTCGCGTCAATCTGTTTCATTCGCTTGACGCTGACAAGGGAGGAAAATACTTCCGCCATCAGCATGAAGCAACTGGTGAAGGGGTCATAAATGCGGCCGGCAAACAGCAGGAACAGGATGAACATGGGGATGGACAACGAACCGGCTGTCACCAGAATGCCTCCCACCAGCATAACCGCCACAAGGCCAAACCGAAGGATGAATTGAGCCGTAGTTGTAGCGGCACCGGGAGCGATCTCGTTGCGGAAGGAACACTTCACCACATAATCCAGCTTCTTTTCCAGCCCTTCCAGGTATTCTTTTTCACGGGAGCAGGACTTCAGCTCCTGGATGGTGTCGAGATATTCCTGTACACCGTCATAGCTGGGCTTCTTTGGCAGCGGGGAGATATGCCGGAGCATCGGTGACAACTCGTCCGCAAAGCCCCTGAAATACCATTCCAGCAGGGAGTCCTTCTTTTTATTCCGGTCGAAACAGGCATAGATCGCCTTGTATCTCCTGGTGTAAAGACCCGTGTGAAAACAACAAAACTCATTTTGAATATGGAAGAATTTTGCTGCATTGCTGGGTATCCGTTCTTCCTTGTAGTCAATCAGTTGTTTCTTAAAGATCGCATGGATGTATCGCTCCAAAATCGGAGTATCTGGATTTTTTGTTAAGTATATCGGATTTTTAAATCGCCACGGTTCCGGCAAGGCCATCTCTGCCAGCATATCAAGCTGGGAATACCAGTTCGGGACGTAGGCAAAGGAAAACAAATCTGGCATGAGTATCATATAAGTTTCCTCCATTTGTTCTGTAATGCGTCCACGATCTTCATCTGTACTTGTATCTTCATGTCCTCATCGATATAGGAATGGAGCTGGCCATCCAGGCCGACTTCGTCATACATCACCAGAGAATCGATATAAGCGTCATAGTTCAGGAGATATGCCTCGATTGCCTCCTGGTCGCCGTGAACCGCTCGCTTGATTAGGTCATAGGTTAATTCATGGCTCTGAGCTTCCTTGCTCATAGAAAGTTTTGATTGCCTTAAATGCGCGCTGTCTTAGGTTGTAGACAGTGCGAGTCGTCACCTCCATTCTGTCTGCAATTTCCCCATCCGTCCAGGCATACCAGAAGTCAAACAGTAAGACCTTCCGCTGCTTCTCCGGCAGGGAGCAGAGTGCTTTGTATAAAGTTTCGCTGTGAACCACGCAGGGTAGCTCGTCCGCATAAAGCACAAAATGATCGGACGGGTACCTGTCATCGTGGCTTAAAAGTTCAAGAAGATAGTCTATTGGTTCATCGGAAAAATGCTTCTCCCGGTTTGCCTTTGCCCGTTTGAGATTTCTGCTGAAATTCCGGGCCACCGTCTTGGTGAAGGAATCCACCATGGCGACGATCCGTTTTTCATAATCAGAGGGAGCGTTCATAGCACATCCCTCCTTTTTGCAGATTTGAGCTGGTTCTTTTTCGCCTCCTCACATAACCAGAACACATCTCAAGGGTGCAAACCGGAAAGTTTTTGAAAAATATTTTGAGAAAAATTTTTGTATAGGTGAATCCATGTACAATAGCATTTAAGAATCGTCCATATCAAAACCTCCAGAACATAGAAAAGGTCAATCCACACGAGGCAGATTGACCTATCCCGGCAAGTAGCTGGCTGATGTTATCTTGCCTTGTTTTCATTATTTACAGATTCTTTGAGCTTTGAAAAGCTCTCATCGCTGATGATGTGTTCAATCCGGCAGGCGTCGGCCTCCGCAATCCTGGGGTCAACGCCTGCGGCGATAAGCTGCTCGGTAAAGAAACAATGGCGTTCATAGATTTTTTCGGCAACCTCGCGGCCCACATCGGTCAGATGGAGAAAGTGATCTTCGTCCATTGTGAGAAAGCCGCCGTCCCGCAAGGTAGCCACCGCATGGCACACGCTTGGCTTTGACACCTCCATGTGCCGGGCCACATCTACGGAGCGCACCATACCGAGTTTCTTTCGGAGAACAAGGATGGTTTCCAGGTAGTCCTCCCCGGACGCATGAAGTTTCATAAATATTTCTCCTAATTGATTTGCCAACCGGCTGTGGTCTGCTGAATATCCCACAAATGCCGATATAGACCATGATTATCCATCAGTTCCTTATGTGTACCTACTTCTTTTACCTCGCCCTGATCCAATACAATGATTTGATCTGCCCCAGCAATCGTTTTCAATTTGTGGGCAATCATTACCACAGTACGGTCTTTCACGAGTTCTTCGATAGCCTGTTGAACTTCTACTTCATTCTCCGGGTCAAGAGAAGAAGTTGCCTCATCCAACAACAGCACAGGGGCATCTTTCAAAATTGCGCGGGCGATAGAAATTCGTTGTTTCTCGCCGCCTGACAATGTGGAGCCGCCTTCGCCAACCATTGTGTCATAGCCATCTGGCAGAGCCATAATGAAATCGTGACAATGGGCCAGTTTTGCGGCTGCTTCAATTTCTTCCTGCGTGGCATTTTCCCGGCCATAGCGGATGTTGTTTCCAATCGTATCTTGAAACAGGTACACATCCTGAAATACAACGGAAATTTTTGACATCAGTTTTTCCGGATCTACGGTTGTTTCATCTATACCGCCAAAACGAACAGTGCCGCTTTGTGGATCATAGAACCGGGCAATCAACCGCAGCATGGTACTTTTTCCACTGCCAGAAGGTCCGATAATCGCTGTCATAGTTCCTTTCGGGAAACTTGCGTTGACATTATGAAGGACAACATCCTCCCCATAACCGAAGGTGACATTTTCAAAGATAATATCGTGATCCTTCGGGGCTTCTCCTTCGCCCTGCATGGTTGGTTCTTCCAGTAAATCTACAATGCGCTTTCCCGCCGCAGCCTGATAAGTAAATACAGGGAGCTGAGTAATTGCACTCACCAACGGATCAAATACACGGGAACCGACTAAAAGAAAGATAATAAACATTGGCAGCTCCAGTGTTCCTCCAAGAAGCAGATAAGTGCCGACCATCGTAATCATTGAAAGTCCAATCTGTAAGAACGCAACTGCTATCAGATAAAACGGGCCAGACACACCTTCCAGCTTAATGCTTTCTTTCATAAAATTGTAGAACGCCCGCTCCAGCTTTTTGAAATTCGCCCCCCGCAGGTTATATGCTTTTATTACCTTCATTCCGGTCAGATATTCCTGCAAGCGGTTCGTTTGTTCAATTCTTGCTTTTGTATGTGCAGCACCGCGCTTGCGGTCAATCACACGGACACCCCAAAGGATTAAGAAGGTCACAGGAAGTCCGGCAAACATAGCCAGTGCCATACGCCAATCAGCAAAAGCCATTCCGAACAAAGCCAGAAATGCGACGATGATACCACTGATAAGCTGCGGCAAAATGTGGGTAACGCCTTCCTCAATCTGGCTAAAATCATTCATCATGGTATTTCCCAATTCGCCGGAGTCCTTGCTCATCAGAAAACCTAAAGGCAATTTGCGGATATGCTCTGCGAGGCGGATACGACCGTCCGCACTCGTTGCGTAACCGTCATGGAAGGTAGCATGAGTAGCCTTGCGCTCCAAAATATATACCACAACGGAAGTCGCTAAAATGCCTCCCCATGAAAGCCATAAGGTCTTAATATCCAGCGAACCGGCATCCCCGGCAAAGAAGGAATATATCGTGATAACAAACAGTGCCAGGAACATAAAAGAAAACAGATTTATATTGGTAACAACCGTCCAGATCACCGGCTTTTTCAGTTTCTTTGGATTTCCCGCCGTCACCTGATAAATAGGATTTGTCTTTTTCATGCCTTTGCCACCTCCTTATCTGTTCCTTTTTTCAGTTCCCAATCGGACGAAGCTGTGTAGGCCGCCCACATCTTATGATAGGTTCTTTCATTTGCCAGAAGTTGGTCATGGGTTCCTGTTTCTTCGATTTTTCCATGTTTGATGACCATAATCTTATTGGCGTTCCGAATGGTCATCAGCCGGTGAGCAATAATCAATACTGTCTTGTTTTTAATCAGTTCTTGTAATGCCAACTGCATTTGAAATTCATTCTCTGGATCAGCATAGGCTGTTGCTTCATCAAGAATCAGGATCGGAGCATTTTTCAAGATCGCTCTTGCCACAGAAACACGTTGTTCCTCGCCTCCTGATAGATAAACACCGCCTTCCCCGATTAAGGTATCGTAACCCTGGGGCAGCTTCTCAATGAACTCATGGCATTGCGCTGCCCTTGCCGCTGCATAAACTTCTTCTCTTGTAGCACCGGGTTTTCCCACAGCAATGTTGTTATAGAGCGTATCAGAGAACAGGAAACAGTCCTGAAATACGAAAGACATGGTATTCATTAAATCTTCCGTTCTCATATCCCGGATGTCTATGCCGCCAATCGTTATGCTGCCTTCCTGTACATCCCAAAACCGTGGAATAAGCTGTGCAATCGTTGATTTACCAGATCCGGAAGGTCCTACAAGCGCTGTTATCTTTCCCTGCTCAGCGGTAAAACTCACATGATCCAACACCTTTGGACCATCCTCATAAGAAAAGGATACATCGTGAAATTCAATGGTATATCCGGCGGGCTTTTTGCTGTTCTGCGGCTCTGTTACCTCACTTGTGCTTAACACTTCGTCAATGCGCCGTACCCCTTCATTGATATTGTTGAAGCTGGAACCAAAATTATTAAACTTAAACACAGGTGTAGCAATTCCCGGCGCGAAGATTAACACGAACAGCAGCGTCATAGCAAATGCCATATTCTGCGGATTGCCGGTAAGAAACAGCATACCCACAGGGATGATAAATGCGGAAAGTGAAAGTACAAATACACGGAACAGGACATAGCAAGGCTCATAGTTGTCTGCATATTTCGTTGTCATATCACGGTAGGCAATAATATCATCATAGAATTTTCGGAAAGAGCGCACAGTCTGACCAAAAATTTTGATTGAGGGCATACCCCGCACATATTGAACCGATGATGTGTTGATATTTTCCATTGCATCGTAGTATTCCTTGAGTCCTTCTTTGGCCTTAGAGCCGAACATAAAGGAGAACTGCACAACAAACCCGACAATAATCGGTAGGATGCAGGCAAGGGCCAGCCAGATATTCAGGCTGAACATCACAATGACCATAAATACTATCACAGCAATGGTACTAATCATATCCGGGAACTGATGGGCAATGAAAAGTTCAATCTGTTCCACATCCTGCTCCGCAATCTGCTTTACCTTACCGATAGAGTTGCGGCTGAACCACCCCAAAGGCAATCCACTGATATGTTCAGAAAGCTTTACACGGATTCCATAGAGGGTACGATAAGCCGCGATATGACCGATCATGCCACCCACATACATAAACACATAGCAGATCACCAACCCGACAATTCCGAATAAAGCCCAAAAAGTCATATAGGAAGTGTCCACCTGACTAATATCTGCGGCATTACGCAGAAGCTCCGTCATAACCTTATAAACTGCCAGATAGGGAGCTAACTGAAACAAAGCCGCAATCGTTGAAAGCGAAGCACCGACAATCATCAGAGTTTTTCGTTGTCCGGCCATCTCCAGCAAACGCGGGATGCCTGTCTTTTGCTTTTTTTCTTTGCTCATAATTTTCAACTCCTTTTACCGCCTATTCCGCATTGGAAAGGCGTTTTTTTACGATTTTATTTCCCCAAAGCACACCCAGACAGGTGAGAGTAACCGTTGCCACGCACAGCACAATCATGACCGGAACAGAAACGATATTCATGCACCATTCAGCAATTTCCAGAAGGCCGGAATCATCATTCACCAGCATGGAACGATAGGCGTCCTGCATCCAGATGAACGGTATGTATTCACCGAGAGCCAGCCCTACCAAAGCGAAGGAGGAACCTACCATCGTTGCTTTGGTTGTACGCCTCCCCAAAACACTATAAAGGATTTCTCCGATCACACCGCCAGCCACAGTGCAGAAGAACATCATGCCATAAGGAGCCATCGTAAACAGGCAGATACCCAGCAGAAATGAACTGATTAAAATACCACCTGGGATTGTCAGCTTTGATAACATGACAACATAGACAATCCCACCGATAATTCCGAGGACACAGGGAAGAACCAATAAAATTGGTGGGAAAAAACCAATCGTAAAGGCCACCAGGAAGCCAATCACAACCCACAGCGCACTGAAAACGCCAATTCGGATTAAATCCTTCAATCTACGACTTTCTTTTGTTTGATTTCTCATAGCGACACACTCCTTTTTTAGAATGAAATTTGAAAATATTGAGCCAGGTTTTCCGGCTTGTACTTATCAGGGGAAAGATACTGTATCGTACCATCCTCCTGTAAAAGAAGAAGGGAAGAAAAAAGCTCTGCGGCAAATTCATAATCGTGGGTAATGACAAACACACACGCGCCACCTTCAGCCAGCTTTTTTATTTCAGTCTGGACAATCTTCATATTCTCTGCGTCCAGTCCGCTGGTCGGTTCATCAAGGTAGAGAAGCGGGAAACGGTTCATTTCTGCCAATGCAATAGAAAGCCGCTGTTTCTGTCCGCCAGATAAAGCTGTTGGATGTCTTTTCAAGAATTTTCCCAATCCCAAATGCTCTAACTTGCAAATGGCCTGTTCTTTTTCTGCCTCTGTCTTTTTCGTACCCATCAGCATTTCCTCCAATACATTCGGAGCAAATAGCTGATAATCTACATCCTGCATGACATAGAAAGATTTTTTTCGCCGCTGCTGCTTGCCGGAGTAACTTCCGTTGATAGAAATTTTTCCAGTCTTTGGCTTTTCAAGCCCCATAAGTGTTCGGATCAATGTGCTTTTTCCGGCTCCGTTCTTTCCAATGATACCGATGATCTCTCCACCATGAGCTGAAAAGGTAACATCGTGCCATAACAGCGGTTTTCCCGGATAGCCAAAGGACAAATTCTTTATTTGAATGGAGACATCTCCCTTAATAGGATGGTAGGATTTTGGTGTAATAAGTGCGAGATCGGATTTTCGCAGGCCATGCCTTGTAAACCATTCCGCTGTCTGCCGGTCAAAAACCCTGCCTTCCATCTCTTTATCAATTTTTCCGTCCTTCATAATCAGAACACGATCCGTAAGCCCGTTGAGGTAGTAGAGTTTATGCTCCGAAATGATGATGGTGTTGCCCTGCTCTTTGAGGGATTTTAATACTTGACGAAGCTGCTCCGTACCCTCCGAATCCAGATTGGCCGATGGTTCGTCCAAGACATAAATTCCGACTCCCACCATATAGATTGACGCAATGGCTACCTTCTGCTTTTCGCCGCTGGAAAGGTCGAAAATGCTCTTTCCAAGTAAGCCCTGAATTTGTAAAACGTCCACCGCTTTTTCATATTGCTCCTGCATTTTATCCATAGGTGTTCCCAAGTTTTCGCTTGGAAACGGAATTTCCGTTTTAACATGAAGTGTAAAAAATTGAGAACGTGGGTCTTGAAATACCGAACCGACCAGCGGTGAAAACTCACCTGTTTCATGTTCTGCAATATCCATACCGCAAACACGGCATTCCCCTGAAAGGTCCCCCTCGAAAAAATCCGGGATAAGCCCATTTATGCAGCGGGTCAATGTGGTCTTGCCACAGCCACTATGTCCTGTCAAAAGGATAAATTCACCCTTACGAATGATGAAATCAATCCCTGCCAGACTTTCTGAGTCAGCATTATGATAGGTAAAACTAAAGTTTGAAAATTCAATGACAGGCTGGTTCATGCTCATGCCTCCTTCCCACCTAAAGTAAAATCACATGATAGTTGATAAATGCTAAACCTGCCGTAAGGAGCGCAACACAAAGCAAGTAGATAAAATCTGTTACCCTTAGTTTCACTTTTGTGCAGCACGTTCGTTTTCTTTTTGTGCTAAGCCCTTTGCAGATTGAAGCGGCAGACAATTCTTCCGAAATTTTTTCGCTGCGATATAAAAGTGGCACAAAAAAGTTTTCTACATTTTGCATTGGATGGCATACCTTATCCCACATAGAGGAATGGAGATTCCGCATTTTAAGGCTTTCCCGAATGTATCCGATCTCTTTCAATATCGTTGGTATGTAACGATAAATAACTGCCAACGGGATCAACACTAATTTTGGAACACGCCAGATTTCCAATGAGAAAAGCAGTTCATCCATTGGTGCTTTTTCAATCAGAACCCTCACTGCCAAATACGCCGGATATAGCCTCGCCATCAGCAAAAGGAAAAGCGGAAACAAATCCGAAATAACCGGAATGTATATCTCCTGCAGCGCAAACAGTATCAGCAGCATAGCTGCATAGGACAGAAGGTTTTTCCAGAAAACCGCCCACCCGCATTGAAGTAACAGCAGGAAATCTACAATCAGCACTAAAAGAAATAATGCGAGCAGATTCCGAAATACCGATGCCAATATCGCCACCACGACAATCTGTATAATTAGAATGCGGGGGTCCGGCATTGACGCCTTAAAACTCATCCGCATATTTTCACCTCCTTCACCTTGTGAAAACAACAGGTATGTGCTACAATATCAAGTGGTTAGCTCCAACTAATCACTGTTTCTAAGTATAGTACGAGACTTTTGCTTTCACAATAGATTTTGGAAAGGAGCGTCGTATCGGCGTATAAGTTCGTCCAAACGGCGTATTTATAGGTGACGATAATGAAACATCTAAAAGAAATGTATCATTCCATGCTTTCTGATGGAGGATTCTTCTTAGATAACGAACACAGGCAGCCTTATAATGAATTTACCTGTTACACTTTACAGGCAGATAAAGGACATGGACATTTTTGGGTTTATTTTTATGAAAATATGTTTGAAATCACTATCAGAGATTTTCTCTTTCTCGATGATTTTATGTTAGAATGTCCAGAACCGGAATTTTTGTCTGTTACTTATTACACCTCTGTGTCAGGTGAAGAATTTCATCCTTACCACCAGCTTTCTCCTAACAGTTTACAGGCACAAATTGGACAGACAGATAAGGTCTATCAGGCGATTTATCATAAGAACATTCCTTTGCAGAGTATCAGTTTTACGATCATGCCGGAGTTTTATCAACGGTATTTGCAGCAGAAATTTCCAGGAGAGTACATTGATCCACGCGAGGCATTTCGTAAAATGCAGATCGGAACGGATTTTCCTGAATTGATTGCTTTGCTAAAGCAAATCGAAGGATACCGGGGAACAGGTCTTACGGCAAAGATGTTTTATGAAGGCAAAATATTAGAAGCGGTTTCTTTAATTATGGATCGGGCTAAAAGCAATCAGGAGAAGAAAAAGAAGCTGCATCTGACGGAGCAGGATCAGGAGAACCTTTCCGCAGTTGCGGCCTATCTGGATAACCATTATGCCTTTTCTGTACCGATTGAGAGGTTGTGCCGTATTTCTTTTATGGGGCAGACGAAGTTAAAAGCAGCCTTCAAGGAATGTTTCGGCTGTACGCTCTATGATTATATTTTGCAGAAAAGGATCGGCCAGGCCCAGCACCTCCTTATGGGAACAGAATTAAGCATTGCAGAAATCGCACAAGCGGTGGGATATGATCGGTCTGAAAGTTTTGCAAAACAATTCCAGCGTGTTACTGGATTATTACCACGAGAGTATAGAAAATTGATAAACAAAGAATGAACGCCAGATTTTTCTGACGTTCATTCTTAAATCAAACAAATATAAGTTCTTGAAAAATAATTTCCTCCGCTTGCGCTTTCAGCGTGTTCATCAGCCCACCCAGCGCATGGGGTCGAGGGCTTTCAGTTCCTCGGTGACGCCCGCCGCCTCCATCATGCGGGGCAGCATGGCGTCCATTCGCTTTAATTTCTAAAAATGATTAAACTTTCTATTTGAAAAGCCTTGCATTTCCACCCGTGGTGTGTAAGCTGTCACTCACAAGGCCCAAGCACAAAAACGAAAGGTGGAAATGATAATGAAAACAGGAAAAATCACAGCAAAACTGAGGGACGCGGTTCCGGTTTGCCTTATGGTAAACGGCAAGGAAGTCAAGCGGTACAAAAACATTGAGCTGCCGGACGAGCTGAAAGAGGTGGAAATGACCGACTTCCACTTCAACGTACACATGGATGGGCAGATCACCTTTGAAATCCACTATGAGGAAGGTACACTGCCAGAGGTATTCCCGGAGGCTCATACCAGAGTAAGCAGGATGGCGAAAGCCGCCTCGCAGGAAAGCGCAGAGGTTATGGCTGTGGAGACTACCGAGCCGGAAACAGAGGCCGCACCGGAGGACAACCCGCAGGACGGTGAAATCCCGGCAAAAGCTCCCAGCAGACCTGCAACAGAGGGAAATGAACCGGAAGGCATCAAGGCCGCCTATAATGTGACAGGTGTACGCCGCAAACAACTGATGACAGCAGTGGGCGACTTCATTGGCACAAAGCCGGAATATCTGAGAGCGCCGACATACGCTTTCGCAGACAGCCACCCTCCTGTATGAAATGACGCACCTCTGCAATCTAATGTATGTCAATCAAAATGTAACTACCAAATTAAATATTTCCGTAATAAGCCTTCTTGACCATCATCTTTTATCTTCTTTACCACATAGTTCAGCCATTCATCTGGTGTTGGTATCTCTCCTACACAGGGGATTTTTCTCCATTGTTCTTTCTTGACTGGATCTTCATCATTCCAGCCCTTTTCAATTCTATCGGAGATTATTGCCCGCATTTCCTCAACTGAAATGTTTCTCTCCCGTGCCATTCTTTCAAAAATATGCTCCTGCATTATTCAACCTCCAGTCTTTTGTGAATAGCATTTCCATCATCTACAATACTATAACTGCATAAGTCCCTTTTAGGAAATATGATAGCTACCGATTGTGACTATTATACCACCATTCTGGGACTTAGAATAGATACAGATAGGTAGGTGATGATATGGATACGCAGAAACGAATCAGAGAACTGATGGAAGAACGCAGATGGACTGACTATCGACTGGCAAAAGAAGCAAACCTCTCCCATTCTACTGTCACAAATATGTTCAATAGAAATAACGCACCAACGCTGCCAACTCTGGAGGCAGTTTGCAGGGCATTTGGTATCACACTGGCTCAGTTCTTTGCCGAGGGGGAAGAAGCGCAATTGACCGAAGATCAACAAAAACTCTTTTCAAAATGGAGTACCCTGACAGATAGGCAAAAGCAAATCCTTCTTGAACTAATGGATGCTATTTGAAGCACATCACTCCCACACCGGGAAAGATGTGCTTTTCTTTTGCCATAAAAAAAAGGCCCCTGCCAACCGCAGGAGCAAAACCATGGATTTTATATGTAAATTTGAAATGCACCCATTCACGCAAGTTGGGTGCATTGTATCAATTTGTGGTACGCAAGCCAGATGGGATAGCCAATGAGCACCACATCATATTGCTCCATATTCTCCACAGCGCCGGAAATTGCAGGGCGGGCATCCGGATCATCCATTTCAACCGATGACCGGCTGCTACTGTCGCTGTAATTCAGATCATCGGAAGTGTATGGGGTTTCCGGAACAATCTCATAAAGGTCTGCCCCCAACCCTTCCGCCAGCTTCTGCGCTACACTTTCGGTATTTCCTGTGGCAGAAAAATAAGCTACCAGAATTTTGCTGCCCTCTGTCTCCGGTTCCGAAGTTTCCGATGGGTTTGTTTCCAATGGTTTTGTTTCCGATGGCTCTGTCTCCAGTGGTTCTGTCTCCGGTGTTCCGTCAGGGGAATCTGTCTCCGGCACGGTACCTTCCTCTGCCATATTCTGCGCAGAATCCGTATTGCTGCTGCTTTCCGTTTCCGTATTTCCGCCTGAACAGGCAGAAAGAGAAAAGAGCATTACCATCGCCAGCAGGAGCGTAAGTATCTTTTTCATTTTCATTTCAAACCTCCCTGTTGCACTAAAATGCACTGTCCTTTACTCCATTTTGCTTTCCCAAAACTGGATAGAAGATACGCCGGAGGCATCAGCGGCAGCTTCCAGAGATGCCGCTTCCTCTGCGGAAAGAATGATCTCCGCTGTTTTGACCGCTTCTTCTACCTGATACAGCTTCGTAACGCCCAAAATCGGCAGTACGCCTTTATGAACGGCATAGGCCGCAGCGATCTGCGCCGCAGAAACATTGTGCGCCGCCGCAATCTTTTTTAATTCCCCGATAAGAGCTCCAAGCTGAGGCAGCAGAGGATTGAACACATTGGCTCTGGCACTGCCCTCCGGGAATGGGTGAGCGGCATCGTATTTGCCGGAAAGAGCGCCCTGCTCCAGAGTCATATATCCATAAAACACAATGTCGTTCGCTTTGCAGTAGCTGATGATGCCGGACTCCTCGGAGGAACGGTTCAGCAGGCTGTAATGGTTCTGTACTGCCGACAGCCGGAAGCCCGCGTCCTTCAGGATCGTTTCCGCTTCTTTGATCTGTGCCAGGTTATGGTTCGATACGCCAACCGTTTTTACCTTTCCGCTTTTCAGCAGAGGGATCAACTGCTTTGTATATTCCGGCGCTCCGATCGGATTGTGGATCCAGTAAATGTCGAAATACTCCATGTTCATCCGCGCAAGGCTGGCATCGCACATTTTTTCCACGCTGTTATCGTACATGGCCGCCATCTGCGGTGTAAATTTCGTGGATACGATCACATTTTCCCGGCCCGCGTCATTCACAAAACCGCCAAGGATCTTTTCGGATTCTCCGTTGCTGTAGGCAGTCGCGGTATCCCACAGGTTCAAACCGGCTTTCATCGCGGCCTCAAAAATCGGACGAAATTCTTCCCCGGCCATCGTATTTCCAAAGTACCCGTCCGTGTCGCCCCATGCCCAGGCGCCCATTGCAATTTTCGGTAAATTCATTGTATTGTCCTCCTAAACTTGTTATGATTCTGCCTCCGGCAGTCATTTTCTGCTCCGTTCAGTTCAGGGAGAGAACAACCGTGACATCACCATTTCCAAGAATCTCTTTTAATTCCTCACTGGTAACGTCATCGATCTTACCCAGTCTTGTAAAATTCCACGAATTCGTGTCATAATAAATCACAAAGGCATCTCCCTGATACAAAATCAAATCTCCGGCTTGCGTACGAATCTGTTTATCATTTCTCGGCAAGGAAAACCCAAGTCCACCGACCTTCTCCATATTTCCAAAATCTGCAAGGTCTAACGTCAGATCGCCTTCTTTTAACTTTTCCACCAATGCTTCAGCAGACGAGTTGTCCTCCAACGTTGCTGTCAGTGTTGTTTCTCCGATCGTAATCTTCATAGAACGGTCCATGATCGTCTCGCTCCCTTCCTCTGTTTCAGCATTTTCCATACCGGGATCAGTCTGTTCATTATAATCACCCTGTACCTCGGAGCCGGATGACGGTTCACCTGCCTCATTTTCAGTGTCCACGTTATGGCAGACCGCCAAAGATAAGAGTGTGAAAACAGAAACCATTGTCATTATCACTTTTTTCATGGATGTCCTGTTTTTCATCATTCAAGACTCCCATATTGCTCGTCATTTACCTCTTCCAGCCATTCGTTAGAATCGTTCTCTCCCGGAATATTCATGGCAATATGAGAAAACCACGAATCTTTTTTTGCTCCATGCCAATGCTTAACTTCTGCAGGAATCGTAATAACAGTTCCCGGCTTTAACTCTACCGGTTCCTTACCCCATTCCTGATACCAGCCTTCCCCGGCAGTACAGATCAAAAGCTGGCCTCCGCCTTTTGTGGCATGATGGATATGCCAGTTATTTCTGCATCCCGGTTCAAAGGTAACATTGGATACAAAGATCCTGGGCTCTCCGGCAAGCGAAAGAGGATTCAGATAGGAATTGCCGATGAAATACGGTGCATAATCAACATTAGAATTTCCCTTGCCAAAGACATTTACTTCGTTAAATTCCTGCTCATTTATATACTTCATAAAAATCTATTGACCTCCTTTTAATTCAGCCGTTTTTCGGCCTCTGCTGCGATTACGCTTCTTCTCTGCCCGGCGACATACACTTCGCGGCAGTCTCTCCGGTTTTCAGATAGGTATAACCGGGCATTTCAAACAGGACGGGCTTGAATACACCGTAATCAATTTTTCCGGCCTCATTGAGGATGCCTTCTTCCGCCCAGGTGTGGTCGATCTTCAGAATAAAATTGTCAAAGCCGTTGGTTTCGTAGATATCCTCCACCGTACATTCCATGGAAAGCCTGGACTCATCGATCAGCGGAGCGCCGTTCTGATCGATGCTGCAGACAAAAACTTCTGATTTATCCGTCTTGCTGCCGCTGACACAGCCCACATAGTCCGCCTTGGGAAGCATGGCTTCGTCCACCATGTTCACGGACAGCACCCGCGTATCACGGATGCCCTGATTGGTGTAATGGGGCTTCGCAAGGCTGACCATGATATGGTCATGACCCATGATGCCCACATGACCAACCAGCACCCAGTTGGGTCTGCCGTTTACCATAGCGCCCACCACGGTCAGCGGCGTGGGATAGAGAGCGAGTATGCTGCCTAAATCTTTTTTCATGACGATAATCCTCCCGAACAGTCAGTTTTTTAATCCGGTGACAAAAATAAAGGTGCTCCATCCGGAACACCTTCATTGTATCGGCTCACATCATCTATGTAAAATACTTATATTCTATCAACAGAAATACCTTTTAGGTATTGCAAAACAACAACTATCGCAAAGCAGTAACTCTCCCGGAAGGGCCGCATCCGCCGCGGTCATTCTTCCAGCAGAAAAGCAGCCGGATCCGCCTTGACGGAAATGCCCCGGTCCTTCAGCTCCGCCGTCATCTGGTAAAGTCTGCTGTGCACCCGCACCAGCTCCGCCTTCTGGTTGAAAAATGCCACCCGTTCAAAGGGAAAACGGATCACGGAAGGATACTCCATCCCCGCCCCCAGCTCCAGGATGCAGAGCCTGCGGTTCAGCGTGCCCTGCAGCCATTTCTGGTATTTCTTCCACCGGGGAAGGTAGCCCTCCTCCAGATAACCGGGCGTGGTGATCTGATTAAAGGCCAGCAGCCGTCCGCATTTCGGACAGCGGGGAAATTCGATGGCCGAAAGCGGTTCCCCCGCAAGAAGCTGTGTCAGAGGCGTTTCCCAGAGCGCAGGATCCGCGAACAGACCGTCCGGCTCCTGCCCCTCCTGCCCGTGCCCGTCGGCAGGAGCCTGCGGGTCAGGACACTGCGCCTGCGGGCAGTCCCCTTCCTGGTGCTGTTCCTCCGGATTCTGAGGCACAGAACACTGCGCTTCCGGACACTGCATCGCCCGGAAGCCGCCGCAGGGAGCCACGATCCTGCCTTCGTCCAGCCCGGTTCCGAAAATGGCGTCATCCGTACAAAGGGTGACGATGAAATAATTTTTCCCGGAAAGCAGGGACGCAAGTGCCTCGTAGGCCTCTTTTTTGCGCTCATCCCGCCTCTCTCTCAGCCAGGCCAGACGGATGTACTGCAAAAGGACTTCCTTCTCTTCGCTCTCCTCCGCCTGCCCAAGAAGCCGTTCATATCGTGGCTCCTGCTCCATCCCCTGAAAATCCTCGTCCATTTCCTTTCCGATTCCGACCAGGACCATCTGCGCGTCTGCGATCTTTTTCCGAATTTCCTCTGTCATTTATGTTTTTCTCCGTTTTCCTTCCGTCGATTTTCTTTCCGGCATTTTCCCATGCTTTTCATCCGTCCGCTTTCCGCTCTGCGCGCACGGCTCCGCTTCCTCGGCGGACTGTGGCCGCAGACGGACGGACTGTGACCACAGACGGGCGGACTGTCGCGCATCGGAGCCGCTACTTAGCCGCGATCACGCACTGGGCGGGCTGCATTCCGGCCGCATAAGCGGTCACCTTCACCCGTCCGCAGCCGGTGATGAGAATGCCTGCGGCCGCCCGGCCCCGGTACAGGTGGATGAACTCGCCGTCAGCCGCTTCGGCGCTCTTGATATCGCCGTTGTCCACGCCCATCAGACGGGCAGGCCCCTCCACCGCAAAGGTCACCTTTGCGCTCTCTCGAAATACGGGCCGGTTCTCCTCGTCGAAGGCGCGCACCCTGCACAGCAGCCGGTAAGGCTGAGGCCGGTTTTCTCCCTCATCCGTATCCATACGGGAAAGGGTGATGCCGCGCTCCTCCTGTTCAAAGGCCAGGCGCACGGCAGGCCCCGGTGTTTCCACCGTGTGGCGGCAGACCTCTTTGCCGCCGATCAGGCCGACCGCCGTCACCGTTCCGGGCATCCAGGGAAGATATCCCTTCACCAGACCATCCCGATACTCCTTTACCGGGCGCAGGGAATATTCCTTTTCCAGAGAGGTGCCGTCCTGCGCAAAACGGCCCTCATTCAGAATGATCCGCACCTGTTCGCAGTTGGTGACGATCCGGTAAGGGAGCACCGCCCGCTGAAGCTGAGGGAACTCCCAGTGGGTCACATAGGCCGGGCTGTCCCAGTGCTCCTTTACCCCTTCGTCAGGAAGGGAGCCGTCCAGCACGGCGAAATGCACCATCGGTTCATCCGTCCAGTAGCTCTGGTACTGCCAGGCGGCGGGACGCTTTTCCATGTCGGCGGCAAACAGCGCTCCCGACCAGCCCTTCGCGGGCCAGCCCATGGACTCCCCCCAGTAATCGATCCCCGTCCAGATAAAGCCGCCGATGCAGTAATCCTTTTCCTCCACGTCCATCCAGGGACATTCTTCGGAAAAATTCTGGAAGCGCGGCCCTTCTCCCCGGAAAAACAGATAGGTTTCCGTTCCGAGGATGGCCTTGTCGGGAATCAGCTCATGGATCCTCTCATACCACTGCTCTTGGTAATTGCAGCTTAAAAAGTCCACCCTCTGCGCGATCTTCTCAATCTGCCGGATGCGGTCGTCCACGTCGAAGATCTCTCCGGTTTTCATCTCATCCACAAACTGCTGGATGTCCTCCACCCGGGACATGTCCGCCTCCTCCGCGGGATAGGCAAAATGAGGATTCATGGCAAGGCTCACCGGTCTTGTGGGATCCAGCGCCTTCACCAGGTTCACGTGCCGCTCCAGGCGCTCCAGCATGGAAGGGTATGCCTGATTTTCCACCTCGTTTCCCACGCCCCAGAAAAGAATGCAGGGATGATTGCGGTCTCTTTCCACCATGCAGGCCAGATCCTTTTCCCATTCCGTCTCATAATAGCGCCCGTAGGCCCCTCCCGTCCATTTGTCGAAGGCCTCCTCATATACATAAAAGCCAAGCTCGTCGCACAGCTCCAGCATTTCCGGCATGTACAGATGATGCGCCAGACGGACGGCGTTGCAGCCGATCCCCTTCAGGGAAAGCAGCCTCTCCCGCCAAAGCTCCTTCGTGACGGCGGTGCCGAAGCAGCTGATGTCCTGATGGACACAGACGCCCTTCAGCTTCACAGGCTCCCCGTTGACGAAAAGCCCGCTGTCCGGCGAAAGCGTTACGCTGCGAAAGCCCGCCGGAAGGGTCAGCTCGTCGAGGACCCGACCGGATTCCTTTTGTAAAAGCTGCAGGGTGAGCGCATACAGCTTCGGATTCCGGCAGCTCCATGCCTGATAATCCTTTACGCACAGCGTAAGGCTTCCTTCTCCCTCCTCCTGCGCAAGGACAGGTGCTCCTTCCTCCTCCCGCAGCACGGCGCGCACCCTTCCGGCACAGCCCGGCTGAACGCCCGGATGAATGGTTAGAAAAGCGTCCGGGCCCTCCAGGCGGGTTTCCAGGCGGATTTTTTCCCTGTCCAGATGCTCCTGGGGCAGGCATTCCAGATACACGCTCCTGTAGATGCCCGCTCCCGTATACCACCGGTCCACCGGAGCCGCAGTATTGTCCACCTTCACCTCGATCCGGTTTTCTCCGTCCGCAAGGGCTTCCGTCACGTCCAGTGCAAAGCTGCTGTAGCCGTATTTTCTGCCGCCCGCCGGGATGCCGTTGACCCACACCTGACTGTTTTCATAGATGCCGTCGAAGCGCAGACGGTAAATCCGGCCCGGCTCCTTTTTCAGGGTCAGCCCGCGCTGATACCAGCCCGTTCCCCAGCGGTCAAAAAAGCCCTGGGCCTCTCCCTGCTTCATGTTCCTCACAAAGGGGGCGGATATCATCCAGTCATGAGGCAGAGTCACCTTCTCAAAACGAAGCGCCTCCTTCTCCTCCCCCATTTTCTGCAGCGCAAACTGCCAGCTCTGATTCAGATTGATGATCGTTCTCATTTTTTCCTCCCTGCCGAAGCGTCTTTTGCTGAGGCACGCGCGGAAAAATTGCGTATGCGATTTTTCCGCTGCGCTCACGGGCTTTGCGGCGTTCCGGCGCAAAGCCGGATTGGAAAATCCGCTATCGAGCGGATTTTCCAATCTTTACCTCCACGCCGAAGCGCTTCTTCCAAAGCATCTCAGCGGATCACAACGCCCTTCACCCGTTTCATGCGCACGTCGTCGCCTTCCTCAGCCTCCACGGACACATTTTTCAAAAGAAGCCCTTCCACGTTTTCCGCATACAGCCCCCATTTTCCCCTGGCGGTCACGTTCTCCAGGCAGATGCGGCGCGCGGGGCTTTCCGGCAGGCCCACCAGATAGACCGCGTGGCCCTCCTTCGTCTCCAGCTCGATGTTTTTCAGTTCAATGTCCTGAATCACGCTGGTGGTCTCTCCCACAGGCTGAAAGGCCGAGGCGTCGTATTCGTCCTCCCCGTAAAAGCAGTCCAGATAAAGGGCTCCCTTAAACCATTTGCTGCTCTTAATGCTCTCGTCGCGATTGACCAGGCGGCAGCTCTCATAGCGGATTTTTTCAATGCACGCGCCTCTGCCCCTGGGCGCCTTCAGGCTGGCGATGGAAAAGGAATCCGTAAACGTGCAGTCCTGCACCAGCACGTCGCGGACGCCGCCCGCCATCTCGCTTCCCATCGCAACGCCGAAGCCGGAATGAAAACGGCAGTTGGTGATGCGGATCTTTTCAGAGGGAAGCCCCACGGCCCGTCCCTCCTCATCCCGCCCGGATTTGACCGCCACGCAGTCGTCCTGGCTGGTGATATCGGAATGGAACAGAAAAACCTCCCGGCAGGAATCGGGGTCAAAGCCGTCCCCGTTGAAAATTCCCTCGTAGCGGTTCCCCTTTTCATCGTATTTGGTGTTAATGGTGACCCGGTTCATGCTGATGCGGCTGCAGTAGATCATGTGCACGCACCAGAAGGGAGACTGGCGCACCGTGATATCCTTCATATAGATATCGTCCGTATTTCTGAGGCAGATCAGGTTTCCCCTCCTGCCCTTTCCCGCCTCCAGCTCCGCTTTTAAAAGAACGCTTCCGTTCCCGTCGATGGTTCCGCAGCCCGCGATGGTAATATCGTGCCCTCTGCCGCCCTCCTCCTTCGTATTGATCAAAGCAGCGTGACAGAGCTGTTTTCTCCCCTCATACAGACAGGTCATGAGCGGATAGTCCTCCGGACTGCCGCTTCCCAGAAGCGTGCCGCCCTTTTCCACGTACAGGGTCATGTCGCTTTTCAGAAAAAGCGCTCCCGTCACAAACACGCCCTCCGGCACATACACCATGCCGCCCGGCGCACAGGCGTCGATGGCCTCCTGAATGGCCTGCGTGTTCAGGGTCTTTCCATCCCCAACGGCGCCAAAGCCGGTGACGTCAAACACCTGTGGCTTTTTCCGGGTTCTCGCCGTGACCAGATTGCTCTGTGGCAGAAAGCCTTCCTTTGGCACCGCGCCAAGCCGGATGGTATATTCCGTATCCGGCTCCAGGTTTTCAAAGGTATGATCCGTTTCCTGAACCCGCGCGGCCTCCTTCCCGTTCAGATACAGAATGTACTCCTCAATTTTGTGCGCATCCTCCGGCTTTTCCCAAACCACCGCAAGGCTGCTGTCCGTACGCGCCGCAGGCGCAAGAGTCAGTTTCATGATAATCTCCCTTCCGGAACGCAGGCAGGCTGATTCAATTCCTCCGCTCCCTTTCAGGACTGCCAGCGACGGGCCGAAGAAAAGCCGGCAAAATGGTTTCCTTCTGCCCGGACCCGTTTGCTGCACAGCGGCGCAAACGGATGCATGTAAGTCCTTACATTTATCTTTCTGCCTATTATATCAAAAACAGTCATGTTTTCAAGGTACTGTATTTTCATTCGTCTGATCACATTGGAATAAATACGCCCTGTCACCGGGTCGAAAATTTCGCCCCTTTATTTTCATTTTCCCCAAAATATCCCTGTCCTGACAGCTTTGTAAACGCCGCAGCGGACCTGCAGATCCGCTCAGCAGATCCTTGGCAGTCCCTCCCCGATCAGCTCCGGCACCACGCGAAGCCCGCCCAGCGAGGTATGCAGAAGAACCTTTCCATCCTCCTTATGAGAAATCCTTCCGATCACCGCCGCGTGCTCCCCGTAGCAGCTTTTTTGCATACAGGCAAGCGCAGGTCCGGCGTCCCGCGCATCCACCACCGCCGCCATTTTTCCTTCGTTTCCCATGTACAAAGGATCCAGTCCCAGAAGGCCGCAGAAGCCCTTTACCGGGCCGGATACCGGAAGCGCGTTCTGCTCAAGCTCCACGCAGCAGCCGGAGGAGACGGCAAACTCATGCAGCACCGTGGCAAGGCCGCCCCTGGTCACATCACGCATGGCATGAACGCGCACGCCTGCCTGCCGCATGGCCGCCACCATCTCATTCAGGGGCGCGCAGTCGCTGCGGATCTCGTTCTCGATCCCCATCCGGGAACTTAAGATCGCCGCATGGTGCTCGCCCAGAAAGCCGGATACCAGAACCACGTCCCCCTCCCGGCAGGCGGAGGCGCTCACTGAGATCCCCTCCGGCACAAAGCCCACGCCCGCCGTATTGATGAACACGCCGCCCCTTCCCTGCACCACCTTGGTATCTCCCGCAACGATCATAACGCCCGCTTCCTTTGCGGTCTCTGCCATGGACGCGGCGATTTTGGCAAGCTCCCCGCTGTCCGCCCCTTCCTCAAGGATGAAGCCGCAGGTCAGATACCTGGGAACGGCCCCGCTCATCAGCAGATCGTTCACCGTGCCGCATACGCACAGCCTTCCGATATCTCCGCCCGGGAAAAAAAGCGGATCCACCACGAAGTTGTCCGTGGTAAGGGCAAGCCTGCCGCTTCCCTCCACAACGGCGGAATCCTCCATTTTTTCCAACACAGAATTATGAAAATTCGCCTCAAAAATCTCCCGGATGAGCTGTCCTGTCTCCCTTCCTCCGCTTCCATGCGCCATCGTGATCTTCATACCGTTTTCTTCCTTTCCTTCCGTATTCCGGCTTTCTCACAGCCCCTCGGACTGCCAGCAGGAAAAGCAGCTCCCCTCCGTGGAAACCATGCACGCTCCCTGGGGTGTCTGAGGCGTGCACACTTTGCCAAACAGCGGGCATTCCCTGGGATGAAGCTGCCCCGTCAGCACCTGCGCGCAGCGGCAGGCGGGATTTCCACCCTCATCTCCGGTCAGATCTTCACTTCCCGCGTCAAAGTCTCTGTACTCCTCCCGCAGCCTTCTTCCGGAAGCCGGGATCACCCCCATGCCGCGCCACGCCGCGTCGCAGGGCTCAAAAAAGCGCTCCACCCGCGCCTGCGCTTCCCGGTTCCCTTCCTCCGTCACCGCCGAAGGATACATGTTCAGCACCCTTCCCTGGCCCCGAAGCTTCACCAGTGCCGCGATCGCCCCCAGGATCTGCTCCCCTTCAAAGCCCGCCACCACAAAGGGAAGCCCATATTTCCGGGCAAGAGGGACGAAGATCCGGCTTCCCGTCACCACGCTCACATGTCCGGGTGCAAGGAAACCGTGAATCCTGACGGATTCGCGGTTTCCTCGAAATACACGGTTCCTGGCGGAACCGTGTATTTCCCAGGGTTCCGGACCGCTGTCAGAACCATGGTCTCCTCGGACTTCCTGAAGCCTGTCAGAGCCATGGTCTCTCCGGAGTCCCTGTCCCTCATCTGGGGCCTCGCTGCGGGCGCAGATCCAGTCAATGACAGGCGGCATCACTTTGAGGGAGGTGAGAAGGCGCAGATTTTTCGTTCCCAGTCTCAGCGCCTCCTGTATGAGAAGGGCATAGACCGGCGTGGTGGTTTCAAAGCCCACGGCGGCAAAGATGTAGATATGCTCCGGATCCTTCTGCGCCAGCCTCAGCGCATCCATGGGAGAATAGACCATCTGCACGCAGCAGCCCAGGGATCTGGCCTCGCTTAAGCTCATCCGGCTTCCGGGGACGCGCAGCATGTCCCCGAAGGTCACGATCCGGTTCTTCTCATCCATTCCCAGCTTGATCAGGCGGTCGATGTAGGCGCTCACCGTCACGCAGACCGGGCAGCCAGGGCCGGATACCAGCTCAATGGACGGGGGAAGAAGAGCAGGAATCCCGTTTCTGTGGATTTCCGCCGTATGGGTGCCGCACACCTCCATAAAGCGGAGGGGTTCTCCATCATAGCGCTGCAGATACTCAAGGATTTTCATCCGCCATGACCTCCTCCAGCTCTTCAAACAGCTCCTGCATCCGGCGGCCCTCCTCCTCGGAAAGCACCTGGAGGATACAGCCCGCATGCACCAGAACCCGGTCGCCGGGCTTCACCTGCACCAGCCCGGCCTCCGCCGTGACCTGATTCCCCTGGAAATCAACCACAGCCCTTTGTCCTTCTATTGATAATACCCTTCCGGGAAGCGCAACACACATATTTACCTCCATATCGGGCGTCTTTTTCGATCTGCCCGCCATACAAAGCGATTTGTCCTAATCATACCACAATGAAACGGGAAATCCAAACGGAAAAAACTTCGTGACGAAACCCGCATATCCATGTATAATCATTCAATGATCCCGCAGGAAGCGCGGGAGGAACAGACAGACGCAATAAGAAAAAAGGTGAGAAAATTGTACAGAACATTGCTTTATACGACCCTCGGTTATCTGCTCGGCAGCCTTCTGCCCGCGAAATTTTTCGGGAACCGCATCAGCGGGAAGGACGTGGCAGCGGAAAGCCCGGATCACAATCCCGGCGTTTATAACGCTTTTTTGTACGGAGGAATGCTCGTCGGCATTCTGACGCTTTGCCTCGATCTGCTGAAGGGCTTCCTTCCTGTTTTTCTTTACCGGAGCATGCCGGCCGCTGCCGCTTCTGTTCCGGCATTTACGGGGCTTTCCGGAGGGCCGCTTTCGGCGGATTCCTCCGAAGCCGGGCTGGCTCTGGTGCTGGCCGCGCCCGTGTTCGGGCATATTTTCCCTCTCTGGCACAGATTCCGCGGGGGAAAAGGGATCACCGTGACCTTCGGCTGCCTGCTCGGCCTGCTGCCGCAGATGCCTCCGGTGCTGATCCTGGCCGGGATGTTCCTCTTTTTCTCCCTGGTTCTGAAGGTCACGCCCAACTGCCACAGAACCCTTTTTACCTATCTTGTCTCCGCCGCTCTGATGTACCTGCTCCTTCCGGCCAGTCCCGTCCCGGCGGGATTTTGTCTCATCACGGCGGCCGTTGCCGGGAAGCTCCTTTCCGGCTCTGAAATTCGAGAAAAATGTGAGGTGAAGCTGTTATGGAAGCACTGATCCTTTCCTGCGGCACGGGCGGCGGACATCATTCGGCCGCGCGCGCCGTGGCAGACGAGCTGAAACGGCGCGGCCACAATGCCGTTTTTCTTGATCCCTTTACCCTTGCCGGCAGAAAAACCGCCGCTGTTGTTGGGAACAGCTATATCCGGCTGGTGCAGAATTCTCCCGGCTTTTTCGGCTTCGTCTATTCCCTTGGCGAGGCTTACCGGCATCTGCCCGTCTCCTCCCCTGTTTTTCAGGTGAACAACCTGCTTTCCAGACGCATGAAGCACTATCTGGAGCAGAACCATTTTGACCTGATCCTCATGACGCACATGTATCCGGCCCACATTTTGACGGCCCTGCGAAAAAAAGGCGTCGAGCTTCCGAAAACTATCCAGATCGCCACGGACTACACCTGCATCCCCTTTCTGGAAGAGGGCGTATGCGACTATTATGTGATCCCCTCCCAAGAGCTGACCGGGGAATTCACCGCGCGGGGCATCCCGGCGGAAAAGCTCCTGCCCTTTGGCATACCCGTGAACCGGAAATTCACCCTCTCCTTCTCTCAGAGGCAGGCCAGGAAAAAGCTGGGACTGCCGGAGGACGGCATGTGCTGCCTGCTCGCCGGCGGAAGCATCGGCGCCGGGGATATCCCCCGTGCCGCCGGGATCCTGCGCGCCTTTCTTGCCGGAGAAAAAGACGGCACCCTGGTGGTCATCTGCGGAAAAAGGCGCGGGCTGTACAAAAGCCTCCTGAAAAAATACCGGAACGACGGCCAGGTGCGCATTCTGGAGAGCACGCCGCGGATGGCGGAATATATGAGAGCCTGCGACATTTTTCTCACAAAGCCGGGCGGCCTTTCCTCCACGGAGGCCGCCGTTACCGGCGTGCCGCTCATCCTGCTCTCTCCCATTCCGGGATGCGAGACGCACAACGCCGCCTGGTTTTCCTCCCACGATATGGCCCTCACCGCAGAGCATCCGCAGACGGATCTGTTTCCCGCCCTCACCGCCCTGCAGAACGAGGCCGGATTAAAGGAAAAAATGCTTAAGGCCCAGCGCACCTGTATCAATCCCGATTCCACCCGCGACCTGTGCGACTTTGCGGAGAGCCTGCTCTGAACGCCGTCTGAGAAGCTTCGCTTCCGGCCCGCGCCGCGTCCCTCACGGACACTTTCCGCTCTGCGCCGCGATCCACGCCTGTCCCAGGCAGATGCCGCCGTCGTTGCCGGGAACCTGTTCATTCACATATACCGAAAAGCCGTCCCGCTCCAGCAGCGTTCTGCAGCGTTCCTGAAGCAAAACGTTGGCAAACACGCCTCCGCTCAGGGCTGTCTGGCAGATCCCGGTCTGCTCCCTGAGCCTGCGGCACATCTCAAGCACCATTTCAGCCACCGCCTCATGAAAGGCAAGGGCAAGCGCCTGAATCTTCTGAAGTACCGGAAGCTTCTGCGTCGCCTGAAGCTCTTGAGATGCCAGAAGCTTCTGAGCAGAAGGCGCTTCCGCCGCCTCCTCTCCCAGCGCTTCCAGAAGGGCAGTTAAAAGCGCTCTTCTGTCCGCGATCAGCATTCCTTCCTCCTTTCTTACCGGAAAGGGAAGGGCAGGCGCTCCGGCGCAGCCCTCTTTTGGCTCATGCTGTCTCTTACGGGCCTCCCAGGCTTCGTTTTCCAGCGCGACGGCGCATTCCCCCTCATAGCTGTTTTCACTGCGGATCCCGAGCAGGGCGCTCACCGCGTCAAAAAGCCGCCCCATGCTGGAGCTTTCGCACACGTTAACGCCAAAGGACAGCGCCTTCTGCACCGGCTCCAGCCTGGAGAGGATTTTTTCTCCTGCGCCTCTGAAATCTGCGCCTATGAGATCTGCACCTCTGCGTTCTGCGCCCTTGAAATCCGCGTCTCCTTTGTCCTGCTCCGCTCTTTTTTCAAAAAGGGCCGCCAGGTGGCAGGCCGCGGTCAGGGCCCCGTCCTTTGCGGAGGCGTCCCCGCCCACAAGGGGAATTTCCTCCAGATGGCCCGCCCGCTGAAACGAAGCGCCCTCACAGATCAGAAATTCCCCGCCCCAGATATGGCCGTCCGTCCCGTATCCCGTTCCGTCAAAGATCACGCCGATGCAGCGCGAAAGCCCATGCTCCGCCATCACGGAGGCTGCGTGGGCGTGATGGTGCTGGATGCGCAGCAGAGAGAGGCCGTTTTCCTCCGCCATTTTTTCCGCAAGCTGCGCCGTGACGTAGCCCGGATGCCGATCGCAGGCCAGCAGCCGGGGCCGGATACCGAACAGCCTCTCCATCCGGGACAGCTCTTTCTGATAGCTCTGATAGACCCGGAAATTCTCCATATCCCCCAGATACTGGCTCAGGTAGGCCCGCTCTCCCGCCGCAAGGCAGAAAACCGCCTTCAGATCCCCGCCGAAGGCCAGAAGAGGGCCTTCCCCTGCCAGCGATAT
The DNA here is from genome assembly GCA_019119595.1 of Candidatus Eisenbergiella merdavium. GTDB lineage: Bacteria > Bacillota > Clostridia > Lachnospirales > Lachnospiraceae > Eisenbergiella > Eisenbergiella merdavium. Next base: position 233,721 of record DWWS01000013.1, on the reverse strand, counting down.
CTTCCCGGGCGGCGGCGCTCCTTTCGTCAGCGAAGCCTCCCCGGGCGGTATCACATCCTCCGTCCGGGCAAAATACACCGGTGAGGGCACGAAGCCCCGGCTTCTGCGGAGCATCTGCACATGTCCCGCCGTCACCCGCATCAGGGAATCGTCCAGCGGCGTCACGATCCGCCTGGTGTTCCAGGCCGCCGTCAGGAGGTTCGGAAAGCGCTCCCACAGCGCGGAAAGCTCCTCCTCTGTAGTGATGATGGGATCGTCCGTCACGTTTGCGCTCGTCATCACCAGCGGCCCCGCCTCTTCGGTCAGAAGCAGGTGCAGGCCCGTATAGGGAAGAAAGGCCCCAAGGTACCTGCTTTCCGCGCACAGGGAGGGGCAAAAAAAGGAGGAAAGCGCCGTCTCCTTTCGTTCCAGCAGAACGATGGGGCGGGCCGGGGAACGGAGCAGAGCCTCCTCCTGCCCGGAAATCTCACAGAAATCCCGGATGCTCTCCAGCGTGGGAAACATCACCGCGAAGGGCTTTTTCTCCCTTCCCTTCAGCAGCCGCAGGCGGCGCACCGTTTCCTCCCGGTCCGCCCGGCAGGCGAGCTGATATCCGCCGATCCCCTTCACCGCCAGGATGCCGCCCTCCTTCAGGATGCGCACCGCCTCCCGGCCTCCTGTCTCCCCGGCCACAGCGTGCCGGAAGCCTTCCCGGCCGCTAAACAGCAGGCGGGGGCCGCAGTCTTTGCAGGAAATGGTCTGGGCATGCCGCCTTCTTCCGCCCGGCTGTCGGTATTCCCGCCCGCAGGCTGGACACATGGCATAATCCCGCATGGAAATGTGCTCTCTGTCATAGGGAATGGCCTCGAGGATGCTGTAGCGTGGCCCGCAGGCCGTACAGCTGATGAAGGGGTATCGAAACCGACGGTCTGCCGGATCTTTCAGCTCGGCAAGACAGTCCTCACAGATGGGAAGATCCGGAGGGATCAGAGGAAGGTCCGCTCCGTTTTCCGCCTCGCTCTCTATGATCCGGAAAGCCTCCGGAGGATTCTCCGGAAAATCTTCCGCGGCCGCCTCTGCAGCGTCCTCCCAAAGTGCCTCCGAAGCCCTTTCCGCAACGTTCTCCGGAAAATCCGTCTCCTCCGACGTTTCCACGATCACCCGCTCCACCTGCGCCGCAGGCGGCGCACATGAACGAAGGCGACGGATCATTTCCTCCATCGCCTTTTGGGTGCCAAACGCTTCTATTTTCACCACGCCGCCGCTGTTGCGCACGCTTCCCCGGATGGAAAGCGACCGGGCGCACTCCGCCACGAAGGGGCGGAAGCCTACCCCCTGCACCACGCCGAGCACCGTGATCCGGGCCCTCATGCTTCCGTCTTTCCTGCCGGAGCCGCAGGCTTCGCGGCGGGAGCGGGCATATTGGTCTTTAAGAAGGAATCCTCCGTTTTCTCCGCTCCGGGCCGGGTGTAGGTATTTTTCATGGTCAGGCATTTCTTAGGGCAGGTCTCCACGCAGCAGCCGCACTGGATGCAGCCGAAGCGCTCGATCTTCCAGGTTTTCTCCGCCCGGTCGACGGTGATGGCCCCGGTGGGGCATTTTCTGGAGCAGAGCCCGCAGAGGATGCAGGCGTCGATATCAATTTCCACATGGCCCCTCGTCCGCTCCGGGTACTCCCTCGGCTGCTCCGGATAGGGTCTGGTGGCGGGCTTGCTGAACAGGTTCTTCAGCGCCGTCCGGGTAAATCTCATGGTCCGCATGTTTTTCATGGCGAAAGCCTCCTATCTCTCCGTACAGCTGATGCAGGGGTCTATGGTCAGGATCAGGATGGGCACGTCGGCAAGCTGACAGCCCTTCAGCGTCTCGATCAGCGCGGGCAGATTGGCAAAGGTAGGGGTGCGGACACGGAAGCGGTCGATGAATTTCGTCCCGTTGGCCTTCACATAGTAGATTGCCTCGCCTCTTGGCTGCTCCTCCCGCATGAAATATTCGCCCTCCGGGAAGCCCTTTACCGGAACCGCCACCTCTCCTCCGGGGATTTTGGAGGCCGCCTGGCGGATCAGGTCGATGGACTGGAAGATCTCGCGGATGCGCACGTCGCATCTGGCATAGCAGTCGCCGATCTCGCTGGTTACGGGTTCAAAATTCAGGTCAGCATAGGCGGCGTAGCCCAGCTTCCGGTTATCCAGGGCAATGCCGCTGGCCCGCATGAAGGGCCCCACCGCGCCCAGGTCGTGGGCCTGCTGCTTCGTGAGGAAGCCCACGTCGCGCAGTCTGCTGTTCACCGCGGAATCGTTCAGGAAGGTTCCGGTGATTTCCTTCAGCTCCTTTTCCACGTCCTGAAAATCAGCGACAAACTGGCGGAGCATGGAAGCGTCCATGTCCTTTCTCTGTCCGCCGATCTTGTTCACGGAAAAGATCACACGGCCTCCGGTGGACGCCTCGAACATATCGAGCACCTTTTCCCGGATGCGCCAGGACTGCATGAACAGGCTTTCAAAGCCGAAGGCGTCGGCCAGAAGGCCCAGCCAGAGCAGATGGCTGTGGATCCTGCTCATCTCGCACCAGATGGTGCGCAGATAAGTCGCACGGGGCGGGATCTCGATGTTCATGATGTGCTCCACCGCCTCGCAGTAGCCCATGCCGTGCATGAAGCTGCAGATGCCGCAGATACGCTCCGCCACGTAGACATATTCCGTAAATTCCTTTTTTTCCACCAGCTTTTCCAGGCCTCTGTGGACAAATCCGATGGAGGGAACCGCTTCCACCACCTTTTCATCCTCCAGCACCAGATCCAGATGGATCGGCTCAGGCAGCACCGGATGCTGCGGCCCAAACGGGACGATACTTCTTGTGGACATTACTTTCCCTCCTGTTTCTCTGTATTCTGAGCGGCCGTTTCCCTTTTGTAGGGCGTCTTGTGCTTGAGGCGGTAAAGATTCCCGTCATAGTCCATGGACATCATCTTCACCCTGACGCCGAACAGGTCGTGCATTTCATTTTCGTACAGATAGGCCGGCGCGAAAATATCGCTGATGCTCACGATCTCTTCCTCCGGCAGGATGGAAAGCCGCAGGCCCACCATCTTGTATTCCTTTCCGAAGGAATAGGTGATATCGATTCCTTCGCCCGCGTTCGCGGCGCAGATCTGAATGAGCCTGTAGTCCCGGTGCTTCAGCTGCAGCACCTCCGTGATGAGGGTTTCCCGGTCCACCTGCATGATCTCTCCGTCTATCATTTCGCGCCCTCCCTTCCGGCCTTCTCCAGCTTCTTTTCTTCCGCCCGCTTTCTTTTTTTCTCATCCAGCAGCGCCACCGCCTTCACCACGCCGTCGATGATGGCCTCCGGCCTTGCCGCACAGCCCGGCACGTAGATGTCCACCGGGATGATGGTGTCCACGCCGCCGATGATATTGTAGCATTCCTTGAAGATCCCGCCGTTGCAGGCGCAGATCCCAACCGCGACGACCACCTTGGGAGACGGCATCTGTGAGTAAAGCTGCTGTACCACAGGCTTATTCTGCTCGTTGATGCCTCCCGTGATCAGAAAAATATCCGCATGCTTCGGATTTCCCGTATTGATGACTCCGAACCTCTCCACGTCGTATACCGGCGTCAGACAGGCGAGAACCTCTATATCGCAGCCGTTGCAGCTCGACCCGTCGTAGTGCAAAAGCCACGGTGAATTCGATACCTTCATTTTGATTTTCCTCTCTTATTTCATCAGCATCACGATCATCAGATTGATCCCGCCCGCGGCGAGCGTGACGACCCAGGTCCATTTCAGCATTTCCTGCCACTTCACTCTGGGGAACACGTTGTCGATCAGGGTTTCCAGCAGAAAAGCCGCAAGGCAGACCAGAACGGCCGCAGGAATGCTCGTCCAGCTTGCGTTGATGATGAACAGGCCGACCACACCCAGCAGGAACACATTTTCATACCAGTGGGACAGCGTCACCAGAGCCAAGATATTTCCGGAAAGCTCCGTGGTGATGCCCCGCACCATTTCCTGGTGGGCATGATGGGAGGTGCTGATGTCAAAGGGCGATTTCCGGAACTTGATCGTCAGGATGAAAAGGAAGCCGACGAAAAAGCCGGGCAGGTAGCAGACGGCGGAAACCGGCGCCTGGGCGATCTGACGCACGGAAAAGCTTCCCGTGGCGATATAAAAGCCGATGGCGGTAAGGAGCACCATGGGCTCGTAGGCCATCATCTGCATCAGCTCTCTCTGCGCTCCCATGGAGCTGTAAGGCGCGTTGGCGGAGCAGGCCGACATGATGAAAAAGATCCCGGCCAGGGTCAGCGCGAAGAACACCAGCAGGATATCTCCGCCCCAGAAGAACAGCGCTCCCGTGAACACCACGAACACCAGAAAGCCGCAGACCAGGAAATCCTGCACGCTGTTCACCACCACGGACTGCTTGCAGAACAGCTTGTGGATATCATAAAGCGGCTGGAACAGGGAAGGGCCCTTCCTTCCCTGCATGCGGGCCGCCACCTTCCGGTCAAGGCCCTCCAGCAGAGCGCCCAGAAAGGGGGCGCCAAGCACATATATTATCGCAATGAGGAAGGAAGTTTTCATACAGCCACACCTCCGATCGTCAGGATCAAAAGAATGATCAGCGCGCCCGCCGCAAAGATCATGGAAGGCATCAGGACCTTACTCTCGCTGAAATAATCCGGCATGTACCAGTTTGCCAGGTACATCCTCGTTTCGTCACCGAAGGAATCCGTGAAATTCCGGTCGTCCCCCGCATTCGCGCCGCCCATATAGGACATGACGAGCTTGTTCTTTTTTCCGAAGGTCAAAAAACGCACCGCCACCGGAAGCACCAGGATCAGGCACAGCATCATGATCATGATATACAGGTTTCCGGTTCCGATCAGGTTCGGCACATAAGTGTGGTACATATCCATCAGGAAGGGCTCGATCAGCCCGGAGGAAACCAGCGGGAAGGTCAGGCACAGCGCCACCATCAGAACGCTCAGGATCAGAAGCGCCGTCCATTCGCTTTTCTTCGTCACATTTTTCAGGCGCTCGGAATGATGATGCACCGCAACCAGCGTTCCCAGCCATTTGGTCCAGTAAAACAGGGTGGTGGCACTTCCGAACACCAGGAAGATCACCAGAAGGATGCTTCCGGAATCCACATAGGCCTTCAGCGCCGCCCATTTGGAGATCAGCATGCCGAAGGGCGCGAGGAACATGCCGGCGATACCGATGATCATCACATAGGCAAGGCCGGGAAGCTTCACGATCAGGCCGTGCATGTCCTCCACGTTTCTGCTGCCGGTGCAGTTTTCCACCGCGCCAACGGACAGAAACATCAGAGACTTGGAAACCGCGTGGAACATCATCAGAAGGATGCCCGCCCATACGGCCTCATGCATGCCGACGCCCGCGCAGGCCGTGATCAGTCCCAGGTTGGATATGGTGGAATAGGCGAGCACCTTTTTCCCGTCGTCCTGGGAAATGGCGAGCACGGAGGTCATCAGGAAGGTAAAGCCGCCCACGGTGGTCACCATCAGCCCCGCCGTGTTGCCCTCAAGCGCAGGGGCAAGGCGGATCAGCAGATACACGCCCGCCTTCACCATCGTGGCGGAATGCAGCAGCGCGCTGGTGGGGGTTGGCGCGACCATGGCGCCTAAAAGCCAGCCGGAAAAGGGAAGCTGGGCGCTCTTTGTCAGTCCGGCGAAGGCAAGGAACACCACGGGGATCAGCGCCAGCGCCGCCCGCTCGTCCCCGCTCACCGCGAAATCCACCAGATCCTGGATGTTGATGATCTGAAGCTGCGTAACGGAATAGACGATCGCCACCGCAAAGCCCAGGCCGCCCAACAGGTTCATCCACAGGGCGCGGAAGGAATTGTCCATGGCCTCGTCCGTCTGATTATAGCCGATGAGGAGGAAGGAGCAGATGCTCGTGATCTCCCAGAAGAAATAGATCCAGATCAGGTTGCTGGAAAAGATCAGCCCCATCATGGCTCCCAGAAACAGGAAGAGCATGGAAAAGAAAAAAGACCTCCTGTCCTTATAGTCCAGATGATGCCTGTTATAGTCTTTCATGTAGCCGATGGCATAGACACAGATGAGACAGCCCACGATCCCCACGATCAGCGCCATGGCTACCGTCAGCTTATCCGCAAGGATATGGTTCGCTTCCAGATCCGTCCGTCCGCTCAGCTCCAGCCAGGTCATCAGCCCGGTCTGCAGGATGGAAAGAAGCGCACAGTAATATTTCCGGTATTTAAAGCTGTAATAAAATACCAGCGCGACCAGTCCCCATTCCGCGATCAGCATTCCCATGTCGATGGCATGCGTATGCGGCAGATAGGCTACCGTCTTTCCCCCGATCAGATTCGTGACCGCGAATACGATGACCGCCGTAACGATGATGCCGCAGAAGGTGAACTGCACCGTCCTTCTGAGCAGTCCGTGCTGTTTCATGCAGGACATCACCAGAGCGGCAAGGAATGGAAACAAGATCAGAAACAAAATGATCTCCATAAGGTTCTCCCCGCTTTCCTTGTAGTAAAAAATGTGCGCCCTGATACGGTCCGCATCTCGCGCACTGTCCGCGCCGAACATGGCTGCCTGACGACAGCCGGTTCCGCGCCCTTCCTTATCCTACTTCCGTTCCGCAAAAGTGTCAAGCGAAAAGGGAGGAAAATCTCTCTTTTATGACAGTTCCCACAAAGAAATCCGGGGCGGATCGGCCTGTGGCCAAAGCGCCCCGGAATATTGCCTGAAATCCTATATTTCTGAGTCCTTAAATCCTCATAAATCCTCAGCCGCAGAGAAGTCCCTGCAAAGCCTCGTAAGCGGTGACGAACGCCGCCTCCGTATCGGTGCGGCCCCGCTCCTGGACGTTTTTCTCCAGGCCGGACAGTCCCGCAAAATCGGCAAGATGGGGCTCCAGGCTCAAAAAGCCGTCAAAGCCCGCCTCATCGAGAAGGCCGAAGATCCTGCGCAGATTGCCGTCTCCCTGTCCCGCGGGCACCACCCGTCCGCCGTCAAAAAGGGCGTCCTTCACATGCACGTAGGCGATGTGGCCCTTCAGCATCTCGTAGGCCTCCATCGTATCCTGGCCGCACTGGACGAAATTGGCAAAGTCGAAGGTTGCCTTCAGGCTTTCCCCTCCGAATTTTTCCATCAGCTCCAGACAGCGGGGGGCGATGTCCCCGTAAATATCCTTTTCATTCTCGTGAAGCAGGATCAGATTTTTTGACGCCGCAAGCTCCACCATCCGGTCCATCCTGCGGAATACCTCGTCCCGGAAATCCTCAGGCTTTTCTCCCTGGGGGATGAAGAAGCTGAAGCTTCTGATATAAGGGGTGTTCCAGATCTTCGCAAGCTCCGCCACATGGGCGAGCTTCTCCAGATGGGGCGCAAAGTCGTCCGTGATCTGGATCTTGCCGATGGGAGATCCCACGGCGGAAACACGGATCTTTTTCTCCTCCAGACGGCGCATGAGCGCCTCGGCCTCCGCCAGCGTATAGTCCGCAACCCCCTTGCCGTCTCCGCTCCGAAATTCCACCCAGCCGATGCCGAGCTCCTCCATGAGCGCCGTCTGTTTGTCCACGGAAGGATCGATCTCATCCGCGAAGCAGCTTATGGGACATTTTTTCAGAATCCTTCTTTCCTCATTCATAGCTGTATTTCCTTTCCTCCGCATCCTGCGGACTCATACGCCGCCAGCATCAGGCGGACCGTATCCCTGACGCCGTCCAGATCCTGGGCGAAGCGCTCGCCCGATTTCAGACAGCGGTAAAAATCCGAAATGCAGTCCAGATGTCCGCTGCCCCAGTAGCTCTTTCCAAGCGCCTGCTTTCTGTCGATCTCCGGCTTTTCTCTCCTGCCGTCCCGGTAAAGGAGGGTCACCTCCAGATCCTCGATGCGGATGACCATATTTTCACAGGAAAGCTCGATGAGAGGCGGCGCGTCCTCCGTGTAGGCGGTGGTGGCGTAGAAGCATGCCGCCGCGTCCTCATAGCGGATATAGGCCTCCATCATATCCTCCACCTCGATCACGCCGGGCAGGTGGTGGTTGGCCGTCTGCGCCTCCACGGATACCGGCTTTCCCATCAGGAAGCCCAGAAGATCCATGGTATGGATGGACTGGTTGATCAGCGCCCCGCCGCCCTCCGTATCCATCCTGCCCCGCCAGCCGCTTTCCGTATAATAGGCGGCCTGCCTGTTCCAGGTGACAAGCCCTCTCGCGCCCCTGATCCTTCCCGCCCCTCCGGAGGCGAGAAGCTCCTTTACGAAAAGGATGCTGGGATTATAGCGGTTCTGAAAGCAGAAGCCCGCCCGGCCCGGCCCCTTTTTCACCGCCTCCTCCAGTCCGGTAAGCTGCTGCCGGGAGATCACCGGCGGCTTTTCGCAGAACACGTGGATCCCCCTTGCCAGCGCAAACTGGGTCATTGGAACGTGCAGGTAATGGGGCGTGCAGATGTGAAGCACGTCCGGCTTTACCTCCTCCAGCAAGTTTTCCAGGGAGGAATAGGGGCGCAGGCCGTACTTCTCCCCGTATTTCTCCGCCCTCTCCGGACGGATATCCGCGGCGGCTGCAAGGGTAACGCCCTCCAGCCTGCCGATGCTCTCTGCATGCACGGCCGCGATATTTCCGCAGCCAACGATTGCAGCCTTCATATTTACCTCCATGCCGAAGTGCCAAAATCCGGCCTCCGATGCATTTATTTTGTAACAACTCAGCCTTCGGCTAAACGGTTGCTTTATTTTCCGCTTCCGTAGGAGCCCTCCGTCTGGAAAGTGACCTCCTGGACGTTCTCCTTCGCCCTGGAATTTTTCCGAAGCTCGTTCAGCTTCTCCAGGAAAAGCTCCTCGTCGATGGGAAGGGTGACGGGACAACCCAGCCAGCTTGACAGATGCATGGCGTTGGAGAGCATCAGGCCCCGGATCCCTTCCTTTCCGTCCGCCACCAGAGGCTCGTCCCGCAGGATCTTCGCCGCAAAAGCCCTCATCACACCCGCGTGCTGCGGATTCTCCCCGTCCGTTTCCAGCTCCACTTCCCTGCCCTCCGGCTTTTTGAAGCCCTCCGTTGCGGTGAAGCAGTATTCCCGCTCGCTCTCGTCCAGCACGTAAAAATAAAGCTTATTGTCCTCGCAGACCAGCTTGGCTTTTTCCAGCGTGACCTCGAAGCGGTTGGTGCCCGGCGCGTCCGCCGTGGTGGTCACGAACACGCCCGTTGCTCCGTTTTCAAATTCCAGATAGGCGGTGACGTCGTCCTCCACCTCGATATCATGCCACTTTCCGTTGTGGCAGAAGGCCTGTACCTTTACCGGCAGGCCGCAGATCCACTGAAGCAGATCCAGATTGTGAGGGCACTGATTCAGCAGAACGCCGCCGCCCTCGCCGGCCCAAGTCGCGCGCCAGCCGCCGGAATTGTAGTAGGCCTGCGTGCGGTACCAGTCCGTGATGATCCAGTTCACCCTCTTGATCTGTCCGTACTGCCCGCCCTGGACGATCTCATGCATTTTCCGATATACGTGGTTGGTCCGCTGATTGAACATCATGGCGAACACCTTATCCGACTTTTCCGCCGCTTCGTTCATCTCCCGCACCTGCTTCGTATACACGCCCGCAGGCTTTTCACACAGGGCATGCTGTCCGTGCTCCAGGGCCGACATCACCAGCCTGGGGTGGTCGTAATGAGGCACCGCGATCAACACAGCGTCACAGACGCCGGATTCGATCAGCTCGTCGCCCTCCTCAAAAATCTGCACGTCGGAAGGAAGGTTTTCCTTCGCCCATTCCCTTCTCGCTTCCCTTCTGTCCGCCACCGCCGTCAGCTTAAGCTCCGGCACCTCTCCGTCCAGGATCGTCCTGCAGTGGCCGCTTCCCATATTTCCGATTCCGATGATTCCAAGCTTTACCTGTTCCATAGCTTCCTCCATACCAATATGATCAGCGGTAGCCCGCCGCAGCCAGATTATCGTAGCTCGTTTTCAGGCAGTCAAAGGGGCTGCCCTGGCAGGTATCCTGTTCCACCAGAAGATACCTGCAGTCCGTTTTTTCCAGCAGACTCAGGATGGCGGAAAAATTCAGGTTTCCCTCCATCACGGGCGCCATGAGCTGGGTAAAGCCGTCCACCGTCATATCCTTTAAATGCACGCAGGGAATCCTTCCGGAAAGCCTTGCGATCCAGTCGCACACATCCCCGCCTGCCGCAGCCACCCAGTAGGTATCCAGCGTAAAGCCCAGCTCCTCCGGAGTAAAGCTGTCCATCAGATACTCGATGATCCGGACCGGTTTCTCATAGCCCGGTATCGCAAGCTTCTGAAACTCAAAGGCGTGATTATGGTACATGAACCGTTTTCCCGCCGCCGCGATCTTTTTCGCAGGCTCCTTAAAATCCTCCGCAAAATACCGGATCCACTCCGGCGTGCGGTATTTGTCCGGCATCGCGCCAAGACCGATATGCTCGCAGCCAAGGATATCATGCTCCTCGATCAGCCGCTCCGTATCGTTTAAGATCCGGTTCACGTCGCTGTGGGTCAGCACGATCTTCAGGCCGTTTTCCTCACAGATCTCACGCACCCGCTCCGGTCTGATATCCCTGGCGATCGCGGAAATCTGTACGGTCGTATAGCCCATTTCTGCAATTTTCTTCATCGTGCGGGCAAAATCCCGCTCCGTCTGCGTGTAGGCCCTGACTGTGTAAAGCTGTGCTCCTGTTCTCATGTTTTCCTCCATTCCGAAGCGCTTTAGCGCTGAGGAACGCGCGTAGAAATCGCGTATGTGATTTCTGCGCTGCGATCCAAGGATTTGTGACGCTTCGGCACAAATCCGGATCGAAAAATGTGCTACCTGGCACATTTTTCAATCTTCCTCCTTCTTTCGCCGCCGTCTGGCGGCACTCCCTTATTTAAGGCTACTATAGCCCGTCAGCGTTCAAAAGGCCATTGCAGATGTGCACTTTTTTATTGCAAATATAGCGATGATGGGATATGCTGATCTTACAGATCGAGAAATAGAGAAAAACGGGGAAAGTCATGAAGAATATACAAAAGATTCCTGAGGAAGGGCAGACCATAAAATACGCAGATCTTGGAACGGATCAGGTAAGCTTCACCTACAGCACATCCCGAAAGGCTACGGGCGAGTATTCCCTGCACTGTCACAATTTTTACGAGGTCTATCTGTTCATGGAGGGGGACGCGGATTATCTGGTGGAGGGAAAGCAGTACCGGCCCACGCCGGACAGCCTGCTGCTGCTTTCCCCCCACTGCTTCCACGGGGTAAATGTCAACAGCGACATGCCCTACCGAAGATACTCCCTTCATTTTCACCCTGACATCCTTTCCGCCGAAAGGCGGTCCCTTCTTCTGTCCGCCTTTCCCTCGCCGGACAGAAGAAATGCGGAAATCTACTTTGAACAGGCGGACCGGCTCGGGCTGGTCGGCTGCTTCGAAGCGCTCGCAGACTGCACACAGAAGCCGGAGCCGCTGCGGGACCGCCTTCTTCCCATTTTTATTGAAGCCCTGCTTGCCCGCATCCTGTCCATCTCACGGGATGCATCCGCCGCCGCTTCAGACCGGGGTGCCGACACGGTTTCCGACATCCTGCTCTATCTGAACCGTCATGTGGGGGAGCCTGTGACCCTGGATCAGCTCAGCGACCGCTTCTATATCAGCAAGCACCATTTAAACAAGGTTTTCCGCCGGGCCACCGGAACCACGGTCTTCGATTATCTGCTCCACAAACGGATCATCCTCGCCCAGGAGCTGCTCATCGACGGCCTGAGCGCACAGGAGGCTGCCGCCCGCACCGGTTTCGGCGATTACTCCTCTTTTTACCGCAGCTACCGGCGCATTCTGGGACACTCTCCCCTGCAGGACCGGGGCGTGCTGCCCTCCTTCCGTGCAGGTACGCAGAAAAAGCTGGAGCATGTCAGCTTTGGGGGATGATAAGGAATACCTCTTGCCGATGGCGGCTTTGCAATATCACCTTAAAGCGGAATTTCCTTTTAATATATCCTTATAAGGTAATATTTATTGATTATTTCCTGATTCTGTTTTATAATAATTCTGATCCACAACGATCTGATTTTTCTGTAACCGAAGTCATGAGTATGAGAAAATACCATTAAAAGCAAGGGAGAAAGCATGCGCAGTTTCCATAGTGACCGTACCTTTATCGCTGTAATCGGGGACATACAGGGTTCCAGATCACTCCAACAACGCGGGGAAATCCAGAACCGCCTGGAAGCGGTTTTAAAAGAAATCAATGAAAGCTTTGAAGATGATATTGCCGCAAAATTTCTCATCACGCTTGGCGACGAGTTTCAGGGACTGCTGTTCAACGGAAAGAATCTTTTGAAAATCATTGAAAAAATAAAGTTTGAGCTCTATCCCGTCACCTTCCGTTTCGGCATTGGAACAGGTCATATCACCACCGACATTCATCCTGATATGGCCCTTGGTTCCGACGGGCCGGCCTTTTACCACGCACGGGCCGCCATCGATCTTCTCAGGAAAAATGAAAACAGGAAGAAGGCCGCTTTATCCGACCTGTTTTTCCAATCGGAAAAAGATGACCGCTCCATCGAAAGACTCCTGAACACCGCCTTCTCTCTGCTCTATACGCTTGAACAGACCTGGACGGACAGACAGAGGGAAATCATCCGGGATCTTCTGATCCATCAGGACGGCCAGACAAAAACGGCCGATCGGATGGGCATCACACAGTCTGCCGTAAACAAAGCGCTCTCGTCGGGAAGCTATTATACCTACGAAAAAGCGTTGAAAGAGGTAAGCGCTGCCATGGAGGAACTGTCTGTATGATAAAGAATTTATTCATGACCTTTCTTTTCATTCATATTCTGTCCGATTTCTATTTGCAGCCCGAAAGGGCAGTATCGCCGGAACAAAAGGGGATTACGGAATTGATATCCCGCTCTCTTCCTTATGCGGCATGCTCCATTTTCTTATTTTTACTGCTGATTCCAGGAACCGGCTTTCAAACTGCTGTTCTGTTCCTTTTTGCGCACGTGGTAATTAATCTGTTGCAATATCTGTTTTTAAAATATTTCTGCATATCAGAGAAAAACGCTGATGCGTACAGACGACTGATATTTTGGGCAGATCAGCTGCTTCACGTATCAGTGTTTGCCCTGCTGTCGTACTCCATGCGCAATACAGATATCGCATCATTGTATCGCGGATTTTTGTTTGATTTTACGACCTCATTCAATCTGTCTGCCAGCGCTGTCTTCAGCTGGATTCTGAAACTGCTTTTGCTATATAAGCCTGCCAATATCCTGATCGTACACCTGCTTGGCTCATATCGACCGACTTCAAAGACTGATAAAAAAGAAACAGATGGAAAAGAACCTGCTGAAGAAGAGAAACAGGCCGGAAGATTTATAGGCATGCTGGAAAGACTGATCATGGCTATTCTGATCTCCATTCAGCAATATTCGGCGGTCGGCCTGGTTCTTACCGCAAAATCCATCGCCCGCTATGATAAAATATCCGGCGATCAGGCATTTGCGGAATATTATCTTCTCGGTACATTGCTGAGCACACTGGTCGCGATCTGTATTTCCCTTTTGTTCTGACAGATCAACACATCCCGGAACCCTTCCCCTCTCAAATGAATATCATATAGGCAAGAAGGATTTCCTGACCGCCGTTTTCAAGAGAGGAGAACCCCTGTGAAAAATATCACCCGCTTCTGTATCGTCACCCTCGTTCTGAGCATGCTGCTGGCATTCGTCGTATTTACGCTGTTTGCAGGCGGCATCCTCATTCTGGATACATCCTCCCGCATTTTTGAGCTGCTGATCGTCTTTGCCTGCATCCTGCTTTCCGCCCTGCTCCTTGGCTCTCTTTCCGCGCTGCTTCCGGGCCCGCAGGCCGAAGGCCGCAGCATGCTCCGTTCCCTCTCCTGCTGCATTACCATTTCCGCCGCCGGCGGAGGCTGTCTTGCGCTTGCCGCCTTTCTCACCTCGTTAAGCGCCGTTTTTTCCGGAATCGCTTTTTCTATCGGCATAGCGCTGTGCTTCTTTTTCCTCTCCCTGCTCGTGGGCGGGATCTTCTGTCTGCTGCACGGGCTTTTTTCGCAGGAGCAGGAAGGAAGCCGTACGGACGACGTTTCCGCCGGATATATGACGGGCAGAGACGCCCGTTCCGGAATCAGCCGTTCCGGGATCGACCGTTCCGGAATCAGCCATCCCGGCCCGGGATACTCCGCCTCCCGTTCTTCCTTCCGGCAGGGCTATGAGGAACGGGAGGTTCCGGAGGATGGCTACTTTAGCCGAAGGCCCCCTCTGTAAGCCGCACCTCCGCCTCGGAATGAGAATGACAACCGGAGAAAAGCCTGCTATAATAGAGCCAGCTCATTTGATTTTAACCGGCATCTGCCCCGGAAGGGAGGACTTTTTACGAATATTTATGATATATCCAGACTGGCGGGCGTGTCCATCGCCACCGTCTCCCGGGTTCTGAACGGAAGCGATAAGGTCAGCGAGGCCACCAGAAAAAAGGTTCTTGACGTGATGGAGCAAAACGGCTATACGCCCAACGCCTTTGCGCGCGGACTTGGTCTGAATACCATGCGCACGGTGGGAATCCTGTGCGCCGACTCCTCCGATATCTATCTGGCGCGGGTCATTTACCTGCTGGAGCGGGAGCTTTGGAAAAATTCCTACGCTTCCATGCTCTGCTGCACCGGATACCAGCTGGAGGAAAAGGAAAACTATCTTCAGCTTCTCCTTTCCCGAAATGTGGATGCCCTGATCCTGGCAGGCTCCCAGTTTATCGAGGATAATGATGAGGACAACGCCTATCTGTATGAAGCGGCGAAAAAGGTTCCCGTTTTTCTTCTTAACGGGGTGCTGGCAGGAAGCGGCGCCTATTCCGTCGTCTGCGACGATGCCCTTGCCGTAAAGGAAATGACGGACGAGCTGATCGGACTGGGCTCCTCCCATCCGATCTTTCTCTGCCGTTCCTTAAGCTACAGCGGAAAAACCAAGCTTTCCGGCTTCTGCCGCTCTCTCGCCGGGCATTCCCTCCCGAAGGAGGGGCGCTTTTTCCTCTGTCCCGCCGGCATTCCGGAAACCGCCGGGTTTCTGCGCGATCTGGAAGCACAGGGCGTTACCTTCGACGCCTGCCTCGCCACCGACGACGAGCTTGCCGCCGGTGCCGTTAAATACGCGCTCAGTAAGGGGAAGCGGATCCCGGAGGATTTCCAGGTCACGGGCTATAACAATTCGCTGCTTTCCGTCTGCAGCACGCCGGAGATCACCACGGCGGACAACCGGGTGGAATTTTTATGCACCACCGCCGTCTCCCTGCTCATGCAGGTCCTGGAGGGAAGGGATGTGCCGGAACGGACCATGTATTCCGCCAATCTGATCCGCCGGGCCACTACCCGCCGCCGGGATGAGGGGGATCTGCCGGTTGAACCTTCGAAGTAATTCATCCCTTTGACGAGGGATTCAACGGCAAAGGAACAGACATTTCCCTGTGTTTTTTTCTTTTGCCGTCGTCCGGCAGATTTTTGTATTAGTTATGGCAGTATCATGCGTAATCACGCGTGATTTTTGAACGCAGCATAAAGAAGATAACAATCTGTATGATGAGTACCAAAGCACATACAAAGGTCACTGACTGCATTGTTTCAGCAATGTAAATAACGCTGGAAACCAGCATAATGCGGTATGTTGTAAATGCTCCGATCATGCAGCCAGATACAGTTGGAATAAAATATACGAATAGCATCTGCTTTGTAATAAGCCCCTTGATTGCTTTGCGCTTCATTCCCAATCGCCGCAAATCTCGATAGACTTCTGCGTCGTCCCATATCGTGCTGATCAGTTTCAGACCCATCACCATGACTGCGGACACAAAGGCAACGATGGCAATAAACAGCATAAGCATGAGGTATGTGGCAAAGGCTTCAAACTGCGTAGTCGTGCTGCTCAATTTTGACAAAGGATATAGCGACCATAAGCGGGCAATTTTTGTTTCGTTTCCCTCAAAGGGAAGATACTCTGCCTGACTTCCTGTTTTCGCAAATGTCGCGCTGTTATGCCAATTTGTGAATATTACTCCGTCGTTGTCAGAAATAACAGCCTGCAGGATATTGTTTTGAAAATCCGTTGTATCCTGCCAGTTTTCCACATTTACCATATAAGAAACAGCTTTATATTCGTTTGCGAGTGTAGCCGCGATCGTATGATAATCCTCATTGTTCAAAATCAAAAACGAGGAAAAAACAGACCTGGTATTAAAAAGTCCATCGCGGCATATCGGTTCATTTTGGGTCAGGGTAAATTCCTGCTCAGTAGTAGGGTTATAAAAAAGGCTGCTATCTGCTGAAAAAGCGTTTCGCTTATACTTCATGCTGCTGTCATAATAAACGGTATAACTTCCCTTTGCGACGGATATTGCCATATCGGATACAGCATTAAAATGATCTTCGCTTACGATGATACGCGAACCCCAATCGCGCTCGCCGCTTATATAATTGTTCTGCACACCGAGCAACAGGCAATCCATATATTTTAAGTCGGTAATGGTCGCGTTGCTTTTTGCAGCCATTTCCTCAATACGTTTTTCAGTCATGGGGTGTTCACAGGTCGCATTGATCGTATAGTCGTAAGGCTCATTCAAGGCGACGTTATAACCGTCAATAAATCCTGCTGCTATGAAGCCAATCCCAAATATCGTAAAGGTAATGAGAAGTGTCGCCACAAATATAGAACGTGTATATTGCCGGATTTTTTGTTTTAGCAGATTATAAAAGACGATGTTTTTATAATACGCTTTATCATTGTACTTTTTCAGAATATCCCCAATGGACGCACATTGAACGATCAACAGATAAACACCTGAAGCAGCTCCCGCCAGGCCTGTAAAAGCTAACAAAGTATTGAGGAAACCTCCGAAATTTTGCAAAGTGAAAAACGCAATGATACCGGCAGGAATAAGTAAAACACCTGAAATCAACGAAAACAGGTTTCCTTTTTTTGCAGCTTCGTTTTCATCAGAAGCCTGAATGATCTTCAAAATATCAACAGTTTTGATGTATCTGCGGTTGATCGTCCGCAGGATAAACCAATTCAGCAGGGAAAACAGAAATGCAATGGCTAACCCTGCATAGCCGATACGAAATGCTGTTTCCTGTGTTTCCAGAAAGAGATTGAGAAAATTCCAACACAAACAGGCAAGTGGAACCGACAGCAGCAGACCGAGCAGAGCAGCAATTTGAAAAAGGAGCGTGTATTCTTTGACAATGATCTTTTGGACGCTGCGTCGGTCAATGCCGAGGGAGAGGAAAATACCAATCTCACGCGATTTATATTTGAGGAAGATACTGTCCGCATACACAAGAAAAACAATGATACCCAACATGGAACCGAAAAACATGGCCTGTGAAATGGTTTGTGTCGAGCCGCCGTCAACTAACACATTGATAACGGCAGGGCTGTATTGCAAAACGCCGTATGCGCCTGTCATTGCAATGGAAAAGACGATCGAGAAGAAGAACAGCCCATACTGCTTCCGGTTATTCTTAAAAAGTTTTCTGCTTACATCATTAAGCGTCATACCCATCACCGTTTACCTTTCTTATGAAATCCAGCAGTTTGTCAAGAAAGTCTTTCGGCTGTCCTCGACGCACCAATTCACCGAACACAATACCGTCTTTTAAGGCAATCACCTTATCGGCGTAAGAAGCTGCAAAAGCGTCATGTGTTACCATAAAAATGGTTGCTCCCATTTTTTCTTTTGCGTTCAAAAATGCCTCTATTACGGCTGTACTTGATTTGGAATCAAGATTGCCCGTAGGCTCATCTGCTAAAATAATAGACGGATTGTTTGATAATGCTCTCGCAATGGAAGCCCGCTGCTTCTGTCCCCCGGAAACTTCGGCAGGATATTTTTCTGCGATTTCTTCAATGCCGAAAACGGATAACAGCTTTTTGGTATTCTGCTCCATTGTGCTTTTCTGTTTCCCGGCTATGATCTGTGGCAGAAAAATATTCTCACGAATCGTCAGTCCGTTCAGTAGCATAAAGTCTTGAAAAACAAAGCCAAGTTTGTGCTGCCTTATTTCAGCAAGATCGTCTTCTTCGCCAGTTAAAATATCCTGCCCGTCGAGAATAACCTTTCCGCCGTCCGCGCTGATGAAGCCGGATATGACATTAAGCAACGTCGTTTTACCGCTTCCGGACGGACCCATGACAGCAACAAACTCACCATCGCGAATTGTTGCGGTAATCTCTTTCAAAACAGGATAGTCGATTCCCTTTGAACGATATGTCTTAGAAACCTTTTCAATCTGTAACATAAGCATCACCTTTTATTACCTTTCCAAGCTGCCGGTTTTTGATCACAAACTCATTCTAAACGGCAATTATCAAATATCTTTCAAATGAAAAAAACTCCCTGCAAAATACAGGGAGATTTCCAAAAAGATATTTTCTATTCTGTCATTCCAAAGTACGCGGTTACAGACGCACCCATTTTTATGTCATTCGATAACAGGATATTGCCGCCATGGCGCTCGCATAAGATTTTACAGATGTTAAGACCAAGCCCGAAATGCTGTACGGTATCAGATTTTTTCTCTGTGGTATAAAATGGGTTTGTTGCAGATTTCAGGGCGGTATCACGAAAGCCCTCTCCGTCATCTGTTACAGTTATCGAAAATGTTTCCTTATCAACGGCATATTGTATTGATATGGAAGCTTTCGCATAGCGGGCGGCGTTGGACAACAGGTTTTCAAATACCTGCATGACGATTTCCGGGTCAACACGAATATTTTCAACGGCAGTTTTATCCGAAATGGTCAGCGTCTTACTTTTGCAGATCATTTCAGCCGTATCACCCAGCCTTGCGGTAAAGCTGTTGGCTGCCAGCTGCTTTCTTACGATCGGTATATCTTCAAGCCGCTGCAATGTGTTCATAGAAGAAGCGTAGTTTTTCAATCGTTCAATCTGTCCGGTCATTGCAGTATAGGTCTGCATAGCATCATCAACACTTATTTTCCCCTGCGGCGTGTATTTTTGCAAAATGCCTAAATGTCCCTCAATCACCGTAAGAGGTGTCCGCAGATCGTGAGAAAAAGCGGCATTTAGTTTTTTGCGCTCATTCATCTGCCGCCACATTTCCCGATTATTATTTTCCAAAGCAGAGCGCATTTTCTCAAACGCTTTGCAAAGCAAGCCCATTTCATCGTTTCTGTCACACGAAATCGAAAAGTCCAGATCATTTGCGGCTATTCGGCTTGCAGATGCGGTTAAGAGCATAAGGGGCTTCTTGATTTTGCTTCTGTAAAAAACAACCCCTGCTAAAATGAAACACACAAGACAGGTAAGGGGCGGCAGCGTCCATATAGCCATTTCGTATAGCCACATCACTTTTCCGTCATGTTCTGAAAGCGGAAATACGGATTGATCTCCCCATACTTTTACAGCGTTAAATCCCTCGACGATTTCTGAATATTGAAAAGCAATATCCCGCTGTGCGTTGGTGAGCATTGTTTTTTCTACCTCTACTAATAACATGGCAAGAAGAAGAAAGGCAACTGCAAGCAAAACGAACGTAGACAGGATTGATAAATCTCTCAATTTATGCCTGACTTTTTCCATTTATAGCCCACCCCCCAAACTGTTTCAATATATTGCTTTGCGCCCGCCGCGGCGAACTTTGCCCGGATTTTCCTGATATGCTCCGCCACAACAGAGTTATTTCCCAATCCGTCCAACTCCCATGCAGCCTCATAAAGGCGCTCCCTGTCAAAGACTTGTCCGGGATTTTGTGAAAGCACTTCAAGTATATCAAACTCTTTTTTTAACAGAGGGATTTCGTTTTCATTCCAATATACTGAACGCTCTAAATAATCAATGGCTAATTGCTCATCGAATAAAATATGGGATTTTACCTGACTACGATTTTCACGCCTCAAATGAGCGGATACCCTTGCGCCTAATTCATCTATGGAAAATGGTTTTACAATATAATCGTCCCCGCCAGCGCCGAAGCCCTTTATTTTATCGCTATCCTCTACGTTGGCAGATAAAAAGAGGATCGGGCAGGAAACAAAATCCCTTATACTTTTGCAAAGTGAAAGTCCGTCTATATCCGGCATATTGATGTCAAGGAGAATGATATCGGGATTAAGGGACAGCTTTTGTAAGGCTTCCTGCCCTCCGGCTGCGGTAATTACATCATAGCCGTCAAGAGAAAAAAAGCGTTTTAGCATATTGAGAATTTCTATTTCATCGTCTACTACCATTATTTTTTGCGCCATTGCTGCCTCCTCAACAGGCAATGATATCAAAACAGCCGGGGGCAGGGAATTGTCCCCCGCCCTCCGGCCATTTTCCGTCTTATTTCTCGTCCAGGTCAAAACCGAAATAGCGCACCGCATTATCATAGGAAATTCCCTTAATGATGCGTGTCAGCATTCTCTCATCGTCCGGGAATTCCCCGTTCTCCACCCAGCCGCCGACCAGCTCGCAGAGGATCCTGCGGAAGTATTCATGTCTGGGATAGGAAAGGAAGCTTCTGGAATCCGTCAGCATGCCCACGAAGTTTCCAAGCAGGCCAAGATTGGCAAGCGAGGTCATCTGCTTCTGCATTCCCGTTTTATTATCATTGAACCACCATGCGGAGCCCTGCTGGATCTTGCCCACCGCGTCGGAATTCTGGAAGCAGCCGATGATGCTTCCGATCGCTTCGTCGTCGTTGGGATTCAGGCTGTAAACGATCGTCTTGGGCAGCTTCCCGTCCCTGTTCAGAAGATCCAGGAAATCAGCGAGCTGTGCGGACGGCGCAAAGTTGTTGATGCAGTCGAAGCCGGTATCCGGCCCGAGCAGGCTGTACATGGCCGTATTATTGTCACGCTTGCAGCCGTAATGAAGCTGCATCGCCCAGCCGAGGCGGGCGTACTCGCCGCCCACAAAAAGCATGAAGGCCGTCTTAAATTTTATCTCCTCTTCTCTGCTGATCCGCTCGCCGGAAAGACGCTTCGCAAAAATCTTCTCCAGATTTTCCTCCGTCTCCGGAACGCACATCACATATTCCAGACCGTGATCACTGGCCCGGCAGCCCATTTCCGCAAAGAAGGCCATGCGCTTCTTCAGCGCTTCCTTCAGAGCGGCAAAGCTTGTGATCTCCATTCCAGCAGCGTCGCCAAGCTTTTTCAGATAATCCGCATAATCCGGCTTTTCCAGATTCATGGCCTTGTCCGGCCTCCATGCGGGAAGCACCTGCACCTCAAAGCTCTTATCCTCTGCGATCTGCTTATGCCATCTCAGATCGTCAGCCGGATCGTCCGTGGTGCATACAAGCGTTACGCCGGACTGACGGATCAGATTGCGGACGCTCATGCTGTCCTCGTGCAGCTTTTCATTGCAGAGGTTCCAGACCTCCTCGGCGGTCTCTCCGTTCAGCACGCCGTTATAGCCGAAAAAGCGCTGCAGCTCCAGATGGCTCCAGTGAAACAGCGGATTGCCGATGGCAAGCTCCAGCGTCTCCGCCCACTTCTGGAATTTTTCCCGGTCAGGCGCATTTCCGGTTATGTAATACTCCTCCACACCATTGGAACGCATGGCGCGCCACTTATAATGATCTCCGCCAAGCCAGACCTGCGTGATATTGTCAAATTTCCTGTCCTCCGCGATCTCCTGCGGATTGATATGGCAGTGGTAATCCAAAACCGGCATCACCTCCGCGCAGTTGTGGAAAAGCTTTTTTGCTGTCTCCGTGCTCAGTAAAAAATCCTTGTCCATGAATGCTTTCATACTCTACCTCTTCTTTCCTTTCTGCACGATCCCGTTTACGTGCGCCCTTCATTTCAGAAGCGTTTCATGCAGAAAACGCTCCCTTCGTTTCCCTTTCTCATGTGTCTTGATGTAAACGCTTACAAGCTATTTTTTTCATTATATTCCAGCAGGTAAGAAAAGTCAACGAAAGTCTTGACTTCCCGCATAAACGGGTGTACCTTAAATGTAAGAGCTTACATTTTTCAAAAGGAGGTAGCAGCAGATATGCAGACCTGCATCCGAATCCACCCGAAGGACAGCGTCGCCGTAGCGCTCCGGCCGCTTCCGGCGGGAACCTGGATCTGTGAAAGCGATCCCGGCCAGCCGTCCGAAGCCGGAAAGGGCCCCGGCTTTTTTCTGAAGGAGGATATCCCGGCCGGACATAAATTTGCCCTTACGGATATCCCGGCCGGCTCTCCCGTCATCAAATACGGGGAACCCATCGGCACCGCCTGCGCGGACATCGCGCAGGGCTCACACGTACATACCCACAATCTGAAAACCGCGCTGGACGGGGTGCTCACCTATACCTACCGCCCTGCCCATCCTTCGGTCGCTTCCACCGAAGAAGCCTTTTTCCAGGGCTATCGCCGTTCGGACGGAAAGGCGGGCGTGCGCAACGAACTGTGGATCATCCCCACGGTGGGCTGCGTGAACGATGTGGCCGCAGCCATTGCCAGGCGGACGCAGGATCTGGTTTCCGGCAGCATTGACGCCGTCGTTTCCTTTTCCCACCCCTACGGCTGCTCCCAGATGGGGGAGGATCAGGAAAATACCCGCCGGGTCTTGGCCGATCTGATCCGCCATCCCAACGCGGGCGGCGTTCTGGTGCTTGGCCTTGGCTGTGAAAACAGCAACATCGGAGAGCTGAAGCCATACATCGGCGGGCACGATCCCGAAAGGATCCGCTTTCTGGTCGCTCAGGACTGTGAGAATGAGATCGAGGAGGGCGTCCGTATTCTGCATGAGCTTGCGGAATATGCCGGCAAGGCGCGCCGGGAGCCCATTTCCTGCAGCGAGCTGGTGATCGGTATGAAATGCGGCGGCTCCGACGGCCTGTCCGGCATCACGGCCAACCCCACGGTCGGCGGATTTTCCGACCTTCTCATCAGCAAGGGCGGCACCACCATCCTGACTGAGGTTCCGGAAATGTTCGGCGCGGAAACCCTTCTCATGAACCGCTGTGAGAACGAGGAGCTGTTTGATCAGACCGTGAAGCTGATCAATGACTTTAAGCAGTATTTCACCTCCCACGGCCAGAGCATCTATGAGAACCCTTCGCCCGGCAACAAAAAGGGCGGCATTTCCACGCTGGAGGACAAGTCCCTCGGCTGCACCCAGAAGTCCGGCTCCGCTCCGGTAAGGGGCGTGCTCTCCTACGGAGAACCGGTGAAAAGCCGCGGCCTGAACCTGCTTTCCGCTCCCGGAAACGACCTGGTGGCCTCCACCGCTCTCGCCGCGTCGGGCGCACAGATCGTCCTTTTTACCACCGGCCGGGGAACCCCTTTTGCATCCCCCGTCCCCACGGTAAAAATATCCAGCAACACGCCTTTATATGAAAAAAAGAAAAACTGGATCGATTTCAACTGCGGCACCCTGCTGGAGGGCACATCCCTCTCCGCACTCTCCGGACAGCTTTTCGACTATGTTCTGCGCGTTGCCAGCGGAGAACAGGTAAAATCGGAGGCCGCCGGCTTCCACGACATGGCGATCTTCAAACAGGGCGTGACATTGTAAAGAAAGAGGCGGAGAAAACCTCCGGTTTTCTCCTGGAAATTGGACTTCGTCCAATTTCTCATGAATTAAATGCCGCCTGCGGCAGCGGAGAAAGCCTTTGGCTTTCTCCTGGAAATTGGGCTTTGCCCAATTTCTCATGAATTTAGAGCCGCCTATGGCGGCAGAAGAAAGAGGCGGAGAAAACCTCCGGTTTTCTCCTGGAAATTGGGCTCTGCCCAATTTCTCATGAATTAAATGCCGCCTGTGGCGGCGGGAAAACGAGGTAGATATGAAGCATTTATGTTATCAGACACTGGCGGAAAACGGTTATGACGGTTATCTTCTGAAGGAGGCTCCGGAACGGGTGATCCAGTTCGGGGAGGGCAATTTCATGCGCGCCTTCGTGGACTATTTCATCGACCGGATGAATGAGGAAGCGGATTTTAACAGCAAGGTCGTGCTGGTTCAGCCCATCGCACCGATTCCGGGCGCATTCGATCTGAAGGACGCCATCAACGAACAGGAAGGGCTTTACACCCTGTATCTGCGCGGAAGCGAGGACGGGCAAAAGGTGAACCGGAAGCGGATCATCTCCTGCGTAAGCCGCTGCCTGAATTCCTATACTGATTTTGACGAGGTTCTCAAATGCGCCGAAAATCCGGAGCTTCGTTTTATTTCCTGCAATACCACTGAGGCGGGTATCACCTACGATCCCTCCTGTCAGTTCACCGACCGTCCGGCGGCAAGCTACCCGGGCAAGCTCACCCAGTTTCTCTATCAGCGCTTTCTGACCTTTGGAAACGAGCCGGGAAAGGGCTTTATCATCCTGGCCTGTGAGCTCATCGACGATAACGGAAAAGAGCTGGAAAAATGCGTGAAAAAATACGCCGAGCAGTGGGACCTGGGAGCGGACTTCCTTCACTGGATCGAGAAGGAAAACATTTTCTGCTCCACGCTGGTTGACCGCATCGTGACCGGATATCCCAGAGCGGAGGCGGAAGCGTTGAACGAGGAAAACGGATACCTCGACAACGTGATGGATACCGGCGAGGTTTTCGGCTTTTGGGTCATTGAGGGGCCGCAGTCCATCAAGGAGGAATTCCCCTGTGAAAAGGCCGGGCTTCCCATCCTGATCACAGACGACCACAAGCCCTACAAGCAGCGCAAGGTCCGCATCCTCAACGGCGCGCATACCTCCATGGTGCTCGGCGCATATCTGGCCGGACAGGATATCGTGCGCGACTGTATGGCGGACGAGGTGATCCGCGGCTTCATGAACAGGGCCATCTACGAGGAGATCATTCCCACCCTCACCCTGCCGGAAGCGGAGCTGAAGGATTTCGCGGCTTCCGTAACGGAACGGTTCCGCAATCCCTTCATCGACCACGCGCTCCTTTCCATCTCTTTAAATTCCACCTCCAAATGGAAAGCGAGAGTGTTTCCCTCTCTGAAGGGCTACGTGGAAAAAACGGGTACCCTGCCCATCTGCCTGACGGCCTCCCTGGCCTTCTACATCGCCTTCTATCACGGGACGAAGCTTACGGACGCAGGACTTGTCGGAACCCGTCCGAAGGGAAACGAGTACACCGTCAGCGACGACAGAGAGGTTCTGGAATTCTTCCATGCGCATAAGGACGACAGCGCTGAGGCCCTGACCCGCGCCGTCCTTACCCGCACCGATTACTGGGGCATGGATCTTTCCGAGATTCCCGGCCTGGAAACCGCCGTCTGCGGGGATCTGAAGCTGATCGGGGAAAAGGGCGCTTATGAGCTGATGAAAAAGGCTCTGGAGTAAGAAAATAGAAGCGGCAGGGCCTAAGATATCTTTGAGATATCCGGCTCTGCCGCTGTTTTTCTGTCTTTTTGTCTTTCTGTTTTTTGTCTTTCTTTCTTTTCTCTGATCAAGCCGTCCTCTTACGCCTCAAGCAGTTCCTTCACGCAGGCTGCGATCTCTTCATTCTTGCAGGATGCGAAGAAATACTCCTGGAAATGCTTTCCGCTGATGGCTCCCTTTACCAGATCCTTATCCAGGCTCTTCAGGATCGTAACCAGATCGGTATGCGTGATCTTTTTCACCTCATCCAGGATCTTCTTGTTGCGCTGCTCGGGGATCACTCTCTCCTTGGGATAGCCCTGTCCGCTTTCTCCCTCAAACAGCTTTTCAAAGATGTACTGAAGGTTCAGCTCCGCACCCCAGCCGAAGCCCTTTGCAAAAGGAAGGGCGATGGCGTTGCCGTCGTTGATCTGGGCAAACATATAGGCGTCGGAAGGATCTACGATATGTCCGCACAGCACGCCGGGGAATGCATTGCAGGCAAGCATGGCTCCCTCACCGGTGCCGCAGCCCGTAACCACATAGTCAGCCGCTCCGGAATTCAGCAGAATGGCCGCCAGGATTCCGTTCTGTACATAGGTCAGCTGGTTTTCATCCTCCGCGCTGTACATGCCGTAGTTGACAACCTCATGTCCCATGGGCTCAACCACCTTTTTCAGAACGCTCTCCACCAGCTCATTCTTCGCTGCCTGGCTGTTTTCATTGATCAATGCGATTTTCATTGGCTTTTCCTCCTGTTTCGCCGCCGCGGGCGGCTCTTTGATCCCGGCGTGAGCCCTGATGCTCATGCCTTCTTTTCCCTGTCCCGGCCTTATGTACGCTCTGCACTCTGTTTTCAGCAGAAGAGCAGACGCCCTCCGGGTCTGTTTCCATTATACCTCAGTTTCTGTTTTTTCGCCTGTCTTTTCTTTTCCTTTATCATGCAGATTCTGTACAAATTCTGCTGGAAGCTTTTCATCGCGGCCTCAGCACTTTTTACCAGGCGCGCCGCATCTCCCAAAACAGAATGCCGCCTGTCCTTCCAGTCCCTGCCGTATTTGATATGAGATGGATGTCTGGCAATCACAGCTCTTTTAACAGGAAGGCCATATACAGGGGAAGCGTGAGAAGCTGTTCCGTGCGTCCCACATTGTAATCCCCCAGCTTGATCGCATGACTGACATGGTATTTCTCAGGATGGCGCAGGATCGTCCTGGTACTTTTCGTATTTCCTGTGGATGCCTTGACCTCCACCAAAGTGCATTCCCCTTTATAACGGATCACAAAGTCTATCTCCAGCCCGCTATCTTTATGAAAATAATAGAGTTTTCGTCCCATCTTGCCGAAAATATCGGCAATCAGGTTTTCAAAAATCGCCCCTTTATAGCCATACAGGTTTCCCCTCAGGATATCGTACTGTGTACCATCCTCCAGCATACTGACAAAAAGGCCACAGTCACGCATATACACCTTGAATACATCTTCTTCGGCGTTTCCATCTAAAGGCAGTTCGGTAGTGCTTAGATTGTAGCAGCGGACAATGATACCGGCGTCCTCGATCCACTGCAGGCTCCCGGCGTATTTTGATGCGGTAGAACCTTTTTTGACAACAGCGTATTGGAATTTCTTGTTTTCCTTACTGAGCTGCTTCGGGATAGACTGAAAGCACTCCCTGATCCGTGATTTGTCCTTCCTCTCCGCATACTTTACCATATCATCCTCATAGGAACGGACAATATCGCGCTGGATCTGAAGCACCTCGTCCATCTGCTTCGTATTCACAAAAGTCTGCACGGCGTCCGGCATACCGCCGACAACCGCATATTGCAGGAGCAGCTGTTTCATGCGATTGTGCAAAGCCTCTGGGACCGGCGTTTCATTCTGCAGGCACTGATCCAACATCTCGATCACAGGCTCAGCAATCCCATTGGCCCACAAAAATTCCTCAAAATCCAGAGGGTACATATCAATCACCGTCTCCGAACCGACCGGAACAGATTTCGGTTCTTTTCCATATCCCTTCACCCCCAACAGAGAGCCGGTTCCTATCACATCATAACGTCCATCCATACGGAAAAATTTCAGAGCGGTCCGGGCCTCCGGGCACTCCTGGATCTCATCCAGAACCAGGACTGTCCTGCCGCTCTCAAATACCGCTTCGCTGCCCAGCAGGGCGGACAGCATCATCACGACCGTGTCTACTTCCAGGGAACCGGAAAATACAGAAGCATAATCCGGGTTTTCAAAAAAGTTCAGGTACACGACATTTTTGTAGTTCTTTTTTGCAAAGTCAAGGACAGAAAATGTCTTTCCGCACTGTCTGCAGCCCTTGATCATCAATGGCTTGCGGTTCTCTGTATTTTTCCAGTCGATCAGCTTCTGTTCAATTTTCCTTTTCAGCATGACAGCTTCGCCTCCCCTGTTCTGTTCCATTACAGCATAACGGAAACATACAACTTTTTCAAGGGAGTTTTTGATTATAATGTAAACTTTTTCAATGGAGTTTCAGCTTAAAATGGCGATTTTTTCAAGCGACTTTTATTGAAATGCAGAATTTGTAAAACCGCAGGCATGAAAACAGCCCCGAACAAGCTTCACCCCCTCAAAAGCTTCGCCGCCCTGTCATATTCCTCCACGGACGCGCCGATTCCCTCACAGGCGGTCTTCAAATCCACATGGAAGCTTTTCATCGCGGCCTCAGCGCTTTTTACCAGCCGCGCCGCGTCTCCCAAAAGGCTGCCCTCTCTTCGGCCTTCTTTTCTGCCTTCTTTTCTGCCTTCTCTTCGGCCCTCCTGCCTGCCAGCTTTTCTGCCTTCCTCTCTTCCGGCCCTTCTGCCTCTCTGCAGAGCCTGTTCCTCTATGGCTTCGCTCAGATTACACATTTCCTTCAGCTCCTTTCTGATCGTCGTTTCCAGTTCCATCCCGTACACGCCGGAAAGGATCCTTTCCTTTTCAGCCATGTCCATGGAAGGCGACAGCAGCACGTTCAAAAAATGGTGGATGCCTCCCTCTTCTCCCAGCCCTTTCTTCGTATTCAGGCAGATGAGGATCACCGACAGCTTGTCGTAATTTTTCTCCTGCTCCGGCACGCTTCCGATCCGGTCGTGCTTCGCCAGCCTGTACTCCACCATCGCGTTTCCGATATAGTTGGGCGCGTTCATGCAGATCCAGATGCTGTATACCTTCTTCAGCTTCTGGTAGTTGGAATGGCCAAACTGCCTTCCGTACTGCTCGCAGAGCATCTTCGCCCCATAAAAGATCCCACGGGTGACAAGCCTGTATTTCTGATAAAATTTCTTCTGGGCCTCCAGGTTCACAAGAACAATGGAGCCTTCTTTGTCCGGCTTTGACGCACGCCTTTTTGCCGCCTGCCGCCCTGGCACCTTTTGCTTTGGCACCTGCACCTGAAAGCGCAGGTCATAAACGGTGCTTCCCGCTCCCGGCCACCGGCTCTCCTGCGTTTTTCCGACAAGGGGCCTGTCCGAGCCGTCCGCTTCCCCCTCCCGCGCGAAAGACAGCGCCTCCGGTTCGATCCAGGCCGCGGCCTCCTTTGCCGTCCGGCCTGCATATTCCGTCATGGTGCGGATCAGGATCTGGGAGATCACCGGCCGGAAGCCAAGAAGCCGTTTCACATGTTCATCGTACTGTGCCTTTGTCCCGGCACTCTCCAGGGTTTCATAAAGCATGGTTTTCTGTTTCATTTTCCTCCTTCTGTATACAGGACGGAAATAAAAACAGAATGTGGTCCGTCTTTCCTGTTCCTGCCTGTATTCGATATGAGTGGGTACCTGGCAGAAACTGCCGAAAGAATGTGCTGACGCACTGCTTGAGATCAGACAGAGGCAATTTGAGAAAACCGCCTCTTTGTTATGATCTGATTATAGGGCTGAGCGGATTTTCTGTCAATATGCAAATCCGGTTCAGTGGGAAAGGGGCACAGTTTACCGGCAGGCAAGCGACACAGATTCCGGGAGGTCATAGCGTTGACAGCCTCTGCGGCAAGCCGTATAATTGGGAAAAAGGAGGTGAGCCCGGCGTGAAACGAAAACAGTATCTTTTATTCAGAGACGGACTTGCCATGTCCTCTTCCCCCATGCAGAACGGCAGACATACAGGGGTCTGTATGGGGTAAATACACTGTATGATCTGCCGCTTCCGCACGGCTGATACCGGCGGGGCCCCGGACGACCGAGAGACTGTCGGCCACAGGGCACATGGCGCTGTGGAAATTTCTCCCGCAGTACCGAAAAGCAAAAGAGGCAGAAAATGAAATATCAAAACGCAGCAGAGCTGCTGCCTGCAAAGCTTCTTCAGGAGGTGCAGGAATATACAGAAGGAAAGCTTCTGTATATTCCAAAGGCCGCTCCCAGAAAGGACTGGGGAACGGGAAACGGTTCCCGGAGCTATTATCTGGAACGGAATCGCAGTATCCGGGAACGGCACCAAAACGGCACACCGGTTTCTGAGCTTGCAGAGCAGTATCATCTTTCCGTCAGTGCGATCAAAAAAATAGTATATCGCTGAATCTACAGAAAGACAGAATACGGAAATGGCCGCCCGCCGGGTGATCTGACACCAGAGATCAGCTCCCGAAAGGCCGGCCGTTTCTTTTTTCATTTTTACACGGCGGGTTCCTCTTTTTTTATAATCATTCCCTGTTCTTGTCTCCTTTTTCCGCTTCGTTCATACTGAAAGCAGCTTTTCGTTCAATCATTTTATCAGGCAGGGAGAAATTTACATGAAATCAGGTTCTTTCCTTTATGTTCTGAAATGGGTCGGCAGATATCTAAAGCAGCTTCGGTTCCATTTTCTGCTTCTTCTGCTGCTGTCCCCCGTATCCGTCGCGCTCAGCCTTCTTCAGGTCAACGCGGTCCAGCAGCTCATTGACGCGGTTCTGAGCGATAACCGTTCCCGCTCGGGTATGGCTTTTCTTTTGTTTGCGTCCACAAGTCTCGCCACTCTGCTGCGCAGCGGACTTTCCGCGACCGTTTCCGGCCGTCTTGAGACCAAAGCGGGCTGCATTCTCCGCGATCATCTGCTCCGCCACATTCTCCAGGCATGGCCGGATCGTCTGGAAAAGCTTTCCGGCGGAGAGCTGCTCAGCCGGTATGACGGAGATATTGACAAGATTTCCGGCTTTTTCCGCTCCGGAACGCTGACCCTGCTTCTAAATCCGCTCCTGTCCGTCTGCGGCTTCCTCTATCTGTTCCATTACAGCCCTCTCCTCAGTCTCGGCGTCTTTTTCCCGGTTCCTTTCTTTGCGCTTATTCTGAACGGCTTCTCTAAACGGGCAGGAAGGATTTACGAAAAGAGGCGGGAGATTCAAACCGGATATACGGACGTTTCCTGCGACATTGTCAACGGAGCGGAAACCATTTTTTCCGATCAGATGACAGAAGTGATGCTGCAAAAGCTGGAACGTCTCCTCCGCTCACTTCTGTTCAACCAGAAAAGCTATTTCCGGAACAGCTGTCTTTCCCTTTCCCTGATCATGTCCGTTACCTATGTGCCGGGTATCCTCGCCTTTCTGCTCGGCGGGGTTCTGGCGCTCCACGGTCAGATTTCCGTTTCCCTTCTTTTTGCCTATACGCAGCTCATCGGGCAGATCAACGCTCCCGTCGTCGACCTGTTCAGCTCGTTGAATGAGCTTCGGGAAACGGAAAAATCTATGAGGCGTCTGGACGAGCTGTTTCTCCTGCCAGAGGAACGAACGGACGGGGCCTGCGGCCTTCTCGACGCCAGCTTGCCGATCGTCTGCCGGAATCTGCCCCTTCCCGGGATCCCTGAGGGACTCTCTCTGCAGGTTTCATCCGGTGAGTGCATCGGGATCGCCGGAGAAAGCGGTGTGGGAAAGACCACCCTTCTCCGCCTGCTCTGCGGCTTCTGTGAGCCTCCGTCCGGCAGTCTGCTGTTATTCGGAAGATCCGTTTCCCAATGGAATCTTTCGGAGCTCAGAAAACAGATTTCCTGCGTATTTCAGGAAAATCAGATCTTTCCGGGAACGGTCAGGGAAAACATCAGTTTTTCCCGGCCAGGGGCGACCCTTTCGGAAATCGAAGCAGCCGCACGGCTGTCCGGTCTGGACGGCTTCATCCGTCAACTTCCAAAACAATACGATACCATGCTGCAGGCGAACGGAGCGGAATGGTCAGGCGGCCAGTACCAGCGGCTGAATCTGGCAAGAGCCTTTCTCCAGGACGCACTGCTCTATCTTTTTGACGAGCCCTCCGCCTCACTGGATGAGGAAATGGAACGGCTCCTCATAGAAAGCATCCATACGCTGCGGCAGGCGGGAAAAACCGTTCTCATCATATCCCACCGCCCCGCCCTGCTCCGGGCCTGTGACAGGGTGCTGCAGCTTTCCAGATAACCGATGCCATTCCAGAAGGGAGGATCCGATGAACCGAAGACTGTTTTCCTTACTTTTCAAAGTGCCGGGAGAGGCGATATCAACCGGGACAGCCCCTCATGACCGCTTTTTTGGCCGCAGGAGCCTGCTGCGCTATTTTACCGCCCTTCTCTGGGATTCGGCAGCCTTCCCCCTGGCTCAGATTTTCATGAGTCTGGCAGAAAAGCGCCTGGTCAACGCGGTGGAATTTGAAAATCCTTCCTATATGAAAGAGGTTGTTTTCTACTGTGTCCTTGTGTTCCTCCTCACTTTTTTCCTGAACTCCATAGCAGAATATCAGAAAGAACAGCAGACTGCGCTCTTTATGGCGCGCCTGAAAAGGCGTTTTGCCGAAAAGCTTATGCTCCTTACGCCGGAAGACCGGGAAGGCTTTAAAAACGGAGATCTGATCGCAAGGATGAATCAGGATATGGACAGTATCGGCGAACTGTATTCCTGGTCGCTCCACCGTTTTTTCCTGGGGGTCTTCTACGGAGGCGGCTCCATCCTGCTCATGCTTCTTCTCTGCTGGCAGCTCGCCTTCATCATTCTGATCCTCGCCGTGCTTGAAATTCTCTGCCTGGGCAGACTCTCCGGAAGGATCAGAGAGCTTGGTGAAAAAATCCAGGCAGATCGCGCCAAAGGCACCGGATTGTTCCTTTCCCTGCTGAACTGTCTGAAAAGTGTCCGGATGCTTTCGCTCCGTTCTGTCATGTATCAAAAATACTCCGGCATTCACAGAGAGATCGCACGAAGCAGAGCGAAACAGGAGGATCGCATCGCTCTGATGAACGCGGTAAGCGAACTGACCGGCTCCGTCAACCTGCTCGGCGCGCTTGCCGCCGGATGTGTCCTATATTTTTACGGTATTGTCGATCTTGGCACAGTTATGGCCTTTCTGACCGTACAGGACGGCATTTCCTATATGTTCAGCAATCTGAAGGATTTCTTCTCCTCTCTTAACAGATATGCGGTCAGCTTGGAGCGAATTTACGATATTCTGGATCTTCTTGCCCCTGAACGTATTCCGCAGGAGGAAGGCTGTTCCAGGAGGTCATTTCCCCAGACCATTTCCCGGATCGAATGCCGCCATCTGAACTTCCGCTATGGACCGGACACCGAGCCGGTTCTGAGGGATGTGAGCTTTACTGCTGAAAGCGGCGACATCGTTGCCATCACCGGGCCCTCCGGAGCGGGGAAAAGCACCCTGGGAAGACTTCTTGCCGGTCTTCGTTCTCCCACCGGGGGAGAAATCCTTTATGACGGCCTTGCCGCCTCTCTGCTTTCCCGGGAAGCCGTCAGCCGTTTTACCGCCTATGTGCCGCAGTTTCCTCATCTGTTCCATATGTCCATCAGAGAAAATATACTGGGCGGAGCAGCCCCCATGGAACAGACTACAACGGATATTCTGCGTGCCGCCCGCCTTGCCGATGCCGCCTCCTTTATAGAATCCAGAGAGGACGGCTACTCTTCCATTCTGCTGGAAAACGGAAGAAATCTTTCCGGCGGCCAGAAACAGCGGATCGCTCTGGCCCGCGCTTTTCTTTCCGACAAAAGCGTGCTCATTCTTGACGAATCCACCAGCGCTCTGGATGAAGCCTCAGAGGACAGAATCCTGGATACCCTGCGCAGGGAAGCGGCAAAGGGAAAGATCATTTTCCTGATCTCGCATAAAGAGCGCTTAAACGCCTCCTGCAGCTTCGTCCTTCGGCTGGATGAAAACGGGCGTCTGTCCCGGCTTCCATAGGCCTGCTGGTCTCTGCCTGTGTCTCATCTAAAACTGAGTCAATCATAAACGGGCTGTCGTAACAGTTTGGTCAAAGACTGAATTGTTACGGCTCCCCGCCCTGAGCCTGATTTTCATATTGACAGGAAATCCGCTCATCTCTATAATCAGATCATGATACATGGGACGGTATTCTCAAACCGCCCCTGTCCCATCTCAAATTGTGCGTCAGCACATTCTTTCGGCAGTTTCTGCCAGACACCCATTTCATATCGAATACAGGCAGGAACAGGAAAGATGTGCTGCATTCTGTTTTCATTCCCGTCCTGTATACAGAAGGAGGAAAATAAAACAGAAAACCATGCTTTATGAGGCCTTGGAGGCCGCCGGAGCGAAGACACAGTATGATGAACATGTGGAACGGATCCTTTCCGGCGTCTATGGAATGGAGCTGGAAACGACGATCAGAAAGGAGCTGAAGGAAATGTGTAATCTGAGCGAAGCGATTGAAGAACAGGCTCTGCGGAAAGGAAGAAAGGCCGGAAGAGCGGAGGGAAGGAAAGCCGGCAGGAAGGAGGGCCGAAAGGAGGGCAGTCTTTTGGGAGACGCGGCGCGTCTGGTAAAAAGCGCGGAGGCCGCGATGAAAAGCTTCCATGTGGATCTGAAGACCGCCTGCGAGGGGATCGGCGCGTCCGTGGAGGAATATGACAGGGCGGCAAAGCTGCTGGGCAGATAAAGAATAAGGATCGCACAAAATTTGTGCAGAATCCGGCTCAGACCGGGCAGGGACGCAAAAGCAGAAAAAAACAGCACGCAGAAGATTTCTATTTTAAATTCAGGAAGATACCCCCTCAGCATCCTCTTCCTCCTCCCGTATTCTGGCAAGCTCTGCTTCCAGCCGTCCCGGCACGCTTTCCTTCAGCTTTTCCCAGGGAAGGAGCAGCTCTTTCTCCGGAAGCGATCTTTCCGGAAAAAAGGGCCGAAAGCGCAGAGACGGCTCAAAGGAGAAGCGCTTTCTGATGTAACGGTGCACCAGCTCCTGAGTCCTCTCATCCGGAACCGCCATCCTGTCCTGGAACATCTCCGGGAGCGGCACCCCGTCCGCCCCGGCAAGTTGCGCACAGCTTGCCCGCCACTGGGGAACCAGGCGCACCAGGCGGGGATCGGGAAGGATGGCGTGCTTGCCGGGCTGCAGGTACAGACATATCCGTCCGCTCTCATCAAGCGGCACGATTCCCGTATCCAGATCCACCTGATTCAGATATTTTCCGTGGAAGCTTCCCTCCACCTTTTCTACGGAACCATCCTTTGCCACGTAGACCCACACATGCTCCAGCTCATAGAGATGCTGGATGTCATAGTCGAACCAGAGCTCATATTCGATCACGCACGCCGTCCTCTCCCAGTCCGCGCTGATTACGCGCTTCGGGAAGGAATCGCTGCGCAGGTCGCAGGTAAAAACCGTATAGCCAATGGCCTTCATGGCGAAGGGCTCTTTTTCATCCAGCATAAAAATCGGAAGATATCGTTCTGCAAGCGCTCTCTGCGTATCCATGCGCGAATTCTCCTTTCCCAAATCCTATTTTCCCATCGGGATCATCTGCGAAAGCTTCCGGCGGCCCGGCGGATCAGACCCGGTGAGTCAGGCTATACATCCGCCAGGGACGCCGCTTCCTGTTTTTTACTTTTCCGTTCCGTCCACAATGCGGAAGGAACGTTCATAAGGCGTATAATTGTTGAGGAAGATGCTGTAGCCATCCTCATTGCGCTGCTCTCCCGAATAATGTCCCTTGAAGGCATGGGTGCCGTAGCCGGGGCCGATTACAAGCGTTGTCGCGCCGTCGTGCAGCCGAAGGTCGCCGTCCCTCAGGATCAGGCTCTCTCCCTTCCCGGCGGTCAGGCACATGGTGTCGTTTTCCAGAATGACGCCGGCGGGAACATCCAGCTCCACGCGAAGCGGCAGGCCGCTCATCCCTTCGGCCTTCACGCCGATCTCCAGCCCGTTTTCCAGCTCGCTTACATTGACGGTGATCGCCACGGTGCTGGTATAGATCTTATCCCGCTTCGTATGATCCATGGCCCACCAGTCGCTGGTTCCCTGATCCTCTTTAAAAGGCTGATAATACCAGCCGCCCGCTTCCGCCTTCAGCACGCAGCCGTCCTTCTTCAGCTCAATGGATCTGGGGATAAAATTGCGGATGTCGCAGTAGGCTTCCCCGATCCGAAGGCCGACGGGAAGGTCGCCGAATTTCAGGAAAAGGAAGGAGGCCTTGTTGTTCAGCACGCTGTAGACATAGCTTTCCTTTTTCACCCGGAGCACATGGGAGCCGCGGAAAAACCGGCGGTATTCGTTCAGGTAGCCGTAGCCCTTAAATTCGTAGTCCAGAAGCCAGTCATACATCATAAAGATATACATGCAGTCCGGCGCGGGTTGGGCCCGGTCCATGCAATCCTTTATGCTCTTGTGGGCGGCGGCGTCAAAAAGGGGATTGCCGGTTTTGGCCGCCATATAGGTATACAGGTAAAAATATTTATCCGGGTAGAGCTTCGTCCCGTGATCCTGTCTGGTGGAATTCTGGGTAAAAATGGTATCGTCCCCGTCGATATAATAGAGCATCATATCCAGGTTTCTTTCCACGTAGCCCAAAAACGCCTCGTCGCCTGTGGCCTCATAGGCGGAGATCAGGGATTTGTCAACCACACCGTTGTAGTTTCCGGTGGAGCGCTCCGCATACTCGCCGTCCTCATCCCCGTCGATCCCTTCCGCAAGGTACTGACCGGCGCGCTCCCTCAGCTTTGCGGCCAGCTCCTGAACCGTCGTCGGGATCTGCTCCCGGGTAAAATACTCCTCCGGATAACGGGGAACGGAAAGCGCAGATTCGCCCTGGCCTTCCACCACATTCGCCAGCGTGAAGAGCACGGACATCACCGCCCAGCGGTGGTTCGGGGTATGGAAGCCGCCGTAGAGAAGGATGGGGATGCAGCGGAGCATCAGAACCAGATATCTGTTCTCCAGCTCCTTTTCCTCCTCCGTCTGCCCGTATTTTCCAAGGATGCACCATGCGCCGTACAGCCTGCGGAAGCAGAAGGCAGTATCCGGCGCGGAATAGAAATTACAGCTGGGGTAATCCAGGCTTCCGTCCTCCCTCTGCCATTTTTCAATGAAGCCAAGCCCGGTCTTTACGGCCTCCAGAAGCGCTGCGTCCTTGTAATATCTGCTTTCCTTGCAGAAATACAGGGATACCGCGTCCGTCAGCAGATAGATGGTCAGCTTTCCTTCCACGATCTCGCTGTTCATTCTGCCGTAGTCCAGGCGCGAGGCATCCTTCACCCGGCCTGCCAGATAACCCTCCACGGTTTTCTCCGTGCTTTTTACGATATGATGCCAGTATCTTTTCATTTTCTTACTCCCTTCCGCCGTATCGGCCCGTCCCTTTTTATGTCCGCTTACAAATATAACCGCTCCGGCAGGGCGTCATATATTCCTCGGTGTTTAAGTATTCCGCCAGCTTCTGAAGCTCCTCTTCTTCCAGCTCCTTTTCCAACTTCTCCAAAAGGGGGATCAGCTCAGAGGGGTGCCTCACCGTGTAATCCGGCTTCCAGTCCTCTTCCTCAAACTCATGAAAATACCGGGGCGACCAGTCCAGCCAGACGGAGGTCAGTCCGAAACGGTTCGCGCCCGCCACATCCTTCTTCAGGTTGTTTCCGATCATGACAATCCTCAGCTTGTCCGCTTCCGACAATCCCAACTGATCCATGGCTGTCTGAAACATGATCTGCGCAGGCTTCTCCTGACCCACAGTTTCGGACACCACCCAGGCGTCGAAGCAGCCCTTCAGTCCGTTTTTGCGGTAAACGTTCTGAAAGGACTCCTCTTTACCGTCCGCCACGAGAGCTATGGTATACCCCGCTTCATCCATCTGCTTTAAGACGTCTCCCGCGTCCTCAATGAAATCCGCAGCAGTCACAATTCCGTCCTCCCGATACTGCTGGGTCGCTTCATCTATGATCGTATCTCCGCTGTCAGTAAAAACGATGATTTTTTTCTGTTCCCTCATATGCTTCATCCTGTTACTCCCATCCGCGCCATGGCGCTTTCATCCTTTTTCCTCCCCCTGCTGCATAAAACCAGCTACCCGGAGGGAAAGTCCTCTGATTACCGCAAGAGCCGTTTCCCAGGTGCCAAAACCTCCCCGCACCCATCAGGCACCCGAAGCCGTCCGGATCCCGGGCATCAGCCAGGCTCCCGGCGCAAAGCTTAAGCGCGTCCCAAAAACAGATCGGAAACACCTGAAATCCACACCAGCGTAAAGATATTCCGGACCAGCTCCTGTCATAACGTAATACCCTTTTCGAAATATTTCCACAAAAAGGGATTTGTTTTTTTCATTTCCGTGCTATAATAAAAAATTGGGCTTCCAAGGGACAAATCTCTCTTTGGAGCGGAAACGGAGGAAATTATGAAAAGCCAGAGTCGATCCACACTCATGACCGAAGGGTCCATTGCAGGAAGGCTTACCGCCTTTGCCATCCCCCTTTTTCTGGGGAACCTGTTTCAGCAGCTTTACAATACCGCGGATTCCCTGATCGTTGGAAATTTTCTCGGAAGCGAGGCTCTTGCGGCCGTCAGCTCCTCCGGAAGCCTTATCTTTCTGATGGTCGGCTTTTTCAACGGTATTTCCATCGGCGCGGGCGTCGTCATCGCCAGATATTACGGAGCCAGGCAGATCGACCGTGTGCAGAAGGCCATCCACACCACGGTAGCCTTCGGTCTTGCGGCGGGCGTGCTGCTTACCGTGATCGGGCTTCTTCTTGCACCCGTTCTGCTGGTCTGGATGGGCACGCCCGAAAACGTGCTTCCCAATTCCATTACCTACTTCCGCATCTATTTCTGCGGCTCCATCGCCTTCGTGCTCTATAACATATTCGTTGGAATCCTCCAGTCCGTAGGGGACAGCAGGCACCCTCTGATCTACCTGATCGTTTCCTCCGTGGTAAACGTGGTTCTTGACCTTCTGTTCATCGGCGGATTTCATCTCGGTGTGGGCAGCGCGGCTTTTGCCACCATCATATCCCAGTTCGTCAGCGCCGTCCTCTGCCTGCTCCAGCTTTTAAAAAGCCCTGAGGACTACCGGGTTTATCCGTTAAAAATCCGTTTCCACAGCTTTTACCTGAAGCAGATCATACAGAACGGCCTGCCCTCCGGCTTTCAGAATTCCATCATTTCCGTGGCAAACGTGGTGGTGCAGGCCAACATCAACAGCTTCGGCGCTCTGGCCATGGCGGGCTGCGGGGCCTATTCCAAGATCGAGGGCTTCGGCTTTCTTCCCATCACCTGCTTCGCCATGTCGTTGACCACCTTCATCAGCCAGAACCTGGGCGCCGGGCAGTATGAGCGGGCAAAAAAAGGAGCCAGGTTCGGCATCCTGTGCTCCGTTGTCATGGCCGAGCTGGTGGGGCTTATCATCAATCTTGCCGCCCCGGTTCTCATCGCCGCCTTTAACAGCGATCCCCAGGTGGTCGCCTACGGAGTCGCCCAGGCGAGAACCGTCACCCTGTTTTATTTCCTGCTGTCCTTTTCCCACTGCGTTGCGGGCATTTTAAGGGGCGCAGGACGAGCCGCCGTTCCCATGCTGGTCATGCTCTGCTGCTGGTGCGTGATCCGCATCAGCTATATCACCGTCACCGTGCGCCTCATCCCCTCCATCCGGGTGATCTTCTGGGCTTATCCCCTCACCTGGTGCTTAAGCTCCATCGTCTTTCTGATCTACTTCCTGAAAGCGGACTGGCTGCACGGCTTTGAAGGCTGAGCAGGCTAAACAGTCTCAGCCAAGCGCCCACTGCTTCAGGACAACCACCCTTGTGTGCTCCCTGTTTTCCGCTGGCGCAGCAGGAGAAGCTCCCGCCGGGGAATCTCCTGCCGGGGCAGCGCCTGCCGCCACGACCGCGTCAACTCTTTCTCCCGGCTCCAGCCGTATGCTGTCCGTATCATATCTCGTCACGTTCTCACAGTCCTTCAGATATTCCTCACAGGTCTTCAGAACCGGAAAGCCGCTTTTCTCCGTCCGGTAGTGCATGGGGATCATGACGCCGGGGGAAAGCCTTCCGATCAGCTCACGTATCACCTCCGGCTCCGCGGTATAGTAGCCTCCCACCGGAGCCAGGATCACATCGGCATCCATCATCCGCTCCATCTGCCATTTTTCCGGCATGCAGCCGATATCTCCCAGATGGATGACCTTCAGCCCGTCCGCCTGCAGGATGTGGATCACATTGCTCCCGCGGAGCGCTCCCTTTTCCTCATCATGCCAGCTTTCCAGCCGTTCGATCCGAAACGGGCTTGCCGCCCCG
Source organism: Candidatus Eisenbergiella merdavium (assembly GCA_019119595.1). GTDB lineage: Bacteria > Bacillota > Clostridia > Lachnospirales > Lachnospiraceae > Eisenbergiella > Eisenbergiella merdavium. The sequence goes on along the minus strand of DWWS01000013.1, from coordinate 193,949 downwards.
CTGTTTTTCAGCCGGATCCATTCCAGACCGCAGTGATCGCCGTGTCCATGGCTGCACAGACACTGATCCGCCTCAACGGCAAGCGGTTTCAGCCCGGGCACCGAATCCTTTTCATACGGATCCAGCACGATCTCATACCCCTCTGCCTCCAGTTTAAAGCAGGAATGTCCCAAATACTGCAGTTTCATTCTGATATCCCCTTTCCTCTCTACCTTCTGTGGCCGCCTCCGCCATGGGAAACGCCTCCGGAGGAAACATGATGTCCGCCTCCTCCTTTGCCTCCTCCACCGCCATTCGTTTCAATACGTCTTTTCGTCACTGTTTTTCTTAAAAATATGTCCTCCCGCCTCCTCAGCTCCGGCTCCCCGCCTTCCACATAGGTGGTGAGATTCACGGTCCTCTTTCCCTTGTGATTCTTCAGTGAGCCCGCCGCGAACAGGGCCGTCCCAATAACCGAAAGAACGAGGGGAACAGCCGCCGGGATCTCCGGAACACCGCCGCTGTCCGTCATCATCCGGGCAAACAGGTTCACATATTCCACATAGGCTCCATAAGGATCCTGCTCCACGTCCGCGAGCGCCTCAGTCAGCAGGGAATCAATCATTTCCGAGGAAAAGCGATCCTCCGCCCTGCCGCAGGTACTCAGCCAGGAATACACGCCGCCGTCCGCTTCCCGATACCAGTTGTCCAGAAGCAGCACCCCGTCGCCGTGAGGCCTGTCATAGCCGAATTTGTGCTCATCATAAAAATTATCCGCATATACCATCGTATATTGGGAGGGGGAAAGCCATCCCATCCTGTCCTCATAGGCTGCGGCATATTCCGCAAGGGATTCATTCAGCGTAACCAGCACGATATCGCAGGCGGTCTGCGCCTCCTTCTCCGCGATCAAGGCCCTTAACGCCTCCTCCTGGCTTTCGGTCAGCACATCCGCATAGTCGAAGACCCGCTCTGAGGTATCGCATTCCCGGTTCGTCCGTTCCGCAACATTTCCCCGCCCCTGCGCCGCGCGCTCCCGAACCCCGGACAGAACCGCGAACAGCACGGCAAGCAGAAGGATGGCAAGAAACCAGTATTTGAAGTATGCAAAATATTTTTTCCAGTTGATATCTCCGTTTCCCATGAAGCCCTCCACGCCGAAGCTTTCCCGTCCTTCTTCTAAAAAAGCGAAATGCACGCCCAGATCAGCATCAGCACTGCAGTCAGACAGGCAAAAAACGTGCCTGTGTAGAGCAGCATGCAGGGAACAGACAGCGGAAGCTCTCCCGCCATCTTCCCCGTCTGGCCGTTCACATAGCAGTCATAATCCCTGTCCCGGTAGCGGTATCTGTAGCACCAGACCGGAAGCAGCGCATACTGCGCGTCCTGCTGCCTGACGTCCACCGTCTCCTGATTCGGAATGAGGGTGGAATAGCCGGAAACGGTCTGCATCAGCAGGCTTTTCGCATCCGCTCTGGCCTTTTCCTGCGCCCGGGGCGAAAACTCCTCACTGGGACCGTTATATACCTCTCCCAGAAAGCCGGACATATATTCCGGCGTAAAATCCTGAAGCCCTCCATACTCATAGGGCTCCATCAGATCCATGATCTCGTCCGGAAGCTGCCTGGAGGCATCGGCAGGAACCTTGTCAAACTGCACCTGCATATCCCGCAGCACATGAAACCAGGAGGTTTCCGTATATTCCGTATCGCCGCTTCTCCACACCCGTACCCTGGTTCCCGTTCCGTCATAATGACAATCCGCGGCCATATCATACAGCCAGAATGGGACATAGCTCCCTTCCATCCGTGACAGCGTCGCCTCTGAAAGGAAGGAATCCGGCGCAAAGATCCGGTTTTTAAACTCGCCCTGCAGCCGCTCAGACGCTTCCCTCTTCCCAATCTTAAACGGAAGGATAAAGCGGGGGCGGTACGCATCCCCGATCCGATCGTCCAGGATCGTGTACTGTCCGCAGTAAGCGCACCTTACGGCGGAGCCGAATTCTCCCGCCTCAAGGGGCGCGCCGCAGTTTTTGCAGACCATCCGGCCGTCTCCCGCCTCCTGCTTCTGCGTATCCACGCCGTCGCAGTACGGGCAGTGCATCCTTCCCTGCTCCGGGTCATATACCACATTTCCGCCGCAGCTCTGGCACTTAAATATCATGATTTCCTCCCTGCCGAAGCGTTTTACGCATCCGGAACCTCTTTTCGTCAATTATACCGTAAATGCCCGCGCCTTTTCAACCGGTTCGATAAGATTTGACAATACCGGATGCCTCCTGTAAACTGAATAAGCGCCGGAGCGCTCCGGCATCAGGAATCAGATCGTGGCAAAGGAGAAAATAATGAACAGCATCAATCCGCTTAAGCTGCTTCAGCTAAAGGGCGCCTGGGAACAGTTTCAGACCCGTCATCCCAAGTTTCCGGCGTTTTTGAACGCGGCTTCCAAAACCGCTATGGAGCAGGGAACCATCATAGACGTGACCATCACCTCCCCCGACGGCAGACAGATCGGAACCAACCTGAGGCTGACCGCCGAGGACATACAGCTTCTGAGGGAGCTGAAGGAAATGGTAAAATAGGATCCTGCGCGAAGCGAATGCATGGCCGCCGCAGCCCGCCTTTCCGTCCTCTTCCGTTCATCCGTGGCGCTTGTGCCAATGGTCAATTTTATTGAATTTTGAATTCATTTACACCTCTCTTCTTTTATGATATAGTCATATCACATCAAAGGCGCCTGGCAAAAAAAGATTGGAGGTTCCTGTATGGATCATGAATTAAAGGAAATACTGACCGTCATCGTAACAAAAATCGACAGTCTTGAAGGTAAGTTTGAATACAGATTTGACAGACTAGAAGGCCGCATGGATAAGCTTGAGAACCGCATGGACAGCCTGGAGGGCCGTATGGATGGCCTAGAGGGCCGTATGGACAAGCTTGAGAACCGCATGGACGGCCTGGAGGGCCGCATGGACAAGCTTGAGAACCGCATGGACGGCCTGGAGGGCCGTATGGATGGCCTGGAGGGCCGTATGGACAAGCTTGAGAACCGCATGGACTCCGTTGAAAATGAGGTTTTCCGGCTTGGGACAATAGAAAATGACCTGAAGCAGACCAGGCTGACCATAGAAAATGAAATTACAACAGGCATCCGCCGTGTGGCCGAGGGACATTTGGATCTGGCAAGAAATCTGCATGAAGCCATGAAGCCTCAGACTGAGGTTGAAATGCTTGCCATCCGGGTAAACCGGCTCGACACGCAAATGCGGGATGTAAAGGAAACGCTCTCACAGCTTCAGGCAACAGCTCTCTGACAGAAATCGGGGCCGGATTCACTCCGGCCCCTTTACGTTCTTTCTTAATTCATATTCATAGCGCGCAGGCTGCGCGGTGGACTGCTGCACAGCGGCGGCAAGCTCCTGTATGTTAAGAGCGCCTGTTGGCAAAGAACCGGATCGGCCTGCTGCTGATAAAAAAGCATGGCCTGCTGATTCAGAAGGGCTAACCGCTGATTCTCCAGCACAAGTGGATCCGATGCCGTTTCTTTCATGAACTGCCTGACAGCATCGTTTTCCTGTGTGAACAGAAGACCGTTTACCCCCTGCTACCTTCTCCACCAGCTCCGCTTTCTTGCCTGAACGTGATAAACGTTATTTCTTCTCACATGCTGGCGGTAAACCGGATCCCTCCTGCCGGATCTTCTCCTGCGCCATCTGGCTTTCCAGATCTGGCGTCTGACGAAAAGATAACCGCCGCCGGCCAAAGCGGCCGCCGCCGCAATTCCGGCCGCAAGATACAGCCACGGGAAACCGTTTTTTTCCTCCCTGACCGTTTCTTCGACAGCTTCCGTTTCCACCGGCGCAGGTGTCTCCTCCGGAATTACAAGAGAAGCGGGAAGCGCGATTTCCGCCTGACCGACCAGGCGTCCCGCATAGCTGTATTCCAGCGTTGCGCTTCCTCCCTCCTTCGCATTCTCTGTATCGTAATAAAGGACCGGCTCCAGTTCCTCCCATGAGACGGAAGCGGGAAGGACCACGTAACCGTCTTCCTCAAGCTGAACCGGGATTTCCTCCGTCGGCGCCACGCCGCTTTCCACACCGTTCGTCCTCGCATGAACGGAGGCCGTCACGCCGCCGGAGGTATGTTCCGCGATATCCGCCTTTTTAAAATTTTCAAAGCCAAAATCAAACAGCGTCGCCGCATCCACATAGACCTGCTGCCCCTGCGTTTCCATTGTAACACAGATCAGGTCCATCCCATCCCTCTGCGCACAGGTAACCAGAGTATTCTGCGCTGCCGTTGTATAGCCGTTCTTTCCTGCGAATACGCCGTCATAATGATATCTGCCTCCAAAAAGCATCTTGTGGTGATGGGACATGGGGATCAGATCAGGCTGGTTCTCGGAGGGCTGGATCTCATAAAAGGTCGTCCCGGAAACCGTGCGGAAAATCTCGTGCTTCAATGCCTCTCTTGTGATCAGGGCCATATCGTATGCGCTGGTCACATGATTCTCGTCCGGAAGCCCGTGGGGATTGGTAAAATGCGTGTCCTGACAGCCCAGCTCCAGCGCCCTTTCGTTCATCATATCGGCAAAGCCCTCGATGGAGCCTCCCACATGTACTGCAAGAGCATACGCCGCGTCGTTGGCGGAAGCCAGCATGATGGCATACAGGCAGTCCTCCACCGACAGCTCCTCTCCCTCATCCAGCGCGATATGGGAGCCCTTATCCTCCATGTATACCGCCTCATGGGGCACGGTCACAATTTCATCCAGATCGCAGTTTTCAATGGCGAGCAGCGCCGTCATGACCTTGGTAATGCTCGCCGGATAGTGCTGCTCATGCATGTTTTTATCGTACAGAACGGTACCGGTAGCGGCTTCCATCAGGATCCCCGACGGTGCAGCGATGGCCGGCCCCGCAGGCCAGCTCTCTGCCGTCTGCGTTTCTTCTTCAGCGGAACTCTCCGCATCCGTTTCAGAAATCTCCGCGCTTTCCGTACCTGCCGTCTGCGCTTCGCTCTCCGTCCCCTCATTTCCCGGCGCCTCAGTCTCCGTTCCCTCGCCCTCTGTCATCTCGCTTTCAAGCGCTCCGCCGGAAGGAAGCTCCGCCGCAAGGGAAGGTGCCGGCAGGGACACCGTAAAAAAAGCCGCCGTCAGGAAGACAGCCGTTATCTTAAGCATACATCTATATTTCATGGGGAATCTGCTCCTTATTTTCTTTCGTTGGATGGACAGAAAAGATTTCAGAATTTTGTAATGATTTCTTAATGTCTCCTTAACAGATTACCCCCTGCACCCAACCCGCGTCAAGAACAAAATTTCTTAATTTTCTCCTAATTTCATGCGTTCGTAAAACTGCTCATAAAAATCCCGTTCGTCATAGGGGGGAAGATAAAAGCGCCTGAGCACGGACATGGTCAGCTCCTTCATCCGGGCTTCCTCTCCGGCGCTCTTTACTTCATTCCCAATTTTTTTCAGATAGTCGTGCCAGACCAGAACAAAGGCCTCGTAGCGTTTGATATCGGGGATTCCGATCCATTTTTTCACCCTGACCTTGGAACGGTTCGTTCTGCTGCATTCGTGAACCTGCAGAAAATAACGAAAACTCCCATCCTCATACAGCCTTCCCAGCGGGAACAGCCTGCACAGGCCCGGCCGGAAGGCGTGGATGGAGCATCTGCCCGCCTCGTTCAGAAAGCTGCAGCCCTCTCCCTTTTCTCCCAGCTTCAGATTCGGCAGGATCACGCCGTCCGCCATGTTCAGCTCGATCCTCCCCTGCTCCAGCAGCTCCGTGAAGGTCATTTTCGTTCCCCGGCCAAGCTGCCAGATGTCATAGGGATCCAGAATGATCGTATTGCCAGTCTCCCGGCAGCAGGACGAACAGCCCGCGCAGTCGCCGCAGCCTGCCTTCACCAGATCCTCCGCTGTGTACAGCTTTCCGTCAGAAATCTCAGAAAGATCGATCTTACGTTCCATTTTTTGTTTCTCTCCTCCCTGATGCATATTATGGTTTTTATGATCAATGTTCTTTTAACTCCGTATATGATACAAGTCAGATCCCCCATACGCGAAAGAGATTAATCGTACTTTCGTTTTATATAGTACTATGATATAAAACTCTATACAATGCCCTTTGAGACCATTCGATGCTTTTTCTGAAACTTTCAGGAATAGGATCGCAGGAGTTAAATTTGCTCAAAAACTCACTCCGTTTCATCCGGGATCTTCCTGATAATAAACTTTGTCCTGTCAACAGGGAACGGAGCAGCTATACGCATATACTGCCCGACAGACACAACCGTTCCTGTTGTTTCTTTATCGCATACCGGCACAAGAACCGTATCTCCAATCTTAATGGAGCCGCCATCAGTCCTGTAGTGATAAGGCTTTACTGCGTGGGGGAAAATTACACCGCAGATGATATAGATGTTTTTGTCATCTGTAAGCTTGGGGTCCTGCGGATTTACATAGTTTTGCCGTTGCCGCAGACGTTCCTCCCGCGCTTTATGTCGCTTTTTTTCCAGCCGGGCATTTAGGACATCCCTGAACGCCTCTTGATGGGCTATGTACTTATCAATATCCTGTTCCCATTCGGCTATCTCGTCCTGCACCATACCAGTTTCGATGGCTTTTACAAGTGGGAACAGATGCTCCTTGAATGATTTAATGGGTTCCAATTCATCGTATTTCTTACAGCAGTTAATCGTGCGATCGGTCAGCTTGTTGATGGCTTTCCATTGATCTTCAGCTTTCTTCAGCCCGCTTTTGAAGAGGGCCTGTGCCGTGCGGAACAAGCCGTCTTTCAAAGCTTCATACACCAATTCGGGCAGGTCGTCTGCAAGCTCCTTGCTGGCACCCATAATTTTCTGACTGAAATTCGGGTTCTTATCCATATAGCGGACAAGCTCCGTTCTGAAATGATCCGGATAATCGTACATGCTGTCTATTACGCCGTTCGTCAGCTCGGATTCTGCGTACTCGTCATATTGTGCGTAGGGTAAAAATTGGTCTAAACTCCAGGACCAGACCTCAAAAGCAAGGGGAATGTCACGCTTTGCGATTTTGCCAATGATCTGGGAGAACTCGTACTCCGGTGTTTCATCTTCATCGGGAAGGGATACAGGTAATTTGAAATTGTCTTTAATTGCCTGCGAATACAAGAAACCTGCGTCGTGAGCCAGGTAATTGGCAGCAAGTATGCTGTCTGCTTTTTTTATTTCATCCAACGCATCAAGTGCAGGACATTCAACCGTTATTTGAAATGATACATCAACCGATCCTGCATTTTCCTTTGCTTCGTTCAGGGCTTCCTCATATTCTTCTTCGTTTTCATAGTCCTCCGGGTCAATTCCAAACTCTGAACCGTCCTCGCAGAGCTCACGCCAGGAGGTATCTATGGTATCATCGTCATCAAAATCAGAGTCGAATGATGAATGATCAGAATCATAGTCATTCATATCTTTTTCTTCTTTGGTACATTCTTCAAGGATTTTGAAACCGATCCATTGTTCGCCGAAATCCTCTTTGCCATCCTTATTGAAATCAAAGATGCCGCCGAACGGTTTATTCCAAAATCCACCGCCTTTTTTGCTCATACGAAAACCTCTCGCCCAAAAGCAAATTAAAATATAACACTCTATATTATACTGCAAACACTTTTGATTTCCAACAAACTGCTTTGAAAACTGCTTTGAAAATCTCGTTTCAGTTTTAGTTTCAAAAACAACTGCATCCTCAAAAAAGCGCAGCAAAACGGCATGGTCTCATCAAACCGACCATGCCGTCTTTTCTTTTCTTTTATCCGTTATTCTGATCGAATCATCTTCTGTTCTGACCGGGTCAGCCCGCCTTGGCCATCTTCTTCAGATCCACCTTCAGGGTTCTGCTCTCCTTAAAGGGGCGGAAAAGCAGGTAAAGGAAGAAGATCACAAGGAGAATGGCTGCGACCGTTCCGATCCCGAAGGCTCCTGTGGTGATAAGGGTTCCGATCTGGTAGATGCACAGGGATGCGCAGTAAGCCAGGATCGTCTGATAGCCGATGGCGAACCAGAACCATTTCGCGTTGTTCATCTCCCTCTTGATGGCGCCCATGGCTGCGAAGCAGGGTGCGCACAGCAGGTTAAACACCAGGAAGGAATAAGCCGCAACAGCCGTCATGCTGCCTGCCAGCGTTCCCCAGAATTCCGCGCCGTCCTCGGCCACCTCGGCAAAGCCGTAAAGGATGCCGAAGGTTCCGACCACGTTTTCCTTTGCCACAAGTCCGGTGACCGCCGCGACCGCGCTTCTCCAGTCGCCCCATCCCAGCGGGATGAAGATCCATGCGATGGCGTTTCCGATGGCCGCAAGGATGCTGTGGTCAAGCTCCATATCCTCAAGCATTCTGAACTGTCCGTCCACCCATCCGAAATAGCTGGTGAACCAGATCACGATGGTGGAAAGGAGGATGATGGTTCCCGCCTTCTTGATGAAGGACCAGCCGCGCTCCCACATGCTGCGCAGCACGCTTCCGACGGTGGGAAGGTGATACGCGGGCAGCTCCATCACGAAGGGAGCGGGATCGCCTGCGAACATTTTTGTCTTCTTTAAAATGATTCCGGAGCAGATGATGGCTGCAATTCCCACAAAATACGCGCTGGGAGCCACCCAGGAGGCGCCGCCGAACAGAGCGCCCGCGATCAGCGCGATGATGGGAAGCTTCGCGCCGCAGGGAATGAAGGTGGTGGTCATGATCGTCATCTTGCGGTCACGGTCATTTTCGATGGTACGGGAGGCCATAACGCCGGGAACACCGCAGCCGGTTCCGATCAGCATGGGGATGAAGGATTTTCCGGAAAGTCCGAATTTGCGGAAAATACGGTCCATGATGAAGGCGATCCTTGCCATGTAGCCGCAGCCCTCCAGGAAGGCCAGGAAGATGAACAGCACCAGGATCTGCGGCACAAAGCCCAGAACCGCGCCGACACCGGCAACAATACCGTCAAGGATCAGGCCGGACAGCCAGTCCGCGCAGCCGATGGAGGTGAGCAGGGATTCCACCAGCACCGGGATGCCGGGAATCTCCAGTCCGAACAGGCTCCAGCCCTCTCCAAACACACCGTCATTGGCCCAGTCCGTCGCCCAGGTTCCCACCGTCGTGACGGAAACATAATAAACGATATACATGATGACCGCAAAGATCGGAAGCGCCGCCCATCTGTTGGTCACGATCCGGTCGATCTTATCCGAGGTGGTCATGTTTCCTTTTCTGTTCTTTTTGCAGCAGTCTCCGATGATGGAGGAGATGTAGACGTATCTTTCATTGGTGATGATGCTCTCCGTATCGTCGTCCATCTCCTTTTCCAGCCTGGCGATCTGAGCGGACACATCCGGCGCATTCGTCATCTGCGCCTGGATCTTGTCGTCCTTTTCCAGAAGCTTGATGGCGAAGAAACGCTTCTGCTCCTCCGGCACACCCTTCAGCATGCCCTCCACCTCGTCGATCACCGCTTCCACTTCAGGAGCAAAGGTATGTACCACGGGCGCGCTCTGCTTCTTCTGCGCGAGGGCGACCGCTCTCTCCGCGGCCTTCTGCACGCCGGTTCCCTTCAGAGCGGAAATCTCGACCACCTCGCAGCCCAGCTTTTCGCTAAGCTTTCTGATGTTGATCTTATCTCCGTTCTTTTCCACCACGTCCATCATGTTTACGGCCATCAGCACCGGAATGCCCAGCTCAAGAAGCTGGGTGGACAGGTACAGGTTACGCTCGATGTTGGTTCCGTCCACGATGTTCAGGATCGCGTCGGGCCTTTCCGTGATCAGATAATTTCTGGCAACCACTTCTTCCAGAGTATAGGGGGACAGGGAATAGATTCCCGGAAGGTCCATGATGACCACATCCTTGTTGCCCTTCAGCTTACCTTCCTTTTTCTCCACCGTTACGCCCGGCCAGTTTCCCACGAACTGATTGGAACCGGTCAGCGCATTGAACAACGTTGTTTTTCCGCAGTTTGGATTTCCTGCCAATGCAATCTTAACTGACATATCTCTACCTCTTTTCCGCCTCTCAGCTATGCTGTCTGCATGATATTTGTTTATACTATCTTCAATTAGTATATGCTAACTATCTGGTAAAAAAATTATTCCACCTGGATCATCTGCGCATCCGCCTTGCGGACGGACAGCTCATAGCCTCTCACCGTCACCTCCATGGGATCGCCCAGCGGAGCAACCTTTCTCACATAGATGTCAACGCCTTTTGTAATGCCCATGTCCATGATGCGCCGCTTCACCGCGCCCTCTCCGGTGAGCTTCACAACCTTTACGCTTTCCCCGCAGGGAACTTCCTTCAATGTCCTCATAAGCTGTCTCCATTCTGGAGCGTAAGCGACAGCGGCGGACAAAAGCCGCGAATGCGGTTTCTGTCCTGCCATCAGAGCAGTCTGTGACGCCCCGGCACAGACTGCCGCCTGAAAAGCAGGCCATCAGGCCTGCTTTTCAGGCTGTCTCCTTTTCATCCAACCATGATTTTATTGGCCATATCTTTTCCTATGGCTACCCTGGAATCCTTGACGTTGACGATCATATTGCCGCCGATCTCGGATATCACGGTCACAACGCCTCCTGCTACGAAGCCGAGATTTTCCAGAAACCTCCTGGTTTCCTCTTTTCCGCCAACCCTGCGGATCACATTCGGCTCCCCTGTCTGTACCATCGTCAATGGCATCATTTCTCATCTTCTTTCTGTAGGCTGAAAATCCTTCTGGAAAAATTCTCCGCGGAAACTCTTCTAGGAAAATCTTCTGAGAATTTTTCCTTACTTCATGCGTTAGTATACTCTAACTTCTATTAGCCGTCAAGTACCTTTTTTATGAAACGTCCGCCGTATATCTTTTGGCTGAAAACATAAAGCATTTTTATGGGGCATCCGGCGCTGTTTTTATCGAACCGTCAACAGTATTTTTCTGTCCAACAACAGGCGAAAGCTGTGGCTTTGTTTTCCGGCCTGTGTTATACTTTTTTCAGACGGCCGGGGTCATGGCGGAAGGAATTTGCGCAGTCCGGAATCCGGGAAAGCTCCGGCAATATTATTTTCCCCAGCGGAAATGCGGCGAGATATCTGAATGAATATTTCAGAGAGGGAGAACTTCCGCCAAATCCGTATGAGGAAGACCCCAGGGACATCAGGGCGATCTGCATTTCTCCAAATGGAGATGTTCTGGGCGGAAATATATATCGTACCGATATCATGGAGCTGATCGACGCGTACCGGCCTGCGGAGTAAGTGGTTGGGAAGCTGTCCGGAATGGCCGGTGGAAAGCTGCCCGGAACGACCGGCGATCCCGTAATAAATTTTTTATTTGATGCGTTATTTACATTATGCTATACTGGTAACAGCTGTGAAGTCGGGGCACAGTCAAACGGCATTTAACGGCGCTCCGGCATGGAGGTAAGAGCGAAAACCATGATACATGTAAACGAATCCGCTGAAAACTATCTTGAAACAATCCTCATCCTGAGCAAGAGCCATCCGGTCGTCCGTTCCGTGGACATCGCGGAGGAGCTCGGCTTTAAAAAATCCAGCGTCAGCGTCGCCATGAAAAATCTGCGTGAGAAGCAGCACATCATCGTTTCCAGGGAGGGCTTCATCACTCTCACGGAGTCGGGCCGCGCGATCGCCGAAATGATCTATGAGCGCCATGAGCTGCTCACGGCCTGGCTCACCCGCCTTGGCGTGGATCCGAAGGTCGCCGCGGAGGACGCCTGCCGGATCGAGCATGTGATCAGCGCGGAAAGCTTTGAGGCGATCAAGAGGCATATTGGGTGAAGGGTCATCCGGGAAAGCGGCAGGCCGATTCCCCGAAAGCCTTCGGATTCCCGGCTTTCAAAGTTTGCCGTCAGACGAACTTTTCTGCATGAGGACAAATGGAATGCAAAAGGCGTGCCGTTCGCGGAAAGAAGCTTCCGTATACGGCACGCCCTTGTTATGCCTGCATTCTTTTACACTGCTTTTTAAATGTAGGGAACGATATTTCTGATATTCTTCATTCTCTTTGCAAGAAGCAGAACCACGAAGGGAGTGAGCGCGATCGGCACAACGTCGGCAATTCCGATCCAGATCACACAGTAGGAATATTCCAGACCTGCAAAGTAGGACAGGGAAAGGCTGGTGGTAAGGATCATCAGCACGCCGAACAGAAGGCTCCAGAACAGGCTCAGTCCGATGAATTTACCCTTGCCCTCATCGATCAGCGCAAGCAGATCCTTTTTCCCTCTCATATGCACCAGAGCCGGAAGCGCAGCGGACAGGCCCACCGTTATTCCGTCGGCAAGGGGGGAATGCAGGGGAATGAAGTTTCCGGACAAAAGGGCCCAGACAATAGTTCCGATATAGCCGGAAAAGAATCCGGTCACAGGCCCGAACAGGTATCCGATCACCACAATGATGAATGCGAACGTCCTGAAATGTACGGCGCCGGGAATCAGCGGGATCGGGCACAGATAAGCCCAGAGCACGCCGGTAAGAACACCGAACACAACAAAAAAGATGATGTTTACGAACGACAGTTTTTTCTTCACGTTTTTTTCCTCCTCATAAAGAAACTGTTCTTTAGTAACTGATATCTGCAATCTCTGCAAATATATCAAGAAGCTTTCTGCATGCGTAATCAAAAAGCTTTTGACCTTTTTCCACTGTGGCAAAGGTGGGCGCGCCGATCACGCCGCTCTTTGTCACGTCGGCCGTTTTCCATCCCGCGTTCACGGGGCCGAAAACGGTCACATACTTATCTCCCCGGAAGCATTCCGCAGGATCCTCATCCACGGCCAGCTCCATGTGGACCGTCTCCGGTCTCGCCTCCAGCATCAGTGAGGTTTCCAGCTCACAGGCATGGAACACACCGTATTTTCCGGACTGCTGAATATCCTTCAGACCATCCGCCCAGAAATCGGTGAACCACCAGTCTATCACAAATACCTCCAGCCCAAGATCAATTCTCAGATCCCGGCTGATCAGGTTGAGCATATCCGTATTTCCGCCGTGGCTGTTGAACAGCACCAGCTTTTTAAAGCCGCTGTCAGCAATGGACTTTGCGATATCGTGAAGCAGAGCGTAGTATGTCTGCGCGCTGAAGGTGATCGTTCCCGCAAATCCCATATGCTCATTGCTCTTTCCGATCGGAAGCTGAGGGGCAAAGATCAGATTCCCCTTTTCAAAGGCATCGTCTCCCTGCGCAATGATCCGGTCGATCAGCGACGAAAGGATCACCGCATCCGTTCCCACCGGAAGATGCGGCCCATGCTGTTCTGTTGCGGACGTGGGGAGCAGAACGATCGTCCTGTCCTTATCCAGCGCCGCAATCTCATCTCGTGTCAGATTTTCCCATCTTTTTATCATAGCTGCTCCTTTTCCTGCCGCACCCACGAAGGCCGTTTCAACATCTGCCAAAGCGGCGGCCGCCTGTGCGGCATTTTGTCTTTTTATTTTAGAGGAATGCTTTTCTCTTTCCCCAATTTGACCGTTTCCTTTTTCGGCTTTCTTTTCTCTGATCCCTTCCACAATCACACCGGAACGTAGAAGAACATGCGCAGAACGATCGTCACCGCGATGGCCGCCGCATTAACGAGCACAAAGATCGCATCATAGCGGCTTGCCCTGATTGCCTTATAGGTTCCTCTTTTCACGGAGAAATCAAGCTGATAATAATGCATGGCGAGAGAAATCGCCTGTCCCTTGCTGATGACCCGAAACAAAAGCGGCAGCGAAAAGGTCACATAATTTTTGATCTTTGTTACCCAGCCGCATTCCTCAATCTCCAGCCCCCTTGAGCTCTGTGCTTCCATGATCGCATTCAGCTCTGTGATGATCATGGGAATGATCTGAAAAACAAGGCCGATCCCAAAGGCGATCGCGTAGGAAACATGCCACTTCTGAAGCCCCAGGATGATCTCGCTGAAATTGGTGGTGATCAGCACTGTATAAAAGGACGATATCATCAAAAAGATCCGCAGAGCGTAGACCGCCCCCTTATAAAGATCATACCAGTCGAAGCAGAATTCCACGTTCCTTCCGCCCAGGGAAAAAAACGTTTCCACAAAAACAGGACCTCCCTGTACCACCGGCGTTTCAAACAGGCCGAGCACCAGCCACAAAAGGAATATGAAAAGCAGCAGTACCTTCAGCTTGGAAAGCAGAACGAGCATATATTTCTGAATGCCGCAGGTACACCAGATCGCAATGAAAAAGGCGAACAGAAACAGCAGCGCAACGCCTGACTTGATCAGGCTGGTGAGAACCGCCATAACCACGAAAAAGACAAATTTGGTCCTGGGATCCAGCTTATGAAGGAGGGAATCCCCGTCCACATATTTCAGGTAATCCATTATCTTCCTCCCTCCGTTTCCGCATGCCTTTTCATGACCTGCTGCGTAAATGCTTCTACGGTATAGCAGGTCTGATCCAGCCCAAGGCTGTGGGACAGCCGCACAACAGGCGGCATTGCAATGCCGATCCGGTCAAAAATCCCGCTCTCCCTGGCCAGCTCTTCTCTGCTTCCCTCAAATATTTTTTCTCCGGCGTTCAGGATCACCGCAGCATCCACCGTACGGAATACCAGAGGAATTTCATGACTGATCATAACGACCGTTTTGCCCGCCTCCTTCAGAGAACGGATCAGCGCCTCCAGATCCTTTACCAGAAATCCGTCCATGCCAAGGGTAGGCTCGTCCAGAATGATCACATCCGCGCTGGAAAACAGAACGGACAGAATGGTAAGCATATGCTTCTGACCCATGGACAGATTCAAAGGAAAGGTTTCTCTCTCACTCTCCAGATGGTAACGGGAGAGCACCTCTGTGATCTGTTCCGCTGTAACGTCCACCTGCTGCATTCTGGCGCAGAAGGTCAGCTCACGTTCCACCGTTTCCTCAAACAGCATGTGCTCCGGATGCTGGAATACCAGAATGATATTTCTGGAAATCTGCGCCACCGTTTTGGATACAATGGAGCCGCCCCGGTATCGCACATCTCCTTCCGTAGGCTTGTACAGCCCGTTCAGATGCTTTACAAAGGTGGTCTTTCCGGAGCCGTTCTGTCCCAGAACAGCGATCACCTTTCCTTCAGGCAGATTAGCGTTCACATCAATCAGGGCATGGAAGCCGTCCCGGAAGGTTTTCGCCAGATTATGCACCGTGATCACGGGCGCTTTCTGATCCTGTCCGGATCGTTCCCTATCCTCTTTTTCGCCGGAAGGCGCCGAGTCCTTTTTCGAGATCAGTCTGCTGATCTGCTCCTGCGCTTCTTCCACCGTATAAAACAGTTCAAGCCCCTTCAGCCGCTTTGACAGCTCCCGGTAAATCTCCACCTCCTGAGGGATGATGACGCCCAGCCTTTCCTGCAGTTCGAAATCTTGAAAAAACTCATCCCTTGTTCCGTCAAAAACCACTTCTCCATCCAGCAGGCCGATCACATGATCGACGATTCCCGCCGACCAGACCAGATTGTTGTCCACCAGAACGGTAGTGTCTCCATTTATGGAAAGCTGCTTCAGAATCCCCTGGACCATTGCCTTTCCTCCCGGATCCAGAGAGCTCACGGGCTCGTCCATGATCAGGATATCCGGGTTCATGGCAAGAACAGAGGCGATGCATACGGACTGACGCTGCCCGCCGGAAAGGTTTGCCACGCTGCGGTTTCTCAGATACTGCAGGTTTAAAAGGTCCAGCACATACTCCATCCTGTCCGCGATCTCCTCCTGCGGCAGCCCAAGATTTTCCATTCCGAAAGCAATAGCGTCCTCCACACCGTACCCAAAAAGCTGGTTCTCCGGGGTCTGGCTTACCACGCTGACAAAGGTTTTTTCCGGCACATCAAAGCTTCCCTCCAGCACTCCATTGGAAATCAGTTTGGGAATCACTCCTGAAAAAATCTCCACCAGAGTGGATTTTCCGCATCCACTGGGGCCAACGATCGCCGTAACCTTTCCCTTTTCGATGGAAAAGCTCACGTTTTTCAGAACCTCTTTTCCATCGGGCGCATACTTATAACTGATGTTGTTCACTTGATATTTCACGTAAGGTTCTCCTCATAAGTCGTTTGTGCCGCACTGTCAACGGGACTTTCCAACCGGAAAGGTGGGAAATGACTCCAGATAAATGATATCCTTTCTCTTTGCCGCATCTCCTTCCGCCAGGATCGCGGCCTTTCCCGCGATCTTTCCGCCCGCCTTTTCCACCAGCGTCTCCATGGCCTTAAGAGACTCTCCTGTGCTGATCACATCATCCACAATGAGGATCCGTTTCCCCCGGATCATATTGCTCTCCTCCTTATCCAGACAGAGAATCTGCTTTTTCTGTGTGGTAATGGAATAAACCTCCGTCACAAAGGGTTCAAGCATATAGGGCTTCACACTCTTTCTGGCAACAAAATAGCGCTTCATATTCATGATGCGCGCCATTTCCTGAACGAGCGGAATCCCCTTCGCCTCTGCCGTGATCAGATAATCCACTTCAGGAACCCGTTCCTTTAACGCTGCAGCCGCTTTTACCACCAGCTCCGCATCGCCAAGAAGCACAAAGCTCGCGATATCCAGCGTATCCGAAATTCTGATGATCGGCAGCCTTCTGATGCAGCCCACAATATTCATTTCATAATATTTGTTTTCCATTGTTACCTCCATGTCGGAGCGTTCTGATCGAAAAAAATGTGCGGCCAGACGCATTCTTCAATCTCCCATCCGCTCCCCTTCATTCCTCAGACTTCCCGCTTCCTTCTCCGTCATTCACTGTCCGGAAGCAGTTTGATGCGCACCATGATCTTGCGCGCCGTCTCTCCTTCCTTCAAGGGAATATCTTCAAGCGCCGTCTGGTTCGGCAGATGGCAGTCGTCCTCCTCCAGCTCGGAAGCGATCCAGTTATAAGCCGCATCCATGGCGCTCTCCACCGCGTCCTCCAGATCAGCGCCGAATGCTTCACAGCAGGCCAGGTCAGGAAAGCTCACGCGGTATCCGCTTCCATCCGCCTGCGGTGTAAAAACAGCAGGATATACAAATGTCATATTTACCTCCATCCGAATGATTTCCGTCCCATTATAATCAGAGAACGGGCTTCTGTCAAATAGTACAAAAATGACGTATGAAGCGGGATTTCAGCTATTCGTCCCCGCCTTCGCCCTGAACGGGGATCAGAAGGATGAATTCCGCTCCCCTTCTGCCGGACGGCGGGTCTGCCAGACGGACGCTCCCGCCATGCAGCTTCAGGATCTTCGCGGTGATCGCAAGGCCGAGGCCTGAGCCGTGGCTGCTGCCCCTGGCCGCATCGCCGGTGACAAAGGGCTGGAACAGGTTTTTCTTCAGAGCGTCCGGTATCCCGTTCCCGTCGTCCGCGATCACGATCCGGGCAAACTCTCCTTCTCTGTCCACCTCCACCAGAATCCTGGTTCCGGGCGGATTGTAGGCGGCCGCATTGTTCACGATATTCTCCATGGCCCGTTCTAGGAGCATCCGGTCCGCCTCCACCCGGATGCTCTCCTCCGGAATGGACGCCTCCACCTCAAAGCCCGCAAGCTCCAGCTCCTGGTACCGCTGTGCGAAATATTCCCGGACGATCCCGCAGATATCCTCGCTTTTTCTGCGGACAGGCATATCCGGCCGGTCCAGCCTGCTGTACTCGTGGAAGGTCTGAATCAGGTCGTTAAGCCTGTCCGCTTTTCTGGAAATGGTGTCCAGATATTTTTTTCGGTCGCCGGGGGCGGTCAGCCCGTCCCGCAGCGCCGCCGCATAGCCCTGGATCACCGTAATCGGGGTTTTCAGGTCATGGGAAATATCGGAAAGCAGCTTTCTTTTTTCCTCATCCAGGCGCTGTCTTTCCCGTTCGCTTTCCTTCAGCGCCTTCTCCATGTTCAGAAAGTTGTCTGCCAGCTCCTTAAATTCCACCGGCCCCTCATATCCCTGCAGCCCGCTGGGCTGATCGGCGGCCAGATTCGCCACGGCGGCGTTCAGGGGCGCGAGAAGTCTTTTCACCCTTCGGCTGAGCCAGAAAATGCAGAAAGCCGCTGTGCCCAGATAGATTGGGAGAATGAACCATTTGATCCCGTCCACCACCCGGTAAAACAGGCGGTATTCCTCAGAGCCGGCCTCCCGCATCCAGAAGACGGCTTTCCTTGGCTGTCCTTCCGGGTTTTCATAGGAATATCTATAGATGCTGCGCCCCTGCCCGTCGCGGCCCATCAGATAATTCAGCTCCTCCTCTGTAAACGGGTTTTCTCTCTGCAGAATGGTACCGGACTTCCACGCTCTGTTTTCATCCAGGAACGCATATCCCGTGATCCCAAGGCTCCCGTCCTCCAGATACTCTGCCCGGGTCAGGAGATAGCTTCCGCCCTCCGCTCCCTCCGGCAGCTCCGCGACCAGCACACGGTTGTCCGCAGCATATTCCGGGATACAGGAAAGGGTTTCCTGCAAAAAAGAGGTCTGAGAAAACGCTTCCTGCGCAAAAGATTCCTGAGGCTGGTCTTCCGGCAGCGCCGTTTTGGGGGCGGAAGGCTTTTCAGGAAAAACTTTCTTTGCATCCGCCTGTCCGCACAGGACTTTCCCCTCCCCGTCCAGCACCACAAGTCCGGAATCCTTGCCCAGCCAGGAGGTAAACGACAGGCGGCCAAGCTCCCTGTCCGGCACAGTGGACAGCGCCCGCAGAAGCCCTGCCGCATCCGGAGTCGGCGCGATATGATCCGCATAAGCAGATAGCACCAGATAGATCCCTGTCAGGATGACCAGGTTCATGACGGTGAAAAACACATAGTTTTCCGCAAGAAAACGGAACAGATCTCCCCGCTTCTTATTTCCGGTCTTCAATTTTGTATCCAAGCCCCCTTACCGTCTTGATATAGCGGGGATTTTTGGGATCGTCCTCGATCTTTTCCCGCAGCTTTGAGATGTGTACCATCATCGTTTTATCGTCATTTTCAAAAAATTCCCCGTTGATGCTTTCATAGATCTGAGCCTTCGTATAGACGCGTCCGGGCGAACGCATCAGCTTGAGCAGGATCTTATATTCCGTTGGCGTCAGAAAGATCTGTTCCCCGTTTTTGGTCACCGTCATGGCTCCGGCATCCAGACACAGCTCTCCCAGCGCTATCCGGTCGGGCCGCCCGGCCTCTCCCGCCGCAGCTCCCAGCTCGTAAAAGCGCCGCAGATTGGAATGAATGCGCGCCGCCACCTCCATGGGGTTAAAGGGCTTGGTCAGGTAATCGTCCGCCCCAAGGTTCAGTCCCAGGATCCGATCGTAGTCCTGATCCCTTGCCGATAGGATCAGAATGGGGATATTGCTGATCTTCCTGATCTGGCGGGTCAGCTCGTAGCCGTCCATTTGAGGCATCATCACATCCAGAAGCGCCAGATCCACATGCTCTCTTTTTATAAGCTCCAGCGCCTTTTCCCCGTTTCCTGCCGATATCACACGGTAGCCGCTGTTTTCCAGATACAGCCGAAGAAGCTCCACGATATCTCCGTCGTCCTCCGCGATCAGAATCGTATACTGCTGCATAATATCTCTCCCTTTCATCAGTCCGTATTTCGTCTTACCCCTGCCTGTTCCCTCAATGAAGAAGCCCGCCGAAGCAGACCGGCAGACCTCTTTTCTATTTTATTATATTTATCCGCTCTTAGCAATCCATTCTGTTATCCGAACATCCGGAGCTTTGCGGAGCCTTACCCGATCATCCGGACCCGGAGGTCCCCCTTTCGAAACTCCGTCCTGTGCCCTCCGCAAGCCTCTGTGCCCTCTACAGATGCATTCTCCGGAACGCTCCCGGCGTCATCTCCGTCGCCCTGCGGAACATCAGGATGAAATGGCTGGTATCGGAATAGCCCACGTCGTTGGCAATGACCTGGATTCTCCGGTCCGGGCAGCGCAGGAGAAGCTCCTTTGCCCGCGTTATCCGGTAGCCGGTCAGATACTCATAAACGGAGCATCCCATATACTGCAGAAAAAGCCGCGACAGATACTGCGGGGAAACGTATACCCTGCCGCTTAGCTCCTCCAGGGTCAGAGGCTCCATATATCGGTCCTGTATGAGCTTCAGCACCGGCCGCACATACTTTTCCATGGCAGGATTTCCCGTTCTCTCCGGCATTGTTCTGCCGTCCGACAGAAGCAGGAGAAGCTGATAGCTGTATACGGAGGCCAGATACAGGTTGACCGGCGTTTCCTCAAAGCACTCCACTGCCTTTTGGATGATATCCCGGACGGCTTTTCCCTTTTCTCCTTCTGTCAGAAGAACGGACGCGTTTCTTAAAAGCATCGGTATGCTCTCCTGCAGAAGCCCGCTGAAGGTTGCGAACAGGGTGACCCAGCCGTCTCCCTCCCCATGGTATTCATGAGGCACTCCCGGAGCCAGCAGGATCCCCTGATCCTCCTCCAGCAAATATCTCTCCTTTCCCACAACGACGGTTCCGATTCCCTTTTCCGTCTGCAGGTAATGGTACAGCGGGAAGCCCTTTGGTCTGCGGTTCGGCTCCTGCTCCCAGTGGATTCCAAGAGAGTCAAACTGAAAGGGCTCCCTGCTTAATGTGCTGTTAAAATAAATCGGCATGCCTCTTTTCCTTCCTTCTTTTTCCGCAATCCCAAGCATAGCACGGCGCTTCCCGCCCGTCAACTGTTTCAGAATCTTATATTCAACAGGCAGTATTCTTATACTTTTTTTCTGCAAATCCTTTATAATCTGTTCTATAAAAAGGCTTTCCATCCTGCCCTGCAGAGATGGAGCGGATTTTGTTTTCTTTTATTTTCTTATATTTTACTGCAAAGGAGAAATACTGCTTTGGAACCAAAATTTAAGCGGATCCTCTACGGAGGAGATTACAATCCCAACCAGTGGCCTGAGGAAATCTGGAAGGAGGATATGCGCATTTTCCGGAACGCCCGGATCAACAGCGCCACCATCAACGTCTTTTCCTGGGCGAAGATCCAGCCTTCCGAGCATGAGTATCGTTTCGATGAGCTGGACCGGATCGTGGATATGCTTTCAGAGGAGGGCTACGATATCGTCATGGCCACCTCCACCGCGGCGCTTCCCGCCTGGATGGTCAAAAGATATCCTGAGGTCATGTACACCGACTATGAGGGGAGACGCCATAAATTCGGCGGGCGGCACAACGCCTGCCCCAATTCTCCGGTATACCGGCATTTTGCGGCGGCCCTGGTGGAAAGGCTTGCGGAAAGATACGCGCACAGGCCCAACGTCACCTGCTGGCATGTCAATAATGAATTCGGAAACGAATGCTACTGCGATATCTGTCAGAATGCCTTCCGTGTCTGGCTGAAGGACAGGTACAAAACCATCGAGGCGGTAAACGAGGCCTGGAACATGGAATTCTGGGGACACACGCTTTATGACTGGGACGAGATCGTTCTTCCCAACGAGCTGGGAGACGGCTTTTCCCCGGACTGCACCAATTTCGCCGGAATTTCCCTGGATTACCGGCGCTTCATTTCGGACAGCTATCTGGACTGCTATAAGCTGGAGCGGGACATCATTCATCGGCATAATCCCCAGACGACGGTGACCACGAATCTGATGGGAACCTACAAGGGACTGGACTATTTCAAATGGGCAAAGGAAATGGACATCGTCTCCTGGGACAATTATCCGGCATATAATACGCGTCCCGCGCAGGTGGCGATGAAGCATGACCTGATGCGCGGGCTGAAGGATCAGCCCTTTCTGATCATGGAGCAGACCCCCAGCCAGCAGAACTGGCAGAAGTACAATACGCTGAAGCGGCCGGGACAGATGCGGGCGCTGAGCTACCAGGGAATCGCGCACGGAGCGGATTCCGTCCAGTATTTTCAGCTCCGCCGCAGCGTCGGCGGCTGCGAAAAATTCCACGGCGCTGTGATCGCGCACGCCGGTACGGAAAACACCCGGGTCTTTCGGGAGGTGGCGCAGCTTGGAAGGGAGCTGGAAAGCTTCGGCACGGCGACGACCGGCAGCGAAAAGCATTCCGAAGCCGGCATCCTCTTCGACTGGGAAAATTACTGGGCGCTGGAATACACCAGCGGCCCCTGCGCCGATCTGAAATATGTCCCGCAGGTTCAGCAGTATTACGACTATTTTTACCAGCGCAATATTTCCGTGGACATGCTTCCGGTGGACGCCGATCTTTCCCGGTATAAGCTCCTGTGCGCTCCGGTTCTTTACATGATCCGGGGAAAAATGAAGGAAGCTCTGGAAGCCTTCGTCCGAAACGGAGGCATTCTGGTTTTGACCTATATGAGCGGTATCGTGGGAGCGTCCGACAATGTGTATCTGGGCGGCTATCCCGGCCCCTTACGGGAGATGGCCGGCATCTGGGTGGAGGAAATCGATTCTCTTCCTCCTGAATTCCAGAACGGGGTGCGCTTTTCCGACGGCAGCGGCGCTTCATGCAGCCTGGTCTACGACCAGATCCACCTGGAGGGCGCGGAGGCTCTGGGAGAGTATACCCGGGATTTCTACGCCGGAACGCCCGCCGTCACCCGGAACCGCTTCGGGAATGGGGCCGTCTATTATATCGGCACGCAGCTGGAGCCGGACGGACTCGCCCGTATCCTGGATCAGGCCGTTTCGCAGGGGCAGGTCCGCAGCCTGATTCCGGAAGCCTCCGGGCTGGAAATCTCCTGCAGGGAAAGCGAAGATACCCGTTTCTATTATCTGATCAACTTCAGCGAAGAGGATCAGCCCGTGCCGGCAAGCCTGGCCGGCAAGCCGGACCTGATCACCGGACGAATCAGCACGGCGGAGGATGTTCTGGCGCCCTGGGATGTCCGGATCCTGACCGAAGCGCTCTGATCCTGCTTCTGCCCCGCTTCCGGGGCTTCCGGGATATGCTCGTGGAGGGAGAAGCGCCTTTTAAGGCGCTTCTCCCTCCACAAGCCATTTATCCCCGCCGTCCGGCGTATATTTATTATACATCCAGTTTCCGGTCAGCTCGTTTACGATGCGCAGACATCCGTCCGCATCCTCCATTTCAAACAAAAGCATGCGCTCCTGCCCGCTTTTGTTGGGTGAATGCAGGCACATCAGAAGTCTTCCGTCAAAGTCATGAAACAGCATGGAATGGCCGCCGTCCTGGCTGAACAGGGGTTCCGGCTCCTGCCTCCACGGCCCGGTGATCTCTCCGGAAAGGGAACGGGCATAGCCGCAGGTATAAGCCGTATTGGAAAAACTGCTCCAGACCATGAGAAGCTCTCCGTTTTTTGCGCGGTACATGTAAGGGCCGTCCGTCACCCTGGCCCAGCCCATCCGGGGCTGGGGCTCGGTCAGCCTCCACAGCCCCGACGGGTCGGTGAACTTCCACGGCGCTTCCGACGCGCGGAACAGAATGACAGGCTCTCCCACGGAATCTGAAAGATCCTCCTTCATTCGGATGGCACAGATCTGGCCGTCCTGGACCTGGAGCCATTCATGGCAGAACACCATCCATGGATTCCCCTTTCTGTCCTCATACAGCGTCCCGTCCAGACACTGCCAGTCCGCCGGAGTGGCCGGACCGTTCTTCTTCGGCACGAATGGGCCTCTGGGCGTATCAGCCTCCAGAAACTGACAGCCCCTGTATCCGCCCGGCGCGCGGAAGGAACTGATCAGATAGTACTTTCCCCGCCAGAAGTGGCACTCCGGCGCCCAGAAGTCGAGCGGCCCCCAAAACGTTTCATCCGGTTCAAAGACGGGATAGCTGTCCGTCCACCAGACAAGGTCCGTACTTTCCCTGACATTCACCGCCCTTCCCTGCTGCCCCGGTCTTGCAAAGCAGTCATACAGAAAATATTTTCCCTCTTCCCTGCAGGGCAGGATGCATACGTCTCTCGTATGCAGATCCCTGACATGGATATACTCTTTTCTTTCCATCCTTTGCTCCTGTCTGCGCATCCCGCGCCGTTTCAATCCTTCATCCGGAAAAAATACCATCTGTGGCTCTCCACGCTGTAGCGCAGCTCATAGGTTCTCTTGCGCCCTCCGATCAGGGAAGCGCAGATATACTGCTCGATCCGGATACCCGCATAATGAATGGTCTTTCCGGACAGAACGGAGTCGATCTCCACCTTCCGCACCCAGCCGTCTGCATCCATATACCGGAACCACAGGGGATGGAGACTCCCCGTGGTATCGCACAGAGCCGCCACCTGAATCGGCAGATTCCTGTTTACGGCGGCACCCTCAGGCAGATAACGGCCGCAGACGCTCTCTTCCACCGCCATATCTCTCATGGGATCGTTTTCTCCGGAAGTCTGTTTCATGGGCTCACCTTCTTTCGAACATCTGTTTGCATTTATCATAACAAAACAAATGTTCGTTGTAAAGAGGGGGAAAGCAATTCCAGCAATTCCCTTCCGGCCTGAAAAGTGACCGGCAATCCCGCTCCGGCCTGCCTCTGTCCGGCGGCTCCCGCCGCCGTCTCAGCTCTGCCCGCACCGCATCTTATCCTGTCCGTCCAACGCCTTATCCCTGCCCGCACGGCGCCTTATCCCTTCCCGCACGGCGTCCCTTTTTCCGTCCGGCAGGCTCGCAGGGTCACATAAAAGCAGTTCATCCCGTTCCGGTATTCCACGCCGATCGCGGCACGATGGTTTGCCGCAATCTCCCCGGCGATGGCAAGGCCGAGTCCGTAGCCGGTGCGTGAGGAACGCGCTCTCTCATCCCGGTAAAACCGCTGGAAGATCAGCGTGCGCTTTTCCTTCGGGATGGGCTCTCCCTCACTGTTCACCCAGAGCCTTGCCCGGCTTCGGCCATACGGCTCCAGACGCACCTCAACCCGGCCTCCGCCTTTTCTTGCCTCCCCGCGGATGCCGCCTGCGCGCGCAAGCCGTCCGGATTGTGCGGGTAAGTCAGACTGTACAGGCAGGCTGGCTTCCCCGTCCTGCTCCGCCCCGTTCTGCGCCCCGGAGGCATATTTCACCGCGTTGTCCAGAAGAACCTTGACCAGCTGGCCCAGCTGCGGCGCGTTTCCCTTCACGAAGATCTGCTCCGTCACCTCATAGTGAAGCTCTTTTCCCTCCTGATAAAAAAGAGGCTCGAAAACCAGAAGCTTTTCCGTCACCAGATCGCTGAAGGAAACGCGCTCCCATTCCTCTCTTTTTCTGGAGCGGATGTCGCCCTTTGCCAGAAGGAGAAGGCTTTCCACCAGGGCGCGCATATCCCTGCACTCCTGATCGATATGCGCGATCCACCGTCCGGCCTCCTCCGGGAGATCCGTGCAGCGCTCCTGCAGAAGCTCCGCGTTGGCCGTGATGACCGTCAGAGGCGTCTTCAGCTCATGGGAGGCGTCCGCCACAAACTGCTTCTGCAGACGGAGGGAACGGGCGATGGGACGCACGACCCAGTGAGAAAACAGAAAAGACAGCCCGAGAAACACCAGCCAGATGGCCGCGCAGGCCAGGCCGCCGTATCGGAGCAGGGCGCTGTGCACTGTATCCTCATAGGATGTATCCGCAAAAACCAGAAGATGGCCGGCCGGCTGCTCCACCCTGAGATATCTGAGCTGATAGCCGTCCATGATGCCGTTATCCGCCTCCGCCGCCATGCCAAGAAGCGCGAGCCGCTCCAGATATCCGGCGTCCGGGAAGGAATTGTAGGCGCTCTCCCGCATGACCACCTCTCCGCTTTCCGTCACAAGCACAGAAAAATAGGGCAGCCTCACCTGGGGAACCGCGTCGAAGATCAGCCGTTCTCCCGGCTGGGCAACCGCCCGCTCCAGGATCAGCCGCCCCTCCTCGTCGCCCCGGCGCTGCAGCACAAAAACCAGGGCGGTAAAGGTGATCCCGATCACAGCCGTCACGATGAGCATGTTATAGATGATAAATTTCCGCCTCAGCCGGCTGATCTCCTTCATGTCTCAGACGCCTCCGTTCTCTTCTTTTTTCACAATGCGGTAGCCTAGCCTGCGGGCGGTCACGATGCAGATATCCGCTTTCAGAAACTCCAGCTTTTTGCGCAGGAAGGAAATGTATACCTCCACATTGTTTTCCACCGCGTCCGCATCGTTTCCCCAGACCTTTAAGAGCAGGGTCTCCTTGGAGACCACCTGTTCCCTGTTGACCAGCAGGATCCGCATGATGTCATACTCTTTTTTCCCAAGAGAAATCTGCTTTTCCGGCCCCCGCAGTGTGTAATCGGCATGGTTCAGGGTGATATTGCCATAGGAGGGATCCTCCGGGATCAGCTCTCCCCTGCGCCGTACCAGCGTTTTTACCACCGCGGTCAGCTCCTGCATGTCGAAGGGCTTGGTCAGGTAATAATCCGCCCCGCTTTCCAGCCCAAGCACCCGATCCTCCAGCTCGCTCTTTGCCGTCAGGATCAGGACGGGAACCGAGCAGCCCTTCTTTCTTGCTTCTTTTAACAATGTGATCCCGTCCATGCCGGGCAGCATCAGATCCAGGATGGCCGCGTCGTAGCCTCCGGAGGGAAGCAGCGCCGCTCCCTGGCTGCCGTCCTCACAGATGTCGCAGTCATATCCGTGCCTGAGGATATCCCGGATGGACTCCGCCAGCCGCCTGTTGTCTTCTATGATCAAAATGCGCATGTCCGCTCCCCGCTCTCACAGCTTTTTTCACCGGTTCTTCCGAACCGATATAAATGATTATATATGCCGGATGCGCATTTTACAATCCCCTCCCGGCGGCCGGGCGGGCATATCGCGTCACAGATGCTGCAGCAATTGAAAAGGACAGCCGCCGCAGCCAAATAAAAAGGCTGCGGCGGCTGTCGAAAAGCCACACACTTTTTTATACGCAAAGCGTGTCTACCTCGCCCGGATCTCCCTGCGCATAAAGCAGACATAGGAAAGCGCGAAGGTGATCAGCGTCAGCGCCAGCAGACCCACCAGATGGGGCCAGACCAGAAGCAGGCTCTGTCCCAGCGACAGATAGCCGCTGATCGCCCCGGAAAGCTGCTGGGGCAGGATCACGTTGGTGGTCCGCACGGTCGGATCCATGATGGTGGAAATGGCCTCGCTGTACAGATAGTAGGGCGAAAGCCGGTTCAGGCCGTACTGCAGGTCATAGTAGTCGAGCAGCTGTCCCCAGGTCGTCACATTTTCCGCAGGATACAGAACACCCATCAGGATATTGATCACCAGAGACATGAAGAGCGCGAAGAAGATCCACAGGGCGATGACGATCATGGCCGAGGTAGCCGCATGGCGGCAGACCACGGAGAAAAAGATCGAAAGCGCCAGCCAGAAGCAGATATAAACGGAGGTGAAGAACAGCATGGCGAAAATACGCCCCGCCTCGTCCGCCTCCGGCGGAATGCCCACCGTGATCAGCCCGATGGCACTGATCACAAGCCCCATGGAAAATACCATGATGAAAATGATGGTGGCTCCCGCCAGAAATTTCCCGTTGATGACCGCATCCCGGTAGATCGGCTGGGAGACCAGCCGGTTCAGCGTTCCCTCCGACCGCTCGCTGTTGATGGCGTCAAAGCCCAGCGTCAGCCCCACGAAGGGCCCGAGCAGCGCGATGAAGGAAAGAAACGAGGGAATGGATTCTCCGCTCAGGGTAAAGAGCTTCAGAAAAATATTGCTGGGATCCGATTCCACCGCCTCGGAGAGCACGGAAAGCGCGCCGTAAATGCTGGCGCAGCTCGTCAGCAGGATCAGCGCCAGGATGATCAGGAAGCGCCTGCTCCTGATATGATCCGCAAGCTCCTTTCTGTACAGGGCGTACAGGCCGCTTCTGTGCGGCTTCGCGTCATCCCTGATTTTTACGGAACGAAAGAAAACGTCCGCTCTTTTTCTGATCGAACTGAGCATGCTCTTTCTCTCCTTTCTCAAAGTATCTGCGGTAGATCTCATCCAGATCGCTTCCTCTCTGTCTTAAATGGGCGATGGTATAACCGCCCTGCAGCGCCCTGCGGACCAGCTCCCGGCGAAGATCCATGCGGGAATAGACCACATAATGCTCCCCGTTATGCTCCACCTTATCCACATTTCCCAGATTATTAAGAAGCTCGGAAAAACCGCTGTCGTCGGGAACTGCGGAAACCTCAAGGACACAGTGGCCCTCCTGCTGCAGCTCCCTCGCAAGCTCCTCGATCCTGCCGCAGGCCACCAGCTTTCCTTCCACGAAGATCCCCACCCGGTCGCAGACCTGCTGCACCTGGTAAAGCTGATGGGAGGAAATCAGGATGGTGCGCCCGTCCTCCTCCGCAAGCTGGCGGATCAGGCTCATCAGCTCCCGCATGCCTTCCGGGTCAAGTCCCAGCGTGGGTTCATCCATGATGATCACCTTCGGATCCCTGATCAGAACGTCCGCCAGCCCGAGCCTCTGCTTCATGCCGCGGGAATAGGTTCCGGTCTTCTGATCCGCGGCTTTTGTCATTCCCACCTTTTCCAGAAGGAAGCCGATCCGATCCTCCAGCTCTTTTCCGCCAAGACCGTTCAGCCTTCCGGTGAACCTCAGGTTTTCCCGGCCCGTCATATCCATATAGAAACCCACGCTGTCCGGCAGATATCCCACGATCCGCTTGACCGAAATGGGATCTCTGGTACAGTTTTTTCCATCGATGAACGCGGTTCCCGACGTGGGCTCCGTCAGCCCCAGAAGCATCAGTGTGGTGGTGGTCTTACCCGCGCCGTTGGGCCCGAGCAGGCCGAAAACCTCGCCCTTTCTGATGCTCAGCGTCAGATTGTCCACCGCCTTTTTTTCTCCGTAGGCTTTGGTCAGACCCTGCATCTGTATGATCATTTTATCGTCTGACACGGCAATGCCTCCTTTCCTGCGTCTGTTTCATACGGCGGTTACCTCCTGCCATATTTGCGGAACACATATACAAGTCCGCCGACCACACACAGGATGATCAGCACCGCCACCAGACCCCAGACGGTGGAGGTTTTCACGGATACGCGGAACTCCACGCTGGAGGAAGCCTCATCCGTTTCCGCCGTAAAGGTTGCCACATAGTCTCCCGTGATCGCGTCGGAGCCGGGGGTCACGGTTGCGATCACCTCCACCGTGCTTCCCGCAGGAACGGATTCGATCACGTTATCCTCCACGTTATAGGTCACCGTCCATCCGGAGGGAAGGCTGGAATTCAGGGAAACGTTCTGCAGATCCACGTTTCCGGTATTGGTGATGTTCAGCGTCACTTTAGAATCGTCGTTCGCATGGGCGTCAAAGCTCACCCGCCCGTCCGGCGTGCTTAAGGAAATACCGTATGTACCGGTGATGACCACCTTCAGATCTGTGGTGAGCGTTTCGGATGCGGACACGGCGCTGCAGGAAATGTCGTATTCTCCCGCTTCCACGTTCTGCGGAGGCACGACCTCAACCGTCAGCCCCTGGCTGGTGCTGGACTCCACATCGATCCCTGCCACCGACGCCGTCTCATCGGAGGGAATGAAGCTTACCTGCCATCCGGAGGGAGCGTTGGAGGAAAGGCTGTAGGACTGGGCGGAAAGACCATTGTTGATCAGCGTGGTGCTGAAGCTGAAGGTGGTTCCGGAGGTGCCTTCCTGCTCGGGATACTCGGTGGTAAAGCTGCCTTCTCCCGCATTGACCTCATTTACCTGAAAAGAAAGAGTGAGAGAATCCTGAATTTCTTCATTGACGGAGGCGTTCACAACCACATTGTAGGTGCCCTCCTCCAGAGAATCCGGCACGGTCAGATGAAGGGTCAGAGAGGCGCCGTCGCTTCCCACATGTACCCTGCTCACCTCGTAGCTTCCGCCCTGCAGATAGCCCTCCCAGCCCTCCGGCAGAGAAGCGATCTCCACCTCCGCATCAAGGCTGCTTCCGGATGTGTTCGTCAGATTCAGCGTCAGGTTCAGCGTCTCACCGGGCGTGATCGTCATGCCCGGATAATCCGTGGACAATTCCAGCCCTCCTGCCGCGTAAACGGTCCCCGCGTTTCCCCAGAACAGAGCCAGCGCCATCAGGGCTGCCGCGAATGCCGCGATCAGAATGTGCATTCTTCTGGAAGACGTCTGTCTTCCGATTTCAACTGCTTTTTCCATAGGTTTTCCATATCCTCCTTTTTGCCGTTTCGGCTTTTTCTGTTCTCTATCTTAGCAGAGAAAGCTTTAACGAACCTTTAAGAAGTTTGAAAATCCTGTGAAACAGAGCCTGAAAAATCAGGCTCTTCTAAAAACGGCTTATCCCGCGGAACCGTTCCACTGCATCGTGTATTCCGCTCTTCCCGTGTCCTCCTCCGTCTGCCCGGAGACCACCTTCAGTCCCTCCCGCCGGTAAAAAGCGACGGCCCGCTCGTTTTCCGCATAAACATGCAGAAAAAAGAAGGGGTGCGTCGCTTTTACATGGCCAAGAAGCTTCCTTCCGACTCCCTTTGACCGGCAGCTGTTTTTCACAAAAATACCTGCCAGATAGTTTTCCTGCAGCCCGGCGAAGCCCCGGATCTCTCCTTCCTCCTCCCAGACATAAACCTCCGCCTGCAGAAGCTGTCTGGCGACCATCCCGGCATTGTCCTCCCAGTATTCCCCCGCAATAAAAGGATGGGCCTCCAGGTTTCCGTCAAGCCAGAGACGCATGACCTGTTCCAGGTCGTTTGGGGTGAATGTACGAAGCATTTTGTACCTCCATTTACTCCTCCTGCCGCTGATCCATTTCCTGTGCAGGCTGTCCCATCGCCAGATAACGATCCATCTGCCGGTCCACCAAAGCAGCAACCATCTCGGCAAAAGGAGCCAGATCTCCTTTTACCGCATAGGCCTCCAACGTATCGAAATATTCCAGCCTGTTTTCTTTTGCGATAGAAACGGCAGGAAAACCGTTTGCCAGAAGCTGATAATTCATGATCAGCCGGGAGGTCCGGCCATTCCCGTCCGGGAACGGATGAATCCTCACAAATTCAGCATGCGTCCATGCCGCAAGCTCAATCAGGTTGAGCTCGTTTCCCTTCCAGGAAAGATCCGAATAAAAATTTTTGATCTGGCGGTACATCTCAGCTGGAGATGGGGGTGTATGCTGCGCTCCTGAAATGTATACATCCATGTTCCGGTATATTCCCCCTATAAAAATGTGATCCATCAGAATCGCATGGATATCCTTTACAAGCTTTTCACTGAGAGGTGCGCCCTTTTCAATACATTCTTTGACGTAGCGGTATGCGTTCCGATGGTTCACTGCTTCGTATAACTCCCTCAGATGCTTACCGCCGATGGAAATCCCATCCTCCAAAAGTACCTTTGTTTCTATCAGCGTCAGCGTATTCCCTTCGATCGCCGTAGAATTATGGGTATATTCAATCTCAAATGCCTGCTCAAAGGTCTGCAGGGTATATTCGGGGATTCGCTTCAGATCCGCCTGATACCGGTCCCGTTTCTGTATTAACTGTTTATCATTCAAACCTGCCACTCCTTCCTGCCTTCATACAGTCATCAGTATACCATAAATCCCTTGAAGCGTGATCAGGAATTCCCGGCTTTCTCATGTTCTGCTATTTCTCCGGTCAGTCTCAGGGCCGCTTCCTTCTTCCGGACTTAAGCAATATTTCCTCTGCCCGTTCCAGCGCCGTTTCCCAGGGTCTCGCCTCCATACAGGGAATCCCCAGACCGCGGCAGAACTTTTCCAGCCGTTCCCCATAGGCCACGCTGATCTCTGCCCGGTAATGCTGCGGACCTCCGCCCTCCCGTTCCAGATAATTCCGGACAATCTGCTCCCAATCCGTCTCCCGGATATAGAGAGCGCGGATTTCTGTCCCCAGAATGGAGGATATCCATTCCGGATGCAGAAAATCCCCTTCTATGACGACCGGCAGTCTGTCCTCCACATGTCTGAGCGCAATTTCCCTGACTGCCGGGAACAGCTCCTTCCCTACGTCAAACAGCCAGTCTATATTTTCTTCCACCCCCGCCTTTTGCCAGTCCTTTCCGTCCTCCCATGCAAATACAGCGGGAAAATGTCTTTTGTCCGCCGCTGCTTTCACGGCGAGGTAAATGTCGTCCGCTTCCAGAAGGTCTGTTCCGTAACGGCCGGCGATCCTGCGGGCAAGAGTCGATTTCCCGGTTCCGGACGGGCCGCCCAGAAAGAGAACTGTCCAGGGTGAACGGCGGGGATCATTGAAATGTTGCGTATTCATGATTCTTAATTTCCTCCAAAACACACACAGCAGTTGTTTTTGCTTTAACAATCTTTTCTATGCCAGTTTCTCCGCCAGTTGCTTCTCGATAAAGATTAATACGCAGCGCAATCTCCATATCAACAAATTCCGGCTCTGCAAGTGATTTTTAAAAACTAGGTTGAATTTCTCCTAACTTTGGATATAATAAAAATAAAGAAAGCAAAGGAGGCTTCGTTATGAATATCAACACTAAAAATCTCGTTTCTATCACCGATGCGAACCAAAATTTCTCCAAGGTGGCTCGTCTCGTAGATGAAAACGGTTCCGTCATCATATTAAAGAACAATATTCCCCGATATCTTGTCATAGAATTCAGCGCCGCCGAACAGGAACAGCTTGCTGACACTGAAGACGTTATGGCTATTTCCAAACGTCTGATTGAAAAGAACCAACAGGCTTACGAGGTGCTTGCCAAATGATCAGACTTTCCAAGCCTCAAATACTCCTGCTGCACGAACAGCTCCTTGAAGCGACCGGCGGCTCCTCCGGTCTGCGTGACGAAGGGATGTTGGACTCCGCACTGAATGCACCATTCCAGACCTTTAGCGGCGAGGATGTCTATCCCTCCCTCCAGCAGAAGGCTGCCCGTCTCTGCTTCGGTTTGGTAAAAAATCATCCCTTCGTAGATGGGAATAAACGGATTGGTGCTCATGCCATGTTGGTATTCCTCGCCTTAAACGGAATTGAACTTGAGTACACACAAACAGAGCTGTCCGATATAATCCTCCAACTGGCCTCAGGGACGATTCCTTCTTCCAGGCTATTGGAGTGGATACTCATCCACCAAATTTAACTTAACTAAATGACATTGTCTGCTAAAGTATATAAAAATATAATCATTGTTCTCTTACCAAGCGGCTTTCTATAACACTGAGAAAACAGTCATAATGCGATTCGTATGGCACAAGAGACGCATCTTTATTTTCTACCATTACCCTAAACCTTTCTAATGGTATATATGCCGCGTCCTGAACCTCTCCATCAAGAAAACGATATTGTTCCACAGGAAAATTCGTACGATATAAAAATACATCTTCTATTTCATTTTCAATATAGTCATCAAGCCTGCCATATTCCCGGCAGGAATATAAATATTGCAGCTGTTCTTTCTTTATCTCAATGCCAAGTTCTTCCTTACCCTCACGAAAGACCGCATCCATCGCAGTCTCGCCGCTTTTGACATGCCCTGAAAAGGAGATATCCAGCATATCGGGGAGTGTTGTATCAGAAGCTCTCCTTTGCAAAAGTACCTCGTTGTTTGAATTGAGAATCCATACGCAAATTCCCTTATGAATGAGCCCTTTTCGATGCACTTCGCAATTTTCTGCCGTCTCACCTGTTTTTTGTCCCAAATCGTCATAGATATCAATCATTTCCATACTTTGAATCTCCATTCCGTGTACTGATGCCAAATACGGCAGAAATGTCCACCTTGTTTTAAAAGACAATCCAAGGCTTATTAATCATTTCTGCATTTAGTTCTCCCGATAAATTGTAAAATCGTCTCTGTTTTTCTGATTTTTAGACAAATACAAGGCAACATCAGCTTTATGACATATACTTTCGAAATCATCCGCCTCTGTACGGCGGGCAATTCCAATGCTGACAGAACAGCCTTCCTCCCCGTCATTTCCAAAACGAATGCTTCTTACGACTTCACAGATTTGCTGTGCCTTTTGGGAAAGAATTTCATCACTGTTCTTTCCAGTATAAAATACACAGAATTCATCTCCGCCAAATCGGCCGATAATATCCTCTTCTCTAAATATCTTTTTTAATCCATCGGCAGTTTTCCTGATCACATAGTCGCCTATTGCATGTCCGTAAGTGTCGTTAATATGTTTAAAATAATCCAAATCAATCATAAAAAATGCGCAGGTTTCAGATTTTCCATACAGCGAAAGAGCCAGTTCTACTTTCTGGCGTACCGTTCCCTTATTGTAGACATCCGTTGCCAGATCCAGCTCCGCCTGTCCTATGAGCTTTAGTTCCTGACGCTTTTCACGATCAATATCAAACAAATACAGATAACCCTTCAAATGTCCTTTTATATCTGTAAAAAGATGCAGACTATTCCGCTGCCAGAGCTTCTTCCCATCCGGGTGCAGTATTTCAAAATCCAAAGACAAATCGGTTATGCCATTATGATAGCATTTGCTGAGATGGTCGATTGAAAAAGTTTCTATAAACTTCAAACGCATTTTCCCATCCAGCTTTTCATTTGCCAGCGCAAATATAACGGTTTCGTATCGGTCCCCCCGAGTTACCGGCGTAGAATACTTCTCTGTAGGAGCATAATCTTCAAATTCTCCAAGCTCAAAATCTATTTTATAGGTAGCAATGATATTTCGCCGCATGATATTTGAAAACTGCTCATGCATTCGATAAGTTTCAATTTCATCCTCTGCAAAGGAAAGAGGGTACGCCTCAATATCCTGTATATTAATAGACAGTGGAGTTGCCTGGACCATAATCATTTTCCATGTTCCTTCTATTCTCCGCATACTGGCACACTGTCCAATGTGGCTCTTGAACTGTTCATCTTTAATCTTAGTCAGGATAGTGACTGTCGCACAGATACTGGCATAATCGTCTCCATAATAACGAATCTGCATATTGCTGTACTGAATTTCAGTCTTGGAATTATCCACACCGTTTCGCGTATTCAACAGAATCGGCCGCAAATCTTCTTTACATCGAACGACTCCCTGCGCGCCCATTCCAATCCCCATAACATCATCTGCGAAAAGCTTCAGCACATTGTTATTGTCATGAGAGACCAGGCTTCCTTCAATAAATGCACAAAAGCATTCCCGAATACGTTCCTGTTCATTCATATGTTTCTCTCCTCTTCGTGTCTGCGAAATTGTTCTCTATTTCTATAACTATATGTCTTCTTATTGTGCAATTCAATCCCATCCCTTGTCTATCCCGCCCAGGAGATAAACAGGCCCGCATCGTCCGCCCGTTCCTTGCAGATCTGACGAAGATGGGGCTCCGGATCTGGATCATACAGGTAAAAGAGAAGAAAGGATTTTGGCTCTATGTTCCGGTAAAGCTCCTGATAAAAGGAAAGGATCCCGTCCTCCGGCATCAGCTGCCACAGGGTAAATTCGCAGATGATATTCTGAAAAAAAGCGCATTCATAAAGCCTTCCCTCCGGGCCGTCCGGCAAATTCCGGTATCGTTCCAGGATGATGCGGCGATCCCCCTCCTGGTATGTCCGGCGCTGCATTTCTTCCTTCAGCGCCGGATAGGCGGCTAGCGCTTCCCCTTCTTCCTCAGCTTAAGCAGGATTCCCCTTTTCTCCGCGCAGTCCTGAAGAAGCTGCGCCATATATGCCGCCCGCGCCTTCTGCGGAAGTCCTTTTGTCCGGGCATCCGCTTCCTCAAGGGAGCGAATCAGCTCCTCCGTTTCCAGAAGATTTGCCGCAAGGCAGAACATCGTCTTTTTTCTTCCGTCGTTATATTCCACCAGCAGCCGCTCCAGAAGCTCCCTCTTTTTGATCTGCTCCTCACAATAGCGGTCCTCTCCCCAATGGCGCAGCTTTTCCAGATCTGCCTTCTGGTTCTGATGGGTGATGAAGGAATCGTACTCGTCGATGTGTTCATATTTTTCGCAGGGGTATTCCGAACACTCTATACAATATTCCGGCTTCCCATGCGCAAGGCTGCAGCGGGCCAGCGGACAGGACTGGCTGCCGAAGCCGCAGC
Organism: Candidatus Eisenbergiella merdavium; assembly: GCA_019119595.1. GTDB lineage: Bacteria > Bacillota > Clostridia > Lachnospirales > Lachnospiraceae > Eisenbergiella > Eisenbergiella merdavium. The sequence goes on along the minus strand of DWWS01000013.1, from coordinate 158,171 downwards.
CACCGCATGAACCATTTAACTGCATGGGACATAAGCCGCAGTTGAGGCCGCAAAGAGACAGCCATGGATTCTTTCTTTGAAAGTTTTTCATCGGTTCTCTTTTCCTCCGGCAGGCCGCCAGATCTGAGATGCCCCTGAATCTGAAATGCTGTAAAATCCGTAATACCGTTACAGCCTCTTATAGCAGAGGATCCGGGGATTTGCGCCGTTGCATTCATAATCGCACACGAGAAGATACCTGTCGTCCGCGACCAGCCCGTAACATCTTTCGCTTCCGGAAATCTCGATCTGGTTTCCCAGATAAATATTGTTGTCCTCCAGCAGTCTGACGGTCTGTCCGTTTGCAAGCGGGTATTCCAGATTTACAAAAAAGCCGTTCAGCAGGTTCAGGTCATCTACCTGCAGGCCCGGGATACCAAGCTCATTGAACGCCCCGATCAGGCGGCTTTTCAGCTCTGAAAATGCCTTGGCTCCCCCTTTCTTTATGTATTCGGCGGCAATGCACCGTCCGCCAAAGGGATGGCCGTCCGTCTGGCCGCAGCCGCCGCATTCCTTCTGCCTGCTGCACGCGCCGCAGCAGTCCGCTCCGCAGATTTCTTTAAACATGGTTCGCTCCTTTCCGTTTTCCACGATCTGAATCCAGGTTTCTGCGACCAGAATTCAGCTTTCCGCGATCTGTATTCAGCTCCACACAATTCTTTTTCAGCTCTCCACGATCCGAAGCTCCCAGCCCCCGATCGCAAGCTCCGCTCCCGGCGCGAAGCTTTCTCCGGAAAGCAGCTCCGTTCCGCCCGCAGGACAGATGCAGCGCCGCGGCTCCTTTGAATAGTTCAGATACCAGGTCAGGCGTTTTCCGGCCTGATTCGTCCCTTCCGTAATGACCAGCGGGAAGGCGTAATCCTGCTTCCAGTCGGCAAGCCCTTTTTCCTGCCACAGCGCGCCAATCAGCGCTTTCAGATAAGCGGGAGAGGTCATGCAGCCCAGATAGATGCAGGTTCCCTCGCCATAGCTGTTTCTGGTGACGGCCGCATATTTTCCCCAGGCATAATGATCATAGGAAGCGAGCACCTGCGCGCCCTGGGGCTCCAGAAGCTCCATGAAAAGCCTGGCTCTTCTGTCCTCCGCAGACAGGCCACAGGCCGCCTCTGCAGACAGGCCGCAGGCCGCTTCTGCCAGCAGGCCGCGAAGGGCTTCTCCGGCGGCACTGGCGGCGCTATCCTTTCCTTCCTCCAAAAACACGTCCACAGGAGCCGTAAATTCATGGTAGAGAACACCGAAGCATTCCTTTAAGAGGTGGGGCTGCTCGTCCGGCCATACCTTCACGTTTTCATCGGTAAAAGCGGTTTTGAAGGTGGCGACCACCGTTCCTCCCTGAGCGGCAAAATCCCGGATGCGCTCCAGGCAGGCTTCCTCCGCGCTGTAGAGGGCAGGCACGAAAAGCACGTCATAGCGGGAAAGCTCCGTTTCCTCGGGGCTGACAAAATCGCAGCCGATGTTGCTTTCATAAAGGGCATCGAAGATCCAGCGCACCACATCGTTATAGTCCATGCCGCCCTCCGCTCCTGCGGGGAAGGGGAACCATTTGAGGGCGGTGAGGGAAGGGTTGCTCACCAGGATGGCTGCCCGGTTTTCTTTTTTCTGATGTATCAGGTGCGGGCTCAGGCGGGAAAACTGCGCGCCGATGCGGCAGACCTCCCGATACACCGCGTTTTCCGCAAAATCATGGCTCAGGATCCCCTTCCAGTAGGTCTCGCAGGCGTTATGGATGGAATGCCAGTGCCAGTACATCACGCTGTCCGCGCCCCAGGCCAGGTGGCTGAAGGCCTGCAGAAAGAGCTGGCCCTCATAGGGCGTCCACTCGGGAAAGCCCTGCGCCTCCGTCTCAATCACCAGATAGTTATCCTTTTTCAGGGAACGGGTCAGGCTGCCGCAGAAGGCGATCTCCTTTCCCGTGAGCTTTTCCTGAGAGGGGTGGTAGATGTCGCAGCCCGCGACGGACAGGGCCTTCGCCGCCTGAAAATGATCCACGTCGGGCTGTACGCCGAAGGAATGGCCCTTCCAGGAAAAATCGAAATTGTGGGTGATGAACTGGTCCGGGCGGCAGTATTCCCGCACGATTTCGGACTGACGCAGAAGGAAGTCCGTCACCTGCTGCCTCTGAAAGGCTTCAAAGGCGCAGCCCAGGCTTCCGTTGATGGTGCCGACCACACTGGGAAACTCCTCCCAGGAATTGATCCGGTTGCTCCAGTAATTCAGGCCGAAGTCCCGGTTCAGCCGCTCCAGATCGTCCTGATAGCGCTCCCGCATGTGACGGACGAAGCTTCGCTGCACATTTTCGCTGCAGGTGCCGAAGTGCTTGGTCTCATTGTCAAGCTGGAAGCCGATGACGCAGGAATAGCCCTGCACCGCCTCCATCAGCTTCCGGATGATGCGCTCGGCAAAAAAGCGGTAGGCCGGGTGGGTGATGTCCATGATCTGTCTGGCGCCGTAGGGCCGCCTGCCGCTTCTGTCCGTCACCATCACCTCCGGATAGGCCTTCGCCATCCACGGCGGGATGGCATAGGTGGGCGTTCCGACGATGACGGAAATGCCCTCCTTTTCACAGGCGTCAAGCACCCTGGTCACATGGGAAAAATCAAAAACGCCCTCCTGCGGCTCCTCGCTGCTCCAGGTGGATTCCGCAATGCGGATCACGTTGATGCCCGCCCTTTTCATCATGGCGATATCCATATCCAGCCTGTCATAAGGCATATATTCATCATAATAGGCTGCTCCGTATAATAATCTGTCCATATCCTCTTCTCCTTTTTTCCGTTCTAAAGCTGCCAGCTCACATGGCTTCCCTTTTCATCCTTTTTCACGACCAGCCTGCGGTCGATCTGCTCCTTCAGCTCCTGCACGTGGGAAATGATGCCGATGAGCCGTTTTCCTCCCGCAAGCTCCTGCAGGATGCGGATGGCCCGAAGCCTGCTTTCCTCATCCAGAGAGCCAAAGCCCTCGTCGATGAACATGGCGTCGATCTGCACATAGCCCGCCGTGCTCTGGATCACATCCGCCATGCCAAGGGCCATGGCAAGGGCGGTGAGGAAGGATTCCCCGCCGGAAAGGGTTTTCACGTCCCTGACCTTTCCCGTCGTCATGCTGTACACATCCAGATCCAGGCCCACCTCGCCCTGCCTTCCCAGCGTGTCCAGGCTGCGACACTGCAGTAAAAACTGCCCGTCCGCCATGATGTTCAGCCTGCGGTTGGCCGCCTGGATCATCCGCTGAAAATACTGTCTCTGCACCCAGGTCTGAAAATCCAGGCCCGCCGTTCCGGAAAGCCTGCCGTTGGCGGTCTGGGACAGATGCCGCACCAGCCGGTACTCCTGCTCCTTCTGCTCCTGGCCCTTCCACAGCCGTTTCAGATTCTCCCAGGCCTTCCGGTTCCTGCCAAGGGCGGCCATGAGCTGTCCGCTTTTTTCCTCCAGCGCTTCCCGCTCCTGTCCGCAGCTTCTCTGCCTGTCCGCCAGCGCCTGCAGGGTCTCGTCGGCGGTACGCTCCTGTTCCGCAAGCTGTTTTTCCAGCTGGTCATTTCGCTCCCGACAGCGCAGCAGCTCCTGCTCGTATGCCGTCCGGATGCGCGTCCACTCCTCCAGGTCCGCGGCGGAGGCGCGGGCCTGCAGGTATGCCTCCTCGTTTTCAAAGCCCTGCTCCTTCAGGCTTTCCTCATAAGCGCGGGCCGCCGTTTCCAGGGCTTTTTCCAGCCGCACGGCATTCTCTCCTGCGGCCTGCAGCGCGCCCGCTTTCTCCTTTGCCTGCTGCATGAGAAGATTTCTTTCTTCCTCCGCCTTTGCAAGCCGCTCCTCCAGCCGCTTCCTTTCCGCAGTCAGGTCGGAGAGCGCCTTACGCACATCTTCCTCCGTCTGTCCGGGAAGCCTCTTTTCCAGCTGCTCCAGCGCGCTCTTTTCCGCGGCGAGGCGTTCTCTTGCCTCCTGCCACAGCCTGTCCGCCTCCGCCTTCTGCGCTTCGGCCTGCTCCTGCTGCGCCTCTGCCCGGGTCTGCTCCTTTCCCTTCTGCTCCAAAAGCCTTCCCGCCTCCTGCGCCCGCTCCAGACGCTTCTGCGTCTGACGGACGGCCTCCTCACAGGCGGCATAGGCGGTGCGCCCCCAGCCGGTGACCCCTTCAGCGAACGCCTCCTCCCCGCAGGTCTCCCATTGGGAAAAATCGTCTTCCGCCTGCTCCTGCATCAGCGCGCGGAGCTGCTGCTCTATGGAAAGCCGCTGCTGACGGCAGCTTTCCACCATCCCGGAGGCCTCCTCCGCCAGCTGTCTGCCCTTCTGCTCCGCTTCTGCACGGGCCTTTTTTGCCCGCTCCACCTCCACCTGGGTGGGCGGCTTCTGCGAAAGGGCGGCGGGGGCGGGATGGTGCGGAGAGCCGCAGACCGGACAGGGCTTTCCTTCCTCCAGCTCTTCGGCCATCAGTCCGGCCTGGGCCGCGAGGAAGGCCTGATAGTGCTCCGAAAACGCCCGATCCTTTCGGGCGGCCTCCTGCAGGGCAGCCTGGGCCTCCTTCTTTTTCTCCTCCCGCTTCACAAGCGCCTTCTTCCAGCCGGAAAGCTCCTGCGCCAGGGCAAGAAGCCGCTCCCGCCTCTGCAGCAGCCCGTCCCGGCCAAGCTTCAGCGCCTGTGCCGTTCCGGCCTCTCCCTCCAGCCCCTCCCGCTCCTTTTTCAGAGCGTCCAGCCGCTGCTTCAGGCCATCCAGACGCTCCTGCGCCTCCTTCTGCCGCTTCCGCGCCTGCTCCTCCTGCCGGAGAGCGGCCTCCCAGGCCGCCTTCGCCCGGTTTCTCTGCTCAAACAGAGGAAGCTCGTTCTGCAGCCGCACAAGCTCCTCCTGCACAGCGGGGATGCGCCCGTCATACCCCTTCCGCTCCTCCTGTGCTCTCCGGACAGCCTCCTTCGCGCTTTTCTCCAGCGCCGCAAGCTGCTCCTCCTGCTCTCTGACGCGCAATGCGCCCGCATCCCGCTCTTTTTTTCTCTCCTGAAAGCTTCTCCTCGCAGGCTCCGTCCGTTCGGCCCTTTTTGCAGCTTCAAGCCGCTTTTCCAGCGCCTCCTGCTCCTCTTTTCCGGAAAGCAGACGGGCGAGCGCCTCCTTTTCCTGATCCAGAAGCAAAAGCTGCCGGTTGGTTTCCTGCGCCTTCCGGATTGCCTCCTCCAGCGAACGCTCCTCCTTTTCCTTCTCCCGTCTTTCCCGGGTCATCTCCTCCAGAGCCTGCTCCTGGCCGGAAAGCAGCGCCTTCAGCTCCTCTTCGATCTGCTCCGCCCCGGTCTCTGGCCGGGTGAGCAGCTCCTCCCACCGCTCCTTTCCCTCCGGGCCCGTCTGCACCCCCGCAAGCTCATGGGAGATCAGCTTTCTCCCATCCTCCAGCGCCGCGGCCATCCGGTCGTTTTCCTCCTTCAGCCCCGCCTGCACAAGGCGGTAGACGCGCGTATCAAAGATTTTGGAAAAAATCTCCTTTCTCTCCCGTGAGGTGGCGTGCAACAGCCGCAGATAATCCCCCTGGGCGATCATGGCGATCTGGGAAAACTGACCGTAATCCACGCCAAGAAGTTCCTGCAGCTTCTGGTTGACCTCCCGGATCCCGCCGGGATACTCCGTGCCGTCGGGAAGCAGCAGGCTCACCCGCGCCGAAACCTGTACCGGGGCGTATTCACCGTTTTTGTTTTTTCTCCGGCCCGGCCGCACATAGGACGGGCGGCGGGTGACCTCGTAGCGCTCTCCCTTCTGGGAAAAAAGCAGGGTCACGAAGGTTTCCCGCTCATCCGGCACATACTGGCTGCGCATCATGCTTCCGTCCCGCTTCCTGCCGCTGCTCTCCCCGAACAGGGCGAAGGCGATGGCGTCAAAAATGGTGGTTTTTCCCGCCCCGGTATCCCCGGTGATCAGAAAAATCCCGTGGTCCGCTTTTTCAAAATCCACCGTCACCTCTCCCGCATAGGAGCCGAAGGCGGACATGACGACCTTCAGTGGCTTCACCGTTCTCCCTCCATCCCGTTATCCTGTATTTTCCGGATCAGTCTCTCCATGATCCTCTCCCCCTCCTCCGGAAGCGAAGCATGATGCACCGTCCGGTAAAACTGCCGGAAGGCCTCCATCGGCTCCGGCGCCGGATCCTCCTGCGTCTCCTCCTGGGAAAGCCTGGCCCTGGTGCGCGCATTGTCCACCCGCAGCTCCAGCAGATGATCATAGCGCTCCTCCAGCCGCTCCCGGATGCGGTAGGGCTCCTGCTCGTCCGTGATGGTAACGCTGACAAAATCATGGCAGACGCCCGGCGTGTCCGCTTCCGGCCGCTTCGCTGCCTCCAGCACCTCCTCCAGCGTGCCGCGCATCCTTCTCACATCCTGCAGGCCGGAAAGAGGAAGAAAACGAAGCTTCGGCTCCTCTCCCTTTTTTCCGAGCTCCACCACCGTGACCGCCTTATGATGATGCTCCTCGCTCACCGAATATTTGTAGGGCGTGCCGCAGTAGCGCATCCCCGGCCTTCCCACCCTCTGCGCGCCGTGCAGATGCCCGAGCGCCGCGTAGTCAAACCCGTCCAGCACGGAGGCGTCGATCCTGTCCAGCCCGCCCGCCATGGCCACGGCCGTCTCCGAATCGCAGGTCTCCGGGTCGGACTGTCCGGCCGCATAAAACTGATGGGACAGGATCACGTTCCGCCTCTGGGAATCGATCTTTTCTCTGGAAAGCAGAAAACGAACCGCTTCTTCATAGCTTCCCACGTTCCCCTCCGGCTGCAGGGGACGCAGATAGCCCGGCTTTAAAAAAGGAAGCAGGTAAAAATCCACCGGGCCGTATTCGTCCGCAAGCTCGATTTTTTTCAGATGCTCCTCCTCCCTTACGGGCGGGAAAACGGAAAGATAGATGAGATGCTTTTCCAGAAAAGCGGACGCATAGGACAGACGCTCCGGGGAGTCGTGGTTTCCCGCGATGATGAGCACCGGAATCCGTGGGCGGATGTCCGAGAGTTCCTCCAGAAAGCGGTCGAACATCACATACGCCTCCCCGGACGGGGCCGTCTTGTCGTAGATATCCCCGCAGATCAGGACGGCGTCCGGATGCTCCTTTCGCGCATAGTCCACGATCTGAGAAAGCACCCGCTCCTGATTTTCTTTCAGGCTGTAGCCGCACAGCAGCTTTCCGATATGAAGATCCGATAGATGAAACAGCTTCATGGCTCTGCCGCTCCTTTTTTGTGTGTTATCCGTATTCTAACATCTTATGGGGGCGGTTGCAATGGAGGGGCAAAATTCCCTATTGACATGGTAGAGATCGTGTGCTACTTTTATATCAATGACACAGTGTCATTATTTTGCAAAAAGAGCGGATATTCGATCCGCTTTCTTTTCACCGAAGTATTAGCACTCGATGCGATAGACTGCTGATAAATTTCGGTTTCAGAATCAGAAACTAAGCAGGAGGCGTGGAAAGCGCACTGCGCTTTCCTCAAAAATCCATGCTGTCTGTGGCGGCAAATGAAGGAGGACATATATATGATCATCAGACCGGTTTATAATATATTGCTTTTACCCGACGTTTCCTACTATTTTAAGAAGGATTTTTTCTCCGACTGGTGCAAGGAGCCCCTTGAGGCGGGGACGGATATTCTGTTCATCCAGCTCAAGGAGGAACGGGAAGAAGGGGCGCTTACCTCCGATTCCTTCTACCCCATCGGCGTATCCGCCCGCGTGGAGGCCATCAGCGAAGGGGACAATGTCCAGGTTCGTACCATGGAGCGGGTGGATATCTCCGACATTGACATACAGGACGGCGTCCTCACTGCCACCGCGGCCATCCGTCCCGAGGAGGCGGATCTTTCCCCGGAGGAGGAAAAGGAGCTTTTCGGCCGCCTGCGCTCCAGCCTGCTGAAATTCGTACAGGGCTACCAGTGGGGCCTCTGGGCCAGAAGCTTTGTCCTGCAGCGCAAAAACATCTACGATCTCGCCAGCGCGCTCACGGAATACCTGAACCTGAGCGGGGAGGAAAAATACGCCATTCTCGCCGCGGATTCCAGAAAGGAGCGCTGCGAGCTGATCACAAGGGCCATCAACGAGTTCATGGAGATCGCCCGGGTATCCGAGGAGGCCCAGACGGCTCAGAAGGACAATCAGGAGCAGCTCTACCGGGAGGCCGCCCTGAAGAAGCAGATCGACTATCTCCAGAAGGAGCTTGACGACATGCATCCGGAGAACGAATCGGATGTACGGAAATTTGAAAAAAAGATCGCAAAATCCGGCATGAATAAGGAAGCGAGGCGGGAAGCCGACAAGGTTCTGAACCGCATGCGCCAGGAGGGCAAGGAAAGCCATGAATACGGCATGCTCTACGACTACCTGGACTTCGTTACCAGCCTGTCCTGGAAGACGCCCAGGGTCAGTTCCATCGACCTTGACAGGGCGGAGGCCATTCTGGACGAGGATCATTACGGCCTGAAAAAGGTGAAGGAGCGCATCGTCCAGCAGCTTGCGGTCATGGCCCTGAACCGGAAACAGAACGGCTCCATCCTGCTGTTCGTCGGCGCTCCCGGCACGGGCAAAACCAGTATCGGCCAGAGCATCGCAAGGGCGCTCGGGCGGGAATACGTCCGTATCAGCCTGGGCGGCATCCGGGATGAGGCGGAGATCCGAGGCCACAGACGCACCTACATCGGCGCAATGCCCGGCCGCATCATGGAGGGCATGAAGCGAAGCGGCGTTTCCAATCCGGTCATGGTACTGGATGAGGTGGATAAGCTGGCAAAGGACTACGGCGGAGATCCGGCGAGCGCCCTTCTCGAGGTGCTCGATCCGGAGCAGAACAATACCTTTACCGACCACTACATGAACGTTCCCTACGATCTGTCCAACGTGCTTTTCGTCTGCACGGCGAACACCACGGACACCATACCCGAGCCCCTTTTAAACCGGATGGAGGTCATCTCCTTCCCCGGCTACACCGCGGTGGAAAAATTCCACATTGCAAGAAAGCATCTCCTTCCCAAGGCGCTGGAATCCATGGGAATCAAGGAGGAAATGCTCTCCGTAACCGATGAGGCGCTGCGCCGGATGATCGACGAGTATACCATGGAAGCAGGCGTTCGCACCCTGAAAAACCTGCTCGACACTCTCTGCCGCACAGCGGCCGTTCGGCTGGTACGCGAATCCGCGGCGAAGAAGGCGAAAACCGATGAAAACAAAGAAGATAACCGCCTGGTGGTCACGGAAAGCAACCTGTCCGACTTTCTCGGCAGAAAACAGCTCCACCACGAATACCGCCTCACCGAAAAAACACCCGGCGTGGTCACCGGGCTGGCCTGGACCAGAGCGGGCGGCGAAATTCTTTTCATCGAAAGCAGGCTGACCGAAGGAAAGGGGAACATTCAGATCACCGGACAGCTGGGCGATGTGATGAAGGAATCCGTCCAGATTGCCGTCAGTCTGGTGAAGTCCCTCTATCCCGTGGAGTCCAGAATCCTGGCCGATCACGACCTGCATATCCATGTCCCCGCAGGCGCGGTTCCCAAGGACGGCCCCTCCGCAGGCATCACGCTGGCGACCGCCCTCTCCTCTCTGATCACGGGGAAGGCGGTGGACACCGACTACGCCATGACCGGAGAAATTTCCCTCCGCGGCGGTGTCATGCCCATCGGCGGCCTCCCGGAAAAGCTCATGGCCGCCCAGCGCGCCGGGATCAAAAAGGTTTTCATCCCCTTCGACAACCAGGACGATCTGGAGGACGTTGCCGACGAGGTAAAGGAAAAGCTGGAGATCATTCCGGTGAAAAAGGTGACGGATGTGCTGGAAAGGGTGTTGGAAGGGGATTCGGAAGGAGATTCGGAAGAAGCATTAGGGGAAGCTCCGGGAAAAACCCCGAAAGAGGTATCAGAAAGGGGTTAAGAAATATTTCCGAATCCTTCCGGAACATCTCCGGAGAAACGCCGGGGACAGCCCCGAAAAAGCGAAAACATAAAACAGCCGCGGCGGCGGACCCCGTTTGGGAAAAGAACATACCCAAAGAGTCCCGCCGCCGCTTTTTACATCAGCTCCGCGCTAAGCATAAAAAGCGCCTGGCTGAAATTTTTTTCAAAATCCGGCTTCACATAATCCGGACTGGCCTTTTGCATGGCCTCAAGCTGCTTCTCCGTCAGGTTTGTCATGGAATACAGCCCCGGCATCAGGGAAAGAAGCGACAGCAGGAAATGCTCCCTGCTCTCCTCTTGCGCGTTCGGAAAATACCTGCAAAGCGCCGCGCGCATCATATTCCAGAAGGGCATGATCTCACACTTGAACGCGGTCAGCTTTTCCAGAGAACAGTTTTTTTCAATGGCGATATAGTGCATGGAGATCAGCTTCAGAAGCCTGGTATGCTCTCCGGCCGTTTCCGCCAGGATCCGGCAGTAGCTCTCCCTTCCCATGTCTTTATCATTCCGCATCCGCCAATCCATATCCTCCATCCACAAAAGATATTCCTTTTTCAGAATGTCCAGAAAAATCTCATCCTTCGTTTCATAGTAATTATAGATATTGGAACGGCAGATCGACGTGGACTTTGCGATCTCCTTGATGCTGATGTCCTCGTATTCCATCCTCTCATACAGCTCCTCGCACGCCCGGATGATCTCCCGCCGTCGGGATTCCGCCAGCTCCTCTTTTGTGATTTTCTTTCTGTCCATGGGATGCTGCCCTCCTGTCTGAGGTCAAGTATAGCATGACGGAGGGGCGGAGGGCAATGGAGAATAGCGCTCCATTGGAGAATAGCATGGTTTGTGTTGTATAAAGTCATCCAAATCCGTTAAAAATAATTATATAATATTTATTGACCCAATAAGTATAAATATATTATTATAGGGGTGACAGGAGTGGATGAACGTATGTTGAAAGAATATCTGGAAAAAACCTATGGGTGTAATGAACCGATTTTCATCAAAGAAATCCGACTGGAAGGTGTGAATGATAATTCTCTTCGCCAGTCTTTTAACAGAATGGTCAAGGCTGGGGAACTGGTTCATTTTGATACAGGAGTCTATTACCTCCCTAATTCATCACGTCTGCTTGCCAATAGCTATCTGGATCCAATGAAAGTCATTATGCGAAAATATATCAGAAACTCTGAGGAAACATACGGATACTTCTCCGGTGCTTCATTTGCGAACCAGTTGGGCCTGACAACACAAATGCCTGCTGTTTTTGAAATTGTTTCAAACCGCGAAGCCACTAAAGGAAGGACTCTTACCGTCGGGACACAGAAAATACGCCTTAAATGCTCCATGATCCCGATTACGACTGAAAACGCAGGATTGCTTCAGTTTTTGAATGCCATTTCCCAAGCAGAAAAATATTCTGAGCTGACAGAAGAAGAGACAGCCCGTGTTTTAAGAGATTATGCCCGACAACAAAACTACTCCAGGGAACTCTTATCCTTTGTGTTTCCTGCTCTGACAGGCAATACTGCAAAAAAATTGATTGAATGGGGGATTATCTATGAATTTGCATCTTGATCCGGAAGCATTTGAAGAACTGGTAACTGCTGCCTCCAACGAACTACACATACCTGCCGGTATAATTGAAAAGGACTACTATGTGACGCTTGCCCTCCGCGAACTAAATTCCAGAATCAAAAGTATGGTCTTTAAAGGAGGAACCTCCTTAACCAAATGCTACCAGATCTTAAACCGCTTTTCGGAAGATATTGATATCTCCTATGCTGCTTCCGAAGGTATTCCTGGTGAAAGTAGAAAAAGACAGCTTAAAAAGGCAATTGTCTCGTCCATGGAAGCTCTGCAATTTCCGATTATAAATCTGAACGATACACGCAGTCGAAGAAGCTACAACTGTTACCGGGCTACTTATTCCACGCGCTACGCATCTGTAGCAGAATTGAGGCCGGAATTGATGATCGAAACCTATATTGCCCTTTTGCCATTTCCCACTGTGACTCGAATGGCGGATAACTATATCCATCTTTTTTTAAAAGACACGAATCAGGAGCATCTGGCAGAAAGATTTAATCTTATGCCCTTTCTAGTCACGACACAGGCTATTGAAAGAACCCTGGTTGATAAAATTTTTGCTCTTTGCGATTATTATCTGACAGATAAAACAGAGCGCCATTCCAGACATCTATACGATATATATCAAATCTTAGAGCATGCCTCTCCGGATCAATCCCTGGTTCCATTGATTCAGGAGGTACGGCAACTACGTAGCCAGCTTTCCATCTGTCCGTCTGCAAAAGAAAATTTCTGTATTCATGACATTTTGACTGAAATCATTGAAAAGGATATCTATAAAGCTGATTACGATAATATTACCAGAAACCTTTTGTTTACGTATCTTCCCTATGAAACCGCCGTAAACGGTCTGAAAAAATTCTTGGATCAGGGATATTTTAAATGACAGAACATCATTACTTTTCCTTTGCAGAATTTCCGGCATTGCTGATTTCATAGCTACTCTCCTCCTATGCTGGTATAGTCACTTATGTTTACTTCGTAACCCAGGGCACCGTCACTCCTTCCTCAACGATCCCCGGGCCAAAGTGCGTGATCTCGCCGGTCTCAGGATTGGACGGCTGATCGATCTGAAGCAGGAACCCGTGCTTTCCATACCGGCCCATTTTTTGCTGATCATAGCGGTCGCTGTCCATACAGACGTTGACGGCCTTCAGTCCGACAGCCACTTCCCGGCTTCCCTCAAACAGCTCATGCTCCCACAGATATTCGCATTCGATATTTAAAAAGCACTCCCTGATCTGCGGAGCATTCACCCTGCCTGCCGGTTCCGCCGTCAGTCCCGCCGCGGTGATCTCATCCGTCTCAAATTCGTTATGCCCAATGGTTTTGATGCAGCGGTCATAAATATCATTGGAAGGGAAATTCAGTACACACACTCCCGTCTCCTTCAGCGAGCGATACATGTGGCCGTCTTTGCTTACCTTTGACAATACGCAGATGAAATGTTCGGGACCGCTTCCCGTAAAAGCAGACCAGGAATGAAGGCAGGCGTTTTCTTTTCCGTTCGATTTCCATCCGGTGACGACAAAGACCAGAGACGGCATGCCCAGGACAAAATCGTACCAGGACATATTGCCGCAGGCCATCAGAAAATCATCATTAAAGTTTTCCGGTCTTACAGAAATTGAAATATTCTTTTTCATAAAAATCTCTCCCATCTCTCTCCCACCCAGACGATTTCCTCCAGAAACCGCTCCGGCTTCACACTCGCTCCGAGGAAAACGCCCTTTCTCACCCACCAGGGCGCTTCGATGCACCAGGTAAGCCGCAGCGCGTCGGACAGCAGACGCTTTCTGCCCGTTCTGCCCGTTCTGCCTGTTCTTCCCATTCCTTCCGAGAATCCTGCCGCTGCGATCATTCCCACCGTCTGCATTTTCCCGTTTTCCCCGAAAGATCTTTGTTCCACGTAGCCCTCCAGAAATGCGTCCGCCTTTCCCGGATCCAGCTCGCCATCCTTCAGCGCAAGGGAAAGAATGGCTCGTCCCACATCATGCAGAAGGAAGCCGTACTGACTGCGGTCAAAGTCCAGGATGGCCGAGACCCTATCCCCCGCAAGCAGCATATTGTCCAGCGTAAAATCCTCATGACCGATCCCCTTTTCCTGACGGCTCAAAAAATCAGGGGACAGCTTTTCCAGGATTTCCCTCTCCCGCTCCAGAGCGCGCAGGAATTCCGGCGGCGTTTCTGACCGCATACCCGCCGCGTTTTTCTCTGCCTTTTCCGCCCTGCATTCGGCCATCTGGCTTCGGTAATGCTCCCACGGCCCGTCCAGAACCGACCTTTCGTCCAACGGAAATCCTCTCACTCCCTGCGGCGGCAGTTGGGAAAAGATCCGATGGATCGCCCCGCAGGCCGTCCCGATGGCATTCATCTGCTCTGCCGTAATGCCGTCACGGTCCGGCACGGCGCCCGGGCAAAATTCCATTACCATGTAAACGGTACCGTCCGGAAGCATGCGCAGAACCCTTCCCTGAAAGGAGCGGACACGGGGACAGGGCACACCCTCCCTTTGCGCGATGATCTGGCGCTGCATAGACTCCTCGATCCAGTCAAGCTGCCTTTGGTTAAAACGCTTTCTGCTGTACTGCTTCACCAGAAAATCCCCGCTGTCACTGGCAAGCCTCCATTTCCGGTTCAGCCAGCCGCCGGAAACAGGCGCAAAACGCTCGCCGCCAAGACCAAAGCAGCGCTTCAGATCCTCTCTGACAGATGCTCCGGGCATTTCCGCTGTCCTGTCCTCCTCCTCTCCCATAGGCAAAACCTCCCTCCGGTTAAAATACAGTCTTCTTTCCTGTATTTTAAACCATGAGAGAGGTCTCTGTACAGCCCCTGCCGTCTACAGAAGAAAAATCACCGCCACCGCCGCATAGGCCGTCCATTTTTTCCGCCCCGCCGCCAGATAAGCCAGCTCAAAGAGCAGGGAAAGGCCGATGGAAAGGACGGCGGTTTCCAAGTCCTTGGTGAGCAGGTGAGGGAAGCCCCACAGCAGGGAGCACAGCAGCCAGCCCCAGGGGAAAAGGGTCTGCCGCCCCCGACTGAAAAAGCATTCTCCCGCCCTCTGTCCCAGCATGATCACCGTCAGGATGATGGCAGATTCCGCCAGGTAGTACAGATACTGGAATAAAAAGCCCGCCGTTCCCATACCGCCGAATCGTTCCACAAACCTGCCCCATTCTGTGAGGGGCTTAAAGGTCATATCCCAGTTTGCCGTCATGAACAACACGCCTGCTGCGGTCACTGCTGCCAGCACGGCCCATTGTCCCGGGCGCAGGCGCCCCTCCGTCTGGCCCTCTGCCTGGCCTTCCGGCCCGAACAGCTCCCTTCTGCAGGCAAAGCGGTGTACGAGCGTCAGTCCTGCGCACCATACCGCGCAGGTCAGCGTCCAGTGGATACAATGTTGCCAGAGCGCGGAGGGCGCGGCTCCATAGGCTGCGCTTTCTGCAAGAAGCACCGCAACCTCCATTGCCAGAGTAAGAAATACCAGAACGGCCAGCCCCAGGCAGAGCCAGCCTTTCTTTCCCGACGCTTTTTCTTCCATTTTCTCTTCCATTTTTCCTCCCCTTTTTTCTTCCTTTTTTCCTTTTGTTTTTTCCTCTGCTTTTCTTTCCATCCTCTTACCTCCGTTTTTCGTCAAATTATCCTTACAGCGGTCATTTTTACCGTTTTCGAGTATACTCCTTTTGTACGGCCCTGTTTCGCAGCTTGTCGGCGCATGGCGCAACTTGTCGCGGAAAAGATGTTTTTTCATGGATATTGTGATAGACTTTAACCCGGACGGCATGCGTCTTTATCTTGAGGACGCGCGCCGTAGAATGCTGTTTCTGGAAAAGAAAGGATTGAAAAAGAAATGAGAGTCTCCATTCATGAAAACCCGTCCGTCACGGAGGATCATGCGGAAATCCACTGCCGGCACGCGACCGGCGACATTCTGTGGGCCGCCGGTCTTCTGGAAAAATCGGGAGAGCGGATCATGGGACAAAGAGATGGGGCGGAAACGCCGCTTTCTGTTCCCTGCATTTTTTATTTTGAGGCCGTCGAAAAACGGACCTTTGCCTGTCTGGAAAAAGAGGTATTTGAGGTTCCTCTCTCTCTGAAGGAGGCGGAGGAGCAGTTCCAGAGCCTCGGCTTTGTCCGGATCAGCAAATCTGTTGTGGTAAACCTGTACCGCATCCAGTCTGTCAGAAATGATTTTGAAAT
This sequence comes from Candidatus Eisenbergiella merdavium, assembly GCA_019119595.1. Classification (GTDB taxonomy): domain Bacteria; phylum Bacillota; class Clostridia; order Lachnospirales; family Lachnospiraceae; genus Eisenbergiella; species Eisenbergiella merdavium. The sequence continues at coordinate 142,448 of DWWS01000013.1, read as the reverse complement.
GCGCCTCCTGATCCGCCTTGATAATCAGGAAACGCTGGTCATCAGCCGCCACTACCGCGACGGATTCCGTCAGCGTCTGGCCGCTGCGCTTCAGGGAAGGAGGTCCCTGTCATGAGGCTGATCACGAAAAAAAATTTTTTCTCCGTTTTCTGTATGGTATTTACCATAATAGTTCTGGGCGGAAATCTTTTGGAGGTCGTCCATAGAAGAGCTGTCAATCCCACCCAGTTTAATCTGTTCTGGACGGCTGTTTTCAGTCTGGTTAGCATAGCCGTTCTTTCCCGGAGCTATCTTCTGGACGGCCTTTCCCCGCTCCGGGCAGGAATCCTTCTGTACCTTGTCACGCTGGCCTGTGTATTCGGCTTTGTGTTCCTGAGCGGCCTGCGCACGCCGCTTCATCCGCATGCCTTCCGGGATGTTTTCTTTTCCTTTTCCGTCCCGTATCTTCTGTTTTCCTTCGTCTATTTCCGCAGGCTGAAACGGGAGACTGAGCGGTTGGACAGGGAGATCAGGCAGCTCAGGGAACACCTGCGATAGCACTATTATTCTCCGAAAAAAGCAGTCCCATCAGCTGGTTTACAGACTGATGGGACTGCTTTTCATAAAATTCCTCATTATTTAAAATACATGCTCTTTAAATTCAGCAGTTTTCCATCTTTTCCGATGAATTCCAGATAAACCGCATGTTTTCCTTCCACTTGCCGGGAAACTGCGCCGGAAAACTTCTGAAAATCATAGTGTCCCTCTGTCCTCCCCACTGTCACCGCTGCTGCTACTTCCCCCTCTGCGTTATCCAAATGAACCAGAATAACCGCATCTTCTCCTACATTCGCAGCCAAAACGCAAAATTCTTTTACTTCTTTATCAAACAGATAATATTTGATAAACGCACCGTCATGGTCATGAATATTTGTCAGAAATTCAAAGGACTCTCCCGCCGACGAGAAATCCTGAAGAAACGCTTTTCCATGAATCAAACAGAAAGCCGACGCTTCCAGCCTTCGTGTGCACTCTATATATGCCTCCGCTCCCTGGGACGTCATTTCCACCTCGTCAATCGTTCCATCCTCATGTATGAATATCGGTTCTATGCATACATGTCTGCTGAATTCGCTGTTATGAGTCGAACGATGATAAAACACATAATACTGTTCTCCTATTTTCTGAATCGATCCATGGTTATTCCAGGAGGAAGGGTCGCAGCCTGTATTATCTATAATGATTCCCTTTTTTTCGTATGGCCCTAACGGCGAATCGCTGACCGCATATCCCAGACAGGTAGCCCTTCCTCTTGAAGTATCTGTATAGATCAGATAATATTTATCTCCGATTTTCCGGATTGAAGATCCCTCATGAAAGCCATCTTTGTCCTGCGTCAATATTCCTTCTACTATACTGCCTTCCTCAAGGCGGCAGCTTTCCAGGTCCAGCTGTGCTCCTTTTAAAGAAATCTGCCCCCAGAAATAGTATACCTTACCATTTTCTACCAGGGCGGATGGATCAATACCGCATATCCCCGGAATTACTCCTCTATCCTGAAACGGCCCCATCGGATAAGCGCTTTCTGCTATTCCTTCTGTTCCATCGGCAAGGCAGTAAAGCAGATAATATTTTTCTTCTTTTTTTATGCAGTCCGGCGCATATAAACGCAATTCCGTATCCTTTTTCATCCACTCCGCCGAAAAGCTGATTTCGCCCGTTTTCCATTCCTTTAAATCCCTGGAAGCAAAAACCTGATATTCTCTGCTGCAATAGCAGTCATCATTTACAATATCCTTTGAGCCGTACAGATATACTGTTCCATCCGTATCCACTCTCGCTTCCACATCCGGTATGTAATATTGATTAGGTAATATTGGATTCATTCACTTTCACCTCATAATATAAAAATCACAAAATTTCGCCGTTACTTTCTATCACCTGTCTGTACCACCGGCCGGAATCCTTAATAATTCTGTTCTGGCTTTCAAAATCGGTATATACCAGTCCGAATCGGTTAGAGTACCCTGACGCCCATTCAAAGTTATCCGTCAGGGCCCAATGAAAATATCCTTCCACCGGAATTTCTTCATTTACTTCTCTGCTTAACTGCAACAAGTACCGATGCAGGAAATCAATTCTCTGTGGATCGTGTACCTTTCCGTCCATGCATACCCAGTCCTGATTGGAAAGGCCGTTTTCCGTAATATAAAGCTTTTTATGATACCTTTCATAATAGAATCTTGGGCCCCAATACAACGCTTCCGGCGTAACTGTCCACCCTGAATTCGTTCTGGCATATCCCGGCCCGTTTTTTTCTGTAATGCAATTTCCTTCCGCGTCCGCTTTTCCCCGATAAGTCTGATAAACATTCATTCCAATAAAATCTATCGGCTGAGAAATCACCCTCATATCATCTTCCTGAAAATCCGGCAAATATCTTTCATAGAGATATCCTTTTGTTTCCGGATATTTCCCAAGGATAACCGGATCCAGCCACCAGGAGGTAACACCGATGGGATTATCCCCTGCTTGAAAGGTTTCCCTCCGGCAGGCCTCAATATCAGCTTCACATTCTGTAACCGGAGACCATAAATGCCAGGATGCCGGAGCATAGCCAATCACAGGCTTCAGCTTTGCTGTTTTACGAATCGCTTCTACCGCATATCCATGAGCAAGCAGAGAATGATGAGCAGCCAGAAAGATATCCCGTTCTCCCACCTTCAATCCCGGTGCGTGGCCACCGCCCCGAAGCGCAGCACCAATGTAACACTGCGGCTCATTTTCCGTAATCCAGAATTGCACCCTGTCTGATAATCTTGACACCACAGCCGTCACATAATCTGCAAAATATCCGGCAATGTCTCTGTTCAGCCAGCCTCCCTTCAAATACAATCCATATGGGAGCTCCCAATGAAAAAGAGTAATATATGGAACGATGTTATTTTCCAGAAGCCCATCAACCATGCGGTCATAAAAATCCATACCTTTTTCGTTTATTTTCCCAAATCCCTCTGGAAATATCCTGGGCCAACTGATTGAAAAACGATATGCTTTCAATTTCAGCTCCTGCATAATCCGCAGGTCTGTATCAAACCGTCCGTAATGGTCACATGCTTCATCCCCGGTATCGTCATTTAAAATATGATCCGGTTCATGTGTATAAACATCCCATACAGACATTCCTTTGCCCTCCGAATCATAGGCCCCTTCTACCTGATAAGAAGAACTTGCTGCACCCCAAACAAAATTCTGCGGAAATTTCATAAGCACCTCCGTTTCAGCTTTTAATTGCTCCGGCCATCATCCCCTTAGTAAGTGACTTCGATATGAAGCAATATACAATGATGATAGGGACAATAGATACGGCAATCGCCGCATATTTTGCCCCAAGGTCCTGAAGCATTCCGTTGTTCAGATTGTTTATCAGCAGGGGCACTGTAAATTTGTCATCGTTAAAAAGCAGGATCATCGGATTGAAAAAATTATTCCAATATGAAACAAAATTAAATATACACATCGTTGACAGAGCCGGTTTGGACAACGGAAGCACAAAGGAATGGAAAATTCTCACTTCACCCGCTCCATCTATTCTTGCGGAATCAAAAAGCTCTTCGCTCATAGAGGATTCCAGATATTGAAGAACAAAAAATATCGTGCTCGCATTCGCAATGCTTGGAAGGATAATCGGCCAGTATGTATTAAGCAGGTTCAGACCATTGCAGAGCTTAAATAACCCGATAATTCCCAATTGTCCGGGAACCATCAGCGAGACCATCAGGATTGTATAGATTACCCTTTTCAGTTTAAATTTATATTCAAACAGCCCAAAGGCAGTCATGGTTCCGAAATAAATGGAAAGCGCTGTGGAGGATACTGCGATGATAAAGCTGTTCAAAAATCCCCGCAGCATATTCACCCTTTCATTCATATTCCGTATATTTTCAATCAGATATTTCCCTGGCAGCAGGCTTAACCCTGTGTACAGCTCGTTGGTACTGTGTGTAGAGTTAATAAGCATGATATAGAACGGCACAATGCATATGAATGCCAATAGAATCAAAAGGATATAAATGAATATATGCGAAATCCGGATCTTTTTCATACGTCCTTATCCTCCCTTCCGTAGAGAACCTTGAAGAAAATAAGCGAAAAGACAATGATAATGACAAAAATACCGTATGAAATAGTTGCTCCATATGGAAGGTCATTATTCTTAAATGCCATATTGTAAAGATACAAAACCATTGTCATCAGTGACTTTGCCGGTTCTCCGGTCCCCTTCGTCAAGGTCATAGGAATATCAAATATCTGCATGCCTCCGATCAGCGAGGTAACAAGTACATATAAAATAGTGGGTTTCAGCAGAGGAAGCGTTATCTTTATCAGGCGGTTCCACGCATTCGCCCCGTCCACCACGGAAGCATCTATGATATCCTCTGAAATAGAGGATATTCCCGCAGTCAACAAAATGGAAGAATATCCAAACCACATCAGCCATTGAATGAACGACACAATGAGCTGGGCAAAAACCGGACTGCTCATCCAGTTAATTTTTTCCTGAATCAGCCCAAGAGCAACAAGCGCATTATTCACGCTTCCGGTCTGCCAGTCAAACAGGGCCAGAAACAGCACGCCGATGGATGCGGCCGTAATCAGGTTAGGCAGATAGAATACGCCTCTGAAAAAGGTTGCTCCCCTCACTTTGTACTGTGTCAGAAGAATTGCCAAAAGCAATGCGCTGACAATCTGCGGAATAAAGCAAAGAAGCCAGATTTTCCAGGTATTTCCCACACTCTGCCAGAATACCTTGTCCTGAATCAGATCCTGATAGTTTTTCAGTCCGGCAAAAACAAAGGTACGGCTGCTTTCCTGAAACATAAAGCTTAGATATAAGCTGTAAAGAATAGGATACAATTGAAAAATCAGAAACGTGATCAGAAAAGGCAGGCAAAAAATTATCCCCCATTTTGCTCTTTTTCTTTTCATTGTCATCCCTCCATCTTTCCCGTCGTCCGGACGGGGCAGCCCGGATGGACTGCCCCGCTCCTGCATATTTTTTTACTCTACCTCAATATTTCTGTAGTTTGTCCCCACATCATCCTTAAACTGCTGGATTGCCGCATCTTTATCAAGCTGTCCGTTGAGATACAGATCCACATTATTAAGAAGCAGATTCCCGATCGTATCGTCATACCTGGTAACAATATCCGTATTAATCTTATCCATCTGGCCGGCAAAAAACTCAAAGGTATTCTGTCCGGCGCACCAGGATTCTTCATATCCGCTCTCCGCAATTTCCTGATTCACAGACTTCATACTGGTATAATCACCCTTATCCTGCGCATATTGATTCAGGAAATCATGATTGTTGCATACAAAATCAATATACAGCCATGCCAGATCCTTATTTTTGCTTTCCTGATAGATGCCTAGATAAGATCCCCCGTTGAAATATGCCGCCGGCATAGAGGCAATTCCCCAATTTCCTTCCGACTCAGGCGCTCCTGTCATAATCACATACTGCAGGCCCCAAGTAGGCTCAACGTAGCCGAATACGGAGTCATCAGCACAGGATGCATACCATGCTTCCGACCAGGTATCAATCTTGGCATCATAATCATTATCCCTGATCTGTTTGGAAACATCGAAGAATTCCGATACATAATCATCCATTTGGAATTTTCCGTCCACAACCCACGGCGTTGTTCTCATACCATAGTTGGCAAACTGCCAGATATCTTTATACGTAGCAAACATATGCGTCGCACCGTTGCTGGCCGTTTTTATTTTTTCCGCCGCCTCGAAAACACCGTCCATGGTTGAGAGCATTTCAGAAATTTCATTCGGATCATCTGTTCCCAGATACTCCTTTGCAAGATTCCGCTTATACCAGAATCCTCCGGGCGTAGCCTGGTAGCTTAAAGCCCTTACATTTCCATCCGCATCAGAACCAAGCTTAACCGTATAATCTTCCAGATCACTTGTATCCGCATTATACGGATCTGCCGAAAGATTTTCCCAGGCTTCTGACTCAATATAGTTTTTTACATTTTTTACATCAGAATAAAAAACATCCGGACCTTCTGTACGGTTGTCCACAATGGTCTGCATCTTCGTATCATAATCCGTTCCGATCATGGTAAAATTAACCTTCACATTTGGATAGGCTTTCTCGAAGGCTTCAATCTGATACTCAGGATCTGTAGTCCAGCACCACACTTCCAACGTTCCGCTGTATTCGGAATTGCCTGCCGCATCTTCTGTTCCGCTTTCCTCCCCTGATGCCGCTGTGGCTTCTTCTGATACATTCCCTCCTGTATTTGTCTCTTCGGCTGTCGTCCCGCCGGAACTGCACGCTGTCAGCGCAGATATCATCATCCCACCTGCCAGCAGCAACGCCAATTTCTTCCTCATTTCTTTTTCCTCCTTTTTTTCGTTGCAAAACAGTCTTATACAGCTTTATTTCATCACATATTCTCTCTTTAAAATGGAACCGCTCCCACTTTATGGGAACGTTCCCATTTTAAGGTAAAACATAAACTTCTGCATCTTTTCCCTCCTTTCCGCTCATGCTGTTTCTCCCTCTATAAGATCAGTCTCAAACAGAGTTGTTTTCTCATATTTCTGACCATACTCAAGCATATTAATCAACCCTTCCACCATATAGCCTGTCATTTTTTCAAGAGGCTGTCCAATCGTCGAAAGCTTGATCTGCGTTTCATAATTGGTAAACTTTGCATTATCAAAGCCAAGAACCGCAATATTATGAGGGATTGAGATCTCCTTTTCCTTCATTCCCTGCAGAATACCGTACGCCATCATGTCTGTTTCACAAAACAATGCATCAACTCCGGAAAGGATTATCTGCTCTGTCGAATAATATGCTTCCGAATAGCTTCTGGTGCCATAGAAATGCGCCGCAATTTCTCTCCCGGCTTCCTGCATTGCCTTCATAAAGCCGGCTTCCCTCTGATTTCCTTCCCGAAAATCCCTGGTCCGGCTTCCATGCATATACCCAATCCGTTTATACCCTTTTTCTAACAGATATTTGGCTGCCATATAACCGCCCTGTACATTGTCAACATCCACAGACATGGCGCCTTCCTTTTCAACATCTGTTTTGAAAAGAGCGATCGGCATCTGCATTCTCACAACCTTTTCCACATCTTTTTCCAGAATCCCCTGATTTCCCAGAATAATGAACGCATCTACCTTGCCGTACAGCATGGATATTTCTCTCTCACATCCAATATTTTCATTATGTGTTACTGTATAAATTACTCCGTATCCCCGTTTTCTGCATTCCTGCGCGATCTGATCCTCCACATAGCCATAAAACGGGTCATTAATAGATTCACTGTTAATGATTCCGATTACATAATTTCGATTTCCTGCAAGCTTCTGCGCCGAAGTATTTGGAATAAACCCCATCTTTTCTATGGTGGCAAGAACTTTCTCTCTCGTTTCCGGCTTCACAAGCTTGCTGTTTGTTAATACCCTGGATACCGTTGTTTTCGATACACCTGCTTCTCTTGCGACATCAATAATATTCACGCTGTAATCCTTCACCTAACAAACGCTAATGGGAACGCTACCATTTGTCCTTATTATAACCCCTTCGCTATTTTTTGCAATACAAAAATCATATTTCTGTAGTATTAGACAATATTGCAACTTGCATTTTATCTATTTTTACTACAAATATGTATATTGCACTTTTTTCATCAGAATATCAGAATTTATCCGCCATTCTCCTTCTTAACTCTCCTAAAAAAGCGATCTTCTCCGGCGCGCAGATATTATCCTGTATGATATTCACCCCAAAATCGTGTATCATAAGCCCGTACAGCAGGCGCTCTGTAAGCTCCCCTGCTTCCGGCCGTTCCAGACCCAGGAAACCGTTGATATAATCCGGATCAAAATGAAAGCCGTCACACAGAAGGCCCGCAAGCTCCAGCTCGACGGGCGCTGTCAGCGCGTCCGCAAAATCGATCAGGCAGAGGCTTCCGTCCGGCCGGATCAGGATATTATCCGGATTCAGGTCTCCGTGCACGTAAACCATTGCTTCCGGGCCGGATATTCCGGAATTTTGTGACCTCCCTGACAGGCCGGAGAGGCCGGACGCGGATGACGCGGGAGCCGCGCCGGACGAGACAGCCGCACCGGACGAAGCAGCCGCGCCGGACGAAACAGCCGCGCCGCCCTCCTTTTCCTCCGCATATCCTTTTTCCTGCAGATATGCCTTCCGCTCCCGCTGAAAGCTTTCCGGGAACGCCTTCCACCGGGCCTCCGCCGCCTGCCCGAACAGCGTATGGCTGTTAAAGGTGCCGCAGGGTGTGTCCATACGGTCAACGATGCGGCGCAGGTCGTGCCCGATCCTGCGGCGCTCCCCGGGGGACAGGCTTTCGGAAATATCCGCAAGGGAGCTACCTTCCACATATTCCAGCACCAGATAGCGGAAGGTGTAGGCGTCCTCGATCACGCCCTCCGCATACAGCCGTGGAACCGGAATTTCCAGTCTCTCTGCCCGCTGCAGGCCGAAGCGCTCCGTGAGAAAATCGCTTTCCGAACCGATCTCCGATTCGGGAGGCGCAAAGATCTTAATAATATAATCTCCTGCACATCCGGCTCCGACGCGAAAGACCGCGTTGGAGCCGGGCGTGCAGGAGCAGACGGCGGTAAAGGGCAGGCCGTGCCGTGTGAAAATCTCTTTTATGAGGGGTTCAAAAGCGGCGCGGTCCTGAAAGATCCGCCCCCAGTCCTTCAGATTCCCTATTTTCCGATCAAACAGCATACTTCTCTCCTGAAATCCGTGTCTCCTTTATTGTCCGTCGGGAGTTAAGTCCTCTTTTCAGTCCTTCTCCCCTACGATCCGCTTCACCACCTTCAGTCTGGTAAATTCCTCCCTGTCCTTTTCATCCAGCGCGTTGGTGATATCCCTGACCAGCGCGGAATAGGAGGGGATGGTGATGTTCTTCAGCGCGTTGGCGCGCTTCTGGGTCTTGCGGATGTTCATGGCGAGGCGGTAAGCGGAATTTTCCACCATGGACAGCTTCAGGGTCAGCTCCTTCACCTTCAGGAAGCCCTCCCGCGCCGCGTCAACCGACTCGCTGGAATTGTAAAATCCGTAGTAGGGAACCTTTTTTTCTTCCTCATGCTCCACCAGCGGGATCTCCGTTCCCATGATGCTCCTGGTCTTGATGCGCACTTTTGTTTCCACCGGAACCGCCTGGGCGATCTGCTGGACATAATGAATGCCGACCTCGATATTCGCCTGCTGCAGCGCCTGATAGGCCTCCGTAAAGGTGCTGTCGATCTGTGTCTGGATGTTTTTTGCCTCCTCGATCAGGTTCATCAGCTCCCGGATCAGGATGTTGCGCTTCTTATCCATCAGCTCATAGCCCTGCTTTGCGAGCGCGAGGGAGTTTTTGGCGAGCATGAGATTTCCTTTTGTGGGAAATGCGTTCGTATTCATAGCTTTCCTTTCCGCGGCGACGGCCCGCTTTTCACAGGCCCCTATTTCGCAGCGAAGCGACCGTTCCGGCCGTGTTCCACGGCCCTCTTTTCACAGCGAGGCGTCCTTACGGCCGTTTTACTCCTCCTGCATCGCCTCTCCGGCGTCGTAGTATTCGTCCAGGATCTTCGTATCGATCCGGTCCAGCTCCTCTCTGGGAAGCATGCGCAGAAGGCTCCAGCCGATCTCAAGGGTGCGGATGATGGTGCGGTTTTCCTCCAGGCCTTGTCCCACGAAATGCTTTTCAAACATGCGGCCGAATTTCAGATACTGCTTATCCAGGTCGGAAAGCTCGTCCTCACCGATGACGCTGGCAAGGGCTCTGGCGTCTCCCACCTTCGCATAGGAAGAAAAGAGCTGGTTGGCTACGGACTGGTGATCCGCTCTGGTGTAGCCCTCTCCGATGCCGTCCTTCATCAGACGGGACAGGCTGGGCAGCACGCTGATGGGGGGATAGACCGACTGGCCGTTCAGCTCCCGGTCCAGCACGATCTGGCCCTCCGTGATGTAGCCGGTCAGGTCGGGGATCGGGTGGGTGATATCATCGTTGGGCATGGTCAGAATCGGGATCTGGGTCACGGAGCCGTTGATGCCCTCCACAATGCCCGCGCGCTCGTAAAGCGTGGCAAGCTCGGAATACAGATAGCCGGGATAGCCCTTTCTGGAAGGAATCTCTCCCTTGCTTGAGGATACCTCACGCATGGCTTCCGCAAAGGAGGTCATATCCGTCAGGATGACCAGGATGTGCATCTGCTTTTCAAAGGCCAGATATTCCGCCGCGGTCAGCGCCACCTTGGGCGTGATCAGACGTTCCACCACCGGGTCGTTCGCCATGTTCAAAAACATCACCACGTGATCCAGAACGCCGCTCTCCGCGAAGGTGGAGCGGAAATATTCGGCCACGTCGTATTTTACGCCCATTGCGGCGAACACGATGGCGAACTGCTCGTCGGAGTCCTCTCCCAGGGAAGCCTGGCGCACGATCTGCGCCGCAAGCTGATCATGGGGAAGGCCGTTTCCGGAAAAGATCGGGAGCTTCTGGCCGCGGATCAGGGTGGTCAGGCCGTCGATGGCCGAGATACCGGTGCGGATATAGTTTCTGGGATACTCTCTGGTCACGGGATTTAAGGGTTTTCCGTTGACGTCCGCGTACTTTTCCGCAACCACTTCGCCCAGGTTGTCAATTGGCTCGCCGATGCCGTTGAAGGTTCTTCCCAGCAGATCCCCGGTCAGGCCGATCTCCATGGGCTTTCCGGTCAGTCTGGTATGGGTGTTTTTCAGAGACAGGTTCTCGGTGGATTCAAAAACCTGAACCACCGCCTTATCCTCATTGATCTCCACGATACGTCCGAGCCTTCTGTCCTTCCCGTCCGCAATGATCTCCACGATCTCATCATAGGCCGCTCCCCTGACGCCCTCCAGCACGACGAAGGGGCCGTTCACGGACTTCAGGCCCAAATATTCTATAGCCATTACATTCCTCCATTATGCATTACGGGCGATCACGTCGTCATAGAATTGATCGATCGCCGCCCTGTAGTCGTCAAATTTATCCAGGCGGTCGTTTTCCACGTCATATTTAATGGAAATCACCCGGTCAAAGATCCTGTCCTCCTTGAGGACGGACATGGGCATGCCCATGGATACCAGGGCTTTTGCCTTCGCGTACAGATACAGGATGGTGTCCATCATTTTCTTCTGCTTTTCCAGAGGAACGCAGGTGTCCTGAGGGTGGAAGGCGTTCTGCTGAAGGAATCCCAGACGGATCACTCTGGCAATCTCCAGCGTCAGCTTCTGGTCGTCCGGAAGGACGTCGTTTCCGATCAGCTTCACGATCTCCATCAGGCTGCTTTCCTGATTCAGAATGGCGACGAGCTGGTTTCTGTCGTCGATGAAATCCGGGCCCACGTTATCCGCATACCAGCTGGCAAGATCGGACAGATACTCGCTGTAGCTGGAGAGCCAGTTGATGGCCGGGAAATGTCTGGAATAGGCGAGGTTCTTGTCCAGCCCCCAGAAGCAGCGGACGAAGCGCTTGGTATTCTGAGTGACGGGCTCGGAAAAGTCGCCGCCCTGGGGGGAAACGGCTCCGATGATGGTGACGCTTCCTTCGTTTCCGTTCAGGGTCTTGACCATGCCGGCTCTCTCATAGAAGCCGGAAAGGCGGCTGGCGAGATAGGCCGGGAAGCCTTCCTCGGCGGGCATTTCCTCCAGGCGGCCGGAAAGCTCTCGGAGCGCCTCGGCCCAGCGGGAGGTGGAATCCGCCATGATCGCCACATGGTAGCCCATGTCCCTGTAATATTCCGCCAGGGTAAGGCCGGTATAAATGCTGGCCTCACGGGCCGCAACGGGCATGTTGGAGGTGTTTGCGATCAGCACGGTCCGATCCATCAGAGGCTTGCCGGTTCTGGGGTCGATCAGTTTGGAAAAGTCCTCCAGCACCTCCGTCATTTCGTTGCCGCGCTCGCCGCAGCCGATGTATACGATGATATCCGCATCCGACCATTTGGCGATGGCATGCTGGGTCATTGTCTTTCCCGTTCCGAATCCGCCGGGGATGGCGGCCGTTCCCCCTTTTGCAATGGGAAAAAGCGTGTCCAGGATACGCTGTCCCGTCACCAGCGGACGGGAGGCGGGGAACCGCTTCATCACCGGACGAGGCACGCGGATGGGCCATTTCTGGATCATGGACAGCTTCGCAACCGTCTCATCGGCCTGGAACACCGTCACCAGCGTTTCTCCGATGGTGTAGCTTCCGTCCGGAACGACGGTTTCCACGGTTCCGGAGATTCCGGGAGGCACCATGACCTTATGCACGATGGCCGCGGTCTCCTGCACCTCTGCGATCACGGTTCCGCCGAACACCTGCTCGCCCGGCTTCACGCAGAGCCTGGTCTCCCATTTTTTCTCCATATCCAGGGAATCCATGGAAAAGCCCCTGTCGATATAGGCTCCGGATTTTTCCGCGATCTGCGCCAGGGGGCGTTCGATGCCGTCAAATATGTTTTTGATGATGCCGGGAGCGAGCGTTACCGAAAGGGTGGCTCCCGTGGGATAGATGGTTTCGCCGGGCTTCAGGCCGGAGGTCTCTTCAAAAACCTGGATGGTCGCCATTTCGCTGCTTAAGCGGATCACTTCGCCTACCAGCTTTTCCGCACCCACGTAGATCATTTCGCCCATCTTCAGATCCGTCTCGCCCTGAATGGTGACGAGCGGCCCGTTAATGCCATAAATTCTGGCTGTTCTTTCCATTAGAAGACTTCCTCCTTTTGCTTATAAATGAAATACGAAGCCTTCTGCCGCTTCCTTAATTTTGGTATCAAAGGACTGATCGATCAGGATGCCGCGCGAGCGGATCACGGCGCGGATGCCGCCGCCGAAGCTGTATTCGCTCACCATGACCGTGGTATTTGCCGCTGCGGCAATGGAATTTTTCTTGTCGATGTCCGCGGGATCGATGTAGATCTGGATCTCGTCGTCGCCGGCAAACTCCCTGGCCGCGCGTACCTGGGCGATCAGAAATCTCTCATACTCTCCCGTTCCCATGAACCGCTCCAGCTTTCCTCTCACTTCGGAAAAAAGCTTCTCGGTCAGCTCCTTCTGCAGGCGGCCCGTCTCCTCGCGGATCTCCATCTGCCTTCTGGCGACCTCCGCGTTTTTCTTCTTCGTGAGGCTTTCCTCCTTCAGCTTAAGGGAAAGCTCTGCCTTTCGTTCCGCGTTTTCCTTATAATCCGCGAAGACCCTGTCCAGGCCGTTTTCATATTCTTCCAGCGCTTCCGCGTTTTCCTCGTTCACCTTCTGCGTTGTCACATCCATAAAATGCTTCAACTTTTCTTCCGTCGTCATACATGACCTCCTATACTTTTATACCGATCGCTTCGTTCACATAGGATGTGATGAAATCCGGGGCGCGGCCCGTGCCGTGCCTGTCCGGGATCTCCACGATCAGGGGAAGCCTGCGCTCCAGCCTGATACGGTCGATGATGTCCGGAAATTCCTTTCCGAATTTTTCCGTCAGAAGCAGGACGCCGATTTCCTGATCGGCAAGCACCTTGTCGATCTCTGCCTTCAGCTCCTGTCTCTCATGGACCACCGCCCCTTCGATACCGGCAAGACGCATGCCGGTAAAGGTATCAATGTTGTCGCTGATCAGATACATCTTCATTACAGCTGACCCAGGATCATGAAGGCGATGATCAGACCGTACAGGCAGACACCTTCGGCCAGACCCACGAAAATGAGGGACTTACCGAGGATGGAGGAATCTTCGCTGATAGCGCCAAGAGCAGCGCTGGCAGCGCTGGCAACGGCGATACCGCCGCCCACGCAGGATAAGCCGATGGAAAGGCCGGCCGCCAGATAGCCCAGTCCGGTGGAAAGACCGCCGGCTGCCGCCGCTGTCTCAGCAGCTTCCGCCGCGGAAGCGCTTCCGCCGAACATCATCACACCCGTCGCCAGCATCAGGCCGAAGAACATGGCGCCGTTTATGGCAAGGGTTTTCTTATATCTGCCCTTTGTCTGCTCCCCCTTGCAGAAATAGCGGAAGGGAACCACGATACAGGAAATCAGTGCTGCGAATAATAATACCTTTAACATTTTTGTCCTCCTTACATGTGTGCCGCCCTGAGAGCGGCGTTTTTTTTATCTGAATGTAATTTGCAATTATGCATACGGTTTGAATTCCCTTCCGTCCCCCTTGTAGAAACGGCTGAAGAATTCGTAATACTGCAGACGGAGCACCTGGATGCCGACCACCAGCCCCTCCATGCCGCAGACGATGATGTTGCCCAGGATGATGACCGCCAGGTTGCCCGAAGCGCCGTTCTCCGCTCCCGCGAGCATCAGCACCACCTGCATCATGGCGGCGTGGCTCACCGCGAAGGCGCCGATACGGACGAAGGAAAGGGTGTTTGAAAAATAGCTCAGGCAGACCTCGAACAGCTCGAAGAAGGCCTGTACCACGAACATCACCGGGCCCTCCTCCGAGTGCGCCTTTTTCTTCTCCAGAAGCAGCGTCAGCGGCTCCTTGCAGGCGATGATCAGAAGCGGTACCACGAACAGGATCACCAGCGCCGCCGCTGCGGGCAGATGGTTTCCCGTCATGAACAGCACCACCACCAGCACGACGGCCCCGTAAAACACCAGCCCGGCCGCGCCGTTGGTATCAAACAGCGCCTTCCCGTACTCCTTCGCCTTGCAGGCGTTTATGATGGAAAAGAGCATGGTCAGAAGGATCAGGCCCATACCGATGGCGATGGTCACCACGAACACCGTGTTCAGCCTGCCGATGAAGGGCAGGTTCGTCATGGCCTCCGCAGGCCGCAGCCACAGGGCCGGGATCACATCCTCAAAGCCGAACACGCTTCCGTACAGGAAGCCGAATATGGTGGAAAAGAAACCGCAGCAGGCGATGATGGCCGCCAGGTTCATTTTCTTAAAACGATACAGAAGGAAGCCGCCTATAGCCAGGCACAGCCCCTGCCCCGCATCTCCAAACATGGCGCCGAAGATGATGGAGTAGGTGATCGCGACAAAAAGCGTGGGATCAAACTCATTGTAATTCGGAAGTCCGTACATGCGCACGAACATCTCGAAGGGTCTGATGATCGCCGGGTTCTTCAGCTTTGTGGGCGGTGTGGAAACCCTTCTGTCCGGATTTTCCTCCAGCGTCACAAACAGCTCCGGATCCGCTTCCAGCTCTTTTCCCAGCTTCACCGCGTCCTTCTTCGCCATCCAGCCGCAGAGAATGAAGAAGGTCTCGTTCTTCGACTGTGTGAAGGCCGCCAGCCTGCGGATATCGAAGCGGGAGGACTGGGTTTCGATCACCTCCCTGGCTTCCAGGATCCGGCCGCCGTTTTCCCTCAGCTTATCCGCAAGCCTCTCATCCAGCGTCCTTTCCTCCTGGGCCAGCTCCTCGATCTCCTTCTCCAGCGTCCGGCAGGCCTCGTCCACCGTACCAGGGTAGGCGTCCTCTATAAAGATCCGTTCAAAGTGCATGGATGCGTAAATGGCGTCCGCCTTCTTCGCCTCGGAGGCGGGCACAAAATAGATGCCCCATACATAGGTTTCGTCCACCCTGCACTTTTCAAAGATGGTGCAGTCGTCCTCCTGCAGATATTCCTTCAGCCTCTGATAATAGCTGACCGGAAGTCTCCCGAAGCGGAATCTTACATATTTAAAATGCAGGATTTTAGAAAGCTCAAAGTGCAGCTCCAGATAAGGCCGGACGGCCTCCAGAAGGCTCTGCTTCTTTTTCAGCTCCGTCTCAAGCTTCGTCTTCTGCCGGCGGCTGTCCTCCATGAGCCTGTCCGCCTCCCGGACGACCTCCAGCGCCTCCTGGGGAGACATCCCGGTGGACGCCCCCGCTTTACCGGTCACAATGGCCGCGGCCTCCTGGGCCTTTCCGATCCATTCCCGGTAGGGATTGCTCTCTGAATTGGGCACGATATTCTTCAGATTTTTCAGCTCTCCCACCGTATTCTCAAGCTGTATCTCGTATTTCCCAAGGTACTTTTCCGTCACCCGGTCAAGCTGATCCTTTGGGCCGATGATACTCAAAAACTCCATTTTTTCTATCATTCGTTTCCGTACCCTTCCTGCCGCCGAAAGGCGGCATTCAATTCGTGTGAAGAATGACGTCAGTCATTCTTCGGCATGAACCAACGGTTCGTGCCCCCTTCCTGCCGCCGAAAAGCGGCATTTAATTCGTGGGAAGAATGACGTCAGTCATTCTTCGGCACGAACCAACGGTTCGTGCCCCTACGCCAGATATTCCCTGATCTTCTCAGAAGGAAGCCCGTACCGCACGCATTCTATTGCGGTGATGATCTTCCTGGCCTCCCGCTCCTTCCGGTACAGATAAACATCCAGACAGGCGGCGGAGTAGGGCTTCTTGCGAAGAAGCGCGCCGTGCACCGCTTCCTGCATTTTCTCCATACAGCGTTCCAGGTTCAGATTTTCTTCCCCGTTCATATATTTCCCATATTTTGTGTTCTCTGCCGCCGTGAGAAATTCCTTCTCGTCGGCCGCCTCCGCCATCTGTCTCACCTGCTCTCTGGTCAGACGATAGTGGATGGGAACGATCAGTGCATAGATCTGCGCCGCCGACATGCGGTAATATTTCTTCGCGCGGTAGATCCACGTCAGGTTCAGCGCGTCAATATAGGCTCCTGCCGACCGGGCGATGGCCTCCTGGTCGTCCTCCTTCAGATCCTTTTTCACCATTTTCCAGAACCTGTCGAAGAAAAATACGTCCAGGGCCAGCTCATAATCAAAAAGCTCCCTGCTGCTCGAGCCGTACACATCGGAAAGCACCTTTCTGTACGGGGTGCCCGCAAGCGCCGCGATCAGGCTTTCCATGGAATCCGCAGAGGCGGCCTGCGACAGCGGGATCTGAGAATGGCGTTCGAATACCTCCAGGTATTCCCCGATATCCATGGGTCTCTCTCCCTGCGTCATGATCGACCGGATGATCATCTTCAGGCAGGATATCTCATAGCGTATGAAATATCCGTCCAGGAAGCGCCTCTGTTCCAGGCTGGAAAACCGGTACAGACGGGAAAAATCCCGAAACAGCCCCTGCATGATGAGCCCCTCCGCCCTTCCTCTGTGGAGGCTTCTTTCATCCTCCTTTTCCAGAAGCCGGGCGTAGGAGGGCTTTTTTTTCAAATAAGCGATCACCTCCGGCACGCCGGACACGCTGCCAAGCTGCCGAAAATCCTCCTGGGTGAGGAGCTTTCCGCTCATGGCCCTCACCTTGGCGGACAGACCGCTGTAACGAAACAGGCTCATATCCTCACACCCTTGATCTTTTCCACGATTTTATCCGTTATCTTTCCATGCTCCGTGTCATATTTACGCTGAAGGCCGTCCAGCTCCTGCTTCGTTTTCTGAAGAAGGCCGTCCAGCTCCTCCTGCTTTTCCTTTTCCAGGCGCTCCTCCAGCTTCCGGGAACGCTCCTTAAGCTGTTCGGCGAGCTGACGGTCAAATTCCGCCTTTCTTGCATCCGCCGCGTCGGAAAGCTCCTTTTTTCTGGCTTCTACAGCTTCCTTCATCTGACCGGCAGCCTCTTCCACATCCACAAGGCGCTTCAGCACCTCTCCGATGGACTGCTCCGATGAGCCCTCTGCCGCGCCGGCCATCCTCACGGTATCCGTGTTCGCCATCTATACCTCCTTTGCCGCCGCTGGCGGCGTTCTTTCCTTTTTTGCCTTTTCTTTTTGCTCCTGGCGTATTATACTATGGTTAATTCATATTGAAAAATAATAATATGATATGAGTATTATGCAGAAATCGCATGTCTTATGTAAAAGGCTGTGCCTTTTACAGTAAAAAAATGAGGGATATACCAATGAACGCAAGCTTTGATTACTATAAAGTATTTTATTATGTTGCAAAATACAGTAATTTCACGAAGGCGGCCAGCGTGCTGCTTTCCAGCCAGCCGTCCGTCACCCGCAGCATCCAGAATCTGGAGAGCGAACTGGGCTGCCGCCTCTTTATCCGTTCCCGGCACGGGGTCGCGCTCACGCCGGAGGGAAAGCTCCTTTACCGTTATGTGGCTCCCGCCTGCGAGCGCATCCTGCGGGGGGAGGAGGAGCTTGGCCTGTCCCTGGGCCTGCACGGCGGTTCCGTCAGCATTGCCGCAACGGAAACCGCCCTGCACTGTCTGCTGCTGGACCGGCTCACCCGGTTCCAGAAGGATCATCCCGATGTGAAGATCCGCATCAGCAACGGCCCCTCGGCTCAGGTGCTTTCCGATATGAAAGAAGGACGAACGGATCTCGCCGTCGTCCCCACTCCCTTTCAGATCGAAAAGCCCTATGTCTCCGTTAAGCTCTGCCAGATCAAAAGCGTGCTGGTGGGAGGCCCCCGCTTCGCCCATCTGTGCAGCGCGCCCGTCAGGCTGGCCGACCTGAAGCAGTATCCGCTGGCGGGCCTTTCCGGCTCCACCATGTCATACCGCTTCTACGGGGATTTTTTTGCCGCGCACGGTCTGACCCTTCATTATGATATTGAAATGGCGAACGCCGACCTGCTGCTTCCGGTGGCCATGCACGATCTTGGCCTGGCCTTCGTGCCGGAGCGGCTGGTGGCCGACGCGCTTGAGCAGAAAAAGCTGTTCTCCATTCCGCTGGTGGAGGAGATCCCGCTGCGCCATGTGTGCCTGGTGCGCGACCCCGGCCGTCCGCTCGGCGCGGCGGCCAGGTGCCTGCTGGAGCTTCTGATGAAGGAAAGAGCAGACGGCGCGGGCAGGAGGGAACCGGTCTGACGGCGCGGCAGGAAGAAACCGGGCCGGCGGTGCCGTGCCCTCAGACCCTCAGAATTTTTTTCTGATTTCCAAAATATTCTGTCCGTCTCTATATTCATACTGCATGTCGTCCATGCTTTTTTTCACCAGAAAGATTCCGAGGCCGCCGCTCGTCCTCTCCTGCGCGGAAAGGGAAACATCCGGATCCTCCTTTTTCAGCGGATCATAGGGCACGCCGCCGTCGATAAAGGTGATCCGGACAGCGGGAGGCGTCTCCTCCAGCTCCACGCGCACGGTGGCCGTTCCGCCGCCCGAGGGATAGGCATAGTGCGCGATATTGCCGAACAGCTCGTCGATGGCGATATCGATCTGCATCTGCGCCTTCATCGGACAGCCGGAGCTTTCAAGCTGTCCGTTGACAAATTCCGTTACCGTTTCGATATTTTCTATGGTTGCGTCCAGCGTGATCTCTTTCATACATGCTCCTTTCCGGCGCCTTCCGTCTTCGGCTGTTCCGTTTTCTGCAGCCTTTTTTCCGGCTGTTCTCTTTCCGGAAACTTCTTCATCAGCGTGTCGTTTCTGTTCACCAGGCAGAGCATGGTGATATCGTCGAACTGGGGCGCAGCTCCCACAAACCGGTCGATGTCCTCCTTCACCTGCGCCAGAAGCTCCTGCGCTGTCGCCTCAGGCCGTCTGTTGAGAGACAGAAGCATCCGGTCGGTGCCGAACAGCCGGTTATCCGTATCCGTTGCCTCTGCTACACCGTCTGTATAAACGAAGATTGCCTCTCCCGGAAGCAGCGTCAGCTCATATTCCCGATAACGGCTGTTTTCCATACCGGCGAGCACAAAGCCGTGTCTGTCCTTCAGCAGCTCAAATCCGCCCTCCGCATGCCTGACAGCCGGATATTCATGTCCCGCGTTGGCCGCGACAAGCCTTCCGGTGGAAAGCTGATAAACGCCGAGCCATACCGTCACGAACATCTCCGACTCATTGTTTTCACAGAGCTGGTTGTTGACGCTTTCCAGCACCTCCTTTGGAGATACGCCCATCTGCGCCCGGTTCTTTAAAAGCGTCTTTGCGATCACCATGAACAGCGCGGCGGGCACGCCCTTTCCAGACACATCCGCCATCACCAGGGCCAGGTGGTCGTCGTCCACAAGAAAGAAATCATAGAAATCCCCTCCCACCTCCTTGGCGGGCGTCATGGTCGCATAAATGTCAATTTCCTTTCTGTCCGGAAACGGCGGGAAAATGCCCGGAAGCATATTCGCCTGGATCCGGGCCGCCACATCAAGCTCTGCGCCGATCCGTTCCTTTTCCGCCGTGACCCTGGTCAGGTTTTCAATGTACGCATTGATGTCCTGCTCCATCTTCAGCACGCTTTCCGCAAGCATCTGCACCTCGTCCCCGGTGCGGATCGTTCTGAGCGCGTCGGAGATCATGTTTCTGTTCTCCGTAAACAGACTGGCCGCCTGCGCCACCTGCTTCACAGGAGCGATCAGCGTACGGGTCAGAAGCCAGGCGACCACAGCGAGGAGCACCAGGGTGATCAGGCTTCCCACCAGAGTGATCCGGACCAGATAGCTCCTCACGTTTCCCTGCAGAGTGGACATTGGGATCTCCACGCCCACAAACGCCACCGTCCTTCCATCCTGTACCACAGGATACATGGCGGAGGTATTATACCCGAATTCTCCCTCCGAGATAAAATAATTATCTGCATGTACGCCCGTTTCATACGCCTGAATGCAGTCTTTCACATATTCCTTCAGCACGGAGCTTTCATCGCCTATGGAAAACTGCTGTTCCTTCACATGATAGCTGTCGGAAATATAGTAAATGGGATTCCATTCCATTTTGTCATAGGCCTCCTGGTCAAAGTTCCGGAGCAGGTCTATGTCAAAAACGAACACAAAAATATCGTTCGCCTCCATGGACTCCCGGAGCCCGTCAAGCTGCCCCTTGATCTGCAGGTAGCGTTCGCTTTCCGCAATGGCGTCGATCTCATCCCTTCCCGTTTCCCCTGTGCAGTAACGGTAAACCGCATCCGCATACCGGGAAAGCTCCTCCCGGGAAAAATATCCGGAAGCCGTGCGCGCCACCTGATAGGCCATTTCATTATACTGCCTTGTGATGGAATTCCAGTAGGTGGAAACGCCCACAGCAGCCGTACCCGCCATAATGAGCAGGCCCGCGACGCAAAGGCCCGCGATGAATTTGAAGGCAAGGCCAAGCCTGAGAGCATTCCGTTCCATTTTTTCCTCTGTATTCACGCCTCTGTTCTCCTTTTTCCTTCCTCTTTCCACCTTTTCCATACCTTCTCTTCAATCCCGCCCGCCGCATGCCTCGGCTTTCCGTGGCCTCCCGTCAGGCCGCATTCCTCCTGAAACGCGGTGTACTCCTCCGCTCCAAGGAACAGCACCTCGGGCCTTTTCAAAAAGCCGAGCTTTCTCACATCCAGATAGTCCGGATTCTGCTCTCCCAGCGCCCGGTCCAGACATTTTGCCGTAAGTCTCTCATCCGGGCGGCCCTCCTCCTGCTTTTCAGAGGCTGCGGTTATCTTTTCCTCCAGCTCAAATACGGCGCCGTATCCGGAGGGGCATTTCCAGGTAAGCTGGCCGATGCAGTAGCGGCATATGGGAAGCCCCGTCTCCCGGATCAGCTTCAGGACGGCGCGCTCCGCCTGAAAAATGCTCATTTTTTCTCCCGCCACATTCAACAGCTGATTCTTTCGAAGTACAAATTCCACAACAGGACTTTCTCCGAGGAAGCCTGTCACCCTGACCACATCTCCCAGTCGGTACCGGTACAGCCCGGAAAAGGTGGTCAGCACCAGCTCATAAAGCCCGCCCTCCTGAACCTGTCCCGGAAGCAGCGTTTCCTCCGCTTCATCCTCCTCATCCTGCCGCCAGGGGAGATATTCATAAAAGGCGCTCTCCGGAAGCATCACATAGCGGCAGTCCTCCTTTTGCAGCGCCACTCCCATGTGGCATTCCGAGGCGACATAGGCAAAATAGTAAACCGGAATCTTTCCCAGATATCTGCGCAGGCTTTTATCCTCCGCCTCAAAGGCCGCGTTGCTGATGCCGCTGGAAAGAACGAGGCCGCTCCAAAGCCGTTCAGCAATCCCGTCAAAGCCCTTCCTGCACTCCTCCGCCGCCTGCTGAAGCCTGGTCCTGCTCACAGGCATGGACAAAAGCCGCGTCCTGGTCTTCTCCGTAAGCCGGATCCTGTCCGGAATCCTTTTTTCTGCCATATGCTTCAGAATACTCCTCCAATGCTTCTGCATGTACTGGAAGAAAAGCAGCTGATCATACAGAAAGATGGATTCTATGGTGGTGACGTCCTCTGCGGCAAAAGCGGTCCATACCTTAACGTAGAGCATGTCGTTTCCCTTCTGTCCGAACAGCGTCTCCTCCCCGCCCGCGAACTCGGAGAAGGGAAGAAGCCCCTCCCGGAACAGGCGCTGATAATACAGCTCAGACAGAAGATATTCCTCCTTTTTCTGCGAAAGTCCGATCCGGAAGCCATTGACGAACAGACGCTTTCCGCCGGCCTTTCCGTGAACAAGATTCTTGTACCATTCGATCCGGCCGCCAAACCGTTCCAGCGCCGTTTCGGATACCGGAATGTACTTCGGCTCCCCTTCCGTGCCGGAGGTGGTACAGAAGCCCGCCACGGGATATGCCGTCAGAACGTTCTCCTCTCCCGCCCTCATCCGTTCGATATAGGGCTGCAGCCCGGCGTAGGTAAAAAGCGGAATCCGCCTTCTGTATTCTTCAGCGGAATGGATGGAGGCAAAGCTCCGCTCCCTTCCGAATATGGTATCCTGATTATCCGCAAGGATTTTTTTCAGATTATCCTCATTGATCCGCACGGCCTGCGCGCATGCGGCGGTCAGCCAGGGCTCCGCCGTCGTTTTCGTCCAGTCCATAATTTTCCTTTTTCCCATTCCTCAGAAAGCTCATATACAGGGTGTTCATCCCGAGCGTATAGCTGTGGCTGATCTCCTGCGCCAGATTCTGCAGCATGCTCACGCCGAGAAAGAAAAGCTCCGTCTCCTCATTTTCCTCCGCCATTTTCCCCGCGCGCCGCCTTTCAAACGGATCATAACGCTCTCCCGCGCATCTGATCCGGATCCCCGTCGCCTCCTCCAGCGCGAATACCCTCAGATCCACGCTTTTCATTTCCGGATTTGCCTCCTTCATCACCATAAGCAGCTCCTCGATCGCCATGCTGATCCGGTTCATCCCCTTTGGATCCATATGGTTCCCGATACAGAAATCCCGGATCCGCTCGCTGGCCTCGCAGATATTCTGCTCCGACGGGGCGATGGAAAAGTCAAGCACCAGCCCTTCCCGTTCCAGATAGTCGTCCAGCAGAAGAATGCCGGACAGTGGATGGTCCGTCCTGCGGCTGTCAAAAGCCGGAACGGCCACCGCGGCGGCCCCTCCGACCACGGAAAGCATGCCGCTTACGGGAAGGAAGGCCCACAGCAGCTCTCCCGAAACCGAGAGAACAAACGCCGCTGCCAGAGGAAAAAGAAAGCGCTTCATTCCCACCAGAATATTGGAAAGCATGATCTGATCCGTGGAATTGAAAAAAGAGCTCCACACGCTGCAGATCAATTCAAAAAACAGGGATATGCCCAGACACAGCAGCGGCAGGAAAACAGGCTTTGGCAGAGCGAACAGGGCCTGTATGCCACGGCTGAACAAGAGGAGTGCAAGCACGTAGGCGGATGTGAGCGCAAGCCCCGCCCGCATCTGAAGCCGCATCAGGATCCGGATTCCGCTGTTTTCGCGCACGGAATGAAACACCGCGATCATCGGCCCGGCTGCCTGGGGTACGCCTGAGGAAATGCAGAGTGACAGCTCGGACAGGCTGTTGAGCACCGCCCAGACGGCGGCTCCCTCCGCGCCAAGCGCCCGGAGGATGAGGGAATTTAAGAGGAACAGCCTGAGCGCATCCAGGAAGTTTCCCACCGCCACCGGACTTCCGTATTTTATGATCTCCCTCCATCCCCGGATCCCCAAAAGCCGCGCATCAAACCGATAAGCGGAATGCTCCCGCTGGAGCATGAAAAAGCCGTAAACACAGGAGGCGGCCATGGAAAGCACGCTGGCCGCGGCCGCTCCTCCCATGCCCAGGTCAAGCCCGTACAGAAACACCGCGTCCAGAACAAAATCGACGCCGATCACGATCCCCATCATGATCATGATCTCCTTCCCCTTTCCCTCCAGCTGGAGATAATAAAGGGGGATATAGGCGATCACAACCGGGATCAGACCTGCGAAGGTGGCGAAGCAGTAATCGTAAACATAGCCGGTCAGCCCGCTGCCCTGGGACAGCAGCGCCGATACAGGGCCGCAGAGCCAAAGTCCCGCTGCGGTCGCCGCCGCTCCAAACGCGCTGCCAAGAAGCAGGGCAGTATGATAATAGCCCCGGCTTTTTTCCATCTCATCCCTTCCCGCCTCCCGGGAGGACAGGATGGAAGCGCCGCCGGCCAGGAGAGATCCCAGCGTACAGATCACCTGATAAAGCGGCCCGCACATATTTACGGCGGCCAGCGCGTCGTTTCCGATCCGCTGCGCCACAAACGCGCTGTCTATCAGCGTATTGATGGTGCCCGCAAGGACCGAAAACATCACGGGGATCAGCGTCCGCCCGTATTCCCTTCGTAAAAAATGATCATCCCGAAGCATACATTCCTCCCAGAGCCTCCCTTCTGAGCCTTCTCCTCAGCCTTGTCAGGCCCTCCCTGCAGCCGTCCGGTCTCCGGGCCCTGCCGCTAAAGCCAGGTGGTCCATTTCCGTTTTCTTCCTGCAAACACCTCATCCAGGATCTTCCGTGTATCCCGGCCGAACAGGGGCCCGGAGCAGATCTGAACGTCGTTGATCCCTCCAAGAGAGAGGTTCGCCTCGATCAGCACCGCTTCTCCATCCTCACCGATCGCCACATCCCAGGAGATCAGGCGACAGTGCCCCATCATGGGATGCGCCCGGCGCACCAGCTTAAGAGCGCTGTTCAGACAGGGAACCCTGCAGTCCGCAAAGCGATAGCCAAGCTGCGGGTGGCGCTCCGTCGTCCGCCCGTCGTCCATCACTCCAAGCCTTCTCAGCCTCCCGTCCGGACGGACGCCGCAGTAAATGCCGCCGTGACAGCCGTTGTCCACCCGCTCCTTTCCCACTCCGATCTTCAGGCAGACCGCATAGATCTTCACTTTTTCCTCCGTCAGAAGGGAAACGATCCGCAGCGTGTTCACGGATTCCGGATGCAGCCGGGAGAGCTCCGGGTGCTGCCGGACCGGCCGCTGGATCACCAGATCGCAGGGAATCCCCCTGATCCGCTCCTCCAGCCCTCTTTCATTCCCGCTTCCCTTAAGGAAGCTCACCCCGTAGCCTCCCTGGGAATTGACGGCCCGTTTGATCACCAGCTCCGGCTCCGCCGCCGCCCTTTTTTTCAGGCAGTCATAAGAGACCGGAAGAAGCCTGCCGTCCAGCCAGCTTCCGCCGATCCTCATCCCGATGAGCTCCGGCTGCTTCACATTGGAAAACAGACGGTAATAATAGCATTTATTGTCCAGGAACCGGGCCTCCTGCCTGTCGCTGAAAAACCGGTCCACCTGCGTCACGTACAGCTCCTCCGGCAGGTAATCCGGACGGAACACACCGTTTTTGGCGGTATAATAGCGGTGATAGCGGTCCGTCATCCAGCGGACATAGGGGCGGTAAAAGCTTCGCACTGCCCTTCTCTGCTTCCCTGACAGCCTCGGAACCCTCTTCAGGGAGGGTGTCACCGTTTTCCGGTCGATCCGGATCAGCGCCGGATCAGACAGGGTATTCAGATCCGTCTTCCCTTCCGCATACCTTCCTGTGACCACGCACCTGATATTTTCCCAAAACGCATTCATGCCGGTCCGGTTCTCCTTTTTTCACACTTACTCCTCGATTTCCAGAATATCCGCAAAGCCTGTGGCTTCGAACACCTCGGAAACCACCTCATTGGGCTTCCTGATCACCAGGCTTCCGCCGGACGCGTTCATCTTCTTCTGCGTGCTCAGAAGCACCCTCAGCCCCGCGCTGGAGATATAATCCAGCAGGGTGAAGTCAAGAATGATCCTCTCCGCCCCTGCGGCGCTGTTTCTGATCTCCTCCTCCAGCTCCGGCGCGGTCATCGTATCCAGTCTTCCTTCAAGCCCGATCGTAAGAGTTGCGTTTTCCATATTCTTTCTGATTTCCATTTTTTCCTCCATTCCGGTTTTCCGGTAAAAGCCAATATATAATTTATTGTATCGTCTGGCTTCCCAAAAATCAACGTCCACCTGCATACAAAAATTGCCTTTTACCCAATCTTCATAAAAGTTCAGGCAGGTCCGCATGCTCCTTCGCAGACCTGCCTGCCGGCATTTTCCATTATTATAAAGCGAACTGGCTGTTATACAGCCCGGCGTAAAAGCCGTTTTTTTCAAGAAGCTCCTCATGCCGCCCCTGTTCCACGATATGGCCGTCCCGCATGACCAGGATCACGTCGGCCTCGCGGATGGTGGAAAGCCGGTGAGCCACGATGAAGCTGGTGCGGCCCTTCATCATGCGCGCGAAAGCCTCCTGGATCCGCATTTCCGTCCGGGTGTCGATGGAGGAGGTGGCCTCGTCCAGGATCAGCATGGGGGGAAGGCAGAGCATCACCCGTGTGATGCACAGAAGCTGCTTCTGGCCCTGAGAAAGGCCGCCGCCCTCTTCCGTGATCACCGTATCATACCCGTTTGGCAGACGCTTGATGAAGCTGTGGGCGTGGGAGGCCTTCGCCGCCGCGACGATCTCCTCCTCGGTGGCGTCCGGTTTTCCCATCACGATATTGTCCCGGATGGTCCCGGCCTTCAGCCAGGTATCCTGAAGCACCATGCCGAAGCTTGCCCGCAGGCTTTTTCTCGTCACATCCCGCACGTCGCAGCCCTCCACGCGGATCTCTCCTCCCGTCACATCGTAAAAGCGCATCAGCAGGTTGATCAGCGTGGTCTTTCCGCAGCCCGTAGGGCCCACGATGGCGATCCTCTGGCCGGGGCGCACGCGCAGGTTGAAGTCCTCGATCAGCTTCTGCTCCTTTGTATAGGAAAAATACACATGGGACAGCTCCACATTTCCCTGAACCCCTCCCACTCTTTCGGAAAGCACCGCCGCGTTTTCCTTCTCCGGCGTCTGCGGCTCCTCCTCGATCAGCTCAAAGATCCGCGCCGCGCAGGCCAGCGCGTTCTGCAGCTCCGTCACCACGCCGGAAATCTCGTTGAAGGGCTTGGTATACTGGTTGGCGTAGCTCAACAGGCAGGACAGATCTCCCACGCTGATGCGGCCCATCACCGCGGAAAGGGCTCCCACCAGCCCCACACCCGCATACACCACGTTGTTGACGAAGCGGGTGGCCGGATTGGTGATGGAGGAATAGAAGATCGCGCGTAAGGAGCAGGAGCGCAGTCTTTCGTTGATCTCGTCAAAGCGCTCCTCCGCTTTTTTTTCATAGCCGAAGGCCTGCACCACCTTCTGGTTTCCGATCATCTCGTCGATCAGGGCCGTCTGCTCCCCTCTTGTCTCCGACTGCACCCGGAACATGGTGAAGGTGCGCTTTGCGATGAAGGCCGCAACGAAGAAGGAAAGGGGCGTGATCAGCACCACCACCAGCGTGATCCCAAGGTCGGTGGTCAGCATGAACAGAAGCGTTCCCAGTATGGTCATCACTCCTGTAAAAAGCTGGGTGAAGCCCATCAGCAGGCCGTCCGCGAACTGATCCACGTCCGCGATGACCCGGCTGGTGATCTCGCCGTAGGAATGAGCGTCCACATATTTTAAGGGAAGGATCTCGATCTTCCGGAATGCCTCGTTTCGGATATCGCGCACGATCTCATAGGTCATCTTGTTGTTGCAGATATTCATGATCCACTGGGCGGCTGCCGTGATCAGGATGGTCGCCGCCATCAGCTTCAGGATCTGCAGGATCCCCGCGAAATCCACCCTTCCCTGTTCGATGATCCGGTCCACCGCGAAGCCCGTCAGCTTGGGAAGGTACAAAGTCAGCGCCACCGTCACCGCCGCTAGAAGCAGGGAGAGCGCAAGATAAAACCAGTAGGGCTTCATATATTTCAGCACCTTGATAAAGGTGTCCTTCTGTCTGGAACGATCCAGTTTTTCCTTTGCCATATTTACCTCCATTCCGAAGCGCTTTAGCGCTGAGGTACGCGCGTAGAAATCGCGTATGTGATTTCTACGCTGCGATCACGGGATTTGCGACGCTTCGGCGCAAATCCGGATTGAAAAATGTGCTACCTGGCACATTTTTCAATCCTGCCTCCATGCCGAAGCGCTCGTTTTTGCCGCTTCTTTTTTCTCAAACTGGGAGTAATAAATCTCCTGATAGGCCGCGCAGCCTTTCAGCAGCTCATCATGGGTGCCGATCCCCGCAACCTCGCCGTCGTCCAGCACGATGATCTGATCCGCGTGTCGGATGGAGGCCGCTCGCTGGGAAACGATGAATACGGTGGGGCCGCCCTCCATATCGCGGATCGCCCTGCGCAGCTTCGCGTCGGTGGCATAGTCAAGCGCCGACGCGCTGTCGTCCAGAACGAGGATGGAGGGCTGTCTGACCAGAGCACGGGCTATGGTAAGGCGCTGCTTCTGGCCGCCGGAGAGGTTTTTGCCGCCCTGTGCCACACGGGCGTCCAGGCCGCCGTCCTTTTCCTCCACAAATTCCCTCGCCTGGGAAATATCCAGCGCCCGGTACAGCTCCTCGTCGGAGGCGTCCTCCTTGCCCCAGCGCAGGTTTTCCCGGATGGTGCCCTCAAACAGTACGGCCTTCTGGAGCACCATGCCGATCCTGCCGCGAAGCTCCGACAGGGGATAATCCCGCACATCCCGTCCGTCCACCAGGACCCTTCCCTTCGTCACGTCGTAAAAACGGGGGATCAGGTTCACCAGGGAGGATTTTCCGGAGCCGGTGCCGCCGATGACGCCGATGGTCTGGCCGGGCCAGGCTTTGAAATCGATGTCCGTCAGGGATTCGGCTCCCGCATTTTTATAGGTCAGGCATACATGCTCAAAAGAGACGGAAGGAACGGCCTGCGCGCTCTCTCCGGCAGTCGGAGCGCCTCCGGCGGTCTGCGCTGTATCGGCGGTCGGAGCAGCTCCGGCGATCTGTGCTTCTCCGGCGGTCTGCGCGGCCCCGGCGGCCGGAGTGCCCCCGGCTTCCTGCGGGTCGGAAAGGCTGGTCTGCATCTCAAAAATGCTCTGGATGCGGTTTCCGCAGGCGATGGCCTTGGTGATCGTGACGATCAGGTTCGCCAGCTTGATCAGCTCCACAAGGATCTGGGACATGTAATTGACCAGGGCCACCACCTCGCCCTGGGTGATCACTCCGTTTTCTACCTGCCAGGCTCCCGTCCAGACCAGAGCGATCACCGCGCCGTTGATGATGATATAGGTGACCGGGTTCATCAGGGCGGACAATCTTGCCACAGCTTTCTGCATCTGCGCCAGCGCACCGTTCGCCTCCTCAAAGCGGGCAAGCTCGCTTTCTTCCTTATTAAAAGCGCGCAGCACCCGCACGCCGGTGAGGTTTTCTCTCGTAATTCCCATCACCGCGTCCAGGCCGCCCTGCACCCTCCGGTACATGGGCGTTGTGACGACCATGATCCCGAACACCACCAGGGAAAGCAGGGGGATCGCCGCCACGAACACCAGCGCGGATTTGATATCGATGGTAAACGCCATGATCATGGCGCCGAACACGATGAAGGGGGAACGCAGGAACAGGCGGAGCACCATGTTCACGCCGTTCTGCACCTGGTTGGCGTCGCTGGTCATGCGCGTGATCAGCGTGGAGGTTCCCACCGTGTCCATTTCCGTAAAGGAAAGGCTCTGGATATGGGAAAACAGGGCCTTTTTCATCTGGGCCGCAAAGCCCACCGCCGCCTTCGCGGCAAAATACTGCGCCGTGATGGAGCAGGTCAGGCCGATGATCCCCAGCGCGATCAGCACCAGGCACATCCTTCCGATGTATCCCATGTCCCCGTTCGCGATCCCGTTGTCGATGATGGCCGCCATGACCAGCGGCACGAACAGCTCAAACGACGCCTCAAGCAGCTTGAACAGCGGCGCAAGAACCGTTTCCTTTTTGTAATCCTTCAGATAAATTAGCAGTTTTTTCACTCGCTTCTGCCTCCTTACGTATTGCCAGTATCTGTTTTTTATCGTATCATAAATTCTGATATAGGAAAATTATAATATTGCTATGGTTTCCATATTTTTTTCATATATTTTGGAGAGTAAAAATGGAATTAAAACAGCTTTATGAATTCGTCACCGTGGTAAAGGAGGGCACCATTTCCGGGGCCGCAAGAAAACTGAATCTGTCCCAGCCGCCGTTGAGCGCGCAGATGAAGCAGCTGGAGGAGGAATTCGGCTGCCTGCTGTTTGAGCGGGGGCCGAGAAAGATCATCCTGACGGAGGCGGGACGGCTTTTATATGAAAGGGCCGTCACCCTGCTGGAGCTTGCGGATGTGACCAGAAAAGAGCTGCTGGACTGCCGGGACGGCGTGACCGGGGCGCTGCGCCTGGGCGTGGTCTCCTCCGTGGGAAGCAGCCTGCTTCCGGAATGGCTCCGGGATTTTCATGCGCATAATCCTTCCGTCCGCTTCGAGCTGTTCGAGGCAAACACCTATCAGCTTCTGGAGCAGCTTCGCGCGAACCTTCTGGAGCTCGCCATCGTGCGCACGCCCTTTGAGGCGGAAAACCTGCAGGCCCTTCCTCTCTGCCGGGAAACGCTGCTTGCGGCCGGGGACGGGCGCTATTTTGAACAGGCATTCCGGTCGGAGGCCGCCCGGGCAGCCGGAGAGGAGATCACGCTGGAGCAGCTCTGCCGCCTTCCCCTCATCCTCTACCGCCGCTGGGAAAAGCCGCTTGCGGACGCGGCCGCGCAGGACGGCCTGACGCTCTCCCCCTTCTGCCTGAACGACGACGCGAGGACCACCGCAAGGCTTGCGGACTGCGGGCTCGGCGTCGGGATCATTCCCGCCTCCTCCCGCGGCTTTCTGCGAAATCCCCATACCCATATTCTCCCCATCCGGGACGAACGGCTCACCTCCAGCATTCTTGCGGTATACGGCAAAACAGCCCGGCTCTCCGCTGTGGCCAGGCTGTTCCTTTCCTATCTGCAGTCCCGGGCAGCCTGCCCGCAGGAAAGCAGCGGATCAGACCGCTGAACGCGGCCTGATCACGGCAGGAGGACGAAAAAAATGCCCGCAATGCCTACAGCAGCTCCCTCAGCTCGTACAGGCTCCTGATCTCCCAATCTGAAAAGCCCTCCCGCACATATCCCTCCGGCCTGGGCTTTCCCTTGGGATTGAACCAGCAGGTATCGATCCCGGCGTTGAAGCCGCCCTGGATATCCGAGGTCAGAGAGTCCCCTACGATCAGCATCCGGCTCCTGTCCTTTTCCGGGATCCGGGCGAAGCAGAAGTCAAAAAATTCCTTCTGCGGCTTCTGCCAGCCCACGCTCTCGGAAATGAACAGCTCCGACATGAAACGGTCGATCCCCGACATTCTCAGCCGGTTTCTCTGGGTGCGCTCCACGCCGTTTGTGACCACGTACAGGCGGTATTTTTCAGACAGAAGGGAAAGCATCTCCTCCGCCCCTTCCATGAGCTGAGCGCCCTCTCCCAGAAGCGCCTGATATTCCAGCTCGAAGGCCGCTCCGTCCCCCTCCGCTCCCAGGGCCTCAAACAGCCTGGCAAAGCGGGTGGAGAGCAGGGTCGGCTTGTCGATCTCTCCCCGTTCAAAGGCCTCCCACAGCCCGTGATTGATCTTTTCATATAAAGCGTACTCCGCTTCTCCGGCAGGATAGCCGTGCGCCCCCATTGCCGTATCGAAGGCGTTTCTCTGGGCCGCCTCAAAATCCAGGAACGTCCCGTCCATATCCAGAAGCAGCGTAGTGTATTCTTTCTTCACTCTTTTCTTTCTCCTTCCTGAGAGGGGCCCCGGCGTCCTTCCTGAACGGGGGCCTGACGCGCAAGCGGCAGCAGGATCTCCGTGGCGAACACCCCATCCTCCGTCTGCCGGTTGAGATAGCCGCCGTATTTTTCCACGATCCGGTCCACCCGCTGCAGGCCGAAGCCGGGCAGCCCGCCCTCACGCTTGCGGCTGACAAAGCCCGTGCCCTTCCTCTGGGCCTTTCCCTTCATCCCGTTCATGATGGAAAGGTAAAACTGCTCCTGCAGCGTGTCCATATAGATGCGGATGAAGCGGTTCTCCTCCTCCACCTCGTCGCAGGCTTCGATGGCGTTGTCCAGCAGATTTCCCACAAGCACGCACAGCTCCAGGTCCGTAAGCCGCATTTCTTCCGGCACGTGCACCGTCACATCGGTGCGGATCCCCCTTTTTTTCATCAGGCTCAGCTTGCTTCCAAGAACCGCGTCCATCATCAGGTTCCCGGTCTTTACCATCGTGTCCACCTGATACAGGTTCTCGTCCAGCCGCCCAAGATAGGCGATCAGCTCCTCATATTTCCCAAGCTGGGCGTAGGCCTTCATCGCCTGGATATGATTGTGGTAATCATGCCGCCAGCCCCGCATGGTGCGGTACATGTTTTCCACCTCGTCATAATGCCTGTCCATGAGATCGCTCTGAAAATGCTCCAGCCTCCGGTCCATCAGACGGGGGATCCAGAAAAAAAGAAAAGTCAGAAATGCTGCGCCCGCAGCCGCAAGAAGCAGCAGTCCCAGGATCAAAGCCGCCACCGTCTCCATATTGCCTACCGTCCTTTTTTCAAAAAATAGTCGATGAACCGCCGGTTCAGCTCCTGATAGAGCCTGCGGCTCACCGGGATCCTCGTCCCGTCCGCAAGAAGGGCCGCCTCCCGCTCGATGGCCCTGATCTGCGCGATGTTGACCGCATAGGAGCGGTGACAGCGAAAAAGCGGGATCCCCAGCCGCGCCGCTTCCTTTTCCAGCGCGGAGATTCCACTTTTCACCGTGACGAGCTCTGTCAGGGTATGCAGCTCGCAGCTGTGGGCAAAGGCCTCCATATAGCAGATTCCGTCCGCGTCCACACGCCGCGTTCCCTCCGGTGTCTCCACCATGAGAACCCGCTTTTCCCCGCCTCTTTTTTTCAGGAAAAGCTCCAGTCCCTCCCGCAGCTTTTCCTCCGATACGGGCTTGATCAGGTAGCGGAAGGCCTCCACCTCGTAGCCCTGCACCAGATAATCCTCATAGCCCGTCACGAAAAAGATCCCCGTCTGTCCGTCCGTTTCCCGCAGCCTTCTTGCCACGCTCATCCCGTCCATATCCGGCATCTGAATATCCAGGAGCACCACGTCAAAATGCGCCTCCTGCCAGCTTTTCAGGAATTCCTCTCCCGAAGCGAAAAGGGTGACGGAAAGGGCGCGGCCCTTCTCTTCGGCCCACGCCTCCAGATAGCTTTTTAACAGGCTGCGCTGTATTTCTTCATCGTCACAGACCGCGATCCTCATGCTGCGGGCCTCTCCTTTCCGTTTTCGGCAGACGCCGCTGTCCTCAATCGCCGCAGCAGCCACATCAGCCGCCGCTGGCACCATTGTATCAGACGGCGGCTGAAATAACAAGCTTATGGGTTATACTGCTTACTGGCAGTTACAGCTCTGATTCTGGCTGACGAGTGAGCTGGAACTACCTGTAATACTGCGCCTGGGCCTGCCACATTTTCCGGTACAGGCCCTCTTCTTCCGCCAGCGTCTCGTGGCTTCCCTGCTGAACCACATTTCCGTTTTCAAACACCAGGATCTCCCTGGAGAAGCGGCAGGCGGACAGGCGGTGGGAAATGAACAGGGCCGTCTTTTTTCCGATGATCTCATGAAAGCCCGTGTAGATCTCGTTTTCCGCGATCGGGTCAAGAGCCGCGGTGGGCTCGTCCAGGATGACGAAGGGCGCGTCCTTGTAGATGGCTCTCGCCATTGCGGTCTTCTGCGCCTCCCCGCCGGAAATCTCCATTCCCGTATCGGAGAAATCCCGGTTGAGCATGGTGCGAAGGCCCTCCGGCAGCTTCCGGTACAGCCCCTCCAGCCCGACGCGGCGGATGGCGTCCATCGCCCTTTCCTCATCCACCCGGGTGCTTCCCGCTATATTTTCTCCCATTGAAAAGGAAAAAATCTGAAAGTCCTGAAAAACCACGGAAAAAAGCCTGCGGTATTCCTGCTCGTCATATTTGCGGATGTCCACGCCGTTTAACAGGATCGTCCCCTCCGTGGGGTCATACAGGCGGCAGAGCAGCTTGACAAAGGTGGTCTTTCCGGAGCCGTTCCTTCCCACCAGCGCCATCCGCTCCCCGATGTTCAGCCGCACGTTCAGGTTCCGGAGGGCGTAGCGCTCCGATCCCGGATAGCGGAAGGAAACGTTTCTAAATTCCACCAGGAAGCGGCCGTCCTTCCGCTTTTCCACGGGGATCGTTCCCTTTTTCATTTCATTTTTCAGATCCAGATACTCCAGATATTCGTCCATCTGCATCCGGTCATGGTGCAGCCAGTTCCAGCTGGCGGAAAGGTCGGTGGCCGCCTGGATGAACTGCCAGACCGCGCCCGCGTAGCGCACCACGCTTCCGGTGCTGATGCTCCCCGCCCAGGCGCAGAAGGCCACGTACAGATAGACAATGCCTCCCATGCAGGCGGACAGAAGCCCCTGCAGGCCGAAATGCCGGATATCGTTGGCCGCGTACTGCCGCGTCATGCGCCGCCAGTTGCGGTTCATCTGCTCGCCGTAGCTTTCCATCATCCTCTGCTGATGGAAAATGCGAATATCCTTTCCCGCCTCGTTGGACAGAACCACCTCGTCCATCATGTAGGTATTCAGGCGGTTTTCATCCTCGTGCTCAAAATGGATGGCCTGTCTTCTCGCTCCCTGCTTCCGGACGGACCAGTGGTTCAGGAGCAGGCTGAACAGAAGGGCTGCCGCCGCGGCCGCGGTGAAAAGAGCGGTTTCCCTTCTTCCTCCGGATAGCTGTCCCGCAAAGAAGGGCCAGACCGTGATCACGGAAAAGATCAGCCGTACCAGGGCGGCAAGAAGCAGCTCAAGCTGCTCCAGGAAGCGCTCGAACACATCCCTCTCCTTTTTCCGGTACTCGTCCTGCCTCGCCCGCAGGGCGCGCACCCGGGCGTTTTCCGTCAGCGCGTAATCCATCTCCATGGTTTTTCGCATCAGAGGCTCCGCCATCCGGTGCTGCATCCCCCACCACATCACATTTTTCTGGCGGACGGAAAAATGCTTCAGGGCCGTCATCACCAGGCTCACCCCCGCTCCCGCAAGGGCAAGGGCCATCATCTGCGTTACCGGCCGTCCCGCATAGAGCGCGTCCAGAAGCAGGGAGGACAGCCAGATCGCCACAAAGGGCAGCGCGCCGTCCATGAGCACGCCGAGAAGGAGCACCAGCCAGCCCGGATTATACCGGTTCAGCAGCCGTATCATGCGCAGATAGACCCGGATATCCTTCCGCGCGTCTGGAAACAATTTTCCCTTTCGTTTCATGCAAGCACCTCCCTTTCCGCAGAATCTGCAGCCGCCGTAGAATCCGCAGCCGCAGAACCCGTAGCCGCCGCAGAATCCGCAGCCGCTTCCTCCGGCGGCCCGTCCTTCCGGTAATATTTCCCCTGTACCTCGAACAGCCGGGCGTATGCGCCTTTTTTACGCATCAGCTCCTCATGGCTTCCCTGCTCCGTGATCCTGCCGTTCTCCAGAAACAGGATCCGGTCGCAGAAGCGGGTGCTCGCCAGCCGGTGGGAAATGAACAGGGAGGTTTTCCCCTCCGACATCCGCACATATTTTTCATAGATCTCCTGCTCCGCCAGCGGGTCCAGCGCGGCGGTTGGCTCGTCCAGGATCAGAACCGGAGCGTTCTTATAAAAAGCCCGCGCCATCCACATCTTCTGCCGCTCTCCGCCGGACAGCTCGATCCCGTCGTCCAGTACGCCTCTTCCCAGGGGCGTATCCTCCTTCTGCGGCAGACCGTCCACCATTTCCAGAAGCCCCGCCAGCGCCAGGCACTGTCTCACCCGCTGCCTGTCAACGGCATCCGTGTTTTCCGAGGCCACGTTCTGGGCGATGGTGAGGGGAAGCAGCTTCACATCCTGAAAGACCGCGGCGATCAGGGAAAAATATTCCTCCCTGCCATAGTCGGACAGGGGCCTTCCGTCCACCCGGATGGCGCCCTCCGTGGGCCGGTAAAGGCCGCACAAAAGCTTTACCAGCGTGGATTTTCCCGCGCCGTTCAAGCCCACCAGCGCGATCTTTTCTCCCGGCCGGAGGGTCACGTTCAGGTCCTTCAGGGTGGGCTCGCCGCTTCCCGGATAGGTGAAGCTCACATGCTCCAGCTCGATGCCGACTGCCTTTGGCTGTGCGCCGGGCCGGTGCTTTTGCTCATCCTCCCCGGTCTCTCCCCCGGTCTCTTCCCCGGCGTCTTCCCTCTTTTCCCGGAAAATGCCGCCTTCCGGGGCTTCCAGGAACAGCCGCAGCCGGGAATAATCGAAGCTCAGCCTTCCAAGCAGCTCCCCGTTTTCCAGAAGCCCGCCGCAGGCCTGCTGACAGCCCGCCACCATGGAGATGTACCAGACAAAATCCGAAACGGGCAGACTTCCCTGCACGATCTGAAAAATGAGATAAAGATAAGCGCCCGCGTCCCGGATAAAGCAGAGCACGGCATCGCAGAGATTGGCCGCAAGATACCCGTTCTCGAGACGGCGCACGCTGGTCTCTCCCGCTCTGCGCTCCCGCTTCAGGATGTCCAGCAGCCATCCGCCCAGATCATACATGCGGATATCCTTTCCCGCCTGAAAATCCCAGCCCCGTTCCTCCACGTAACGCATCTTCCTCGACGCCTCGTCCGCCGCAGGACGAAGTACATGATCCCGCTTCATTGCCTGCCGTTTCAAAAGGAAGACCAGCATGGCCGGAATCAGCACCAGAAGCGGCAGGACAGGATTCTGCCGAAACAGGATCAGCGCGTAGATCACCAGCCCGCCCGCCGCGGTCAGGCTCTGCTGCCAGATCATGGAACTGTCCCGCACCACGGAATGCGCCCGGTAGAGGGAGTCATACACCGCATGGGCCTCCTCATTGAACCTGCGGCTCTCCAGAAGCTCATAATCCACCCGCATCCTTTTCTTCAGAAGCCGGAGATTGAAATCGTCCTCAAAGGGCCCCTGCATCCTTCTCATATAAGCCCGCAGAGCCGCCTGCAGCATGTTGGCGGCGGCGAGCGCGGCAACCAGCAGGAAAAGCCCCGCCGCAAACCGGGAAAGCGCCCAGCGCTCCTCCAGCCCCTGCAGGACCAGCTTGGGAAGGCGCGCGTTCAGCAACGGCAGAACAACCGCCACTGCCGAAAGGAGCAGCACCGAAACGGCCGCCATGGGCTCCCTCGTAAACTGCTCCCTCCAGTGCCAGAGGGCGTTGCTCACAAAGCCGTAGCCCTGCTGCTTTTTTCCCTGTTTCGGTTCCTTTTCCTGTTTCTGTTCTCTTATCCGGTTCCTCTCTGTTTTCCGGTTTCTTTTCTTTTCCATCCGTGTCCCTTCCATCCCCGCTTCTTTTTTTCGTCCCCGCTTTTTTGTCTCTCTTGCTTCTTTTGTCGTCCCTGCTCCGCCTTTTCTATCCCGCCGTATGAAGCGGCGGGTTTTCCTTCGGAGCGGTCTGCTCTGGGTGGGGCTCGTGTTATTGACCGATTGATCGCAGGGAAAGTATAGCACAAACGGAAGGGATGCGGGGTGTTTCTGCACGAATGGATGTTATGGTGCACGAATGGCATGCGGGCTGGCGTTTTTTTAGAGAAAAAGCCCTGTGCCTTAATGAAACAAGAAAAGAGCGGTGGATTACTTTCCACTGCCCTTTTCCTGTTTCTCAATTTCTTTATTAATCTTACTGACCTCCTACAAGGGCATACAGGGCGCCTCAATACATCAGGGCCGCGCTGAGGAAATTGTGGTCTCCCTGATTCATGCCCCGGCCTCTCCACAATTAGAACAGGTTGTTTATATACTCGGTGAGTGCTTCGCGGTCATAGTAGTTTTCGTCCTTATCAATGAGGACATCCGGCGCCACGCCCTGGTCCACAGCGTAGAAGGAACCGTTGGTCACAGTGCTGAGGCGTAGGCGGCTGGATATTTGCCATATAGAACCATCCGCACTCACCAGAGGCTGCACCGCACATGCGCCGCCGCCCGTTTGCCGGCCAAGCAGTGTGACCTGGTTGGAGCTCTTAAAGATCGCCGGCACCAGATTGCCGCAGGAGAAACTGACAGGTGAAACCAGGCAGTAGCGGTTCAGGTGGGCAATGCTGTCGTTTTCGTCAAACACGCGGTCGCCATTAACATCCACCCTGTAGTTCGTGGACGACCTGGCGCCGGTGATGGCGTCCTCCAAAGTCAGGTCGCATTCGCCCAGGAACCAGGCTATTGTATAAATGGCCGCATCCGCGTCGCCGCCAGTGTTCAGGCTCAGATCCAGCACCACATTTTCAATGGGGCTGTTTTCCCGGGTAATCTGGGCGTGGGCATACATGATGATCCCAATGGTGTCGGCAATCGGTTCCCCGCTTTCCAAAGCGCCGTAATAATCGTTATCATAATCCGCGGTAAAGCTGCTGAAGGAGATGTACGCCGTATTGCCAATTTCCTGATAAAAACGCATGCCATCCGGGAAGTACTCCCTTGCCACCGCCATCAGGCGCTGGCCGTGACCTATGAGTCGGTTGGTGGACAGGGATTGCACATTCGGCTCAACTGCTACGTCACCGGCATAAGGAGAAGCGAAAACGAAGTTGCTGTGCAGGTCATCAATATATCCGTTGATCACATCTCTGAGCGCCACATTGGCCTCAAGTGCGTCTGTACTCTGCATCGCCTGGTCTATACCGGTCAGCTCAAACAAGGTGCCGAAGGACGGGATATCGTGTTCGTCTTTCAGGCCGTAATTGAATTGCAGCGACAGGCAGGTTTCAACATAATTGAAACGGGCCAGTTCCTCGCTGCGCTCACGCGGCTCCACGGAATAGTAGGTTTCGCGCATGTCACCCAAATCGGTCGCTTCAATCATAAACACCGCTTCTCCGTTGTATGCCAGATTGATATAAAAATAAGCCAGGAACAAATCGGAGAAGGTCTGCAAAGGCATATACCCCTTGCCGTCCTCATATATCAGTTCGATGAAGAAGTCTGCAAAGTACAGCCCAATGCTTTCACCCCGGCGCACAAAGGAGGAATCGCCACGCTGAA
The DNA here is from genome assembly GCA_019119595.1 of Candidatus Eisenbergiella merdavium. Taxonomy (GTDB): domain Bacteria; phylum Bacillota; class Clostridia; order Lachnospirales; family Lachnospiraceae; genus Eisenbergiella; species Eisenbergiella merdavium. Next base: position 103,431 of record DWWS01000013.1, on the reverse strand, counting down.
AGAGCTCCGGCTCCCCGTTTTCATCCAGCCCGGTATGCGACAGAATATCCATCTGCTGCTGCGCGTAGCTTGCAGTCGTAAACAGGTTGTAGTCATCCCAGGAAATTGCACCCTCGCCAAAATCAATGGACGCCCGGCTGCCGTTTTCGCGCACAAAATCCACCACTTTGCCGTCCGTCTCCATGGTCAGCTGGTAGCCGTCGTCCTCCAGATATCTCTGCGCATCTATCGCCACTTCCCGTACCGTATCCATATCGACATAGGGAATATCCGTTTGTCCATCCTTGTAATAGAGTGTGATTTCAGAGACATTTTCTATGCTGCCCCGATAAAACGGGACTGTTTCAGAACTCAAATCCACGGTTTGCGGCGCCTCGCCGGGGGCAGTGGAACAACCCACCATCAGCAACACCAGGCACAGAAAAAGCACAAAACCTTTTTTCATTGTGAACACATCCTCCTCATCTGTTTATAGTTTATTGACCGTTCTCCCATATGTAGGGTTCGTCCATCGGCCAGCTCATGCCGCCCTTTCCAGTGGTCACAGCTTCAGCCAGCGTCAAATCCCAGCCGGTCAAATCCGCGATGCCCTGGATCAGCCTCCTTGAAGCGGTTGGCAGCAGCTGCCTGCAAACGCACCTATGGCTATCTGTATAAAATCATTTGAGCAGCAAAAAGGATAAGCTTATCCTGTCTGGCTTAAGTATATTACGGCTTGACATCTTTTTTTCAATTATACGGATGGCAGCGCGGCAGGTCAATACTGTTTGCACCAATGACACGTTTAATGTCACGAATAATGTGTTTTTCCCTTGTTCTCTTTTCCCACATCTGCTAAAATGAAAGAAAACACGCAAAGGCGGTCTGTCTATGGCAACAGAAAAAATCAATTTAGAGGAAGTCGCGGCGCTTACAAAAGAGCTGTTTCACGCCCATTATGCTGGGGATCTGGAGAAGTGGTTTTCCTACCTCTGCCCGGACAGCGTTTACCTGGGCACAGGGGAACCGCTGCTATTCGGCGGCGACGCCATCCGGGAGCATTTCAAGGGCTTTACCGGGAAGGCGGTCAGCGTGGTGCAGGAAGAATATTTCCCGGTTTCCTTGGGTGACAAAGCGGCCCAGGTCTGCGGCCAGATCATCGTGGAGAGCCTGGAGGGGTCTTTCCGGGTCATCAATCATTTCACCATCAGCTACCGCATGATCGGCGGGGACTTGAAGATGGTACACCAGCACAATTCCTATGAGTATATGCAGCCCCAGGAAAGTAAGATATTGAAACTGGATATGAATACCACGCATTTTGTCCGCAGTCTGCTGTTGGAACGCCCCTCCGGGCGGCGTCTGCCAATCCGAAGTGGGACGCAGACGATTTTCGTCAATCCCAATACGGTCTTGTATGTGCAGAGCCAGCGAAGGAAAACCGAGTTTGTCTGCATTGACCGGGTAATTTCCTGCAACAGCTCTATCGGGGAGATTGCAAAGGAATTGCCGGATTTGTTTTACCCGCTGCGCCGTGGGTATCTGGTGAATACGTTGTTTATCGTGGCGATCAGGCGTTTTGAAGCGGAATTGATTTCCGGGATTTGTATTCCCATTCCAGCTTTGACCTATCAGCAGGTGAAACAGGATTTGCAGGGCATCATCAAAGGGGAATAGCGCAGGGGAACGGGTTATCAGAACTTTCCCATAATCGAGCAGGAGGTGGGGATTAACCGCCGTCCTCTCGCAACACCGGACATACGGTTCACGTATCCGGCGTTTTCAATAGTTGACGTGCAGAGACTGATGGGCTGTGGCTGAGTCATAGATTACATTGTTTCCAGATACACATCCGTACCCATCGATACAGCCATCCATTCAACTTCTTTCTCAAAATCCATACCATCTATACCAGCACTGCCTTTGTTCGCTTTTACTCTTTTATAGGCTTCGATCACTGCTCTCTTTGGTATCTCGTATTGTTTATTCCGGTTGTGTACTATAGCGCAAAATGGGGGGTGGAGGAACGTATTTTTTATTACATAAAAATGCTCCAAGTGGCCTGTCAGGAAAATCTCCTGATTCCAAGCCACTCAGAGCATATGGAAATGGTATCCTTTCTAAAGCATCCTCCGCCGGTATCGTCAGATATCCCGCACTCCCGGGTCCTCCGCCACATATTCCTGATACCAGTAGCCCCTTGGATGCACTTTAGTACGGTATCTTCTGTGCGGCGCCGGAAGCGGATCCGCCTGCTTCATCATTTCGGCCGCCAAAGCCTCCGTCATCTCCCTTCTGATCCCGGAATATGCTTCCGTCTCCCACAGATTCTCGACTTCCATCGGATCCTTATCCAGGCGGTAAAGATATCCCTTTCCCATCATATCCATCTGAATATGATAGTTTCCCTTCCACAAAGCCCTCACCTGCCCGCACTGAGTCCAGGTATTCAGGCAGTCGAAGGTCACCATATTTCCTACCGCTCCCTCTCCGGTCAGAGTGAGCTTATCCGCATCATTCCAGTAAAGGCCTGAAAAACCGCTTTCCGCGTAGGCCGTTTCGAATTCCTTTTCCGACCCTTCCCGGCCTTCCAGCAACGGACGTATGCTTTTTCCCTGGCAGCCAAAGGGTGTCTCGATATCCAGGTAATCGCAAAGCGTCGGCAATATATCCACAATATTGACAAACCCGTTTTTCATCCTTCCGCTGGCTTTTATTCCAGGCCCCTTCCATATCATCGGGATATGACACAAAATATCCGGCAGATCAGCCCCTTTTCGGATCAGCCCATATTCCCCCGCAAAATCTCCGTGATCCGACAGGTAAATAACGATCGTATTATCCTCCAGTCCTCTTTCCTTCAGACCTTCCACAAGCCTTCTGAACTGATCGTCGATCAGACGTAGCATCCCATGATAGTTGGAACGCGACCGCAATATCCTTTCTTCCACGTTTGTCCCAAGCATCTTTTCCCAAACCGACCGCAGCCATACAAAGCGTTCTCCCTTTTCCTCAAGCGCCTCTGTCCCCGCATGAACCTGGGGGAGCTTCTGGGGCGGAAACATATCAAAATAGGGGTCAGGAACCTGATATGGGTTATGCGGCTCAGCGAAAGAGACCCACGCGAAAAACGGTCGCTCTCCATCCAATCCATCCACAAATTTCAGTGCGGAGGATACGTTTCTGAAGGGATGCTGTACCTCAACCCCTCCCGGAGAGGGACTGTGCATTTCCATATGTCCTGTCTGGCAAAGATAATCAGCGAATGCAAGCTCTCTGTCTGTGCTGTTTTTTTCACCCTCATACCCCAGATGCCCCGTTTCCTCATGGAAATCAAAATCAGATGACTTACGATGAGAATGATTTTTTCCACACAAAGCAGTGACATAACCATTCTTTTTCAGCACATCCAAAAGATCGGCCGTATAACAGGCGTCTGCGGCATTATGATTTGTCCTTGCCCTGTGACATTGAGAATACCTCCCCGTCAGCATGCTCACGCGCGCCGGCATGCAGGTAGGGTTCGGGGTATACGCACGTTCAAAGTCAACGCCTCCCTCTGCCCATTCATCCAGAAACGGCATGGTATCCAGCTCATACCCACAGGCTTTTCTCAGATCCGCTCTCTGCTGATCCGTCATTACAATGATGATATTCGGTTTTTTCTTCATTTTCCGTACTTCCTCCTACTTTTTTCAGCCTTTAACCGCCCCTATCATTACCCCCTTTACAAAATGCTTTTGTACAAAAGGATAGATCAGAAGCATGGGCACGCTTGATATTACGATCGCTGAATACTTGACGGCCTCCGCCATCTTGACCTTTTCCGCCATCCCTACATCATTGGTTCCCATCTGCTCCGTCTGTCCAAGGAGAAGGATATTTCTCAGAACGATCTGCAGCGGATGAAGGTCCGCGTTGCGTATGTAGATCAAAGCATCAAAATAGGCATTCCAGATTTCTACTGCATAATATAAAACCAGCACCGCCAAAATCGCTTTGGACAGCGGAAGAACAATTTTCAGGAGCATCTGCAGGTTTCCGCAGCCGTCAAGCCTTGCAGATTCATACAACTCCTCCGGAATGCTGTTTTCAAAAAAAGTTTTCGCAACGATCAGATTATATGTGGACAGCGCCGCAGGAATCAGCAGCGCCCATCTCGTATCGTACAGCCCCAGGTTCTTTACCAGCAGATAGGTCGGTATCATGCCTCCACTGAAATACATGGTAAAAAGGATCAGAAGCATGAAGATCCGTCTACCCTCCAGCCCTTTCCTTGAAAGGGGATATGCTGCCATAATTGTAAGTATAATGCTGATCAGCGTTCCAACGCCAGTATAAAAGCAGGAATTTATAAACCCCTTCCATATATCCTCATTTTCAAATACCATTTTGTAGGCTTCTAAAGTAAAGCCCTTCGGCCATAGCAGGACTTCTCCCCTGATCACCAGATCCGGATCAGAAAAGGACGCAGCCAGCACAAAGATCAGCGGGATGAGAACGATCAGAACGATCACACCGCCCAAAAAATTCACGATCATGTCAAATACGGCGTCGCTTTTCAGCCTGTTTTTTAAACTATCTTTCATCGTTCCAACTCCTCACCATAAGCTTGTCTTTGTCGTCTTTTTGCTCACAAAATTAGCGCTGACCAGAAGCACGAAATTGATCACGGAATTAAACAGTCCCACCGCTGTGCTGTAGCTGAACTGACCCTTTTGGATCCCGTTTTTATAGATGAAGGTTGATATCACCTCGCTCGCTGAAATGGTTACGCTGTTCTGCATCAGATATACCTTTTCAAAGCCTACGGACATCAGGCTTCCGATCCTCATGATGAACAGGATCAAAATGGTGTTCATGATACACGGTATGGAAATATGTATGATCTTCTGCATTCTTGAAGCTCCGTCAATGGAAGCCGCCTCATACAGCTCCTGATCCACTCCGGAAAGCGCGGCAATATAAATGATCGCATTAAATCCCATAAACTGCCAGACATTGGAAAACACGTAAAGAGGCTGAAACAGGCCCGGCTTTGACATAAAATCAACCGGCGCGATCCCAAAGCTTCCCGTCAGCTTATTGAACAGTCCGTAATCCCTGTTTGAAAACAAAGTAAGCATGCTGACGATCACGACCACGGACAGAAAATTGGGAACATAGGTAATATTCTGAATAAATTTTTTAAACTTTGCGCTTTTGATCTCATTGATCAGCAGCGCAAGCAGAATCGGCATTGGGAAGCCGATTGCCATTGTAAACAGACTCAGCGAAATCGTATTCCACAAAATATCCGTAAAATAGTAAGATTCAAAAAATTGCTTAAAGTAGGTCAGGCCTGCCCAGGGGCTCCCTATAATTCCCAGAGATGGATTGAAGCGTTTGAACGCAATCTGAAGCCCGTACATCGGTATGTATTTAAAGATAATATACCAGGCAAGCGGGAGTGAAAGCATCAGATAAAGTCCAAGATTCTGTTTCAGCTTTTTTCCCCTTTTCCGCAGCTTTTCTTTCATAAATGCCTCCATTTGCTTAAGGAAGCCGGATGCATACGCTCCGGCTTCCACTATTTGAACTGTATCCGATCCTATGATTTCTGTGCATCCAGGGCTCTCTGATAAATCTCCTCCAGCTCACGGATTCCGATCTGCTCCAGCGTCTGGCAGTATTCCTCCCACATATCGAATTCCCATTCTCCGATGATGAATTTGGTCACCGCCTCATCCCTGTAGGTTGTAAGATCCTGTTCGATCGCCACCACTCTGTCCATATCTTCCGGTTTTACCGAGGGCTTAGCATAAAATGCTTCCGGCAGATAGGGCTCCAGAATTTTTGCCGCTTCCTTTGTCCGGTCACTCGCTACTACTCTGTCCGTCTCATCCGTCAGAACGGAAGGATATCCCAAGCCGGGCACCATAGTAATTTTTCCCAAAGCGGTCATAAAGCCTTCTTCGGCATTCAGGATTTCGTCGTTGAACCGTAAATTTCCGTTTTCATCTCTGTAATAGTGCGTTCCTTCTTCGCCAAAGGTAAAGAATATGGAGCCCTCTTCCCCATAAAAATAATCTACCCAGCGGATAGCCGCTTCCGGATCGGAGCAGGTGTTGCTCAGCGCGTATGCGCCTATCGTTGCTCCGGAGGTGGCATCCGACCAGTATTTTTCACCCGTCGGCCCAATCAGTGGCTCATATCCGGAATAATCCTGCTCACAGTTCAAAAACACATCCGAATAAGGCATATACATCGCGCCGTACAGCTCCGCCGCCAGATTGCTTCTCCATGCCGGTCTGTCGTTTTTATAATATTCCTGCCAGATCAGCTTTTCCTCATACAGATCGTTCAGGTAAATCAGATATTCCTTAAACGCATCGTCGCACAGCCAGTTGTGCACGGTTCCGTTTTCATCAATATTATAGGTGTCTCTCATCTGATATCCCAGTCCGAACGGCCCTCCCAACTGATAAACCGTATTCGGATCTCTCAGCCCCAGAGGGATTTCATCCTGTTCCCCGTTACCATTCGGATCCTGATCTCTGAACGCGATCAATACCTCTTTAAATTCTTCCAGCGTCGTCGGAATTTCCAGCCCCAGTTCGTCCAGCCATTTCGTGTTGATCCACTGCTTAAAATCCATTTTCCCCGTCGCGCTGATATCCACAGTGGGCAGCGTATAGATATGTCCGTCCGATGCCGTGCATGCCTGCCTGATATTGGGGTATTCCTCGAAGATCTTTGAAATGTTAGGCGCATACTGCTCGATCAGATCATCCAGTACCATGAGCTGTCCGCTTCCCACTCCATAGGTAGAGATCTCATTTGCTGTGATCGCAGCTCTCAGAAAAACATCCGGCAGTTCATTGGAAGCAAATACCAGCTGCTTATTTTCCGCAAAGCCGTCCGCAGGTACTTCCTGAAAATCCATAAGAATGTTCGTCATTTTTTCATACTCTTGAAAAACAAACATTTCATCCCACGCGGCCTGGTTCTGATCTCTCTGACCATACGCAGTCAGGGTAATCGTTTCATTTACGATCGGGAAGCCATCCAGGTTCAGGTTGGAGTCCACTTCTTCTGCTGCCGTTTCCTCCGTCTGAGCTGTCTGATCCCCTCCATTTTCTACTCCAGAGTCCGAACATGCCATAAGCAGACCGCTGAAGCAGGCGATACACAGCAGATACGACAGTCCTTTTTTCATTTTCATAACCTTTTCCTCCTTCCTTTATATCCGCAGTCCTACGATGTTTGTATTGTATCAGGCTTACTGCACATATTTTTCCCTTTTTTCTCATCTATTTTTACTTCGTTATCTACTTTTTTTACATAAAAAAAGAGAGCATCTGTACATATGCACAAATCCTCTCTTTTCTAAAGCTCTTTTATATTCACCCTTAACCATTCATTTCACATCTGTCAGATATTCTTTCGGCGTTTTCGAGGTATACTCCTTAAATATCTTCAGAAAATAGCCATAGCTCCGGAACCCGCAGCGGTGCACGATCTCTTTCAGAGGAATGTCCTCCCGCAGAAGCCTTCCGGCCGCTTCCACCCTCACCCGGTTCAGGTATTCCGTCACCGTCGTTCCGGTTTCCTCATGGAACAGACGGCTCAGATAGGAGCTGTTCGTTCCGATGGTTCCGGCGATGTCCCTCAGCCCCACCGGCTCTCCATATCTTTCCTCCATCAGCGCGACTGCCCGTTTCACGAGATCCGAATACTGCCCCTTTCCTTTCTGTTCGCGGATCTCTCTGAGCACGTTTCCGAAAAGCCCCGACACGTTTGCCGCCAGCGTCTCCCGGCTTTTTCCCTGAGTGTATTCGAACAGACGGTTATCCCTGGGGAGAAAATCCAGGCTGATCTGATATTCCTGGGAAATACGCCCAAGAAGGTCCAGCATCTCCTTCGTCACCATCAGGCATAGCGCCTCCTGCTCCGCGGGGATCTGCTCGTAAAGCTGTCTGATCTGACGTCCCGCGTCCTCCCCATCCAGAGCCTCCACTGCCGCGAGCAGCTTTTTCTGCTGTCCGATCGAAAGGGCCAGCGGCGTGACCGGCTCCGCCTCTTCCTTTTTTTCCTGCAGCAGAAACAAAAGATAAGACCGCATTGCGTTATCACTGAAAAAAGCCGGGCAGGACCGGATCGTTACCTGCAGGCTGTAGATCCGGCGTATATTATCCTGGCTGACCAGATTGGCCGCCGCCATGCGCTCCTGCATCCTTGCTTCCGAGGTTTCCCCGTAAAACCGGTAGAGCAGGATAAATTTCGCGGGGCGGCAGGAGACGGCCAGAATGTCGATCCCCTCATCCCTGTTTCCGGCGGATTCAAAGATTTTTCCGATTCCCTCCATCAGCGTTTCCATGCTTTCCTCCGGATAGTCCTTGAGGAATCTGACCTGGGCCACCGCCGCCGCTTTTCTGGAATTATCCGGGGTGAACGGGCTTGCCGCGCCGCGAAAAAGCCACTCCTGTGCCTGGCTGCGCAGCTCCTTACGCAGCTCCCAGGGCGATCTCTGCCTCATCCTCAGATCCGCGCTTTCCAGCGCCCGCAGAAGGGTTTCCTCCGTCAGACGGCTTTTCAGGATATAATCGTGAGCCCCGTTTTTCAGGATCTCCCGGACATAATCGTACGCGTCATAGCTGGATACCGCGATCATGGCCGTCTGCGGATATTTGGCGGCGATGAGCTCCGAGAGAAAAACGCCGTTCTTTCCAGGCATGGAAACGTCCAGAATAACCAGGTTGATCTCCTGTTTTTCCAGAAGGCGCAGGGCCTCCTCCGCTGATCTTGCCTCAGCCGCAATAAAAAAATCGCTGTCGTCCCATACCTTCATCTGCCTGATATAGTTTCTGAATACCTTTTCGTCGTCCACCAGCAATACCGAACGCTTCATACTCCCTCCCCTTCCGCCGCAGGCAGCTTAAGCTCCACGCAGGTAAACATGTCCTGACAGCTATACACCGTGCCTCCATATTCGTCCCCGTATACCAGCCTGATCCGGTTCAGCACATTGGCGAGTCCAACCCTTCTGAAGCCTGAGATATCCTTCCTTCCGATATCCGCAAGAAGCTCCTCCACCTTTTTCTCGCTCATTCCCTTCCCGTTATCCATCACCTTCACGATCACGAACGCATCCTCCCGGTAAATCTTCACCTGTATGACGCCTCCGTTCTCCTTCGCGGAGATTCCATGGATCAGAGCGTTCTCCACCACCGGCTGCAGAAGCAGCTTGGGCAGCCGGTATGTCCAGAGCTCCTCGTCCACCTCCCAGAGAAGCCGGAAATCCCCTCTGTACTTGAAGCGTTCTATGTAAATATAATTCTCAATGTATTCTCTTTCCTCCCAGAGAGTGATGAATTCATTCCTGTCGGTCAGCACGCTGCGCAGAAGCTCGGACAGAGCCGCCGCCACCCGTTCGATCTCCCCCTCTCCGCGCATGTGCGCCACATGCTGAATGCTGTCGATGGAATTGTACAGAAAATGCGGCTCGATCTGCGTGGCGAGCACGCTCTGTTCAGCCTCCCTTTTCAGACGTTCCTTCTGCTTCACCTCCTCCAAAAGCCTCTCAATCCTTTCCATCATCTCGTTAAAGGCTTCCGAAAGCATCCCCACCTCATCCGGGGCATGGATATCCGATCTTACCATCAGATTTCCCGTTCTGATCTCTTCCATATTTCCCGCAAGCTCCTTCAGGTTCGTACACAGCCTGCCGGACAGATAAACGGAGGCGGCCACCGCGAGAAGGACCGCACAGGCTCCCACCAGAAGCAGCTTCTGCCGCAGGGCGTTCGCATCCTTCAGCAGCACGTCCGTCGGAATCAGCCCCACCGTCGTCATCTTTTCCGTCCCATGCCGCCAGGAAAGCGCATACCACCTCCGACCGTTCCATTCCACATATTCCTCCCGCTTCCCTTTTTTCTCTATTTTTTCAAAAAGCTCGTCCTCACTTCCGGTCAGCTCCGTGTTTGTATAAAATAATCCCTGCTCTGAGTCGAACACGTATATATCAATTCCCTCAAGCGGTTCCTGCTCATAGGCGGCGACCAGCGCATCATAATCCAACTTTATGAGATTCACCGCCACAATATCTCCTCCCTGCAGGATGGGGCAGCTGTAAAACACCTCCTGCGCCTCTCTGTCGTAGAATATCCCGGCCCTTTCCGTCTGAAGGGCCGCCTGCATCACGGAGGCCTCCAGGTCTCTTTTCAGCACCAGCTCCGTATTCGCCTGAAAGATCCGTTCATCCTTCGTGATGACCATGACATTGTCCATATATTCCTTCTGGCTCATCAGCCCTGACAGAAAGCTGGAAATCCTTTTTTTGCGGAGATACTCCTCATAAGACGCGCTTTCTCTCCCATGCAGGATCCCCGGGTAGACGATCTCCTGCTCCGTCGCCACGGAAAGCGCCGTTTTTCTGACCTCGGAAAGCATATCGTTAAACCGCTCGTCCGCGAAGGCAATATACTGCGTCATATAGCTTTCCGTGGTGTTTTTGATGGTATTGATCTCCGTATAGTAGGAGATCAGCAGAGAGACCAGCGTGGTTCCCGTGGTCAGCGCCAGAGTGATGATCAGGATCTTGGTCTGTATGGAATGCAGCATGAAAACCCTTTTTCTTCTGTTCACGGCTTCACTTTTTCCTTTCCTTTACTGTAAATCTATTGTATTGAAAAGGGAAGGAAAATGCAATGTCCATTCCGAAAGCTGATCCGTTCCGGAAACTGCTTTCGGCCGGAATGTCTCCCGGCCGGAAGCTTTCAAAAAAAGGCGCAAAAATGCCCGGAACACTCCGGGCAAAGCATTACGGCGACAAGTGACAGGAGCCGCAGCGAAAGGCCAGAAAGGCCTTTCGCTTTTTCCTTTCAGGAGAATTGTTTCCCTTTTTCAGAAGAATTGTTTCCCTTCTCCCCTCACCCCTTATAATCCCTCGGAAGGCTCTCCCAGCGCTTCTTAAAGTACCAGGCCGCCGCCTTGGGCTGGCGCTGTCTGGTGAAGATCCCTTTCTTGTTTCCGTTCACGCGCATGATGCCTTCCGTGGTCTGGAAGTCCGCGAAATTCCACACCAGCTCCCCGGCCACGAAATCGTAGGAGTCGAAGACCCTGTGGCTCATTTCCAGATATTCCTCCTGGTATTCCTGGCTCCACATGACGGAAGGAAGCTTGTGCTCCGCCGCACTGGTATCCGCGCCGTATTCCGTGAAAATGAGCGGCCGCTCCGGGCTCTTCTTCACCCAGCCGTCCATTTCCTGCCGGAAGGCCTCCTCCGCGTCGGAGAGCTCGTAGCCGCCGAGCAGGTACCAGCCGTAATAGCGGTTCAGGGAAAGGAAGTCGCACAGGTGCTGGCATTTGCAGGTATCCGGGCCGGAATTGCCGATCATGGCAAAGGTTCTGGGCCGCTTCTGCGGATCGACCTCTGCTGCCTTTTCAAATATTTTTTCAAAATAGGCGGTGGATGAGACGTCCGTCGTCTCCGGCTCGTTGAACAGACTCCAGGCGATCACGCTGGGATGGTTCTTGTCCCGGCAGATCATGTCCTCCACGCACTGCAGATGGTGGGCCAGAAGCTGCGGGATGGTGGGGGAAGTAAAAAAGGAGGTCTGCTTCCCGGAAGAGGCTTCCGCAAAATTCATCAGGCTGCGGAACATGCCCACCGCGGCCACCTCGTCAATGATCAGGATCCCTTCCCTGTCCGCCATCCGGTAAATTTCCTCGCTGTAGGGATAATGGGAGGTGCGGAAGCAGTTTGCCCCGATCCATTTCATGCACTCAAAATCCCGCTTCATCACATTGATATTGAAGCCTCTTCCCGCAATGTCGCTGTCCTCATGCTTTCCGAAGCCCTTCAGATAGACCGGACGGCCATTTAACAGGATGTTCCTTCCCGCGATCTCTACGGTGCGTATGCCGATCCGGTCGGCATACTCGTCGATCAGCTTCTCTCCGTCCGCGATCCGGATACGGAATTCGTACAGATATCCGTCGCCCACATCCCACCTGTGCGCGTCTGCCACATGAAGAGTGCCTTCCTTCCCGCTGGCGCTTGCCGCAAGCTTCTGCTCCTCGTCATACAGCTCCACGGACACCGGATGCTCTCCCGTGGTCTCCACCGTATAATGAACCAGCGCGTCCGCTCCGTCCAGCTCGAAGCGCACGGAATAATCCTCCACGTGCTCCCTGGGGAAAGCGACCAGCTTCACCGGCCGCTGAAGTCCGGAATAATTGTAAAAATCAAAGTAGGGCTTTGACATTTTTTTCCCGTTTTTTAGGACCTTCACCGCGCCGCAGGGGATGCGGGTCTCGCTCAGCTCGTTGTTGACCCGAACCACCACCTTATTGAACGCGTTGTACGCAACCAGCTCCGTAACCGGAACCAGAAACGGCAGGAATCCTCCTTCATGATATGCCGCCTCTTTCCCGTTCACATACACCTGCGCGCAGTGGGTGGCGCAGCCGAAGCGGATGCCGACCTCCATCCCCTCCCACTCTCCGGGGACGAAGAAATCCGTCTCATACCACACATCTCCTGTATACTCCCTCGTATCCTTGTCCGTATAGAAGTCCTGGAAGCTAGCCGGAACCGGGATCATTTCCCTTCCTGGCACCCCGTTTTTCCATCCGTTCTTCTCCCCCTCCTGCCTTTCATCCAGGGAAAATTTCCACATCCCGTCCATGCTCACCGCACGCCTGGAGGACGATTCTGCCGGATACAGCATCTGACATGTTCTCATATATTTTTACCTCCTTTTTATCATCATGATGATATTTCTCATGCTGCCGTCCCTCAGCCGGATCGCGTCGGGACGCTCCCCCACCGGCACAAAGCCGGTCTTTTCATACAGAGCCTTCCCCCGTTCGTTGCCTTCGATGTATTCCAGCTCAAGCTGCAAAATTCCTTTCCGTTCCGCGGCCCGTTCCAGCTCCGCAAGCAATGCCGTCCCAATGCCGAGCCCCCAGTATTTTTGCAGAACCCCGATCGCGATCTCCGCCCGATGCGCTATTTTCAGCCTTTTCTGAAAGCTGATCTGGCAGTTTCCGGCAATTTCGCCATCCACCGTGCAGACGATCATCAGATCCGTCGGGGACTGGTTAACGCTTTCCAAAAATGCCGCCTCCTGCTCATCTGTTTCCGTACATTCCTCCGGATATCGCAGAATAAACTCCGTTTCGGACGCAAGCGTTTTCACAAAACGCAGCATGGCGGCAGCTTCCGAAGGGTCAGGCGCTTTTAAAACAGCCTCACGGCCGTCCTTCAGCGTTATTTTCTTCTTTTCGTAAAGCATGATGATGTACCTCAATATACCTTGGTTTCCTTCAGGAATACCTCGTCTCTGGCCGAGGTGATACGAAGGATCAGCCGTTTCGCCCCATATTCCAGGGTCTTCGTCAGGGGATTCTGCCCGGCGAAGGGATCGGCCAGCTGGCAGATCTTCCGGTTGCCGATCGTCGTCCCCTGGTAGAACGGATAACGGCTCCCGTCCGCCGCTTCCGCCGTGATCTGGAAGCTCTCCACCCTCTGCCCCCTGGCAATGTCCTCCCGCAGCACAACGTATCTGAAATCATTTCTCGCCCGGTCGAACGCGATCTCATAGGCCGGCTGTGTGGGAAAGCCGCCGTCCAGCTTTTTCACGCGGACGGGAATCTCCGTTCCAAGCTCCCGGTCCAGAAGCGCTCTCAGCTCCGCAAGCCGCTTTACATCCCGTTCGTCGATCAGCCCGTCCCGATTTGGGGGAAGGTTCAGATTCAGACAGCAGTTCGCCCCCACGGAATGCAGATATACGTCGAACAGACGCTTCAGGCTGTGGGGCTGTTCCTTTTCATGCCAGAACCAGCCGGGCCGGATGGACATATCAATCTCCGCCGGCGCGAAAACAAGTCCGTCAGAGTACAGGATATTATCCAGCGTTCCCAGATTCTGGCAGGTGTTGTACAGAAAAGAAAGCTCTCCCTCCTGCGCCAGCGGCCCCGGCCCGGTCTGCTTCCTGCCGTAAAAGCACAGCTCCGACGGAACGACCGCCCATTCCGCATGGCGCGCCGTCCCGGCCTCATTCCCGCACCATCTGATATCCGGCCCGAAATCATTGAAGATCACGGCTCCGGGCTGATACTTCCGGATCAGCTCAAAATATGCCGGGAAATCGTATACCTGTTTTTTCCCATTCGGTCCCTCTCCGCAGGCATTGTCAAACCATACATAAAAGACGTCCCCGTATTCCGTCAGAAGCTCCTTTAACTGATTTTTGAAGTAATCGTTATAAGCGTCCGTTCCGTACAATGCGCTGTTACGGTCCCATGGGGACAGGTAGAATCCGAATTTGATCCCGCCCCTCCGGCAGGCATCCGCCGCCTCCTTTACGATGTTTCGTCTGCACGGGGAATATTTCACACTGTGCTCCGTATAGCGTGAGGGCCACAGGCAGAAGCCGTCATGGTGCTTTGCCGTGAGCACCATTCCCTTCATCCCGGCATTCCGGATGGTATCCACCCACTGATCGCAGTCCAGCTTTTGCGGATCAAAGATCAGCTCAGACTCCCGGCCGGTCCCCCATTCCCGATCCGTAAATGTGTTTACGCCAAAATGGATGAATGCGTAAAAACCCGTCTCAAACCACGCAAGCTGCCTCTGATCCGGCGCCACAGCCGCGGCCTGTCTTAAAAAGTCTCTCATTTCCACCTCCGTACCAGGTCATATCTTTACTTTATCACAAAAGAAACAGGCCATCCAGATTATCTTTCTCCGGACGGCCTTTTCTCACACATATCATCCCTTCACTGCGCCGATCATAACGCCTTTAACAAAATATTTCTGTACAAAAGGATAGATGCACAGAACGGGAACAGTGGTTAAAACGATGGTGGAATACTTGATTGCTTCCGCGAACTGATTAACCTGATCGTTCTCTGCCGCCGCCGAATTCAGCACGTTGGAATTGGCGATCAGGATTGCTCTCATGATGTTCTGGATCGGCAGCTTGTCATTATCTTTCAGATAGATGGAAGCGTTGAACCAGGAATTCCAGTGGCCTACTCCGTAGTACAGAAGCAGTACGGCCAGCGTGGGCTTGATCAGCGGAGCTACGATTTTAAACAGGATAATGAGGTCGTTCGCTCCGTCTATGTATGCTGACTCCTTCAGGGAATCCGGAAGACCCTCAATTGCCGTTTTGCAGATGATGGAATTATACACGCTCAGCGCCCCGGGAAGGATCAGCGCCCACAGGGAATTATACAGGCCAAGATCACGGATGTTCAGATAGGCCGGAATCATACCGCCTGAGAAAAACATCGTAAACAGGATCAGGAACTGTATCAGCGGCTTGAACATCATCTTTTTGGATGCAAGGAAATATCCTGTAAAAAGGGTCAGAAGGATATTCACGGGCAGGGATACGACCAGCACGATCAGGATATTTTTGTATCCGGAAAGCAGAAGCGGATGAGTCAGGGCAAGCCCGTATGCTCCTGTTGTAAATTCATGCGGCCACAGCAGCAGTCCCGGATGGGAAACCAGATATGTGTTGGAAGTAAAAGAGGCGCACAGCACATACCAGATCGGATACAGCGTAATGATGCACAAAAGAATCAGAATCACCCCGTTCACCCAGGAAAATATTCTGTCCCCGCGGGATTCTTTTACCTTTGTGGAATGACTTTTTTTCATGACAGTATTTCCTCCCTTTTCAGAACAGACTGGATTCCGTAGCCCTCTTGCTGATCGCGTTCGTAACCACAAGGAACACCACATTTACCAGCGTATTAAACAGTCCGATGGCGGTTGACTTGGAATACATGGGCGAGCCTCCGCTGGTGGGGAAAGACAGACGGTAGGTATAGGTAGAAATAACGTCCGCCACCTCGTAGGTCGTCGCGTTATACAGAAGCAGGATCTTCTCATAGCCCACGTTCAGCATATTTCCCATCCGCAGGATGAAAAGGATCATGATAGTGGGAATCAGGCCGGGCAGCGTGATATGAAGCATCTGCTGGAACCGGTTTGCTCCGTCCACACGGGCCGCTTCATACTGCTCCTGATCAATGGCGGAAAGAGCCGCCAGATAGATAATGGAATCCCAGCCAATCTTCTGCCAGATATCCGATAACACATAGACAGTCCTGAAATACTGCGGATTTGCCAGATAATTTTCCGCTGTGCCTCCCAGCGCCACAGCTATCTGTGCAAAAAGACCATCCTGCATGCAGAAAACCTTGATGATACCGCACATAACCACCGTGGAAATGAAATACGGCATATAGGTGATCGTCTGCACCGTCCGTTTAAACGCCTTATTCCTTACCTCATTGATCAGGAGAGCCAGCAGGATCGGCGTTGGGAATCCGAACAGGATCGTAAGACCGCTGATCAGAAAGGTATTTTTGATCACCCGGGGGAAATAAGGATCCGTAATGAAGTTCAGGAACCACTTGAACCAGGGATCGGCCCAGGAGGAACCGGCAATTCCTCTTGTAATCTTATAATCCTTAAAGGCAATGACCAGTCCGTACATCGGCTTATAGCAAAACAGAATCAGATAAATGAGCACCGGAGTGATCATGATGTATTTCCATTTGTTGAGGTTCCAGTCCCGGCGAAGCCGTTTTGCAAGTGTGCTGTTTTGGCTGCTTTTCCCGGGATTTTCAATATTTTTTGTGCTTACAGCGTCCGCTTTCATATCCGTCCTCCAATAAAAATATCCTGGCTTTCTTTTCCGGCCTCCAACCGGGTCACAGGCGCCGGCTGTCGTCGAAGCCATATCATGGGAAGGCTCCGGCAGCGCAGCCGCCTCTCTAACGCCGGACAGCAGCGGAAGAAATGCATCTCCCGCTGCTGTCCATAAACCGTTCCGTTTTAATTAACGTGCCGCATACCGGTCATAGCAGGCCTGACGAATCTCGAGAATACGGGATAAGTTGTAGGTTTCCAGATCGGCAAGATACTGCTCCCAGACAGCATCATCGTCGATATCCTTGGAACCGTTCAGGAATGCCGCAAAGCTTTCATCCACATAGGTCGTAATGTTCTGTCCGATCTCGTCCATCTCATCCGATTCCTCCGTGGTATAGGTAGCTCCGACCGGCCATTTCCAGCCGCTGGTCACTGCCAGGTTCTTTTCCTCGTCATCAGGATAGATATAGTACCATGTATCATTTGCCGCGATGGCATCTTCGCCGTTCTTCTCATACAGCAGGTTGGTTTCCTGGATACAGGAGCTTCCCCAGGTAGCTCCGCCGTATTTTGTCATCGGGTCAACATCCTGATCGTCCTTGACAAGACTGGTAAAGGTGGGGACGCCTTCCTCGTTGTATTCCCAGGATACCCCTTCTTCACCGTAGTTCCAGTACAGATTGCCTTCTTCCGTATAAGCGTAATTCAGCATCTGCAGGCAGAGCTTCATGGTTTCCTCGTCAGCCGTCGTAGTAATAACCGCCGTCTGGGTTCCGATGCCAGGCCCGCCGAAGATGGAGGACAGGGTGCCGTCGTCTCCGGTCGGATAAGGGATTCCTACCCATACTCTTTCCTTACCGGACGCTTCACGCTCAGAGTTCCAGTTGTTCAGCTGCCCCATGGAGGTAAGGGAGATACCGCACTTATCATTATGGATCTTATCCTTAATGGTGGTATCGTCCTCTGTCAGCATGTCCTGATCGATCAGCCCCTCTTCCCACAGTCTGTTCAGCCAGCTCACATATTCACGCCATTCCGGCTGCGCCGCGGCAAGTCCAACCACGCCATCCTTTACAAACCAGCCGTTGCTTGCTGACGCATCCGCAGTGCCGTATGCGCCAAACGCGCCGGAAAGTCCGTTCGCCTTAAAGCGGATGGAGTATGCCGAATTGAAGGTTGCTCCGTATTTTTCATTGAATACCCTGATCACATTTTCAAATTCGGAAATGGTCTTCGGTACTTCCAGTCCGCATTCATCCAGCCAGTCCTGACGCACCACAGGTCCCTGGTAGGAATCGTTCCAGCCGCCGTCCTCACGGAAGAATCCAAATGCATAATAACGTCCGTCGTCCGTCTTCATCGCCCTGTCGTAAGCAGGGTTGCTTTGCAGGAATGCATAGTAATCAGGCGCATACTGCTGTATATAATCTGTCAGATCCCATATGATCTCATCATCCAGGTACTGGTTTGCATTATTCATCCAGTACACCTGCATAATATTGGGCAGGCTGGCCGGATCCGCCAGCATTGTCGATGTATAGGTATTGCCGTCAGAGCCTGTTGTCGGGAACGACCAGTCGATCGTCACACCGAGCTTTTCAGCCAGGCCTATATGGAACGGCGACTCAGAAGCGTCCGCAAACTTTTCGTGCGGCAGGATATTATCCTGTGCATACCAGGAAACCGTAAGGTCGGTACTTAACGGATAAGTAACGCTTCCCGGTTCCGCCGCTGCCGCAGCTTCCGTATCGCCTCCCCCTGAAGCGGCCTCTGTGGAAGCGGGCGCATCTGCCCCTGTATCCGTTGTTGTTGTCTGTGAGCCGCAGCCTGCCAGAAGCATTGCAGCCACAGTCATAATACTTGTGACTTTTAACCATTTCCTTCTCATGATACCCTCCTTTTCCTCACATCCATTTTTCTCCTTACAGCATATATCGTTCCCCTTTTATTGGATATATCGCTGCATATTTTGGAAGATTTTGGAAATTTTTGTTTACATTCACTATAGTACATTATCTTAAATTTCTTTATAATAACATATAGAGCAAAAAAACTTACAAATCCTGCAAAATACCGATTCATTTTTCAGGAGACGTACAGGGGAAAGCATGAACATACAGCAAGGCGGTCACATTAGAACAAATGAAAAGGCCTTCCCGTTTTCCTGCCGGGAGGGCCTGGATTGTTATATGCTTCATCTGCTGCGAAGCGGCGGAGAATACAGAATCAATCATTCTGACTATTCGGTAAAACCCGGATACGGTATCCTGATCACACCGGGGACTCCTTGGTTTTTTTCCTGTCCCCAGGATTGTACCGGGGACGACTGGATCTGCTTTCTGCCGGAAAAGGGAGATCCTCTTCCCTCTCACCTGGCATACAATGCACCATTTCTTCCAAATGATTTTGAAACCTGCTCCACCCTGATCCGGCAGCTTCTGACGGAGCATTCCGCTTCTCATTTTACCCCCCCCCCTCACATTCTGCCGGTAATATCAATGCGCTTTTTTATGTACTGCTGAATCATCTGACACCCGTTCTCTCTGCTTCCGGGGAAAATGGGGAGGCGTTCAGCCCATATCTGCAGCAGTTCCGCCTTCTTCGGCTGCAGATCCGGAATTCACTGTCCGAAAAGCATACCATCAGCGGCCATGCGGCGGAATTCTGTATGAGTGTCTCTCATTTTCAGCATCTTTATTCTCGTTTTTTCGGAATATCCTTTCAGAACGATCTGATCCGGATGCGGATTGATCATGCACAGACGCTCCTTACGACCACCTTCCTTTCCACGGAGCAGATTGCGGAGGCCTGCGGCTATTCCAACAGCACGCATTTCTTCCGGCAGTTTAAGAAAATAACAGGGGTTTCTCCCGCAAAATACAGAAAGGGCTCCTGCTGACATGATATGAACGCAGTCATACCATGCCTGCAGAGGCCCTTGGAAGCCCTTAATGGCTTTTGGCCTTAGTTTCCGGGTAAACACAAAACAGGGCCAAAGCATTTTTTTCACTTCCTGTCAGCTTCAAACGCTGATCTTTCGTTTTATAACAGCTCCACCTTAAATACCACGGGCTTATCGGTTTTCATGCCGTCCGCCTTCACATGAAGCCCTTCCTCATCCCGGCTCCATTCGCAGGCGCCGTCAAAGCCGAGCGCCGAAACGTTTCCGATGATTCCGGCAAAATTGGGCTTGTGGGACGCATCCTGCTTTCCAAGCGCGGGGAAGGTATAACTTCCGTCCTGCGAACAGCGCATCACGATCGCGTAGAGCTTATCGCCGTTCATGGTGTAGCGGATGTCGTCGGAGGTGAATTCCTTTTTGATGCCGTCGGAGAACTGGCCTTCCGTCACCTGCGTGGGGCCTTCGCCGTATTTTCTCCACACATGGGTATCGTAGATGGCTTCGCCGTTCACCTTCAGCCACGCGCCAATCTCTCTGAGGATCGCCGCATCCTCCTCCGGGATGGTTCCGTCCGCCTTCGGCCCGATGTTCAGAAGCAGGTTTCCGTTCTTGCTGACGATATCCACCAGGTCGCAGATGATGTCGGCTGCCGGACGATAGTTATTGCCTTCCGTATAACACCAGGAATTCAGCGCCACGGAGGTGTCCGTCTGCCAGTAATAGGGCTTCACGTCCGCGAACTGGCCTCTTTCGATGTCCACCACCGCCGTGCCGAACATGAAGGCGTCGTGCTTGTAGTTGATCAGCACCTGCTCGCCCCATTCCTCCGCCCGGTTGTAGTAGTAGGCGGCCAGCTTTTTCAGATAAGGGCGCACGGACTGATGCTGGATCCACCAGTCAAAATAGAGGAGCTTCGGATGATACTCGTCGATGATCTCGCAGGTTCTGGTCAGCCAGTCCTGCAGATATTCCTCCGTGGGAGCGGGCTCGCTGAAAATATCATGATGATCCCGCTCCGGCATGGCAGGCCAGTAAAAATCGCCGCGCTGCATGGGATCTTTGATGTCGCTGTCAAAGTCTTTGCCGTGGCTCATGAAAAACCAGTGCTCCACCCGATGGGAGGAAGCGCCGTTTACCAGGCCATGTCCGGCGAAAGCCGCGCACAGCTCCCCCAGGGTGTCACGCTTCGGCCCCATCTCGGCCGCGTTCCAGTGGGACAGCTCGCTCTTATACATCTGGAAGCCGTCGTGATGCTCCGCCACGGGCACCACATATTTTGCCCCGGCCTCCTCAAAAAGCTGCGCCCATTCCTCTGCGTTGAATTTTTCCGCCCTGAACATGGGGATAAAATCCTTGTAGCCGAAATCCTTATGGGGGCCGTAGGTTTTCACATGATGCTCAAACTCCGGCGAGCCCTGGATATACATGTTTCTGGAATACCATTCGCTTCCGAACGCGGGAACGCTGTAAACGCCCCAGTGGATGAAGATCCCGAATTTGCCCCTCCGGAACCAGTCCGGCAGAGGATGGGCGCTTAAGGAATTCCAGTTGGCCTTATAGGGGCCGCGCTCGATCACCTCGTCAATTTCCTTTAAGTATTCGTACATATCTTTCATCAGTCCGTCACCACACCTTTCTGCAGCATAATATTGGCATAAAGAGCTGTCTCGCCCGTGGCGATGATGGCATAGGCCTTCTTCGCCTCTTCGTAAAAAGCGAACCGTTCGATCTGGCCGATGGCCTCTCTTCCGCGCGGCTCGTATTTTTCCTCGATCTGCCCGTAAACCTCCCAGATGGGCGTCTCCACATCGTCCCCCGGCATGACCTGCATCAGGTTAAAGGGCTTTTCCACATAGCTGTCCAGCGGGAAAAGCTGCAGGATGGCGTCCAGGATCTCCGGGATGCCGTGTCCGTCCATGCGGATCACCTTCGCATCCTTTCCCATGGATTCTGCCGGGAAATTGCCGTCCGCGATCACGATCCTGTCGCTGTGTCCCATTTCGCACAGAACCTTTAAAAGCTCCGGGGATATGATTTTGGGTATTCCTTTCAGCATATACTTTCCTCCTTTTCTCAGCGGGCGATCTCCCCGTCCAGATCCCACAGATCCTCCCAGCCCTTCGCGCCGGGCCACAGGAACACCTGGCCCTTTACCAGCCGGCAGTTTTTATCCGCAAGGCGGATGGTCTCCATTTCCTCCTCCGTCAGAGGATCCTCCGTGGCGCATTTCAGGTTGCTTACGTACTGCGGCTCCTTCACGGCGAAGGGAATCGGAACCTGCCCTCTCTGTACCGCCCATTTCAGGCAGATCAGCGCGGGATGCACGTTATGGCGCTTTGCGATCTCCACGATCTCCGGCATCTGCGTATCCGCCACGTCCTCCGCCGTCCGGTCTCTCTCCGGCCGGGAGGGAGAGCCGATGGGACAGTAGCCCACGGGAAGGATGTCATGCGCCCTCGCATAGTCGAACAGCTCCGGCTGCTGGAAGCCGGGATGCAGCTCCATCTCCAGGGCCGCCGGTTTGATGCGGCACAGAGGCAGAACGGCCTCCAGCTTGGGGATGGTCATATTGGACATTCCGATATAACGCACCTTCCCTTCGTCTACCAGTCGCTCGCACTGTCTCCATGTTACCATAAATTCCTCTACCGAAAAAGGCCTGGAATCCGGATTGCGGGAATCCCCGTCGCAGCCCGGCGCATGATAGTTGGGGAAGGGCCAGTGCACGAAATACAGGTCGATGTAGGAAAGCTGCAGATCCTGCAGGCTCTTTTCACAGGAAGCGATGACCTGTCCCTCGGCATGCATATCGTTCCATACCTTGGAGGTGATAAAAAGCTCCTCCCGCTTCACCGCACCCTCCTGCATCACGCGTGCAAGCGCCTCTCCGATCTTATCCTCGTTCATGTAGACGGAAGCGCAGTCGATCAGACGGTACCCCGCCCGGATCCCGCCGTAAACGGCCTGCGCGATCTGCTCCGGCCCGTATTTGTCGCTTCCGAAGGTTCCCATTCCCACGGCAGGTACCGTCGTTCCGTCATACAGCCGCCTGCGCGGGATTTTGCTCTGTTCTATGATCTCACTCATTTTAATCTCCTCAGTCAAATACCACCGCGACCTTGCCGCAGTTTCCGCCTGCCATCAGCTCATAAGCCTCGCCCGCCTTGTCCAGAGGGAACTCATGGGTGATCAGATCCTCCGGATGGATGTTCCAGCGAACCAGACGCTCCACCAGCTCCTCCATTCTCCACAGAGAGGTCACCCAGGAGCCGTAGATCGTCTTCTGTCCGTGAATGATGTCCGGGCTGGGATTGAAGGTGCAGGTTCCGCCCTCTCCCACAAAGGCGATCTTGCCCCACTCTCTGGTGGCGCGGATGGCAAGCTGCCGTCCCGGATCGCTGGCGCTGGCGTCAATGGCACGCTCTACGCCGTTTCCGTTCGTCACCTTCATGATGCCGTCCATCGCCTCGTCGGGCGTGAACACGTGATCCACAAGCCCGAGCTTTTTCGCAAGCTCCACGCGGTATTCGTTTATTTCAACGCCGATGAGCATGTTGGCTCCCATGGCCTTCGCAAGCATCAGCGCCGCAAGGCCCACCGGGCCCAGTCCGGTCACCAGAACCGCGTCGTTTCCGCAGATGCCGATCTTTTCAATAGCCTCGTAAACCGTCCCGAAGCCGCAGGCCACCTGCGCGCCATCCTTATAGGTCAGCTCTTCGGGCAGGGCGATCAGATCCTTTTCCTCCGCCAGGATGTAAGGCGCCATTCCGCCGTTTCTCTGCCAGCCGTAGGCCTGACGGAAGCGGCTCTTGCAGGAGATGTAATACCCTCTGCGGCAGTCGTTGCACACGCCGCAGCCGGAGATATGATAAACGATCACCCGGTCTCCCTTTTTGAAGCGGCGGAGCCCCTCGCCTTCCTCCACGATCACGCCGCAGGGCTCATGTCCCGCGACCATGCCCGGAATATAGCCCTCCGGTCCCTTTCCCACATGCGCCCGGTAAATGCAGCGGATATCGCTTCCGCAGATCGTCGTGGCCTTTGTCTGAATCAGCACCTGTCCGTGCCCCGGCTTCGGAATCTCAAATTCCTTCATTTCCACCGTGCTGTTCCCCGGAAGCGTCGCCCCCCGCATTCTCATTTTTTCCATTTCTACCCCTTTCTGCCGCCGTTCCGGCGGCACTAAATTTGTGAGGAATTGGGCGCAAGCCCAATTCCCAGGAGAAAATCTTTGATTTTCTCCACCTTTCCTGCCGCCTACTGGCGGCACTAAATTTGTGAGAAATTGGACGATAGTCCAATTTCCAGGAGAAAGCCGCAGGCTTTCTCCGCCTTTCCGCCGCCGGAACGGCGGCACTACACGCGTTTCTGTATCTTCATTATAATTTTCCGTCTTTGAAAGGATAAGAGAAACTTTTGACAAGTTAGGCTTTTTCATGTCGCATCAGCGCAGGTTTTTAAGGATCACAGGGCATATGCTTCTGATGAAAACGGCCGACGTATTCCGGACGGAGAGGGCGGCTGAAAAGGGCCGCCGCCCTGCCGGACAGAAACAGATTAAAGACCGGAACCGGCGGGCCATTCCCGCCTGAAAGAGCTGGAAAGCGAAACAGATGTGTGATAGAATGAAAAAGCCGAAGAGCAGACAGGAAAAAACGGATTTTGAAAGGAAAAGAGATACATGAAAGCATCAGAAAAAAGAGCTGCCGCCTCCAAAAAGGAGCCCTCCGCCTGGGATTACCTGTGGTATGCGCTGTATGCGTTTGCGGGACTGGGACTGGAAATGGTACTGCTTGGGCTGATCGAGCCCCTGTTTTTGGGAAACGCAGACGGATACGGCACCCCGGAAAGAATCCTTCATTGGACCCTGACCATTCTCTGCTGGGCTGCAGTGATTGTCCTTCTCGTCAAAAGCTCCCGCAAAAGGCTGCACTATGATGTCAGGAGCAGCAGCCGGCCGTCGGCTGGAGGGATTTGCTTCAGCGCGGTCCTGACCGCCGCCTGCATTTTTCTGAATGCATGCGACTGGGGAACGCTGAAAATCGTCGGAGAATTCAGCCGGAAGGGCTTGTTGGAATTTCTTTTTCAATATCTTTATTATGCCTTTGAGATTGGGCTGGTTTTCCTGATCGTCGTGTTTGGGCAAAGGTTTTTTGAAGCATTGTTAAAGAAAAAAAGCCGCGTTCCCTTCGGTGGAATCGTTCTGTGCTGCACATGGGGAGCGATCCATATTCTGTCGCGGGGAAATGTCCTGACCGGTCTGGGCGTAATGGCTTTTGCGCTCATATACGGAATGCTCTATCTGGCCATGAGCAGAAATACCAAAGCGGCCTTTTTTGCCATGCTGGCCGCCTTCATCATCTGACTGCGCTTTTATCATCTGCCCTCTTCTCCTGATCTTTTGCGGAAAGGAAATACCGGTATGTGGACGGACTACAAGGACGCTGATATTTATTTCACCATTGCGGACAGCCGCTTCCATACTCTGAATTTTGTCTATGAAAGGTTTCAGCGCTCCATTCCCAGCCATTCTCATGGGAATGGGAGCTACGAGATCCACTATATCGCGCAGGGACGGGGGCGCGCCCTCATAAACGGCGTTTCCTATGAGGTCACGCCCGGCACTCTCTACGTCACCGGACCGCATGTGGAGCACGCACAGAGCCCCATTCTTGAAGATCCCATGTGCGAATACTGCATTTATCTGAAAACAGAAAAAAGGCGGAAAAGCGTCTCGTCCTTCCCTACCGGAGAGGAGGAGCTGCTTTCCGCCTTTGAAAACACACCATTCTGGTTCGGTCAGGACACGCAGAGAGTGGGCGCTCTGGTGGTGGAGATCTTCGAGGAGCTTCAGAGCCGCAGAACGGGCTGCATTTTTCAGGTGGAGGCGCTGCTTCGCCAGCTTCTGGTCAATCTGGTGCGCAACTATGAAAAAAGCGTCCGCCAGAAAGCGCCGAAGCCTGCCGCTGCCGGGGATAAGACCGCCGTGATCATAGAGGAATATTTTCTTTATCAATACCGCAGTCTGTCCCTGGAGGAGCTGGCCGGGAAGCTGGGCCTTGGCACCAGGCAGACGGAACGGCTCCTTCAGAAGCAGTACGGCAAAACCTTCCTGCAGAAAAAGGCGGAGGCCCGCATGTCGGCCGCCGCCATCCTGCTCTCCGATCCCGCGCGCAGCATCACCTCTGTGGCGGAGGATCTGGGCTATTCCTCCATCGAGCATTTTTCTTCGGCCTTTAAAAGCTATTACCGGATCAGCCCCAGGCAGTACCGGAAGGAGGGCGTTTACCACAGCTTTCCGGACAGCAGCGAAAGCGGCTGTGAAAACCGGTCGTAGATTCCCTCCTCTGTGATCCCCGCCTCCAGGCTGCCGATGGTATCGTTCCACAGGCAGTAAATGGCGCCCGCCACCCGCTCTGACCAGGCAGGAAGCACCTGTGTCTGTCCTCCCATGGGATATTCGTTGGGCTCCCATGTGGAAAGCGCCTCCAGATCCAGATAATCATAGCCCCCTCCGGGGATGATGTACAGGCTGCTGTTCAGGGAATTGATGACCGTATAGCCTGCCCGATATGTTGTCTGCGGATCTGACCAGAGAGCGCTCCAGATCTGCACCTGAATCTGTGATAAGGGAACCCCCGCTTCCTTCCCTTCTCCGAACGTATCTCCGGCCTGCTCCTCTGTCCACAGACGATAATCCTTCTGCAAATCTGCCGGAAGATCTGCCCGGCTTCCCGACAAATCTGCCGGGCTGTCCGACTGCATGGCTGACAGCCTTCCCCTCAGCACTCCTGACAGTCCGCCTGCTGCGCCGGAGTTTTTTTCGTTTGCCTGTCCGATCAGGCTCAGGCTCCCCCACATGCGCACGGTACGGCCGCTTTCCGCGATCAGCAGAGCCATCTGTTGCATATAGGCCTGATAATCCTGCACATCTCCATAATATTCATCCATTCCAATGTGCACGGTTCCGCCTTCCGCAAAAACCGGATCCTCTCCGTCCAGGTATTCCCTCCAGAGCCCTTCCATAAGAGCGATCGTCTCCCGTCTGGAAAGATCGAGCTGATCCACATTTTCCGGCTCATCCGCCAGCGCCGCCTCAGGAAAAAGCCTGGTGATCGACAGGCTGTGGGCAGGCGTATCAATCTCCGGAACCACCTCCACTCCAAGCCCGGCCGCCCACTCGGTAAATTCCTTCCATTCCATCTTGGTAAAGGAGCCGTCCTGCGAGGTGAGCTGTTCTCCCTCTCCATTCTTCAGCGAGGATTCCAGCCGGAAGCCGGAATAGGCGGTAAAGGCGTTTTTGATGCTGTCGTTTTTCCCGCTGGTGGAAAGAATCTCATTATCGTTCAGATGTACGCCCAGCGTGTTCATCTTCCGGGCCGAAAGCGCCCGCACCATTTCCCGCAGCGTTTCCATCGACACCATCCGCCGCCCGATATCGATGGAAAAGCCGCGCACGCTGTAGCGGGGATAATCCCGGATGGTCCCGCAGGCAATCGTTCCCTTTTTCCCGTTCTCCCCATCCAGAAGCTGGCAAAGCGTATTCACCCCCCAGATCAGTCCCTGCTTTTGTTCAGCGAGAAGAAGGATACCGTCGCTGCGTATCTCACACAGATAGCCTTCCTCTCCAAGCCCCAGCTCTTCAGAGGCCAGCCCCAGATAGATATCGCCCTCCCGCAGATCCTCTCTCGTTCCCGCAAGGAGCCTTTCGCTTCCGGCATCGTCCTCCTCCCGCGCCTCGCGGGAAGCAGCCTCCGCCGCTTCCCGCAGAGAAGAAAGAGCCGAGGAAGCCTCCTGAAGCCATTTTTCATCCGCAAGGATCCTGCTTCCCTCCTGCAGCATAAAAGAACCGTTTCCCGCGCGCCATTCCGCCACCTCAGGCGTAACGGAGGGCCGGGACTGTGCCTCCCCGGCAGCGTCCCTACCGGAATCCGCCGACTCCGCTCCTCCTCCGGCCTCCCGCTCTGCGGCGGGAACCGTCACCGTATAGCCCGGAGTTTCCTCAGACACACCGTCCTTCGTGAGAAGGAAGCCCACCTCCACCTCCTTTTCCTCCACCGTTGGGTACACCGTTCCGTCCGTCCCGATCACCTCTTTATAATCCGCTCCGGCCAGCTCGATCTGTACATCCTCCGGCACGGAGGGAAGCACGAGACGGCGGCTGCCGTCCTCCCCGGTTTCAATGGAAGGCCCCTCCAGCGACCAGCTCAACGGCACCTCCTCATACAGCTCCGCCTCCATCAGAGAAACGTTCTGATAATACAGATATTGATTTTCCTCGCTTTCGGACACCGCTGTGGTGCGGATGCGGAAATACCGCCCCCGCGCCGGTCTGTCCAGCACGACACACTGCTCGTTGGCCCGGGGCGCCTCCTCCACCGTCGCGGCGGCCGTCCAGGTCGCGCCGTCCTGAGAGCTTTCCAGCACAAAGCCCTCCACGTTCAGCCGCTCCCAATACAGTCGGACGAAGGAAATCTGCGTCTCATCATCAAACGTAAACATCAGCCAGTGAGAGGGCTGTCCGCTTTCGTTTGCGGAGGACCAGCGGCTGCCGGAATCGGTATGGTTTCCGTCCGCCGCCTTTTCGGGGGAAAACTGCTCCGCCTCCACGCTGTCCGCTGTCACCGTAACGCCCTCCTGCAGAGCAAGGTTTAAAAGCGTCCCTCCCGACGCGCTCCCCGCCGGAAAGCCGTCCCCTCCTGCACGCGCCCCTGATACAGCCTGCTCCTGAAGGCCTCCCCTTCCCGGTTCATCCCCGTGGAGAAAACAAGCCGCAGCCGCGCACAGCAGCAGAAAAAAGAAAAACAGAAAAACAGCCCGCCTTCCTTTTTTCGGCCAGCTTGTCTTTTTATCCCCCCAATACCTTTTTTTCATGCTCAAAACTCAATTCCTTCCCTTGCGCCGATTCCCCGTTCATAGGGATGTCTCACACATTCCATCCGGGTCACATAGTCCGCGCAGTCCAAAAGCCATTCCTGCGGATTTCTTCCCGTACAGACAATTTCCGGGAAATGCGGCTTATCGTCTGTCCTGTTCAAAAGCCTTCTCAAAAGCGTCTCGTCAAGCAGTCCCCAGTTCAGCGGATACGTCACCTCGTCAAGCACGATCACATCCGCCTCGCCGTCCATCGTCCGGGAAAGGGCCTGCTTTAAGAGTTCGTTGTGTACCCGGGTCAGCTCCTCCTTCTGCGCGTCGGTCATCTGAAAATAGAAGCCAAAGTCCTTTTCGCTTCTTAATACCGAGATTTCCGGAATTTTTTCCAGGGAATGCAGCTCTCCCGTATCCCGTCCCTTCATGAACTGCAAAAAAAGCACCCGCTTTCCCGCACCCGCAGCGCGCACGGCAAGGCCGACCGCGGCTGTGGTTTTTCCCTTGCCTTCTCCTGTATACAGATGGATCAGACCCCTTTGCATTTTTGCTCCCATCTGCGCGCCCTGGCGCGCGTACAAATCAATAACCGCTAAACCGACGTCCTCCGGCAGCCCGGCGTGTCTGTTCCGGCTTCACATTTTCCGCACTGCGCGCAGATATCCGCGCATCCTGTCCGCTCATCGGCGGACAGCCGGAGCAGATACGCCACGCTCTGCCTGGGCAGAAGCACGCCGCCCGGCAGAAGCCGTACGGGAACAGATTCCCCCAAGCTGGAAAAGATCTGTTCCAGCTTTTCCAGCGCAAGGTTCTGTCCGGGGAAAAGATATCGCTCCGCATACAGACCGAACCGCTCTCTCAGCATATCCTCCAGCGCTTTATATCCCTTTTTCAGCAGCTCTCTGCACAGGCAGTCCGTCAGATAGCCTTCCGTCAGAAGCCCCTCTCTGCCGTATTTCTCCTGAAGCGCATCCACCCGCACGCCGAGCGTGACGACTACGGAAGCCTCCCGTTTTTCTTCATCCAGAGTCCAGACTGCCCGGCAGTCTGCATTCCTATGCAGGATCTCATATATTTTCTGAATTTCGCCGCCGTCCAGACCCGCGCCGGCTGCGGCAAAATGATACTTTACCGCAGTCCTTTCAAGCGCCTCCCGATCCAGCCCTATCTGCAGCCTGCTTTCCATGACCGTTCGTTTCAGCCCTTCCTTTTATAAAGCCTTTATTCATGCCATGTCCAACAGCATACCATATTTCAGGTCAAATTGCATCCTCAAAAGAAGGCAGGTATAAAAAAGCAGGACGGTTCGGCCCTTCAGCCATTCCGCCCTGCAGCATGTCAATAATTGATCCCCTGAACGGCAAGCGAGCCGTTCACCACGCTGAAGATGATATTCGGTCCGTCGTCCGTGGACAGAACAAAGCCCGCCATGCTGGGGGTAAGGCCGTTCACGTCCGCATTCCCTACGGATTCCACCAGCTCAGCCGTAAAGATCCGATCTGCCCCCAGCGCCACAAATTCCTCTCTGGAAGCCGGGGTGACGCTTTCTTCTGCGAATCCCACATACAGAGGATATGCCGCCAGATCCGCCAGCGCCTCCAGATCCTTCGCCGCTACGGCATCCTTGATCTGGGTCCCGAATGCTGCCGCTGCCTCGCTGTCAACCGCAAAATTGTCCTCGTAGCCGCCCGCCTGCGTTTGTCCCTGGGAAGTATCCTCCGTCTGCGCTTCGGAAGCCGTATCCGCCGGTTCCGAGCCTTCCTCCTGTCCTGCGGCCGCAGTCTCATCAATCTGCGTTTCCCGCACTGCCTCTGCGGAGGATTCTTCTGTAACAGTGCCTTCTGCGGCAGATGTTTCCGCAACAGACGTTTCTGCAGCAGGGGGTTCGGACTGTGTTCCCTGCACCCCTCCTGTCTGTCCGCAGCCTGCAAGCCACAGGCTCATCATACCAGCCACGACGATGGTTGCACTCTTTTTCATACTCATATACACTCTCTCCTTCTGCCGGAAGCCTCCGGTCTTTTTTCTTTTCATCTTACAGATGCGGCAGAGTGGAAAAAAGTTTGGACAACAGAGAAATTTTTTTGTCTCTGCTGTCCTTAATTGACGAAAACCCTTTTAATTGACAAAACCCTTTCAAATTTTCCAGTTCCATTCCCGATCAGGGCAGTGCTTTTTCCTCTTCCCCTCCGGCCAGCCCCGTTCCCTTCAATATCCCCCAAATATAGGGCGCGCCGAACATACAAAGCCGCTTCGGCCCCCGGATCGGATCGCCGGCGGCCTGCGCCGCCAGAATTTTCTCATAGGCGCGCACGACCGTGGCCTCGGTTATGGATTTTTCCTTTCGGTCACAGAACAGCTCCCGCCCTTTTACGGTATAGCTGAAGGGAAGCTTTTTGCTGGTAAAAAAAGCCTCTCCCGCATACAGCTCGACCACCCTCCACAGAAGCGCGCCGAGCTCCTGTGGCTTCTCACAGCTTTTGACCGCGGCAACCGCCGCTTCCCGCTCCTGCTGTATGCCGCGTGCATTTGCATCCATTTTCTTTTCCATGGCAATCCTCCCATATATGCGGCATGCAAGGCCGCAGAGACCGTCTTTTTTCTCCAGTCTCTCCCCGGCGGTATTTCCATTCATACCGCATCCTTTTTCAGTCTATTATATATGGCAGGATCGGCCGCGCCAACCCCTGCGGGAAAATTTTACAACTTTTTTGTAGTTTTTTATCTCTCACACAAAGAGCATGGGAAGAAAATCGCGGATGCATTTTCTCCAGACGTTCCAGTCATGTCCGCCCTCGTATTCCCGGCGCACACAGCTTAAGCCGTTCTCTTCGCAGAAGGCGTCGTCCTCCTCGAAGTGCTTCCAGAACTCGTCCTGCCTTCCCATTCCGCGGAACAGAAGGCGCATGCTCCGAGAAAATCCCGGCTTCCCGATCTGCTCCAGATGGCTGTTGTCCGGATGATCCCCGACCAGATTATGTAAAAATCCGGAAAACAGGCCTGCCCAGGCAAACAGCTCCGGATATGTACCGATCAGCATGCTGGTCTGCATGGAGCCCATGGAAAGCCCCGCCATGGCACGGTACTGCCGGTCCTTTTTCACCCGGTATTTTTTCTCGATAAAGGGAATGAGATCCTGCGTCAGCTCCTTCAGAAACAGCTCATGTTTAAGTCCCACCTTCCCGGCTCCGCATTCCGTCATCACCATGCCGTTTGCCATCACGATCAGCATGGGAACCGCCTTACCGTCCGCCAGCAGGTTGTCCATGATATGATTCGCCTTACCCTGCCAGATCCAGCCCCGCTCATTTTCTCCAAAGCCGTGCTGCAGATACAGGACCGGATATTCCTCCCCGCTCTCCTCATAGCCCGGCGGCACATAGCAGACGCAGGTTTCCGTCCTTCCGGTAGCCGCGGAAGCAAAATATTCGTGACGGATCGTGCCGTGCGGCACATCCCGCATCAGGCAGAATTCCTCCATCGGGCCCACCTCTATGTAATTGGCCGGCCTGCAGTGGCCGTAGCCGATGGGAAGGAAGGGGCTTAAGACCAGACAGTTGTCCACATAAAGGTGAACGTAATAAAAGCCGGGATCCAGAGGAAGATCCACCGTCCATACATCCTTGTCCGTTTCCAGGAAGGGATAACGCACGCCTCCGATATCAATCTGCACGTCAGCGGCATTCGCAAAGCACAGCCGCAGACAGGGCATGCCCTCCGCCCGGTACATCAGTCCCTCCTGGCCGGAAACGGGAACGGGCGCATCAGAAAGCGCCACCATGACCGGACGGCTGTAGGCGCAGGACTGCTCCACGACCGCCGGATTATCCAGCCATTCCTTATCCGCGTCCATCTGCTCCCTCACCTCCAGCGTCAGCCCCTCCGTCACCGCCTCCGCCGCGCGAAGCGTCCGGAGCACGCCGTCCAGATAGCCTCCAAGCCTCGTGTGGTTTCTGGACATCCCTTCCACGATAATATGCAGCCGTCCGGCCGCCATGGTCAGGAAATCATAAATATTATCCAGGCTTTCTCCCTGCGATTCGGGAAGCTGCAGCTTATCCTCCAGATATTGATGCAGCTCCTTTCTGGTACGGATTCCGGCAAAATTCAGCTTGATCATCGGTTCATGTCCTCTGTCTTCCTTCATCTCCTATCGCCTTTCTCAGCTTGCTCCTGATCCTTGACAGCGCGTTGTCCGTGCTTTTGGCATCCCGGCCCAGCACCCTTGCGATCTGCGGCGTGCGCATCCCTGTGACATACAGATCCAGCACCTGCTTTTCAAAAGCGCTCAGTTCCTTCTCGATGGTCCGTTCCAGAACCTCCACGTTTTCCCTGTCGATGAAAAGCTCCTCCGGGCTTTTCTCGCTGTCGGCGGGGATCGCGTTCATCAGCTCCGCTTCCTCCGCCTCTCCCTGCGTGCCGTACAGAGAAATATAGGTATTGAGCGGCATGTGCTTTTTTCTCGTGGAAGCCTGTACCGCCGTGTACATCTGTCGGGATACGCACAGCTCCGCAAAAGTAGAAAAGCTGGCGTCTCTTCCGCTGTCATAGTCCCTGACGGCCTTGAACAGACCGATCATCCCCTCCTGGATCAGATCGTCGCTGTCCCCGCCCAGAAGGAACATGGATCTGGCCTTCGACTTCACCATGCCCTTGTATTTTTCCATAATATAATCCGTGATGTCCCGTCTGCCCTCCCGGAGCAGGCCGATCAGCTCCTCGTCGCTGTAATCGCCATATAAAACGCTCATCCTGCCTCCCTGCGGCTTTCCTGTTCCTCCGATGTCTGACTCTCCTCCGGCACTTCCTGTTCCTCTGATGTTCCGCTCTCCTCCGGCTCTTCCCGCTCCTCTGACTGCCCGCTCCATTCCGGCATCTGCTCCTTCCGCTCATCCAGCAGCCGGATGAGCTCCGCCGCGATATGCTCTCCCAGAATGCGGTAGCCCTCCGCGTTTGGATGCACTCCGTCCGGCATCAGGTGAAGGACATTGTCCTTGTCATGGCCGTCCAGAATGTTGGAATTGTACAGATCAAACACCTCCATGCCATGCTCCCCGGCAAGCGTAGATATCACCTCTCCGAATTTCTCCTGGGGCATCAGATACTTCCGCTCCGCCTTCAGAATATCCTGCAGGCTGTTGGGAAGCGGCGTCATGAAGATCACCTCCGCGCCGGGATAATCAGCGGCAAGCCCGTCCATCAGCTCGTCAAGGTCGCCCCAGAAGGTGCGCGGGGCACGTTCCGCGGAATTTCCGAATTCCACGAAGCTGGCACAAAAGCCGTCGTTCGTCCCGCCCATGACCAGGATCAGATCCGTGTCCTCCGGGATCTGGTCATACCGGTCCACGAAGGCATCCGCCCAGTATCTGCCGATGGAGGAACCGCCGATTCCCAGATTGACGACCTCTCCTGCGCCAAGCGCCTCCTGCATGATATGCGGCCAGGCAAGCTCCTGATAATTTTCCAGGCTTTCCAGATTCACGGCCTGCGTGATGCTGTCTCCGATACAGGCGATCTTCAGATCCGAAAAATCAATGTCATTTCCGGAAATCGTTTTCCTGTCCTGCTCATTTGCCTGCATCGTCTGCTTATGGGAGCTCATCACCTTCTGCCGGTCCTCCAGGGTCAGCTTCCGGTCATGAACCATCTCCGGAGCGGAGTTCTGCGAAACACTGTTCGCGGAGACGCTGTTCCGGGAAACGCTGTTCCGGGAAACGCTGTTTCCCGAGGTACTGTTTCCGGAAACCCTGCTCCCGGAGGCTTTGCTTCCGGAGGTGCTGTTTCCGGAAACCTGATTCCCTGAGACGCTGCTTCCGGAGACTCTGTTTTCCGGTCTTTTTTCTTCCGCCGTTCCGTCTCCTGAAGCATGATTTCGAGAAACGGAACCGGTGGAAACTTCACTGACGGAAGAAGTTTTTTCGGAAACGGTATTTTGGGACACAGAACTTCCGGAAATTGCATTTTCTGAAACCGTATTTTGCGAAATAGAATTTCCGGAAATCACATTTCCCGAAACATCCGTTCGTTTTCCGCCGGAAGGCCGCAGAAGCAGCCTGGCCGGAATACGGTTTGAAGAAACGGAATCCCCGGAAACTGTATTCCCGGAAACGGAATTTTGAGAAACCGTTTTGCGTGAATCCATATTTCGTGAAACGGAAGCCTCTGAAGCCGCATTTTCTGATATGGCTTCAGAATCCTCCGCTGTCTTTTCCCTTTCGGCCCCGTCCTTTTGCCGCCCTTCCTCCTCGTCCGCAGTTTCGGCTTCGTTTTCCGAAACCGCGGTTTCTCCCCGCCCGGGCGCCGCCGACACGGCCGGGCCCGTCAGGGACAAAAGGAAGGCGGCCAGCAGGCCGCAGCCGATGATCGTGAGAAATCCTTTCCCTTTCATCCGCTATCCCAGCCTCTGCCGCACGATTTCATAGGCGAGAACCCCGGCCGCCACAGAGGCGTTCAGGGAATCGATATCTCCCTTCATGGGAATGGAAGCCGTAAAATCACAGGTTTCCTTCACCAGCCTGCCCACACCCTCTCCCTCATTTCCGATCACAAGGCCGATGGAGCCCTTCAGATTCAGGTCGTACATCACCGTCCCGCCCATATCCGCGCAGACGAACCACATGCCCTGCTTTTTCAGCTCGTTCATGGTCTTGGAAAGATTGGTCACCCGGGCCACCGGGGTATAGTTCAGCGCTCCGGCGGAGGTGCGGGCAACGGTGGCGGTCAGGCCAGCCGCCCGGTCCTTCGGGATGATGACGCCGTGCGCTCCGGCCAGATTGGCCGTGCGGATGATGGCTCCCAGATTGTGCGGATCCTCGATTCCGTCCAGCAGAATGAGAAACGGAGCTTCGTTCTTTGCCTGCGCCGCCTTCAGCATGTCCTCCACCTGCGCGTATTCATAAGCCGCCGCGTAGGCGATGACGCCCTGATGCCGTCCCGTTTCCGAGAGCTGGTCAAGCCGCTCCTTTTCCACATATTTCACCGGGATGTCCTTCGATCTGGCGAGCCGCTTGATCGTCAGCACCGGGCCATCCTGGCAGTGATCCTGAATGAAAAGCCGGTCGATGGGCTTTCCGGCCCGCAAGGCCTCCGTTACTGCGTTTCTTCCTTCTATGGTCATTTCCTGATATCGCATGATAAACTCCGTTTTTGCAGATCTTTTCTGCGGTTTTATTTTTTTGCAGACGGCGTTTTCTCCGCCCGCCGATCCCGGCATCGTATGGTTACAGCTTCCTGGGCGGCGTGTTCATGGCTTCCGGAGCCGCGCGTTCACAGCTTCCAGCCCAGCTCCTCCAGAGAAAGGCGGATCAGCTCCAGCATTCTGTCCTCCTGTCCGGAGAGATAGAGCCAGCCGTACAGGGCCTCCAGCCCGGTGGCCTTTCTGTAATCCAGCACGGAGGCGTTTTTTGCCGTAGTGTGGGACTTGGCGTTGCGCCCGCGCCGGTAGACGGCAAGCTCGTCCGGCTTCAGATGCTCCTGAAGCGCCTCCGCCATTTCCGCCTGCGCGGGTGCCTTCGCCAGCCGGCTCTTTTCCCGGTGAAGCCGGTTGGGACTGGCATTGTGGCGCTCTACGATCACGGTCCGCAGAACCAGGTCATAAACGCAGTCCCCCACAAAGGCCAGTGTCAGGGGCGAAAGGGTTCTCAAATCCACCTCGCGCAGCCCGAAATCCCTCCGAATCGCCGCAAGCAGACTCAGACTCTCTTCCATTTCACGCCCTCACGGGTGTCCTCCAGGACGATCCCTTTCTCCAGAAGTTCGTTTCGGATCGCGTCAGCCCTGGCAAAATCCTTCGCCTTTCTCGCGGCCTGGCGCTCCTCGATCATTTTTTCAATATCGGCGTCCAGCATCTCTTCCTTCTGATCCACGATCAGGCCGCATACGTCGGCAAGCTCCCGGATCTGCTCATGAAGAGCCGCAAGGTACACCCCGGAGGACTCTCCGTTCGTGTTGGTGTTGATGAATTTCACCAGCTCAAAAATGGCAGAAATGGCGTCCGCCGTATTGAAATCATCGTCCATCGCCTCGTCAAAGCGGGCCGTATAAGCCGCCGCTTCCTCAAGCAGCTTCTTTTCCTCCTCCGTAAGCTCTTGGCTTCCGTCCGCCTTGGAAATGAGGAAATTCAGATTGGAAACCGCGGTCAGAATGCGCTCAAGCCCGTTTTTCGCCGCCTCCATCAGCTCCGCGGAGAAATTCAGGGGGCTTCTGTAATGGGCGGACAGCATAAAAAAGCGCAGCACCTGGGGATCATATTTGGAAATGATGTCCCGCACGGTGAAGAAATTGCCCGCGGATTTGCTCATCTTCCGGTTGTCGATATTCAGGAAGGCGTTGTGCATCCAGTAACGGGCGAAGGGCTTTCCGTTGGCCGCCTCGGACTGGGCGATCTCGTTTTCATGATGGGGGAAGATCAGATCCTCGCCGCCCGCGTGGATGTCAATCTCGTCGCCCAGATATTTTTTGCTCATCACAGAGCATTCGATGTGCCAGCCGGGACGGCCGTTGCACCAGGGAGACTCCCAGTAGGGCTCGCCTTCCTTTTTGGGCTTCCAGAGCACGAAATCCAGCGGATCCTCCTTTTGATCCTCGCCGGACACCAGCAGGGAACGCTTTCCGCCCTCCAGATCATCCAGGTTCTTGTGGGACAGCTTTCCGTAATCCCGGAAGCTTCTCACCCGGTAATACACCGTCCCGTCCTCCGCCGCATAGGCGTGGCCGCTGTCGATCAGCTCCTGGATCATGTCCAGCATGCCGCAGATCTCCTGCGTCGCCTGGGGATGAACGGTGGCGGGGCGCACGTTCAGGGCCTCCATGTCCTTTTTGCATTCCGCGATATAACGCTCTGAGATCACATCGGCGTCCACGCCCTCCTCGATGGCTTTTTTGATGATCTTGTCGTCCACGTCGGTGAAATTGCTGACGTAATTCACCCGATAGCCCCTGTGCTCAAAATAGCGGCGCACCGTATCGAACACGATCATGGGACGGGCGTTTCCGATGTGGATCAGATTGTACACGGTGGGGCCGCATACATACATTTTCACCTCTCCCGGCGTGATCGGGACAAATTCCTCTTTTCTCTTGGTCAGGGTATTGTAAATCCTCATTTCGTCTGTTTCTCCTTATATTTATTCCCACGGGCGGCTTTGGGGTTCCTGTCGGAAGGCTCTGCCGCCGCGCGGGTTATCTTGCTTCTCTTTCCTCTGCTCTTCTAAGGTACCTCACCTGCGCCTCCAGGTCAAGCAGTCTGTTCACCAGTTCCGAATTTTCCTTCTGCAGGGCGGCGATCTCCTCCCGCACCGGGTCGGGCAGGTGCACCTGATCCATGGTTTCTCTGGGAATCGGCTGATCCCTGCGCTTCACCACCCGGCCCGGCACACCGACCACCGTGGAATTTGGCGGCACCTCGCTTAAAACCACGCTCCCCGCGCCGATCT
The DNA here is from genome assembly GCA_019119595.1 of Candidatus Eisenbergiella merdavium. Classification (GTDB taxonomy): domain Bacteria; phylum Bacillota; class Clostridia; order Lachnospirales; family Lachnospiraceae; genus Eisenbergiella; species Eisenbergiella merdavium. The sequence goes on along the minus strand of DWWS01000013.1, from coordinate 65,588 downwards.
TGGAATTTTCCCCGATGGTGAAGGAGCCGAGCACCTTCGCCCCGGCGCTGATCATCACGTTATCGCAGACCGTGGGGTGGCGTTTGCCATGCTCCTTTCCCGTTCCGCCCAGCGTGACGCCCTGGTAAAGGGTCACGTTGTCGCCGATCACCGTGGTCTCCCCGATGATCACCCCGTTTCCGTGGTCGATGAAAAAGCCCTTCCCGATCTGCGCGCCCGGATGGATCTCGATCCCTGTCTTGCGCACGCCTCTCTGGGAAATCCATCTCGCCAGGAAAAAATGGCCCGACTGGTACAGCCTGTGCGCCAGCCGATAGTGCAGCATCACCTTAAAGCTGGGGTACAAAAGAACCTCCAGCGAGGAATGGATCGCCGGATCCCGTTCTCTGATGATGCGGACCTCTTCCCGTATATTTCCGATCAGTCCCATAGCTTCCCCCTTCCCATCGTACAAAAAGAGCCCTGTCGTCTCCCATTTTCAGAGACGGCAGAGCCGCGGTTCCACTCCGATTCAGAAGAGGGAATCCCTCTCCTGCACTTGATGCGCGTAACGAGCGCCTGACGGATCCGGCTGTACGGCTTTTTCAGACAGCGGCGCTTCGTTTGGAAGCCTCTGCCTTTTCTGAAAGAGCGTTCACCGGACCGGCTCCCGGATGCACTTCAGCCCTGCGTGCCGGGAATGCTTTCAGCCGGTGACATTCCCTCTCTGCGGCCGTATGATGGACTGTTTTTTTCCGTTCCCTGCCTTTTTATGATCCAGATTGCGGTAAAACAAAACTCTACTATACAGAATATGCGGGAAGGGCGGTTTTGTCAAGTCCTGTTGCCGGAACCGTCCTGTTAAAATACCGCTCCTCCAGCAGCCGGATGAAAAGCTCCATCTGCGGCGTGACCAGTTTGTTCCTGTGATACACAAGCTGGCTGAACATCTCGATCTGCGGGCAGTCCACGGAAAGCTCCGCCAGCCGCCCGCTCTCCAGATCCTCTCGTACCACAAATTCCGGAAGGAAGGAAACGCCCCTGTTTTCCCGCACCAGCCGGGTAATCACGTCCGTATTTCCCGTTTCCAGAAAGGGCTCCAGCGCGATCCCGTCCGCCGCAAGCGCCTGCTCCAGCGCATATCGGTAGCTGATTCCCCTTTCCGTCAAAACCAGCGGCTCCTGCAAAAGCCGCCTCACCCCGATCCGCTCCTCCTTTGCCAGCGGATGAACCGCGGCCGCCACGAACACGGCCCGCTCCTTATGCTCCGCTACCTTGACCCACTCCGGGAAGTCCATCTTGCGGTCGAGAAAGTAAAGCAGGTCGATCTCATTCTGCCGCACCATCTCAAACAGCCCCTCCACCGGGCCGGTTTTGGTGGAAAGCAGGGCGCCCGGACAGCGCGCGCCAAACTCCACGAAAACCGGAGGGAGCACGCTGATCAGCAGGGATTCCGCCGTGCCGATGCGCAGCCTTCCGCCTCCCTGCGCATTTCCCTTTCCCACGTTTTCCGCCTCCTGCACCGCCCGCAGCACCGCGACGGCCCGTTCCACCAGCCTTTCTCCATCCTCCGTCAGACGGACGCGCCTGCCGATCCGCTCAAACAGAAGCGTCCCAAGCTCCTGCTCCAGCGCCTGAATCTGCACCGTGACCGCCGACTGGGAATAGCCAAGCTGCTCCGCCGCCCTGGAAAAGCTCTGCAGCTCCGCCACCCGGATAAAGGTTGTGAGATTTCTGATCTCCATCCGTCCCTCCCCGTGCTGTCTCAGACAGCACTCTTATATATTAAAATTTTTAATGTCTTTTATAAAATCCATGAATTTTACATATGGATAGAATCATCGTACAATACCCCACAGAAAAAGTCAAATGAAATGCCGCCTTTCGGCGGCGTGCAGGAGGCCGGCACAAACCGACAGTTTGTGCCAAAGAATGGCTTCCGCCATTCTTTTATTATTATAATACCGCCTTTCGGCGGCGTACAGGAGGAAACAATGAATCACAATCAGGCGGAAATACAGCAGGCGGGGGAATGGATGAAGGGCTTTCTGGATACCACCCTCTCCTTTTACAGAGATATGAAGCAACAGAGCGTAGTCACGCAGGGCAATCCTGCTTTTCCCGAAAAAAGAGGATTCGAAACAGGCGGCGCGGCTTCTGCGCGACAAAAGGCTTCTCACAGCCCGTCCGCCATGCAGTCGTTCCCGGCAAAGAAACGGCAGGCAATCCCGACCAGGGGATGGCCGGCACTCCCGGAAAAGGGATGGCCGGCACTCCCGACAAAGGGATGGCCAGTGCTCCCGGAAAAGGGGCAACCGACACTCCCGGCAAAGGGCCGGCCAGCGGAGGAGGTGTTTGAGGAGATCCGGACGGTGTGCTCCTCGGGCGCACTGGTGCAGCACCCCCGGTGCTTCGCCTGCGTTCCAAGCCCGGTTTCGCCCTATTCCTGGATGGGAGATCTGATGACCAACGCCTTCGATCATCACGCGGGCTGCTGGGCAAACGCGCCGGGAGCAGGATTCATCGAGCGCAGTCTCATCGAATGGATGTGCGGTCTTGCCGGTTATCCTGAAACCTGCGGCGGGATTTTCGTCTCAGGCGGCTCCATGGCAAACCTGACCGCCCTCACCGCCGCAAGAGATGCCAGACTGGCTCCCTCAGACCGGGAGCAGGCCGTGGCCTATCTGTCTGACCAGACCCACTCCTCCGTGATCAAGGGGCTTCACATCATCGGCTTTCGTCAGGAGCAGCTTCGCATCCTTCCCTCTGATGACACTTTCCGTATGGATCCTTCCGCTCTGGCGGAGGCGGTGAAGCAGGATCAGAAGGCCGGGAAAAAGCCCTTCGCCGTAATCGCGACAGCCGGAACCACCAATACCGGCAGCATCGATCCCCTGCCGGAGATTGCCGCGGTCTGCCGAAAATTCCGGCTCTGGATGCACGTGGACGGCGCCTACGGCGCATCCCTGCTCTTATCGGAACAGGGACGCCGCCTGCTTTCCGGCATCGAGCTTTCCGACAGCATCAGCTGGGACGCCCACAAATGGATGATGCAGACCTACGGCTGCAGCGTCGTCCTGGTGCGCGACCAGAAGGATCTGCTGCGCAGCTTCTCCTCCCATCCGGAATATCTTTCTGACGCGGGAACGCACGGAAGCCTTCCCGATTTCTGGGATCTGGGACCCGAGCTCACCCGCCCTGCCCGCGCGCTCAAGCTCTGGACCACCCTGCAGATCGTCGGGACAGAGCATTTCGCCGAAATGATCGACCACGGCTGCCGTATGGCCCGTTTCGCTCAAGAGGAGATCCTGAAATATCCAGGCTGGCAGATCGTTTCCCCTGCCGGTCAGGGCGTCGTCTGCTTCCGCTATGCCCCGGAGGGAATGTCCGGTGAGGAGTGCGACGACCTGAACGTGCGCCTGGCAAAGGAGCTTTCCGACACCGGCTACGCCCAGATCCTGACCACACAGCTTCGCGGCAGACGGGTTCTTCGCATGTGCACGCCCAATCCCGAAACTGACGAGGTGGATATCCGCAGCACCATCGCTCTTTTAAACCGCCCGCTGAGGGACATGGAAGAAGCAGAGACGGCAGCCGCAGCCGCGCAGGCGTCTCTGCTCTGACAGAGCGATTCCGAAATCACAGCGCCTCAGTCTGCCGTCAGCAGAACCGGTATTTGCCTTTTCCGTGTCCGCAGACCGGCTCAATGATTCCATGCTCTGCCATATCTTTTAAGAGGTCGGATGCTCTGGATGACCTGATACCGATCACCTTCATCACATCCGACCGTCCAAAGATCATTTGCCCCGGAAACGCTTCCCGCAGCTTTAAAATATGGCCTGCCGTTTTGGGCTGAAAATCATTTTCAATATCCGCTTTCAGAGTGTCAATGTCCGGTTATAAAGCGGATGGTTTTCGTCCATAAGAAGATTACGGAGGAACAGCTCAAGGAACTCCGTCGTCTCATGAATACCGTTTTTCAGGTCATTATAGTTTGCCCTGACAAGGGCATTCCGAAAATACCACGCATTTTCGGCAAAAATGTCGTTTGCCGCGTCAAATCCCAGCGTGCGCAGATATTTGATGAAAAATACCGCTGTCGTTCTGGTGTTTCCCTCCGCTCTCTTTTTTTTCATACAGAAAAGGCCGGAAAAAATCCGGTCTTTTCTGCAGTGCTTCCATTCTTTCTCTTTATTCCTGTTCCTGTGCGGGCTGTCTCCCGGTGGACTATTCTTCGGCCTTTTCCCCGGCAGGCTTTTCACCAGCGGCCTGTTCCTCCTGCACCGCAATGGCGATCCCAAGCTCCGTAAGCTGCTTTTCATCCACCACGTTCGGCGCTTCCGTCATCAGACAGGAGGCGTCCTTCACCTTCGGGAAGGCGATGACCTCGCGGATGCTGTCCGCTCCGGTCAGAAGCATTACCAGACGGTCCAGGCCGTATGCCAGTCCGGCATGCGGAGGAACGCCGTATTTGAAGGCGTCAAGCAGGAAGCCGAAGCGCTCATGGGCGCTTTCCTTCGTAAAGCCCAGCGCCGTGAACATCCGCTCCTGAATGCTCTCGTCGGAAATCCTGACGCTGCCGCCGCCCAGCTCCGTGCCGTTTAATACGATGTCGTAAGCCTTTGCGCGCACCCTGCCCGGATCGGTTTCCAGCATGTCCAGATCCTCCTCCACAGGCATGGTGAAGGGATGATGCATGGCCATGTAGCGGTTCTCCTCCTCGCTCCACTCGAAGAGCGGGAATTCCGTCACCCAGAGGAAATCGAAGCGGTTTTCATCGATCAGTCCGAGCTGTTTTCCAAGCTCAAGACGCAGGCCGCCCAGAACGTTGTATACCACGCTGTTCTTATCCGCGGCAAAAAGGAGCAGGTCTCCCTTTTCTCCTCCCATGGCCGCCACAAGCGCGCCCAACTCCTCCTCCGTCATAAATTTTGCAAAAGAGGATTTATAGCTTCCGTCAGGCTGCACGCTCAGCCAGGCCAGGCCCTTCGCGCCGTAGCCTTTGGCAAATTCCACCAGGGCGTCGATCTTCTTTCTCGGCATACCGGCCTGTCCCTTCACGTTGATGCCGCGCACGGAGCCGCCTGCCTCAAGGGCGGAGGTGAACACACCGAAGCCGCAGCCCTTCACCACGTCGGACACATCCTGCAGCTCCAGCCCGAAACGGGTGTCCGGCTTGTCGGAACCGAAGCGGTTCATGGCCTCGATCCAGGGCATCCGGCGGATGGGAAGCTGCACGTCCAGGCCGATGGCTTCCTTACAGATATACTGGATCAGCTTTTCATTGACCTCGATCACGTCGTCCACATCCACGAAGGACAACTCCATATCCACCTGGGTAAATTCCGGCTGACGGTCCGCACGCAGATCCTCGTCCCGGAAACATCTGGCGATCTGGAAATACCGGTCATAGCCGGAGCACATCAGAAGCTGCTTGAAGATCTGCGGAGACTGAGGCAGGGCGTAAAACATTCCCGGATGCACACGACTCGGCACCAGATAATCCCTCGCGCCCTCAGGCGTGGACTTGGTGAGCATGGGCGTCTCGATCTCCAGGAAGCCCTCCTTCGTCATGTACTCCCGGATCGCCATGGTGATCCGGCTTCTGAGCATGATCTTTTTCTGCAGATCCGGCCTTCTTAAGTCAAGATAACGGTACTTCAGGCGGAGCTCCTCCTTGGTTTTGGAGTCCTCCTCAATGGGGAAGGGCGGCGTGAGCGCCTCGGAAAGGATACGCACAGACTGGGCGCGCACCTCGATCTCGCCCGTCGCGAGATTTTCATTGACCGCGCCGGAGCGTCTTTCCACCCGCCCGGTCACGGCGGCAACATATTCGCTGCGCAGCCTTCCGGCCTTGGCAAAGCCCTCCTCTCCCACGTCTCCTTCCTCAAAAATGATCTGCAGGATGCCGGAACGGTCTCTTAAATCCACAAAAACGATGCCGCCCTTATTTCTCTGTTTTGCCACCCATCCCATGACGGTGACGGTTTCTCCCACGTTGGCGGCGGAAAGCTCCCCGCATCTGTGGGTCCTCTTCAGGCCCTTCATTGATTCAGCCATAATGTCCTCCTATTTCAGCGGTTCTTTATAAAATTCCTGAAATTCCTCCCAGCCCTCCTTCATGAGCTGCTCCTTCTGGAATTTCTTGTTTTTATTCATCCTCGCAACCAGCACCCGGGTTCCGTTCTCCCGTTCCTTCTGGGCCAGAGCAATGCAGTCCGCAAGCGCTTTGCCGCTCACGCCCTTTTCGATCAGGAACACCTTTTTCTTCGGGCGGTTAGGAATCTGGAAGCCGCTTTCCATCAGAAGCAGGATGATCCGTTCAAAACCGATGGAAAAGCCGCAGGCCGGCACATCGTTTCCGGTGAATTTTCCCACCATCTTATCGTATCTTCCGCCGCCTCCGCAGCTTCCGCCGAATTCGGGAATCGAGATTTCAAAAATGGGCCCCGTATAATAGGACATGCCCCGCACCAGCGTGGGATCGAATACCATTGCAAAATCAGCGGTCCTGGTCTGCGTCACGCTCTCCACGATCTCCTGCAGATTTCCGGCCACACCGTCCTCCAGCACGCCGGAGAGCGTTTCCTTCAGCCAGCCAAGTCCGTTCGTTTCCTTCTCAAGCTGCTCGAACAGGGAAAGATATTTTTCCACGCCGTCCGGATCGAAGCCCGCATCCTTCAGCTCCTGCGCCACGCCGTCCCGGCCGATCTTGTCCATCTTGTCCAGAATGATGAAAACCGTATCGAAGCTTTCCTCCGGAAATCCGCAGAAAGCGGCCATCGCCTTCAGGATCCTGCGGTCGTTGATGCGGATCTGGAAATTTTTGAATCCAATCCTTCCCAGGGTGGTGGTGGTGGCGAGGATCAGCTCAATCTCCGCCAGGTTGGAGGGCTCGCCCAGGATGTCGATGTCGCACTGCATGAACTGGCGGTATCTGCCCCTCTGCGGTCTGTCCGCGCGCCAGACGCTTCCCATCTGCAGCGCCTTAAAGGGGGTGGGGAGATTGTTCGCGTTGTTGGAATAGAAACGGCAAAGCGGCACGGTCAGATCGTACCTGAGCCCGCCGTCCGCCAGATCGGCCTCCGACTTCGCCGTTTCCAGATTCAGCTTTTCCCCTCTTTTCATGATCTTGAAGATCAGCTTTTCATTGTCGCCTCCCTGCCTGCTCGTCAGGTTGGCGATGTTCTCCACAGCGGGAGTCTCTATGGAGGTAAATCCAAATTTCGCGTAGGTATCCTTGATCACGCCGATGCAATAATCCCGGATCTCCATTTCCGCGGGAAGAATATCTTTCATGCCGGTGACCGGCTTTTTGCTGAGTGCCATGGCTCGTTCCTTTCTTCTCTGCGATCATATATTCAAAATTCTGTACCGATTTTACACTTTTTTTCCGGTTCCCGCAAGGGGGAGATGGGTTTATTTACTTTTCCTTCAGATCAGCCAGGCTGGAACGTACCAGTTTTTCTTATCAACGGGAAGCAGATCGGCAGGCATACAGATCACGGTTCCCGTTCCGATCAATACCGGAAAGGGTTCGTTGATTTTTTGTCACCGATTGGATTGTTCTCTCATAATACATGGCGGCCTCCATATTTCGTAGAGCGCAAATATCTTTCAAAATCTAACTGTATAAATTTTTTCCCATTCGGTAAAAGATGTTCCAATGTATTGATTACATGATAACCAATTTCAAGCATTTCTTTTTCTAATGTCTGTTCTTCCATTTGATGATGTATTTGTTCCAATCCATCAAATATGTGCAAATAAGGGGAATCCGACACCCAATTTCCCTCTGTGTTGATTTGAATAATACAGGAAACATATTTCGGGCTCACCTGTCTTATTGCCTTTTGAAAACACTCATACCCGATATATTCAACTATCAAATTAGCAACAACCATATCTGCCTCTGGCAATTTGTCCGTTTCATTTATCAAGTCAATACATAGGCATTCCAAAATTTCGTCCAGCTCAGAATATCTTTTATTTACTTCTTTCAGGTAATCAGAATTGATGTCAATCCCATATACTTTTTTAAACTTGTCTTTTGGGATATACTCAAGACCATTTCCGCCCGCGACCCCAAAAACGGCTACACTGGAAACAGGATAAGCATTAAATTGATTTTTCATCAATTCATTCATAGCCTGTAACTGCATAACAGAATCAAGCTTCATATGATTTTCATAATCAGTCAATGAAATTTCTTCCCACGGATTTTTCATTTTCGCTCCTCTTCAGATTCAGGCGGAAGCTCCTCAGCCGATTCAGCCATAAGCTGACTGCCTGCCAGGACTTTTTCCGTTGCAAAAACCAGCCATTTATCATCCATGTTAATTTCGATCATGCCTTCCCGGGAACCATACTGGTAACCATAGCCGCTTCCGAAGTTTGACTGATCGTTTTCCGTTGGTCTTTCCGTACCACTTACTGTGGATGTGATCTGCCCATCCAGCATTCCACAGCGTATTGTTACCGCGCTTTCGTGTCCTGTATCAAGATATAATTCTCCGTTTACCATGACCATCCGGATGGAATCCCCCTGTTCCTCTTCCTTAACAGAATTATCCTCAATAAGACTATTTTCTTGAGAATAAAGAGCATCACGGGATATTGCCGCGCTGTCAGGACGCTTTATAAAATCATCGCTTTCGCTGATCTCATAGTCATCAAATGCGGCATAAAATGTTCCGTCGTCCAGCAGAGAAATGGTGATCGCTTTGGTTGCGGTTTTCCCGCTTTCAAAGGTAATTTCCATCACGATGATATCCTGGCGCATTTCTTCCGGCAAGGTGGCGATCTTACTATCCGGGTCATCAGTCAGTTCGCGGATAAGAGTATCAGGAACCCAGTCAATCGTTAAATAATAATATTCACCGGCATCCCCACCATAGGCAACGGTAAAATTCTGTGCGCTTCCATACTCGTCCCGTTTTTCAGTCCAGTCCATAAAATTGATCTGCTGATTTTTGCAGGAGAAACGAACCGTCTCGATATCCTTTCCGATAAGATAGAACATCAGGGGATGTCCCGTCATTTCTCCGGTATCGCTGATGGTTCCCGTGTTCATCACAACGCCAGCCGCCGTAATTTCCTCATCTGTGCCGCAGGCACAGGCGGAAACGGCCATACCGCTGCGGGACGAAAACAGGCTGAAGCATACCGCTGCGACGATACAGACGCAGGCCGCCATTGCCGTCCACCGTTTCCAGGCCGGCTTTTTACGCCGGATCTTTTCTTCGGGATCCGCTTCCCTGATATCCTTCTCGTCCACCTTTCCGAGAACATGTAAGATCCGTTCTTCTTTCATAATAAGTTACCCTCTCTCCAAAAGCTGCTTCCGTTTATTCCGCTTCCACATGGCTTGCAACCAGTTGATTGTAAAAGTGATCTCCCTCGCGGTATTCCTCATAGTGTAAAAACTCAACGGAAACCACAGTACCCGCTTCCCAGCCTATTATCTCCGTATCCGGCTCGTCCGGGTTAAATACCATAAGAGTCCCATCATCCAAAAGGATTTCTGTTTCATAGTCGAAAACGACAGATAATTCAGCGCCAGCCGGAAAAATGTTATTCTCTTCTGCGTCAACCACGATCGCCTTGAAATGATCTCCGCCCCACGCAACCAGTTCAACTCTCAGCTTTTCCGTCCGGGGCAATGTATGAACCTGTTCCGTTGCAAGGTCTGAACCCGCTTCATTATCAATTACAGAAGTGAAATCCGGTTCCCCATTCTCTGTCAGCTTTTGAACCGCTTCTGCCAACTGGTTTTTGGTTGTTTCACTCTCCTCCTTCGTTCCGGCATTTTCAAGATATACCTTGCAGTCGCCGATTTCAAAGGCTGCATAGTAAACGGCGTTTTGTTCCCCTTTACTGTTCGGATCCGTTACAAAATATCCGGCGACGACGTTAACGCCGTTTATTTCGGCAGATTCTTCGGTTCCAACAATCTCGGTATCAAGCAACGGTACGTCTGAGGTTGTAACGATCATTTTTATATTGCCTATGTTTCCCTCAAGACCGATCAGTTTTATATTACCTGTGTTTTCCTCACAACCGCTCCGTTTTTGCAGATCATCCGTATCCATATTGTCGGCCATGAAAACCGCATCGGCTGTAACGGATAAGCCCGGGAACAGGGCTGCAGTTTCTTCCTCCGTGAGCTGCCTTGTTGTCACCATTCCATCCATGTGAATGCTTGAGCCGGTAACCTCCGACTTTTCAAAAACAATCTTTTCTCCATTGTCCAAAGCAGCAGTATCCGTTTTTTCCCCGATCCATCCTCCCTGGAGCATGCCTGCGCCCAGAACCGTCACAGTCGCAAAGCAGGCCGCCATAGCCCCCCATTTTATCCATCCGGGCTTTTTGCCTTTTCGGCCTGCTCTGGCCTCCTCCACATACCTTTCGTTAATGTCGCCGAGAGCCTCGCAGAATTCTTCTTTCTTCATAGTTCAAACCCCTTTTCCGTCAAATATTTACGAAGTTTGGAACGAATCCGGTTCAAAGTTACGGACACATGGTTCTCCGTCATTCCAAACCGGGAAGCAATAGCCGGTATGCTGTCAAAATACCAGTACCGGCAAACGAAAATATCTCTTTTCTCCCTGGAAAGTCCTTCCAAAAAAGTGTCTATTGCCTTTACCAGTTCTCTGCGGTCTATCTCCTGCTCCACGCTGTTCGTTTCAGATACCAGCTCTGCGATCTCATCAAAAACAGCCGGAGCCCTGCTTCCGCCCCGTTTTCCGGCTGTCGTGTATTTGTACCGGTTCAATGACAGGTTTCTTGTGATCTTTCCGAGGAAAGCAGACAGAATACCCGGCCTGTGCGGCGGCATGGCGTTCCATGCGTTCAGGTATGTATCGTTGACACATTCCTCCGCATCCTCATGGTTACCCAGTATGTTTTGGGCGATAGCGGCACAGTATCTTCCATATTTGTCCGCAGTAACGGCAAGCGCATGTTCATTTCTATCCCAGTATAACTGTACGATCTGTGCATCATCCATCAGCTTCCCCTCGCTTTCCTGTTTACCCTTTCACCTGTATACACAACTTTTCAACTGAAATCTTACAATGATCTCGAATCATTTTTATAGTCATGATACCATATCCTTCGCATGATTGCGTACAAAAAAGACGTATGGATCATTTCAAAATGGTTCCGTACGCCTTTCCGTTTACTTTAAGATTTTTAAGAGCTGTATCAGCTCATGCGGTTCACGCCCCGCCGATTCCGATAATCTGCTGTCAAACTGCTGAAAGCCTTTATCCTTATAGAAAGACAAAAGCTTTTCTTCATCGGACGTTTCTAAAAAAACTACCATGCCCCCGGCTAAATACTGAAGCTGCTGCACCTGCTTAATTGCCAGTCCCAGAAGCTCCTCCCCCGTAATATGCTCATTTGCACCATTATGGTAATTTTTCCCAAGCTGTGCAATCAGATAAGCCGCCAGATTATATGTATGATTCTGTTCGCTCAATTCACTTACTCTGGCAAGTTTTCTCTTTACTGTATTGCTGAATGGCTCTGCATCTATTGTTATCGGTTTTATGGTTATTGCGAAATATCCGACAAGCTCTGCATCTTCTGTTGAAAACACCAGATAAGTGACCGACTGCTGTTTTTTCGCAAATTCAACTGACTGCTCTTTTGCAAATTTCTCAACATCCGGATTCTTTTCACACGAAAACTCGGAAAGGACCTGAAGCAAATCGTCCTCTCCGAGTCCGTTATCCTGACCGTTCAAATACTCACGAATGTTGAAAACCGTATATTTACTTGTTTCCTGCATTCATTTTCTTCCTTTTCTCCATAAATTTCGCTATATCTTTTGGGTCTGTTAAAAAAGTTGCATTGACCTTTATCGGAGGCGTCTGATCGTTTGCTGACGCTTCTACCGCATCAGCAAACATTTCAACCTGCCTCCTGCCGGATATAACAAAATTTTTCGTGATGCTTGAAGTTGCCATAAGAAACACCTCCTTCGTTAGTATGGCTTTTTCTTCGGTTAAGCATACTTTCCTATATACATTTTATTATCTTATTGCGGCGATTACAACAAAATTCTTATGAATTTTTTATAACCTTTCGAATGAAATACCGCAAAAATCTTTTTGTGCTTCCAGGTCAGCCGAAAGCATTTATACCCCTTCCAGCAGCCTCCTCTTCCTCTCAATCATCTCATCGATCTTCTCCAGATAAAGCGGCAGCTCCTTCACATTTTCACAGCGCTCGATCCGCCCGTCGGGATGGACTGCCTTGGAGATGGTTCCGGCGCCGATGGCCATAATGGTCTGCTTTTCTTCCATGATGAGGATGTTGTACAGCCCGTAGCAGCCCTCTCTGGCATAGCCCACATTTTCCAGGTTTCCGGTCATGTTCTTCTGGCGGTACAGGTAGTAGGGATGCAGGTTCATCTCCTGCGCCGTCCGGGCCGCGAGCGAAATTGTCTCCTCCGTATTATGGAGAAGCTCCAGACCGTTCTTTTCGATCCACTGCATCATGCGGGAGGCCTTCTTCACCGCGAGGGAGTGCACGGTCAGGCTGTCGGGAGAAAGCCTTTTGATCTCCTCCATGGTGTGCTGCACCTCGGGAAGCTCCTCCCCGGGAAGCCCCAGGATCAGATCCATGTTGATGTTGGTAAAGCCCTCCTGTCTCGCCAGGTAAAAGGCCTCCTTCACCTGCTCCACGGTGTGCCTGCGGCCGATCAGATCCAGGGTCTTCTGGTTCATGGTCTGGGGATTTACGGAAATGCGGGTCACGCCGTATTTTTTCAGCACGCGCAGCTTGTCCGCCGTGATGCTGTCCGCCCGGCCGGCCTCCACCGTAAATTCCTTCACCTGGGAAAAATCAAAGGTCTCCCGGATGCGGGAAAGCAGCCTCTCAAGCTGCTCCGGCTCCAGCGTGGTGGGCGTTCCGCCGCCGATGTACACGCTGTCCAGAACCCGGTCCCGGCATGCCTCCCTGACAAAATCCATCTCCCGCTCCAGCGCGTCCAGGTATTCCTCCACCCGGGCCCGCCAGGCCGTGATGGGGAAGGAAGTGAAGGAGCAGTAGAGGCAGGTGGTGGGACAGAAGGGAATGCCCACATACAGGCTGTAGCCCTGCTCATAGTGGATATCCTTTAAAATCTCCTTCTCCCGGCACGCGATCCCGATGGCAAGCTCCGCCTTTTCTCTGCTGCAGTAGTAGGTCTGTTCCATATAGGAACGGATCTCCTCCTGCGTCCTGCCCTCCTCCAGAAGCTGCATGGCGATCTTGGCAGGACGGATGCCGGTCAGGCTTCCCCAGGGAAGGAGTCTTCCCGTTTTTGTTGAAAGCATCCGGTACAAAAGCTGTTTCAGCTCGTTTTTCACCACATTCTTTTCCTCCGGGCTGGAAAGAGCGGTCTCCCCTTCGGAATCATCCACCCGGATCCGGATCCGGGTTTTTTCAAAGAGCACCGCGATCGCCGGGTTCTCCCCGTCGGAAACAAACTCCTTCGTTCCCTCCTGAAAGACCTTTACCGTTTCCGCCGGATAAAAGGCTTTTACCAGAGAATGGATATCATATTCAAACCGAAGCTCATTCAATGTTACAGCAAGCATTTTTCTTCCTCCGTGCCGAAGCATGTACGCCGCACAAAAAACCGGCCCTCGGCCAGTTTCCGGATTTGGACCTTCGTCCGGCGTCAAATTTTCCTTAAGGATTAAGAAAGGCGGGGTGCTTCCCGCCTTACTGACAATAGGGATTATATTTTTTCTCGTCTCCGATGGTGGTAGTGTCGCCGTGTCCCGGATAAACGATCACATCCTCCGGAAGGACGAACAGCTTTTCCCTGATCGAGCGGACCAGGCTGCTCATGCTTCCTGTGGGAAAATCGGTTCTTCCCACGGAGCCCTCAAACAGGGTATCTCCGGAAAACAGCAGCTTCTCCTCCTCCAGATAGTAGCAGCAGCTTCCGCCGGTGTGGCCGGGCGTTGCGATCAGCTTCAGCCGAAAGCCCGCGATCTCCAGCAAGCTTCCGTCCTTCTCATAAAAATCTGCCTGCACCGTCTCCGGTCTTCCTGCCTGCGCGGACACGTTCCTCTGCGCATCCTCGCAAAGCTCCCTTTCTCCTTCAAAGGCATGAATCTTCGCGCCGGAAAGCCTTCTCAATTCATTCGCTCCCCAGATATGGTCAAAGTGACCGTGGGTCAGAAGGATCGCGCCCACGCGGAAGCCCTTTTGGGAGAGCGCCTCATAAATCTGTGCTCCCCGATCCGCCGGGTCGATGAGAAGCACCTCCGTCATTCCGTTTTCGTCCTTCTTTCCTTCCCGGTATATATAATAGCAGTTGGTCTGGCAGATGCTCAGCACCATCCGCCCGATTTTGATATCTGACATATTTTCCTCCACGCCTCAGCATTTTCATGCTGAGGCACGCGCGAAGAAATCGCGAATGCGATTTCTTTGCTGTGATAACAGGATTTGCGACGTTTCGGCGCAAATCCGGATTGGAAAATGCGCTATCAAGCGCATTTTCCAATCTTATCCTCCACGCTTCAGCTTCGTTCGATATCCAGGACGCTCTCGATCGTCCGTATCTTTTCGATCACACGGTTCAGCTCTTCCCTGCCGCCCACCTCAAAGGAGGCGGAAAGGGTGGCGAGGCCCTGCTTGCTGGTGCGGGTGTTCATGGAAAGGATATCGATGTTTTTCTCCGTCAGCGCCCTGGAAATATCGGCAAGGAGGCCGCTGCGGTTGTTGGCGTAAATGACGATCTCCGCCACATATTTTTCTCCCTGTATCTCTTCGGGAGAGCCCTCCCAATCCGCGTCGATGAGCCTTGCGCGCTCAATCTCAGGCAGGTTCAGGATGTTGACGCAGTCGGTCCTGTGGATGGAAATGCCTCTTCCCCTGGTCACAAAGCCGATGATCTCGTCCCCCGGCACGGGGGAGCAGCACTTGGAAAAACGCACCGCCACGTCGTGGATGCCCTTCACCACAATGCCGTTCTTGCTCTTGGCTCGGGGCAGCATCTGGCGGGCCTGGGCATTCTCCGCGATGCCCGCCAGCACCTCCTCGTTGCTCAGCACCCTGGGGTGATCCCGATCGTACAGCTCCTGCATGCGGTTTAAGATCTGGCCCTCCTTCAGGCCGCCGTGTCCCACTGCCGCCAGGAGAGAATCCCAGTCCCGGAAGCCGTATTTTTTCATCTGAGCCTCCATGTAGGGAGGCTTTAACAGATCGGCGGCGGAAAGGCCCTTCGCCTTGCAGTAGGCGAGGAGCATTTCCTTGCCCTTTCCGATGTTTTCTTCCTTGAATTCGTTGCGGAACCACTGGTTGATCTTGTTCTTGGCCTGGGTGGACTTCACCAGGTTCAGCCAGTCCCGGCTGGGCCCCTTGGAATTCTGGGAGGTCAGTATCTCCACCCGGTCCCCGTTCTGGATCTCATAGTCGATGTTCACCAGCTTGTCGTTCACTCTCGCGCCGATCATCCGGTTTCCCACCGCGGTATGGACGTTATAGGCAAAATCAATGGGCGTGCTTCCCGCCGGAAGGGTTTTCACATCTCCGGTGGGGGTAAAGCAGTAAACGGTATCGGAAAACAGGTCCAGGTCGCTTTTCAGCAGGTTCATAAACTCCCTGTTGTCCGACATATCCCTCTGCCATTCCAGGATCTGGCGCAGCCAGGCCAGCTTTTCCTCCTCCTGGGCCTCCACCTTTTTTCCGTCGGAGGCTTCCTTATATTTCCAGTGGGCGGCAATACCGAATTCCGCCGCCTTATGCATCTCCACGGTCCGGATCTGGATCTCAAAGGGCTGGCCGGAGGAACCGATCACCGTGGTGTGAAGGGACTGGTACATGTTCGCCTTGGGCATGGCGATATAGTCCTTGAACCGTCCAGGGATGGGCTTATACATTTCATGGATCACGCCCAGCGCCGCGTAGCAGTCCTTCACCGTATCCACGATGATGCGGACCGCGAACAGATCGTAAATCTGATCCAGCGTTTTATGCTGGTTCTTCATTTTTTTATAAATACTGAAAAAATGCTTCACCCTGCCGTCCAGCCTGGCCTTGATGCCTGCATTTTTCATGTGCTCGGCCACTTCCTCCACGATCTGACGGATGTAGGTTTCCCGTTCGCTCCTGCGGATGGCGATCTTATCCACCAGGTCATAATAGACATCCGGCTCCAGATATTTTAAGGACAGATCGTCCAGCTCCACCTTGATCTTGGAAATGCCGAGCCTCTGGGCGATGGGCGCGTAGATCTCCATGGTCTCTCTTGCGATGCGCTGCTGCTTTTCCGGCGGCTGGTGCTTCAGCGTACGCATATTGTGCAGGCGGTCCGCCAGCTTGATCATGATGACCCGGATATCCTTAGCCATGGCGAGGAACATCTTGCGCAGGTTCTCCGCCTGCACCTCCTGCTGATCCGGCGTCCTGCTCTCTCCGTTTTCCTTGTCGCTTCGGAAATTGATGTGCTGCAGCTTGGTCACGCCGTCCACCAGCAGCGCCACGTCCGGCCCGAATTCCTTTGTGATCTCCTCCACCGTCATGATGGTGTCCTCCACCACGTCGTGCAGAAGCCCGGCCTCGATGGTTTCCTTATCCAGCTCCAGGTCGGCGAGAATAATGGCCACGCACAGCGGATGTATGATGTAGGGCTCCCCGGATTTGCGCACCTGCCCCTCATGGGCCTTTTCCGCCACACGATAGGCCTTTTCGATCATGGAGATATCATCCGAGGGGTGATATCTGCGCACGCGGGCGATGAGATCCTGGTAAAGCTCCTCCGGACTCAGGTATTCCTTCATGGCCTCAATGCGCCCGTCGTCGATGAGAACGCCGTTCTCATCCTGGCCGGGCCTCGCGTCCAGACTGCCGCCGCCCTCATATACGATTTTGGTCTTTTCTTCCGTCATAACCGCTTTATTCATAATCTCACCGGCATCTCTCATCTCACAACAGCCTGCCTCCTGTAAAAGCTCAGGCGCAGGGCAGCTTTCCCCTCACATCAGTCAACGGAATCCCCATTCCGGAGCGTCGCCCTATTTTCCGTCATAACGGATCGCGGACTCCAGCCGGTAGCCCGCAAGCTTCTCCCTGCCCTTCAGACCCGCGAGCTCCATCATGACCACCACGCCGACCACCTGGCCGCCGAGCGATTCCACCAGACGGATCATCGCCTCGGTGGTTCCTCCGGTCGCGATCAGATCATCCACGATCAGCACTCTCTGTCCCGGTCGGATGGCGTCCTTATGGATCTCGATCACCGCCGTGCCGTATTCCAGATCATACTCCATGGAAACCGTCTCGCAGGGAAGCTTTCCCTTTTTCCGGATCAGCACGAAGGGCTTATGATTATTGTATGCGATGGGCGTTCCAAAGATAAAGCCTCTGGATTCCGGCCCTGCAACCACGTCATATTCCAGATCCTTCACCAGATCCTGCATCGTGTCGATCGCAAGCCTCAGACCGTCCGCATCCTGCAGTACGCTGGTCACATCGCGGAATATCACTCCTTTTTCCGGAAAATCCGGAATGCTTCTTACGTATTCTTCCAGTTTTTTCATCCTGATCCCCATTCCGGAGCGGCAGGGTTCCAAGCAGGCGGCGGATCATCGGATCCGCGCCGCAGTCAAAGCCGTTCCCGCTCCTCCTCGCACATTTTTATAGCTGTTTTTCCCTAAAAAACTATCTTTTATTATATTATCTCTCCCATCATAAGTCAACGAAGCTTTTGCACTTCCGCATGAAATTCGCCATAAAACAAGCCTTTGCGGGCATTTCTGCCGCCATGTCGTCCACGTTTAAACGTTTTCAAATCATTACCACAGCTTCATATTGCCGCATAGCCAGTCCTTCATGATCCCGAAAAATTCCCGCAGCATGTTGTTCGCCTGCATGGAAAGATCACAGGGCGCTGCGATTCCACGGATCGTTTCATAGCCCTGTCCGGCGGCTAACCTTTCCGCCCGGTATACATGGAAATTATTGGTGATTATGCCGACGGAGGCCCCATCCTCTATGAACCGTTTGGAAAATCTGAGGTTTTCCACCGTGTTTTTGGACTGATCCTCCATCCGGATCCGTTCCGGGGCGATTCCCCGTCCGGTCAGATAAGCATACATGCCCTGCGCCTCGCTGACCGGCTCGTTGCTTCCCTGTCCGCCGGAAACGATCACGACAGTTTCCGGATTTTCCGCCAGATAATCATACGCCTGATCCAGCCGCAGCTGCAGCGCCCTGCTCGGCCCGCTCTCCCGCATCTGGGCTCCCAGCACCACCAGATAATCCAGCCCCGGCTCCCCCTTTGCATAAAAGCGGCTCACGACCAGTCCCTCTATCACAAGGAAAACAAGCAGTCCTGCGCCGAACAGCCCCAGCACCGTTCCCCTCACCGGAACGGGAAGCCGCCCCCAGAGCCCTGACGAAAGGACTTTCCAGGCGCCGATGCAGCCGATCCCCAGCGCACCCCAGAGCAGGAAAAACCAGGAGCCGAACACTCCGGACACAAGAATGGCGATACAATAGATGCAAAACAAAATACCCAGAACAAGAAAAATGACCGCCGCCATAACCCTTCCTTTCTTTCAATCAGCAGTAAAATAATGGATATTGAAAAAAGCGGCGCCCCGTTTCCGGCAGGCGCCGCCAATTTTAACGCTTTTTTGTTTTTGGATGGAATCGCCCTCAGGTTCATCCGTTTTGGGAAATCCGCAGATTACATCATTCCCATTCCGCCCGCTCCGCCGGCAGGAACCGCAGGAGCATCCTCCTTGATATCCGCAACAACAGACTCGGTGGTAAGCAGGGTGGAAGCTACGCTGGTGGCGTTCTGCAGAGCGCTTCTGGTAACCTTGGCAGGATCCAGAATTCCGGCCTCAACCATGTTCACATACTCTTCCTTCAGAGCGTCGAAGCCCATGCCCACTTCCATTTCCTTTACCTTGTTGATGACAACGCTGCCTTCCAGTCCGGCATTGGCAACGATGTGATACAGAGGAGCCTCAAGAGCCTTGAGAACGATGTTCGCTCCGGTCTTCTCATCGCCTTCCAGGGTGGCAGCCAGAGCCGCAACTTCCTTGGTCGCGTGGATATAAGCGCTTCCGCCGCCTGCGATGATGCCTTCCTCAACGGCAGCTCTGGTAGCCGCAAGAGCATCCTCCATACGAAGCTTCGCTTCCTTCATCTCAGTCTCAGTCGCAGCGCCCACACGGATCACCGCTACGCCGCCGGCCAGCTTCGCCAGTCTCTCCTGAAGCTTCTCTCTGTCGAAGTCAGAGGTGGTCTCCTCGATCTGCTTCTTGATCTGGGAAATTCTTGCCTGGATGTCCGCCTTGTCGCCTTCGCCGTCAACGATAACGGTATTCTCCTTCTGAACCTTAACGGATTTCGCGCGGCCCAGATCGGACAGCTGGGTTTCCTTCAGGTCAAGGCCAAGCTCCTCGCTGATCACCTTGCCGCCGGTCAGGATAGCGATATCCTGCAGCATTTCTTTTCTTCTGTCGCCATAGCCGGGAGCCTTGACTGCAACCACATTGAAGGTGCCGCGCAGCTTGTTGACGATCAGGGTGGTGAGAGCCTCTCCCTCAACGTCCTCAGCGATGATCAGAAGCTTCGCGCCGCTCTGAACCACCTGCTCCAGCAGAGGCAGGATCTCCTGAATGTTTGCCAGCTTCTTATCGGTAATGAGGATATAGGGATTATCCAGAACCGCTTCCATCTTATCCATGTCAGTGCACATATAAGCGGAAATATATCCTCTGTCAAACTGCATGCCTTCTACCAGGTCGAGCTCGGTCTGCATGGTCTTGCTCTCTTCGATGGTGATGACACCGTCTCCGGAAACCTTCTCCATCGCGTCGGCAACCATCGTACCAACCTCGTCGTTTCCTGCGGAAATGGAAGCGACTCTTGCGATATGCTCCTTGCCGTTTACCTTAGAGCTCATTGCCTTAATGGCATCAACCGCGCAGTCAGTCGCCTTCTTCATACCCTTTCTCATGATGATCGGGTTTGCGCCTGCCGCCAGGTTCTTCATTCCTTCGTTTACCATTGCCTGCGCCAGAACGGTCGCGGTGGTGGTTCCGTCGCCTGCCACATCGTTGGTCTTGGTGGCAACCTCTTTTACCAGCTGAGCGCCCATGTTTTCGTAGGGATCCTTCAGCTCGATCTCCTTCGCGATGGTCACGCCGTCGTTGGTGATGAGGGGAGCGCCGTAGGACTTATCCAGAACTACATTTCTTCCTTTGGGTCCAAGAGTTACTCTCACAGTATCCGCTACCTGGTCCACACCGGCCATCAGAGCGGTACGGGCGTCTGCGCCGTATTTGATTTCCTTTGCCATAATGATCAGCCTCCATAAATTGTTTTACTGAATGCGCCGGATGGCGCTGTTTTTGTCTTTTCTAAAATAATCCTTCCAAATGACCCTTCTGACCGGCCGTCTTATTCGATCACAGCCAGAACGTCGGACTGCTTTACGATGATATATTCCTGATCGTCGTCAAGCTTCACTTCCGTTCCCGCATATTTGGAATAGATCACCTTATCTCCGGCTTTCACTTCCATCTTAACTTCCTTGCCGTCGATCATTCCGCCGGGGCCTACAGCGATGACTTCCGCCTGCTGGGGCTTCTCCTTGCTCTGTCCGGGAAGAACGATTCCGGATTTGGTGGTCTCTTCCGCTTCAAGCTGCTTTAATACGATCCTGTCGCCTAAAGGTACTAATTTCATAAAAATGCCTCCTTACATTGAATACTTTCTGATTCAGTATTGTTTAGGCTGTTAGCACTCATCAATGTCGAGTGCTAAACACTATAGATATATTATGGTTTCACTCCTTTTTATGCAACGCCATTAGCGGGAAAGAGCAGTCTTTTTACTTGATATTTCTTTCACTTTCTTTAATTATCTCTGTTTTTCTCAGCTTTATACTTTTTTTGTTCTTTTTCCTTCTCCCGCTTCCCTGCTTTCCTTCCATCCGGTGTCCACCGGAGGCCAATCCTCCGATGCGGTCAGATAGATCCTGTCAATCTGTAGTCCGGGCTTCGTCCCATACAGGGAAAGTGTATGGATCCCTTCCTCAAGCCGCGCACGGCTCACAGCTCTCCAATGCCATCTCTGTTTCATGCTGTAGGAAAAAAAGCCTCCGCCCGGCGCATACGCGCGGTCAGCCTCCCGTATCATGCCGTCCACCGCCGTCTCGCAGTAATCGCTGTCTGTATCCTCAAACCTCATCAAAAGCCATATCGTATAATCCGCAGGATTATGGATCCGGAAGCGGTAATGCATTCCCGCGGCATGCATCGGTATTCTCGCCTGCATGCCCTCGCCGCCTCCCATATCTGTGCTGATCATGGCAAGTCCTGTTCCGCCGTCCGTTTCCGACCGGATATGCATCCAGCATCCTTTTCCGTCAGGAACGGAAGAGGTAAGCCATGCGTTCTGCGACTTTTCCAGTGCATATTCCGCTTCGATGAAAATCTCCCCCGCACACTCCTCAAAAATTCCTGATCCGAAGCGGCAAAGCAGATCCTTCCTTTCACCGGAGACAAAATCATATTTCTTTCTTCCCGGTACATCCTCCCTTTCGTCGCTTACCGCATACAGCCTTTCCGTTTTCCAGAAATCCGGCCCTGCATACAGCATGGGCAGGCGCATGGCCGCTTCATCCGGGCTTCCATAGACACGCCGCCAGAAGGCATTCTCCTCTTCGGTCAGATCCGGAAGCTCTTCGGTTTCCTCCCGCCCCTTTCTCCAGCCATTCCCGTCAAAAAACGCGCTGTCCGCCGGCCCCAGATCATTTTCCTGTCTCTGCGCCGTATAGATCACATATCTGGAAAGAGTCAGGTATCCGTCAATCGGAAATATCTGCAGGCGATGCAGGCCGGACGAAAGCCAGGGCAGCGTGGCGTACAGCTTTTCTCCGTCCTCCATTACGGCGTCCCTCCAGTTCCCCATCCATTCGTCCACCGTTTTCGCTTCCAGTATGATGGGTCTTCCTCCGTCTACAACTACGCCCATACGGATCCTTCCTTTCGGCTTCAGCGTCAGAAAACGATGGATCTCCAGCAGATGGGCTCCTTCTTTCTCCAGGAAAAAGGCATATTCCAGAGCGCTCCTCTCATCAGGGACCGTCTCTTCTCCATGCCGATCCGATTCCGGTAAAAAGGCTTCCATGGCGTCTCCCCAGCCTCTTCCCAGATATTTGATCCTCCGCCATACAGCGCCCGTTTTTTGGCCGGGATCTGTTTCCGTATCAGGCTGGAAGCAGGAGACGCTTCCGTCTTCCTCCACCCTTCCTGCCGTATATCCATCCGCCGGAATGGAAACATAGCCGTCCGCTTCCGCATAAAAGGAACTTCCCCCGGCAGGGGAATAATCGGCTTCCCTTCTGATCTTAACCGGCACCTCATACCGCTCGCCGGCGCTCCCCGTCAGAATCAGCTTTCCTTCCCGCTCCCTTCGGAACGCCTCCCGGTCTTTCCGGACGCACAGGAAAAGAACCAGCTCTGTCTCCACGGTTCCCTGCGTCTGACCGGTCTCCAGCCAATCCGGCGCCTCCAGCCAGAATCGTACCGCTTTGCTCCCCCGGTTGAAAAGCGTCAGTCTTTTTCGTTCTCTTCCATGCGCATAAAAGATAAGCTCCTCCCATACTGCCCCAAGACCGGGTTCTCCAAGAGTAAGCGCGGGACGGGCAGCAGGAAAGAGCGCCGTCGGAGGAGGGGAGAAGCTTTCCGGGGTCAGGATCCCGCTCCATTTTCCTTCCTTCAGCACTTCATTATAGTAATAAAGCAGCTCCTTCTTTTTCCTGTCCATCCGCCTGGAGACTTCCGTACAGCCGTCCGCCGCGCGCATTGCTCCCCGTTCCCAGCACAGGCAGCTTCTGTCAGCATAATAGAAGGAAGCATTGATAAAAAAGGAGGCCTGAAGCTTCATCAAAAACAGCTCGAAAAAGGCTTCCCTTTCCTGCTCCGGCAGCTCTTCCCATATCCTTTCTCCCTCCCGCACCAGCTTTCCCAGCTCCTCCAGCCGTCGTGCCGCCTCATTTCCATAGGAGGTCTGGGAAAACCTCGCAGCTTTCAGATGCTCCGGCTTGCAAACATTATTCAGCTGCGCAAACCTGCCGTATACCTCTGCCGCGCGCTTTCCCTTTTTCCCGGAAAAATTCCTGTTGATCCATTCCTCCACAAAGACCTGCGCTTCCTTCGCTTCCCGACATTCCCTTCCCGCCGACCAGGCGTAGCGAAGAAAGAATTCCAGATCCAGCTCCAGGGGCTTTAATGCCCCCACATTCAGCACCCACAGCCTCTGTATTCCGGATTCCCAGCATTTCTTCAGCTCATTTCCCGTCTGAGCCAGCGGAATGGAATTGAAAAACAGATAGCTCATGCCCGGAGACGCCCAGTACGAGGCATGGTAATACAGCCCGTTTCCCCCTTTTCTGCAGCGTTCCCGCTCATTCGGATAACGCCGCATATAACCGAAATTATCATCCACCCAGATCAGCGTGATATCCTCCGGCACATCCAGGCCCTGGTCATACAGACTCAGCACCTCCTTATACGGAATGAAGGTCTGCACCGCCCGGGATGCTTTTTCCTCTCCCAGGGTCTCCCGGATGATCTG
This sequence comes from Candidatus Eisenbergiella merdavium, assembly GCA_019119595.1. GTDB lineage: Bacteria > Bacillota > Clostridia > Lachnospirales > Lachnospiraceae > Eisenbergiella > Eisenbergiella merdavium. Next base: position 42,002 of record DWWS01000013.1, on the reverse strand, counting down.
TCTCTGATCCCGGATCACCTCTCCAAGCATACGGATCTTTTTCTCTGTTTTTTCCGTTTCAGATAAAGCCGGATCAAGATCTATCCGTTCCGTCACAAAGCCGGAATCATGGATGCCGCGCATTCCAACCGTATAGGTGACCTCATAGGCGCGGTTCATCTCTACGCTTTCTTTCCAGTATTCCCGGATCTGCTCTCTGTTCTTTCCGGGAATGGAATAATCGTATTTTACTCCCTGATATCCCTTTTTCTCCAGCCACGGCTTCCATTCGTTCTGGTTGCTGCGAAGCAGCATGTCGCAGTGGGAGGTTCCCACAACCACTCCCATTTCCTCCGCAAGCCTTCCGTTCTCCGGATTTTCGTTAAAATAATTCACATGCATGGCCGGCCAGATATAATTTCCCTTCAGTCTGAGGATCAGCTCATAGACGGCGCGGTAGGTTTCGGGGCCAATCGTTCCGTCCTTTGTATGGCGCTTTGCCCATGCGTCCAGCTCTTCCTCATCGTTCAGAAAAATTCCTCTGTACGCCACATCCGGCCAGTCCGCCCTTATGTAATCTTCGGGAAGCGTAAAGCTGTCCTTCTTTCTGACAGGCACATCTCCCCAGAAATACCAGGGCGACACTCCCAGCTGCTCACACAGATCATAAACGGCATATACCGTTCCCCTCCTGTCCGCGCCGATGAGAAACAGCGTCCCCTCACATACCTGCTGTAAATACGCCTCCCAGCGCAGCTCTCCCCTGTCGTCCTTCAGCCGGTCCAGACCGATCCCGGTTCCCTCCGGTATCATTCGATCAAACCACGGCGTCCCCGCCGTGACAGCCACCACGACCGTCTCATCACTGGAGGGCTGTCCGTTTCCCCATTCCACGACACAGCCGCACGCCCTTTCCATATCTCCTGCCAGGCTGCCGACCGCATGCCTCACCGCGCTGTTTTCCTCCTCTGCGCAAAACAACCTCACCTTTTCTCCTCTTTTCAGAAGAAACCTCTTTTCCGCCGTCATTGCTTCGTCCCTTTCCTCCATCCTTTTTCCTGAAGGCTTCTAGCCCTTTACCGCTCCGATCATAACGCCCTTCTCAAAATATTTCTGAATAAACGGATAGATGCACAGAACCGGAACGGTCGAAACAATGATGACTGCAAATTTAATCTGATCGGCATACTGCTGGGCATAGCTGCCTTCGCCGGCTCCCGTCGTGCCTGCCATCGCCTGATTGGAAATGAGGATATTACGCAAAACGGTCTGCAGCGGCTGATATTCGTCATTATTCAGATACAGCAGCGCCGTAAAGAAATCGTTCCAGTGCCCTACCGCATAGTACAGGGTGATGACAGAGATCACCGCCTTTGAAAGAGGCAGCACAATAGAAGAAAAATAGCGAAAATGGGAGCATCCGTCCAGCTGCGCGGCCTCCTGCAGCTCCTTTGGAATCGAGCTTTCGAAAAAGGTTCTGGTAATGATCAGATTATAAACGCTGACCGCACCCATGATCATCATGACAAAAGGCGTATTTGTCAGCTTCAGCGTCTTTACCAGCATGTAGGTCGGAACCATTCCCCCGCCGAAATACATGGTAATTACAAAGAGCGTCATGATGACTCTCCGCGCCCGAAAACGGTTCTGCGCCAGCACATAAGCGGCCGGGAGCGTGACTGCCAGATTCAGCAGGGTACCAAACACCGTGTAGATCAGCGTATTTCTGTATCCGAGCCACAGGTCTGAACGCTCCAGGATTTTCCTGTATCCGTAAAAATTAACTCCCTTTGGGAGCAGAACCACCATTCCCTGATTCACCATATTGGAATTGCTGAAAGAAGCGATCACAATGAAATACATGGGATAAAGAACCACCAGCAGTGCCGCTGCGGCGATCACAGTCACACAGATATAATAAATCCGGTCTGAAGCGCCCATTTTCCTTTTTCCTGATATTGTTTTCAAATTTTTCCTCCTTTTCCGCCGCTCTCATGCAGCATGAACCGCGTACGCCGATTCGCGCAGGCCTTTCTACATCAGGCTGATATCCGCCGCCCTTTTGGAGATCATATTGGCAATCATCAAAAAGGCAAAATTAATTACCGTATTAAAAAGTCCCACCGCTGATCCAAAGCTGAACTGTCCGGATTGAACGCCTATATTAAACACGTATGTCGAAATAACCTCGGAAACGGACAGATTCAGATCGTTCTGCATCAGGAAAACCTTTTCAAAGCCTACGCTCAGTACCCGTCCCATATTCATGATCAGCAGGATAATGATCGTAGGCACGATCGCAGGCAGTTCCACATGGATCACCTGCTGCCAGCGGCTTGCCCCGTCCACCTTCGCCGCATCATACAGCTGTCCGTCCACGGAAGAAAGCGCCGCTATAAAAATAATGCTGTTCCATCCGGCGGACTGCCAGATTCCTGACAGCACGTAAACAGGAACAAAGGCCGAGGGTGTTCCCAGCAGATTGACAGATTCCGGGATCAGGTGCATTCCACGAAGAAGGTGGCTCATCACCCCGGTTGACGGCGACAGCAGAATCTGAAGGATTGCCACCATTACGACCGTCGAAATAAAATAGGGCATATATACCGCTGTCTGAACCACTCTTTTCAGCCTCTTCTGTTTCAGGGAATTAATGACCAGCGCCAGCATAATGGGTACTGGGAAGCCGCATACCAGCGTAAAAAAAGAGATAACAAAGGTGTTCCGTAATGTTGTAAAGAACATCGGGCTTTCGAAATACTGGATAAAATATTGAAAGCCTACCCAGTCTCCCCCTGTCAGTCCTTTGGAAAAATCATATTTTCTAAAGGCGAGCTGAATTCCATACATCGGTCCATAGCAAAAAATAATGATATACAACAGAGCCGGCAAAATCATCAGCCAAAGCTGCCAGTCCTTTTTGATCGCATCCTTTATTCTCCGTCCCATTTTCTTACCTCCAAAACAGATCGCAAAAGCTGATATGAGCCGGAAAATCCCGGTTGAGATGTTTCCGGCTCTTTCAGCTTTAAAAATTATTCCATTGATTCCAGATATCTTTCATAGGCAGCCTGTCTGATTTCAAGATTCTGCGTCAGTCCGCTGTCATATACGGACTGTACATAGGCATCCCATTCCCCATCGATGTCTCTTGAAGAATCCGTCAGCCATGCCGCATAGGTCTGATCCACAATATTGTTGATATTTGCCTGCGTCATCGCAAGCTCGGAATTTTCGTCCGTGGTATAAGAAATAAAGGTTGCAGGATAGGATTCACATTTTTCTTCCATCATGGCAAGCGTATCCTCAAGAGGCGCTCTTTCCTCCACAACCCGCTGCATATCCTCTCCAAGCGTCAGTCTGTCCTTCATGTCGTCCGGGATATAAAAAGGACTGTAATCGGCAAAGGAATTGGTCCATTTCCAGGTACCCGCATCCATGCTCGGATCTGCCGGAGGAAGCACCGTATAGGTTCCGTCCCCGTTGTCCGAAATACAGTTGTCCACGTCGTTCATTCCCCCAAACAGCACCTGAATGCTGGTCACTTCATCATAGAAGGAATCGATAAATCTGACTGCCGCCTCTTTATTCTTGCAGTTTGCGCTCAGTGCAACCGTCGCTGCATTCACCGACTGCGTATCCGCATAATATGCCCAGTAAACCTCATTTTCATCAGAATCCGCATGCGGCTTCAGCGCCGGAAGAGGTGCATACTGATCCATGACCTCTGTACCAAACCGGTCTCCGCTTTCCCAGCCGAGAGTAACTCCTACCTTCGCTACGCCGCCATCTCCTCTGGCCAGCGACTGAAATTTGGAATAATCCTGGGTGATCACTTCCTCATTGATCAGACCTTCGCTGTAAAGCTTCTGAAGCCAGATCATGAACGTTTTATACCGTTCGTCCACCCGGTAATTTTTTACCTCACCATCCTCGACAAAGTATCCGCTGCTCTCGTTCATCAGAGGAATGCCGAAGCAGGCCTGCAGATAAGTGGGAAAACCGTTAAAATCCAGGGGAATTTCATCAGATGCATCTCCGTTTCCATTTGGATCCCCATCCCGGAACGCGATCAGGACTTCTTCCAGCTCGTCCATGGTAGTCGGCATTTCCAGACCGAGATTATCCAGCCAGGTCTGATTAATATAGAGTACCCGGTTTGTTTTGGGCCAGATACTTCTGTAATTCGGCAGACCGTAAATTCCACCCTCCTCATCCGTACACAAAACCCTGAGCTCCGGATGATCTTCAAACATCTTTGCCACATTCGGCATCTCTCCGGCATCGATATAGGGTGCGAGATTTTCAAACAGGCCGTTATAGGTTGCAAAATCTGTTGTTGACGTAGCCTTGACAAGAATATCCGGAATGTCTCCGCCGGCAAACATCACGCTCTTTTTCTGATCCCAGTCCGCCGTGATCTGCTGCCATTCCACATCCACTCCATTGGCATCCTCAAGCAGGGTCAGCCATTCCATTTCATTGACATCCTTGGTAAGGCTGTGTTTGGAAATCAGGGCTGTCAGCTTTACCTTTTCACCTGTCGTTTCCCGGCCATCAGTCTCTTCGGAAGCTTTCGTGGATACCTCCCCGGAGGTGTCAGCGGAGGACGTACCTGTACTCCCGCAACCAGCCAGACATCCGACGGTCATGCATCCGGCAAGAAACATGGAAAACCATTTTTTTACTTTCACTTTTTCTTCTCCCTTCCCAAACAAATTTCTTTTTCGTTGTTTTTTCTGATACCGATATCTGATGAAATCATTATAAGAAAAAGCTTGCGCAAACAAAATGGTCCTGTTTTTGTTATTTGTGTCATTTTTTCTGCCCGTTTTTATCCTTCTCGGAACATGGTCGGCGTTATCCCGGTTTCCTCCTTAAATACTCTTGCAAAGCGCCTCGCATCTTCAAATCCTACTCTTTGAGAAATCTCGGATATATTCAGATCCGTTTTTTTCAGCAGCTTCTTGCTTTTCTCAATTCTCAGCTTCCGCAGAAATGTGCTGAAATTCTCTCCTGTATATTCTTTAAAGGTGGAGGAAAACATGGAATAATTCATGGAAACATAGTTGGACACCTCCGCCATGTCGATCGTTTTTTCATAATTCTGCCGGATGTAATCCACTGCGCTCTGCATTTTGTGTCTGCTGATTCCGGTCAGCAGCTCCTTTCCACCCGGTTCCCCAATAACCGGCGTCTCCGCTTTTCCTATCTCACGGAGCATTTTTTCAGCACGCCATAAAACCTTTCTCAGCTCTTCTCTGTCAACCGGTTTTAAAAGATAATCGATTGCCTGGCACCGCATCATGCTCTTTACATACTCAAATTCCGCATAGCCGCTGATCGCAACAACGAGCGGTCTTTCCTCCTCTTTTTCATTTTCCTGTATCCAGTGTGACAGCTCAATACCTCCCATGAAGGGCATCTTAATATCCGTGAGCACCAGATCATAGCTGCCCTTTTTTAAAAGCTCTACGGCCTCTTTCCCATTTTTGCATTCATCTATTTCCGTGTATGGTACGCCGCTGTTTTCAATCATCACATAGATTCCATAGCGGATCATTTTTTCATCCTCTGCCAAAAGAATTTTTTTCATTCCTGCCTCCATATCCAGGGCTTTACACTGAGGCGTGCTCGCGTTCACAGGCTTTTCGACGCTTCAGTACAAAGCTATTCCTCCCACCGTATTTTCAGCACAACCTTGGTATAACAGCCCTCTCTTGAATAGATGCTCACCCCATAATCCGTTCCGTATAGAAGCTGTATCCTCTCATGTATATTACGCAGTCCAATGCCGTTTGTAGAATGATTTCCGCTGTCTCCGTTCGGTTTGCTGATTCCTTCCCTCACCTTCTCCAGCTTGTTTTCGTTCATTCCCATTCCCATATCAGACATTTCTATAAAGGCGCATCCTTCCTTTACATATGCCTTTAAGTAAATGGTGGTATCCTCTGCCTGCTCCTGAAACGCATACTGTATGGAATTTTCTGCGATCGGCTGCAAAATAATTTTAGGTACATTCAGCTTTTTTACCGATTCATTTATATTTTCGCTGAGATTGATACTATAATCACAGCGGATATTGCAAAGCTTCAGGTAGCTTTCCAGATAGGCGATCTCTTCCTCAAATTTTACAATATGCGTATCGATCGAGAGATTGTAACGGAACATCCTTCCTAAAGCAAGCAGGGCATCCGACACGCTGTAGATTCCCTTGACCTCCGCCATCATTTTTATGGAATCCAGCACGTTATAAAGAAAATGGGAATTAATCTGCTTTTCCAGGCTTTTTAATTGAGCCTCCTTTACCAAAACCTCCCTGCGCACACGTTCTTCCATCAGCCGCTTCACATTAAAAAGCATACGGCCATATTCTTCGGCCACCGCGTTAATTTCAACCTGTTTTAATCTGGGGATCCTGACATCCAGATTTCCGCGTTCTACCTCCCGCATACAGTCAGCAAATATATCAAAATCCAGGAGCAGATGTTTTACGATCCCATTGATCCCTTTTGTAAGCAGCAATAACATAAAAAGCTCCGTTAAAAGAACGGCTGTAATCTCAAGAAAAATGAGCTGATACTGCTTCTTTATGGAAATCAGCTCCATCAGAATGATCCCATTTTTCTCACTTCCGGCTACGGCGAGCAGCACAGGTGTATTCTTCCACCACCCGGAGTATACTGAGGTTTTCTGCATGTCTACCTCTTCCAGAGAATGCATTCCCATAAGATGCAGCAGCTCCTTTTCAGAGATATCTGAAAATCTCCCCTTTTCATCTAATCCCAATATTGTCCTCTCGGAATCGATCAGAAAGGTATCCTGTTCTTCTGTTCTGCCAAAAAGCTCAGGCACCAGCGCCTCCATTGGAAGCGTTATTTCGAAGACTCCTTTCTGCTTACTGTTAATCCTTATCTCTGTCACATAAGAAGCCATATTACTGTCCGTATAATAGCTGGAATAGCTTCCCGAGGATTCCTCGTCTGTCACGTTCATATACCAGGCTCCGCCGGAAGGAAGAGCATTTCTGTCCTCATACCATCGGCTGTTCTCCGCCCTGTCCATACGATACAGATAGGAAGGATACTCTCTCATTTCCGGAAGCTCCAGATGAAGCCTGGCACTCTGTACCTGTCCGATGCTCGTGATCACTCTGAGTACAGCCAGCGTCTGTTCCTTAAAGTTGTACCTGTCATATTCCTTCAGATTCCCATCCAATACAGCATTTCCGACCTCAATGGCGAACGATGTATCGGACCAGACCGTTTTTGCCAATAATTCAATGGTATTCATCTCATAGTTCATTGCCGCAAATCTGCTTTTCATTTCTTCTGATATGCTTTCCCGAAGCCTTCCGATCTGACTTCTGTACATAAACTGAAGGAAAATACATGCCAGACAAATTAAAGGAATCATGGAAGTCGCCAATATGGACATTTTAATTTTCTGGTGCAAGGTCATTTTTTCATATTTCTCTATTAAACGTTTTTTCCAGATTTCCATATTGTCTGCCTCTATTCTTCTCTCATCTTTATCTGCAACCGATTATGAGATTAAGTATACTTTTACGCGCCAAATATTACAATACCGGTATTTTTACTTTTCCTGTTTATCATCCATACTGCACATATAATAAAGAAGAGGAAAAAAGTGGAAATGTTTGCAAACCGAATCAAATATCTGCGCCAGTCCCGTGAATTAAGCCAGGTTCAGCTCGCCCAAAGGCTGGGCGTGGTCAAGCAGAGCGTAAGCAACTGGGAAAACGATAATATCATGCCCTCTGTGGAAATGCTGAAAAAAATCGCTGATTTTTTTGAGGTCAGCACAGACTATCTTCTTGGACGTGATGAAAATAAAAACGGCGGCATTTTCCTGCTTGATGTAACAGGATTAACTCCGCTCCAGATCAGCCATATTCAATTCATCATAGATGATTTTCGCTCCAACCGCTGATTCCATTCACAATATATCCGCAAATCATCTCTGTGTTTTCCGTCTTTCCTGTCTCATTTCCTTCAGGGCTTCCTGAATGGCAAGAAAAAAGACCGCAGCCGAAAGAATCGGGAACGGTCTGTTAGGCGCAGTATTAAATTTCCACCTCCATTCCGTCATAGGACACCAGGAAGCCATACTGTTCCGCCACGGGAAGCATTTCATCATAGGTGACTCCCGCGTTATGGGTGAAATGGTTCGCCACATATACGGTGCACTCATCCGCAAGCCCCTCCTTCACCAGCCGGTCACGGATCCGCGCGTTGGCTTCAAAGCCCATGTGTCCGGAGCTGTTTGAATGAATGGCATGGGTGGAATCAAAGCTCACCAGATCCAGCTTCACGGAGTGGCTGACTAGATATTCCCAGGTTTCCTCCGGGAACAGTCCCGTATCATTGGCATACAGGAGAGCCTTCCCTTCCTTTTCGATCAGGTAGATCACCGGCTCGCACCGCACGTCATGCTGCGCCGCCAGCGGGGTGATCCGATACCCCTCCGCCTCAAAGGGCTCAAAGGCGCGCACGCGGACCGGAACCACCCGCTCCTCCATCACATTGTGATCCGCATAGCCCGTCCCCTTATCAACAGCCGCCACCACCTTCGCATAGGCGGGATAGGTTCCATAAATATGGATCGGCTGTCCGTCGATGCCATGGGCGAATCCCTCCTGCCGGTTAATCAGCTCATCCGCATAAAGGTGATCCTCATGATCGTGGGTGATGAGACAGGTATGAATGGACGGCAGATCCAGGCCGTAATACAGGCTGTGGATGTAGGTGTCCGCATTCAGGTCAAGAAGCAGCGTATCATCTATGAGCGCCTGGCTTCTCGTCCGGATATTCCTCCCTCCGTCCCTCCTGCTCCTTTCGCATACGCCGCACCTGCAGAAAGCTGCGGGCACTCCTTCGCATGCCGCTGTTCCGAGATATTTGATCCTCATAAAATTTCCCTCCTTTTCGGCCGCCTCTGGCGGCATTTCAAGCATAAAAAGCGGTTTTATCATTCTTTGACACAAACCCCGTTTTGCGCCGTTTCCTTCCTCTTCTATGGCGTAGTCTCTTTCATTATCTCCCGCCACAGAACAAAATGCAATCGTCTGCTCTGAAAAATTACGCCGATCTAAAAAGTTTCCATCTGAAAAATCTGCGCTGATATAAAAATTTGCGCATAATATAAAAATTTGCGCTTGTCCGCCCGTCCGAAAGATGCTACAATACAGATAAGCATAAATTTTCTATTTTCAAAGCCGTTCGGCTTTCGTCGGGGTAATTTCTCTTTTCTATTCTATATTCAAAAATCATATGCCCTCTCTGACGCAGATTCAGAAACTCTATGCTGAATTTTTTCCAAATCAACCATTATATTAATAGACGGCAGGAGTGACTGAAAACTGAACCTTTTCCGGAAAAAACGCCGCCCCTTGCCGCCGGGAAGGAGTCTGCCTGTGAAGGAAAAGGAACGCACAGACAAAGAAAGCCGCAGGAAACGCGGCGGAAAGATTGCCGGCCAGAGCATGAAAAAGGACTCTGCCACAACGCTTCTGTTTAAAACCAGCAACGAAAATTTTGCCGAGCTGTTCAACCGGACATTGCCCGATGAGGCGCCGATCCTGCCGGAGGAGCTGGACGAGGAGGACATTAAGGAAACCTCTTTTCTTCGGATGACAAAAGCTGGCGGCCGTACCTCGCTTGTCCAGTACCGCGACGTGGTAAAAAGCGTCCGGAACGGAAGGGTATTTGCCGTCCTGGGCATCGAGAATCAGTCGGAGATCGACTATGCCATGCCCTTCCGGGTGCTTGAGCTGGATTTCGTCAATTATGCCCGTCAGATGCAGGTCATCCGTGACCGGCATGAAAGGGAATGGAAGGACGAAGCCGGACATATCCACACGCCGGATGATATCACCGCCGGAGAATACCTGGGCCGTTTTTTAAAGACGGACCGGATCATCCGCTGTACCACACTGGTCATCTATTGGGGTGAACAGCCCTGGGACGGCCCCACAAGGCTTTCCGATCTTTTTAAAGGGAACACCGGAGCCGCCCACACCATAGAGCTGGATATGAAGCTTCTGGACGTCTGCCGGATGACAGACGAAGAAATCTGCAGCTATTCCGGCGAGCTTCGGGCGGTTTTCGGCTTCCGGAAATACGCGGAGGATCAGACGCGGCTTGCGGCGTTCATATCAGACAACCAGAGGCATTTCAGCAACGTATCCGGTACGGCGGTCAACGCGCTGGCGGAATTGACCCGTTCTCCCCAGCTGCAGCGGATCGAAACACCTGGTTATCAGACGAAGGAAGGAGGATTCAATATGTGTCGCGGACTTGATGGAATGATCGCGGATGGAATTCAAAAGGGACTTCAGGAAGGACTTCAGAAAGGAATTCAGGAAGGGATTCAAAAAGGGATTCAGAAAGGGATTCAAAAAGGGATTCAGAAAGGGATTCAGAAAGGAATCCGGGAGGGTGAAACGAGAAAGGCGAAGGAAATGTCTCTTTCCCTCTCGGCCATGGGCTTAAGCGCCGAAAAGATCGCGGAAGCCGCAAGGGTCCGCGTCAGCCTTGTGCAGGAATGGCTTTCCGAAAAGCAGCCGCAGCGCTGAGCTCCAGCACTCCGGCTGCACTGAAATCCTTATTTTTATTGAAATATCCGGCGTTTTGTGTATAATGTAAGAGCAGTCAAAACACGGTTTTTTTGAAAAACAGGCGGTCAGTGCAGGCGGCGGTTTGTGTGGAAGCGTCGCAGCGGTCATGAGGGCATGCCCTGATCCCTGCTTTGGAATGGAGTTTAAGAATGATACAAGCGATCAACGTCACTTTACGATTGGGAAAAAAGGCACTGTTTGAGGATGTGAACATCAAATTTACGGAGGGTAACTGCTACGGCCTGATCGGCGCGAACGGAGCGGGAAAGTCCACCTTCCTTCGGATCCTTTCCGGCCAGCTGGAATCCACCAGCGGAGAGGTGGTCATCACCCCCGGCCAGCGGCTTTCCGTTCTGGAGCAGGATCATTTCAAATACGACGACTTCCCGGTGCTGGACACCGTTATCATGGGAAACGCCCGCCTGTACGAGATCATGAAGGAAAAGGAGGCCATCTACGCCAAGGAGGATTTTTCCGACGAGGACGGCATCCGCGCCAGCGAGCTGGAGGGCGAATTCGCGGAGATGGACGGCTGGGAGGCGGAATCCAATGCGGCAAGCCTTTTAAACGGCCTCGGCATCGAGACGGAATTTCATTATAATCTGATGAAGGATCTGAATGGAAGCCAGAAGGTCAAGGTGCTGCTGGCAAAGGCCCTGTTTGGCAATCCGGATATCCTGCTTCTGGATGAGCCCACCAACCATCTGGATCTGGACGCCATCGCATGGCTGGAGGATTTCCTCATTGACTTTGAAAATACGGTGATCGTTGTATCCCACGACCGTTATTTCCTGAACAAGGTCTGCACCCAGATTGCGGACATCGACTATGGAAAGATCCAGCTCTACGCAGGCAACTACGATTTCTGGTATGAATCCAGCCAGCTCCTTATCAAGCAGATGAAGGAAGCGAACAAGAAGAAGGAAGAAAAGATCAAGGAGCTGCAGGAATTCATCTCCCGTTTCTCCGCCAACGCTTCCAAATCCAAGCAGGCGACCTCCAGAAAGAGAGCCCTTGAAAAGATCCAGCTGGACGAGATCCGTCCCTCCAGCAGAAAATATCCTTACATTGATTTCCGTCCCGACCGGGAGATCGGAAACGAGGTACTCACCGTGGAGGGCATTTCCAAGACCATTAACGGGGAAAAGGTGCTCGACAACATTTCCTTCATCCTTGGGCACAACGACAAGGTGGCCTTCGTCGGCGGAAACGAGCTGGCAAAGACCACGCTGTTTTCCATTCTCATGGGTGAGCTGGAGCCGGATGAGGGAAGCTATAAATGGGGCGTGACCACCTCGCAGGCCTATTTCCCCAAGGACAGCACGAAGGAATTCGACAACGATCTCACCATCGCGGACTGGCTGATGGGCTATTCTCCGGTCAAGGATATCACCTATGTGCGCGGCTTCCTGGGAAGGATGCTGTTCGCGGGCGAGGACGGCGTGAAAAAGGTGCGTGTCCTTTCCGGCGGGGAAAAGGTGAGATGTCTCCTCTCCAAGATGATGATTTCCGGGGCCAACTGCCTGGTGCTTGACGAGCCCACCAACCATCTTGACATGGAATCCATCACCGCCCTCAACAACGGCCTGATCAAATTCCCCGGTGTGGCGCTGTTCTCCTGCCGTGACCATCAGTTTGTGGAGACCACGGCGAACCGCATCATGGAGATCCTTCCAAACGGAACGCTGATCGACAAGATCACCACCTACGACGAATATCTGGCAAGCGACGCGATGGCAAGAAAGCGCACCATCTATACCGCAAATAAAGAAGATGATGAAAACTGAGCCGGAACAGGAATTATGTATGAAAATTGTAGACCTTCACGTTCATTCCAATAAATCTGACGGCTCCTGTTCTCCCTCAGAGCTGGTGGAGCTGGCCGAGCAGAAGGGCCTTTCCGCCTTCGCGCTGACGGACCACGATACCACCGCGGGGCTGGATGAGGCCATCGCCCATGCGCAGGGCCGCGATATCCGGGTCATCCCCGGAATCGAATTTTCCACGGAATACCGGGGGAAGGATATTCACATTCTGGGCCTTGCCATCGACCATAAGGCTCCCGCCTTTGCGGAGCGCATTCAGGCCTTCGTGGATTCCCGCATCGAGCGCAACCGGAGGATGTGTGAAAATCTCACGAAGGCGGGCATTGATATTTCCTACGAAAAGCTCCTTGCCGCCTTTCCGGGAGCCGTCGTCACCCGGGCGCATTATGCCAGATATCTGCTTGACCACGGCTATGTGAAAAGCCTGCCGGAGGCCTTTGAGCGATATGTTGGCGATCACTGTCCCTATTTCGTTCCCCGGGAAAAGGTCACGCCGGAGCAGGCCGTTGCGCTCATCCTAGAAGCGAAGGGACTTCCCGTCCTCGCCCATCCCACCCTGTATCACATGGGAAAGGATGCCCTGCAGACTCTGGTTACCCGGCTGAAGGAAGCAGGGCTTGTGGGCATTGAGGCGGTTTATTCCACCTATTCCGCGGGAGAGGAACGCCAGATGCGCCAGCTCGCCTCCAGAAACGGTCTTCTCATCAGCGGCGGCTCCGATTTTCACGGCTCCAATAAGCCGGGGCTTGAGCTCGCCACCGGATACCACGGAAAGCTGGTGATCCCCTTCGACATCTGGGAACGGCTGGAGGCAAAAAGGAGGGAGCTGTATGGACTGCAGGAAGCATAATGAGCATAATGGGCATAACGCCACAGGCGGCACAGCGGGAAAAAGCCGGAACGTCAAAAGCGGACAGAAGATCCTTTTCAGCGATCTGGACGGAACGCTTCTTAGGGATGACAGCACGGTATCTGACCGGACGAAACGGACTCTTGACCGCATGACCGCCGCCGGGCACCGGCTGGTTCTCACCTCCGGCCGCCCTCTCGACAGCATGCTTGAGGTGATGCAAGACGCCGGTCTGTTCTATCCGGAAACTCTGCTGATCGCCTACAATGGAAGCCTTACCTGGGATTGTACGGCGCAGTCCGCCCTTTTTTCCCACACCCTTCCCTTCGACGTATGCCGGGAGATTTTTGCCGCATCCAGACGGCACGGCATCCATTTTCAAACCTATACGGAGCATGAGATCGTCTGCGAGAAGGAGAATGAGGAGCTGCGCTACTACCGCAGGCGTATCCATCTTCCCGTGCTGCTTTCTCCCGATCCTGTCTCCTCCCTGGACGAGCCGCCCTATAAGGTGCATGCCATCCATCTGACGGATCACGGGAAACTGGAAGCGCTGAAGGCGGAAGTGGAAGCACGCTTCGGCGGCCGGGTGACGGCGCAGTTTTCCAACGACCAGTATCTGGAATTCTACAGCAGCCTTTCCGGAAAAGGGAACGCCATTCTCCAGGTCTGCCGCCATTTCGGCGTTCCTGTGGAAAACAGCTTCTCAGCGGGAGACGCCCCCAATGATATCTCCATGCTCCTGGCCGCAGGATGCGGGATCGCCATGAAAAATGCGGACCCCCAGGTAAAGGAGTCCGCTGATTATATCACACGCTATGACAACGAGCACGACGGGCTGGCAGACGCTGTTGAGGAGCTCATTCTGAACGCTGTCTGAGCATACGGAATGCTTTGCTTTATCGGCATGCCCTGCTTTACCGGCATGCCCCGCTTTACCGGCATGCCCCGCTTTACCGGCATGGCTGACATTTTCCGCGCGGCGCTCCCTACGCCGCGCTTCTTCTTTCCGTCATATCCTTTCTTTCCTCCGCCGCTTTCCGGAAAAGGCTCCTGCGGAGCCTGTCATACAGAAGCTTCCCACCGATCGGGAGAGCGCACATCGTCCCCAGGTAAACCGTCGTTTTTAGAACCGACATTTCCGAAAGAGCCGGAAACACCACAGGAAGATAATCCAGAATTATCATATGATAGAGAAAAACATAAAGCGTATACCGGCCAAGCCATGCGGTCCCGGCCAAAATATGCCCCACCGCCCTGCTTCCCGTCAAAACGCCCAGACTGCACCAGGAGAAAATCAGGAAGATGACAGAGAGAGAATAAACCGTCAGGGTAATTCCCGGCGGGTTCACCCGGAGCAGCCAGCCGAACAGGGCCTCATCCATGGCGAGCCGGTCCGTCAGCAGGAAGGCCAGCGCAGCCGCGAACAGAACGGCCGATGTAGCCGCGCAGAACACGGCCCGACTGAGGTAACGGACCGCGATCTGCATATCCGCCGCGATCATCCCCATCACGAACAAAAACAGATAGGTCCCGCCCAGCAGGTAATTTCCGCCGCCGTAGGTCTGCAGCGCAAAGGTATGCTTCACGCAGAAGATGGATACTGTCAGCGCTGCCGCCAGATAAAGGAGCCGCCACAGGAAGGTGAGCCTTCCTCTCCTGCAGAAAACGGTCAAAAGGTAGAGGGCGGGCGCGGCCGCAATAAGCTGCAGATAGATCAGCACAAAGTAAAACTGTCCTTCCAGATTGAAATTCAGCACCCACAGCACATACGGCCCAAGGCTTAAGGTAAATCCGCTCTTTAAAAACTGACAGACAGCCACCGCCACAAGATATGGCGCGATGATCCGCCACAGCCGCCTTGCCGTCCAGCGGGAAAGCCCTTCCTCCGGCCTGCGCCTTTCCAGAGAATACCAGGAAGTCATTCCGGAGAGAAAAAAGAAAACGGATACGGAAAAGAAGGAAATGTACTGGATCGTTTCTCCCTCGTACAGAATCCCCTTTCCATGATCGATCAGCACCGCGAGGATTGCCAGAAATTTGGCACAGTCAATCCACAGGATGCTCTTTTTTTCATTTTTTTGCATGTTTTGGAAAACTCCTTCATTTTCCGAAATCCCGTTCCGGCATTTCCTCTCATACCTTTCCCGGGCCTTCGGCCGGGGAAAGGCCCAGAGGCATAGGCAGTCCGGCTCACGCCGCACAGCTGCCGGAGGGCTTTCCTCTTTTTATTTCCCGCTCAGCTTTAACTGGGTTCAGTATAGCATCTTCCCTTCTGCCGGTCAATCTGTTTTCTCCGCAGTTTGTTTTCTCCGCAATTTGTTTTCTCTGCAGTTTATTTCCCGCAGTTGAGATTGCGTTGAATATAGTGTTATATTATTTTCTAAATGAGCTTTTTTATTACAGCCCCACGTCGGCGGCACACGCCCGAA
This sequence comes from Candidatus Eisenbergiella merdavium, assembly GCA_019119595.1. Taxonomy (GTDB): domain Bacteria; phylum Bacillota; class Clostridia; order Lachnospirales; family Lachnospiraceae; genus Eisenbergiella; species Eisenbergiella merdavium. Next base: position 26,276 of record DWWS01000013.1, on the reverse strand, counting down.
GGGTTCTGGAAGTCTGGAAAGGGAAAGGAAAGAGTGAAAAATGTTTCATATCATGGTAGTGGAGGACGATACTGAGCTGCGGGATCTGTTCTGTGCCGTTCTGACGGAAAAGGGCTATCACACGCTGCCCGCTGTGGATGGAGTGGAGGCTTTTGACATTCTGGAGCGCAGCTACGTGGATCTGATCATTTCGGATGTGATGATGCCGCGCATGGACGGCTTTGAGCTGATTGAGGAGCTGCGGAGCGCCCATTATGACATGCCGATCCTGATCATCACGGCCCGGGACGGGCTTGAAGATAAAAGGAGGGGCTTCCGTGCCGGAACGGACGATTACATGGTCAAGCCCATCGACGTAAATGAAATGGTCTGGCGGGTGGAAGCGCTTCTGCGCAGGTCGCAGATCAACAGCGAACGGCGGATCACCATCGGCTCTACCACGCTGGACTGCGATACCTTTACCGTCTCCTGCTCAGGGACGGACACCGCGCTTCCCCAGAAGGAATTCCTTCTTCTGTTCCGTCTGCTCTCCTCCATGAACCGGATCTTCACCAGGCGGCAGATCATGGACGAGGTCTGGGGCGTCGATTCTGAGACCGATCCTCATATGCTGGAGGTTCATATCAGCAGGCTGCGCGAACGCTTTCGGGACAATCCGGATTTTGAGCTCGTGACGGTGCGCGGTCTGGGGTATAAAGCGGCCAGACGGGAGAAGGGGGAAGCTTAGAGCGACGTATCAGGCAGAAATGGAAAGGGAGCATTGAAAAAGGTTTGAATAGAAATGAAAAAAGGAAAGCTTAAGATCGTTTTTTTATTCTCCATCATGATCTTCGTCATCATGTTTTTTACGCTTTTGGTGATCAGCGCCGCCGTCTTTCTTCTCATCCACCTCGGTCTGGTCAGAAACAGCGGGCCGAAGCCGCTGCTGATCTCCTTCGCGCTCATGAGCCTGACCGTTGGCACCATCCTTTCCAATATGGGGATCCAGAAAATGATCCGCCCCATCCTGGAGATCAACGACGCGGTACAGCGGGTGGCGAAGGGGGATTTCACCGTGAAGATCTCCGAGGGAAGCATCATGGCCGAGGTGGACGATATGACCCACAATTTCAATCTGATGATCCAGGAGCTTGCCGGTATGGAAACCCTGCGCAGCGACTTCATCAGCAACGTTTCCCACGAATTCAAAACCCCTCTTTCCGCCATCGAAGGCTATGCGACGCTGCTGCAGGACAGGGCGCTCACTCCGCCCAAAAGGGATTTCTATGTTTCCAAGATCCTGTACAACACCCGCAGGCTCTCCACTCTCACCGGAAACATCCTGCTGCTCTCCCGGCTGGAAAACCAGGAGATCAACAACAGACAGGAGCTTTTCTCGCTGGACGAGCAGCTCCGTCAGATCATCCTCCTGTTTGAAAACCGCTGGACAGATAAAAAGCTGGATATGGACATTGAGCTGGAAAGCGTGGATTATTACGGGAACCCCGACCTGCTCTCCCATGTGTGGCAGAATCTGATCGACAACGCGGTGAAATTCACGGATGTGGGAGGGCGGATCTGTGTTCGTCTGACACAGGAAAGAGACGCCGTCCGCGTGATCGTCTCGGACGACGGGATCGGGATGAGCGAAGAGGTGATGGCGCATGTTTTTGACCGCTTCTATCAGGGGGATCCTTCTCATTCCACACAGGGCAACGGGCTGGGCCTCGCGCTGGCCCGCCGGATCGTCCTGCTGCATCACGGCTCCATCGAGGCGGAAAGCCCTGCGGAAAATGCGCATGTCAGGAAAGCCGTGGGGAAATCGTCTGTTGGAGAAGCTGTAGAGAGAGCTGCCGGAGAAGCCGCCTCAGCCAAAGCAGAAAAAGGCAGGGGCACCGCTTTCGTGGTGACCCTGCCGGTGGAGGAGCCTACTCCAGCACGATCCTGACGCAGCCCTCGGGAATGTACCATTCCAGCTCCAGCACGTTTCCTGTGACCGGATTTCTGGTGTAGAGCGCCTGGCGCTTCAGAAGCTCTCCCGCCGCGTCATAGAAGTTGGCGTAGAAGATATTCATGCCGGGTGTCTGGCTGTCTCCGGAAAGCAGCGTCCCCGTCACACGCAGGCAGTCGATTCCGCTTCCCCGTTCGATCTCCATTCCGGCGATCGCCACGCTTGCTCCGTTGCGGCCCGTCAGCAGGCTGTTGTAATACACGATGCGGTCCTCGTATGTGGTGACCAGAGAGGTTCCGTCCATCTGCGTAAAGACCTCACCCTTATCGGCCAGCCCGCTGCGGATCGTGATGTAATCCACCACCGCCGCGTTGCTGACACGGTACACCGCGGCCACCGTGCTTCCGGGGGCGAGCGCCGCCGCCGCAAGGGTCGCGGTTCCGTCCCCGTTATCGGTAAGCGCCGCAACGGCGATCGAGGGATCCGCTGTCAGCACGGCCATATCCCCGAAGCCTCCCGTCAGGTCGTATTCCACAGTAACCGTGCCTGTTTCCCCGATGCCGAGGGCGATCACATCCTCCTGCATCACGATGCTGCCCTCTTCGGCCGCCTGTGCCGGAAGCGGCGTCCCTGCCGCGCCAAGGGCAATGCATCCGGCCAGGAGAAGGGCGGCGCTTCTTACGGACAGGACTTTTTTCACCGGATCCTTCATCCACCGTCCCACCCGGCTATGCGTCCGTTCTTCCTTTCCTTTTCTTTTCGTTTCTATCCTTTTCAACATGCTTTGTTCCTCATTTCTGCGCGGCGTCCTGCGTGCAGGAAGCCTGCGGCGCCGCGCTGTCTCAGGCTCCCTCTGTATGATTTCCGCTCTTTTCTTTTACGGCCTGTTGGCCTGCCGGACTATTCGCTTATTGGACTATTGCTTATTGGACTATTTCTTATTGGTCTATTCGCTCCTCAGCGCGTCGATGGGGCTGAGCCTGCTGGCCTTCCTTGCGGGAGCCCAGCCGAAGATGATGCCGACCGCCGTAGAAAAGCCCACGCCAAGCGCCACCGCCGATGCGGAGAAAACGAAATCGGTGCCGAGCAGACCCGCCGCCGCAATGGAGATGAGAAGGCCAAGGATCACGCCCACGATCCCGCCCATCAGGGAAAGCACCACGGACTCCAGCAGAAACTGGAGCTGGATCCTTCCCGGCGCGGCGCCCATCGCCTTTCTAAGGCCGATCTCCTGTTTTCTTTCTGAAACGGACACCAGCATCATGTTCATGATCCCGATGCCTCCCACCAGCAGAGCGATGGAAGCGATCCCCGCCAGCATATAGGTGAGCATGGACATCATTTCGTTCATGGTATCCAGCAGGCTGTCCATGGCGAACACGAAATAGCTGTCCTCATTGCGGTTGAACGCCTGATACAGCACGCTTTTCACCTCGTCCATGAGCCGGTCGGTGTAGTCCGTATCCGCGATGTAGATCTCCAGACTGCTGATATTGCTCTGCCCGGTCACCTTTCTCGCCGTGGTATAGGGAATGGTGACGGTACCGTCATAGCTGCTTCCGAAGCCGGACATGGACGCCATCAGGTCGTCGTTCTCTCCCTCCAGGCCGATCACGGTATAGGACGTTCCCGACAGAGTGATGGTCTTTCCCACGGGATTTTCACCTGGAAAAAGCGCGTCCGCCGTATCCTGATCGATCACGCAGACATAGGCCTCGTTCTCCACATCCAGGGCGCTGATGCCCCTTCCCACCGTGACCAGGCTGTTATGTGCATAGTAAACCTCATTCTTTCCCTGAATGGATACGGTTTCCAGAAGCGTCTGGTTCCTGGCAGCCATCCCCGTCGCGCTCACCGTAGGGGAAATGCCCGCCACATTGTCAAGCTCCGAAAGGCTGTCCAGATCAGCTTCCGTCAGCCCGGATTTCAGCGGCGTCCCGGTGATGGAAACGGTGATCGTTCCCGCGCCAAGAGAGGAGAATTCTCCCATCACGCTGGCGATCACCCCGTTCACGATGGTGATGAGCGCGATCACCGCCGCGACGCCGATGATGATACCAAGGGTGGTGAGCAGAGTCCGCATCTTGTTGCTTTTGATATTTTCCCAGGAAAGCTGAATGCTCTGCTTTACGATTCCGAGATTATGCATCCTCCGTGCCCCCTTCCCCGATGTTGCCGTCCAGGATCCTGACGATGCGCTTCGCGTGGGAGGCGATATTGGCGTCATGGGTGATCATGATGATCGTCCTTCCCTCGTCGTTGATGGCATGGAACAGCTCCATGACCTGACGGCCCGTTTTCTGGTCCAGCGCCCCGGTTGGTTCGTCCGCCAGCAGGATGGCCGGATTGTTGCACAGCGCCCTTGCGATGGCCACCCTCTGCTGCTGTCCGCCGGAAAGCTGGTTGGGATAATAATCCATCTTGTCCTGAAGCCCCACCCTGCGGAGCATTTCCGCAGCCCGTTCGTTCTGCTCCCGCTCCGGAACGTTTCCGTAGATCAGCGGAAGCTTCACATTCTGCAGGGCGGTCTGACGCTGCATCAGGAAAAAGGACTGGAAGATAAAGCCGATCTCCTGATTTCTGATCTTCGCAAGCGTCGCTTCATCCTGGCTGCCGATCTGCCTCCCGTCCAGGATATACTCGCCCGAGGTGGGAACGTCCAGACAGCCGATGATGTTCATCAGCGTGGATTTTCCGGAGCCGGAGGGCCCGAGGACGGCTAGAAATTCCCCTTCCTGCACCGTCAGGTCGATGCCCCTCAGGACCGTGGACACCTCGCCGCCCACGATATACTGCTTCACGATATTTTTCATCGTGAGGATCGTGTGTTCCTCCATGCGGCACCTCCTACTCCATCGGCATCATCAGGTCGGCATAGGACAGAGCTGAAGGAAGATAAAGTACGGTGTCTCCCACCTCAAGTCCCTCTGTGATCTGAACCCAGGTTCCGTCCGTCTCCCCGAGGGAAATGGGCCTGGTCGTCACCTTTTTGCTCCCGTCCCTTACATATACGAAGGCCGTGTTGTCATCATTATAGGAAACCGCCGTCTGGGGAAGGGCCGGCACGCCAAGCTCCTGCGTTTTGATCAGTCTCACCTCGGCGGAAAGCCCGTCCCGGATCTCGTCGTCCGCCTCAAATTCCACCGTCGCGTCCAGATAGGAAACCTCGTTCTGCACGGTGGCCGTTTTGGAGATTTTGGCTATGCTTCCCTCATAATCTCTGTTCAGGGAATCTACATGGATCTGCACCGGATCTCCTTCCTTTACTCCCAGGATGTCGTATTCGCTGATCTTAATCTTAACCTGCATGGTATCGAAGCTGGTGACCTCAGCCACAGCAGCCGCGTTTCCCGCATACTCCCCTTCCTTCAGGGACAGCTCCGTTATGTACCCGCCGATGGGCGCGCAGATGGTATAATCCTCCAGGGATTCCTGCAGATGCTCAAGCTGCAGCCTTGTGGTCTCCTGAGATGCCAGCGCCTTCGTCTTTTCCAGGGTGTTCTCGGTGGTTTCCACGTTCTGCTCCATGGAAAGCTCCGCCGTGGAATAATCCCGCTCCGCGTCGGCAAGCGCTTCCTCCGCCTTCACCATGGCGTCGTAATAGTCCTGCACCTCCTGCTCGGCCGCCTCCTGCGCAAGCCTCAGGCTTTCCTGGGCGTTTCCCAGCGTGACCGCGTAGGTTGCGAGCGCTTCGTCCGTGAGGAGATGATCCTCGTTCTGGGCGAGGGCGGAATCATAGGAGGCCTGGGCGGAGCTGACGCTCTGTCTTGCGGATACCACCGACTGGTTCGTTCCGTCGTCAAGCTTCTGCTTCGCCTGATTGTAGGTCTCCACCGCCGACTGATAGCTTTCCTGCGCGGAAAGCAGAGCCGCCTGCGCGCTGTTCAGCGTGGAATTCTGTCCTCCCGCAAGCTGCTCGTTCAGATTGTCCAGGCTGGTCTGCCCGTCTTTGATATTATAGGCGTCCGTCAGCTCCGCCAGGCTGAGCGTGGCCTCCTGAACCGCGATGTTGTATTCCACCTCGCTGGAATCCAGCACGGCGATCACGTCTCCGGCCTCCACCCGGTCTCCTTCCTCCACCAGCACCTGCGTCACCTCGGCCGTCACCCCGGAATACACCGTGGAGACGTCCACCGCCTCAATGTTGCCGGAAAATTCCAGATAGGAAACGATATCCCGGCTTTCCACCGTCGTCTCAGCATACTGCGGGCCTCCGCCCGCATTCACCGCAAACACCACCGCCAGCGCGGCTGCTGCCACCACGGCGATCAGTCCGGCAAGCTTCTTTCTGCTCATTTTCAGTTTTTTCATGATCCTCTCCATTCTATTGCAGTCCGGCCTCCCCTGCCCCGGGTCAGCGCTTCCGGCGGCAGCAGGCTGTCCTTCCCATCCGCTTTCCGGTCACAGACTGCCTGTCTGCTTTCCGGCCGCAAGCCGCCCATCCGCATTCCGGCCAGACAGCCTGAAGGGCAAAAAAGCGGAAAGGCATCATGCGCCGCCATTACGGAGCAGTATAGATGCCTTTCCTCAACTAAAGCTCAATTCTACTCAGCCTTCCACGATCAGATATCTTCCGTCGCCCACCTCAAAGACCTCGTCGGCTTCCAGAAGCTCCTCCAGTCCGGCGGCCTCCATGTCGATGCCCTCCTCGTCAAAGTACTCCAGAACCTCTTCCGCGGAGTTCACCACCACGGCCATGCAGTCCTCCAGAAAAGCCTCCGCCTCCTCCGGGCTGGAAGCCACATCCTCCTCAGGAAAAAGCTGGCCCTGTTTTTTCAGAAAGCATTCCAGAACAGCGTCGTCATAAACCTGCATTCCTTTCACCTCCTTCCTGTGTGCACCGCTCGCGGACGGCCTTCCACACTCCCTTATCCCGCCAGGAGGGACACTGGAAGCGGGCGGCCTGCTTTACCTCCGGGCGCGCGTTTTCCACCGCATAGCTGCAATACGCCGCCTTCATCAGGCCGACGTCGTTGGTATTGTCTCCAAAGCTCATGGTCTCCTCCGGCAGGATGCCGAAGCGCTTCTGAAGCCAGGCAAGGGCGTTTCCCTTGTCCACGGAACGGTCCATGAAATCCACCCATTCCTCTCCCGCCACGCAGACCTGCACCCGATCCTTCCAGGCGGGGATCAGCTCACGTTCTCCCAGATCGCGGATGCTTCCCTCATGATAGACCGCGATCTTTAAGATCACCGCATCCTCCTTCAGCACATCCGGCACCTGACGGAAGCTGTTGCGGTAGCCATGGATCATCAGATCCAGAAAATCCCGCTTTTTCGATTCGATCAGGCTTCCCTGCGGGGTGGAGACCACGAAGTCATAGCCCGGCCCGAGCGCTCTGAGCTGTTCCACGATCTCCTGCGCGTATTCCCGTTTCATGGGGACTACCGAAAGGTCCTCTCCCCGATAATGGATATGCGCCCCGTTCTCCGCAATATAACAGATCTGATCCTCCACATCCCGGAACACGTTTTTCACGCTGGGAAGCTGCCTTCCGCTCGCCGCGCAGAACAGAACGCCCCGTGCCGTCAGCCTCCGGATCTCCTCCGCCATCTCCGGATGCAGATCCGGCGTGGATTCCTCGATCAACGTTCCGTCAATATCCGATGCGATCAGTTTTATCATAAAACTCCTCATTCCGGAGCGTACGACGGGGCGAAGAGAAATCGCGAATGCGATTTCTCTTCTGCCATAAAAGCGATTTGTGACGCTCCGGCACAAATCGCCGCAAAGCAAAGCTTTGCTGTGAAACAATAAACCATCGGGCTTATTTTTCACACAGCTCCTCAATTTCCTTTTTCTGTCAGTCCAGACAGGCGATGAGCTCTTCCGGCTTTTCGATCACCGTATCCGCACCGTTTTCCAGAAGCTCCTTCCGGTCCCGGAAGCCCCAGAGCACGCCCACGGTATCAATCCCGGCCGCCTTTCCGGTTTTCATGTCCACGCCGCTGTCTCCCACATAGAGAAAATCCCCGGCATCCAGGCCGAAGGCCTCCATGATGCGGAAAACGCCGGCAGGATCCGGTTTTCTTGGAATATCCTCCCGCTGTCCCTGCACATGATCAAAGAACCCCTTTCCGAACAGCTCCTCCACCACCCGGAGGCTGTCCGCGTCCGGCTTGTTGGAAAGCACGGCAATGCGGAGCTTTTTTTGTTTCAATTCCTCCAGAAGCGGCACGATTCCTTCATAGGGCTTTACCTGATACATGCAGTTTTCCGCGAAGATCTCACGATAGGTCTCATAAACCCGGTCAAAGGCCTCTGGCTTCCGCTCTCCTGCCGCCAAAAGAGCACGACGGACGAGCATGGCCGCCCCGTCTCCCACAAAGCGCTTGTAGTCCTTCTCCGAAAAGGAGGGCAGGCCGAACCGGGAAAGAGCCAGGTTCCCGCAGTATGTGATGGACGCGATGGTGTTCGCCAGCGTCCCGTCCAGATCAAATATCACAGCTTTTTTCATTTCTTCCTCATTTCGGGGTGCGGCAAAGTTTTCCGCGCAACCAGACGAAGAGAAATCGCGGATGCGCTTTCTCAGCTTTCCGGCAGTTTGCGGCGCCCGGCGCCAATCGCCGTCAATCGAGCAGCTCCGCCGCCTTCATCTCCTGGTAGAGCCGGCCGACGGGCAGGCCGACCACGTTGTTGTAGTCCCCTTCGATCCTGCGAATGAACCTGGCGAACAGCCCCTGGATCCCATAGGCTCCCGCCTTGTCCATGGGTTCTCCGCTTTTCACATAAGCCCTGATCTCCTCGTCCGTCATGGGATAGACCGTCACGTCGGTCCGCTCGTGAAAGCTGATCTGCTGCTGCTTTCCTGCCCGATGCCAGATGAGGGTCACGCCTGTATAAACCTGATGGGTCTGTCCCTGAAGGGCCTTCAGCATCAGGGCCGCTTCCTCCTCATCGCCGGGCTTTCCCAGCGGCTTTCCCCGGAAAAAGACGAGTGTATCCGCGCCGATGACCAGCGCGTCCGTCCCCGCCTCCCGGGCGATTTCCTGCGCCTTATGAAGGGACAGCTCCTCCACCTGCTTCTGGGGGAGCCTGGCCTCACACCGTTCTTCGCCCTTCGCGGCCTGCACTGTAAAGGAAAGGCCGATCTGAGAAAGCAGCTCCTTCCTTCTGGGAGATGCGCTCGCAAGTATGATCTGATGTTTCAATGATTGCCTCCCTGATCGCTCAAATTTCTTCCACATGTACCTCGGGAATGAACACCCGGCTGTCTCTCGCGCCGTTTTCCTGCTCCCGCGCAGCCTCTATTGCCTCCTGGCAGAACACCTCCTGGGCGGTGACGGCCTCCCTGCCCCTGCGGTCCACCTTTTCATAGCTTCCGTCGGGCTGAAGGACCTGAGCTTTCACCGTATCCGCAAGCTGTACATCCAGGATATGGATCAGCTTCTCCTTCAGCTTCGGATCCTCCACCGGGAACAGGATCTCCACGCGCCGTTCCAGATTTCTCGGCATCCAGTCTGCGCTTCCGCAGTAGACCTCGCTCTTTCCCGCGTTTTCAAAATAGAAGATGCGGGAATGCTCCAGGAAGGTTCCCACGATGGAACGGACGGTGATGTTCTCGCTCACGCCGGGAACGCCCACCCGCAGACAGCAGATGCCCCGGATGATCAGCTCAATCTGCACGCCCGCCGTGCTGGCCTCATACAGGGCGGCGATCACGTCGGCGTCGCAGAGGGAATTCATTTTGGCGACGATCCTTCCCTTTTCTCCGGCCCTGACGTGCTCCGCCTCCCGGGCGATCAGGCGCAGGAACTTATCCTTCAGCCACAGGGGAGCCAGGGAAAGCCGGTTCCAGGAAAGGGGCTCCGAATAGCCGGAAAGCATGTTGAACACCGCCGTTGCATCCTCTCCGATAGCCTCGGAGCAGGTCAGCATGCCGATATCCGTATACTGCTTTGCCGTTGCGTCGTTATAGTTTCCGGTTCCCAGATGCACATAGCGTCGGATGCCGTCCTCCTCCCGCCGCACCACCAGCGTGATCTTGCTGTGGGTCTTTAAGCCGACCAGGCCGTAGATCACGTGACAGCCCGCTTTTTCCAGCTTTTTCGCCCACACGATGTTGTTTTCCTCGTCAAAACGGGCCTTCAGCTCCACCAGCACGGAAACCTGCTTGCCGTTCTCGGCGGCCTGCGCGAGGGCTGCGATGATGGGGGAATTGCCGCTGACCCGGTACAGGGTCTGCTTGATGGCGAGCACATCCGGATCCTTCGCGGCCTCTCTCACGAAGCGGATCACCGGCTCGAAGGACTGATAGGGGTGATGCAGCAGGATATCCCCCTTCCGAATCTGATCGAATACGGAGGAATCCCCCATGAATTCCGGAACGGGCTGGGGCTCATACTTTTCCGCCTTCAAATGCTCAAAGCCGGAAAGGCCGTACATTTTCATCAGGAAGGTCAGATCCAGCGGGCCGTCGATGCGGTAAATGTCGTCCTCCTCCACGGAGAGCTCCTTTTTGAGAATGGAAAGGAGCTTTTTGTCGATTCCCGCCTCCACCTCCAGGCGGATGGCCTGGCCCCACTGCCTCTTTTTGAGCTGCTTTTCAATCTCCTTGAGCAGGTCCTCCGCCTCGTCCTCGTCGATGGTCAGATCGGCGTTCCGCATGATGCGGAAGGGGTGGGAGCAAAGCACGTCATAATTCAGAAACAGCCTGGAAATGTTGCGCTCGATGATCTCCTCCAGAAGGATCACCGCCCGGTTTCCGTCCTCTCCCGCCGGGATCTCCACGATCCGGGCAAGCACGCTTGGCACCTGCACCGTAGCAAATTCCAGCTCCTTCTTTTCTCCCTTTTTGGACAGAAGGGAGCCGATATTCAGAGATTTGTTGCGGATGAGAGGGAAGGGCCTAGAGGAGTCCACCGCCATGGGCGTCAGGACGGGATAGACGTTTTCCTCAAAATAATCGTCCACATAAGCGGCCTGCTCCCCGCTCAAATCCTCATGCCGCTCCACCGCCGTCAGCCCGTTTGCCTTCAAAAGAGGAAGAAGGGAACGGTTGTAGGTGGAATACTGCTGGGCGACCAGCTCATGGGCCGCCTCCGTGATCCGGATCAGCTGCTCTCCGGCGGTCAGCCCGGCGATATCTTTTTTTGTGTATTTCGCATTCACCATGTCCTTTAAGGACGCCACCCGCACCATGAAAAATTCATCCAGGTTGGAAGCGGTGATGCTCAAAAATTTCAGCCGCTCAAACAGCGGGATCTGCCGGTCTCTGGCCTCCGACAGCACCCTTTTGTCGAACAGGAGCCAGCTCAGCTCCCGGTTGGTATAAAGCGAAGGATTGCGAAAGAAGTTTTTTTCCTGGGAAGCTTTTTCCTGGGGAACCTTTCCTTCTGTGTTTTTCTTTTCAGCCATCTTTACCTCCATGCCGAAGCGCTTTGCGCGAAGGAACGCGCGCCGGATCTCAAAGTCGGCGCTGCGATCTCTAAATGAACTTTTTCTGCCTGATGACGGGACGGACGCTGAAAACCTCCTCGAAGAAGGCCGCCTTCGCGGCGAACAGCCCCTTCTCCAGCGTGATGTCCTCCGTGGTGTTGACGGTGATCACGAGCTGATTGTCCTTCAGCGTGGTCTTGAAATCCTTGAATTTCTGCTTATGGCTGCGGTCCAGCCCGTTGGCCACCCGCAGGATCGCCGTCAGCTTGGCGACGGTCAGATAGGAGGCGCTGTCCATGCCCGTGGGCGCGCCGTGCCATTCATAATAGGCGAAGGGCTGATGGTTGTAGCGCACCACGTTGGCCACGATCTCCCGCTCTCTGTGGGAAAGCCCGATGATCTCCGTGGCCATGACGATCTGATAGGAGCATTCCCCCAGGTTCACCATGCTGATGTATTTTCCGCAGTCATGCAGCAGGGCGGCGATCCGCAGGAGCAGACGCTCTCTTTTTCCCAGCCCGTGGAGACGCTTACAGCTGTCAAAGATCGTCACGCAGATGTGCTCCAGGGTCTCTCCGCGACGCTTGCTGCCAAGGAAGCGCTTGCTGATGTTTCTGGCGCAGGCCACGATATCCTGTTCAAAATCGTGCTTCGGCACCAGGATCTTGTTTTTCTCCGCGTATTCATAGGCAATGCCGTCGCAGAGGGTCACGCCGGGCGCCCAGATCAGCTTCACGTCCATCAGCTTCACGACACGGCGGATCAGGGTGGCGGAAATACTGATCAGCCGCAGGCTTTCCTCCGACACGCCGAAATGAGCGGCCGCCTCCTCTTTGGAATGGGTGCGCAGGTATTCCATGAACCTGCCGTAGCCCTCGCTGTCCACATAGCCGGACCGCTGGGAGCCGGCGATCTTTTTCTGGATCAGCATGGACACGTAATCGTCCACCACGATGATGTTCTCCACGTTCCGGTCCTTCAGATACATCCGTTTGAACACGGAAAGCTGGCCGTCGATCATTTCCTCCAGCAGTCCCTCGTGCTTGGAGGGCTTTGCGTTCAGCTTATCCAGAAACTCCTGCAGGCGCAGGACGCCGAGACGCAGGTTCTGGGTTGCCACCAGCGTGTCCTTATCGAACAGGGAAAGCTGGATGCTTCCGCCGCCGATATCCAGGATGGCCGTTCCCTTCTCGATGATCTTCCCGAAATCCGCGCTTTTTAAGGCAATGGATTTGTAATCCAGAAAGCGCTGCTCCGAATTGGAGAGCACATCGATCACGATGCCCGTCCGCTGCCGGATCTGATCCAGGATGATCGCCGTATTGTCCGTCTCCCGGATGGCGCTGGTGCCGTAGGCCTTATAGCCCTCCACCCGGTAGGTCTTCATGATGTCCGAAAATTCCCGCAGGACGGCGCACAGCTCATCCACCTTCTCATAGCTGATCTTCCCCGCCGCAAAGGTGTCGTTTCCCAGATCGATCCGGTGGCGGATGTGATCGATCTCCTTCATTCCCGTCTTGGCGGAAAATTCAAATATTTTCATGGCGAGCTCATAAGAGCCCACGTCTATGGCTGCAAAGGTTTTCATTTCTTTCTCCATACCGAAGCGCTTTCGCGCGCCCGGTTCATAAAGTACCGGACAGATGGTCAATGAACTGCTGGGCTGTTCTTCCGGAAAGACCGCCGTGGAGAAGCTCCCATTTGTTGGCCTCCGCCAGAAGCTCCTCTTCGGAAAGCGGGATCCCTGCCCGCTTTGCCAGGGCTTTCACGATCTGTCCAAACTGTGCCTTATCCGGCGCGCCGAAGTAGATCGTCACGCCGAAGCGGTAGACCAGGGACAGCTTTTCCTGAACGGTATCGTTGGAATGCAGATCCTCGTCCCGTTCTTTTTTATCGCTGAAATTCTCCCGGATCAGATGTCTTCTGTTGGAGGTGGCGTAGATGAGCACGTTGTCCGGCTTTTTCTCCAGGCCGCCCTCGATGACCGCCTTCAGGTACTTGTACTCGGTTTCAAAATCCTCGAAGCTCAGGTCGTCCATGTAGATGATAAATTTGTAATTACGGTGCTTGATCTGAGCGATCACCTCGTTCAGATCCCGGAACTGATGCCGGTACACCTCAATGATACGCAGGCCCCGGTCGTAGTATTCGTTGGCGATGGCCTTGATGCTGGAGGATTTTCCGGTTCCCGCATCCCCGTAGAGCAGGCAGTTGTTCGCCTTTCTTCCGGAAACGAAGGCCTCCGTATTCTCGATCAGCTTCTTCTTCGCCGTCTCATAGCCCACCAGGTCGGAAAGCTTCACATGGGCGATGTTGAGGATCGGCTCGATCTCGACCGCCTCCGTTCCGTCCTCCTGTCTTCTGTGACCGATGCGGAAGGCCTTGTGAAGGCCGAATTTTCCAACGCCGTACTCCCGGTAAAATTCCGTCAGCCTCTCCTTCATCTCCTCCGGGGAGGAGGCCTGTGCGAGCCGGACGGCAAGCGTGCAGATCCGGTCGCGGATGCGCAGGTTGTACACCCGGCTCTCCTGCTCGTTTCCCTCATAGGCGAGCACCTGTCCGAACTCCGGAACGGAAAGCGTGCGGGAAACCTCATCCAGATCCAGGGTGAACAGCTCCCGGAAAATGGCGGCGTCATGCAGGACGGCGTCGTTCACCGTTCCCTCCACCGCTCCCCGGATCTCGCAGGCGCGGCTGTAGCTGTTCTCATGGTTCACCAGAAGATTGCTCAGATAGCAGTGCCACAGGTTTCCGTAAAAGCCGTGGCTTCCCGCAAGCTCCAGCAGGCCGCTCATGCAGGCGTACAGCTTCGCACGGGCCTTTTGGGCCTTTTCTCCTTTTTCCTGAAAATGGCGCGTTATCCACGCCATCCGGGAAAGCAGCTCCCCTTCCCGGCCAAAGTCCCTGTATACGATCAGCTCATTCTCTCTCATCTTTACTTTTCCCTTTCCGTCCCGCGAAAAACGCCGAGGCCCCTTTCCGGCCTGCGCATTCCCTGCCTGCTCATTTCCGACCGGCTCGTTCCCGGCCGGCTCTAATAATTGCCGAGCACCTTCATGTTCCTCGCCTCGTCCCGCAGGCCGCGCAGGGCGTTTTTCACTGCGCTGTCCTCCAGGTTGCCGTCAAAATCGATGAAGAAGCGGTATTCCCAGTTTCTCCCCTCGATGGGCCGGCTTTCGATCTTGGTCATATTCAGGTTGTTGTAGATGAAATGAGAGAGCATGTGATACAGAGAGCCGCTCTCGTTGGGAACCTCGAAGCAGATGCTGATCTTCTTCGCATCCCGTAGGAAGATCTTCTGGTTGGTGATGATGATGAAGCGGGTGGAATTGGTGGCGGACTGGTTCACGGGCTTCTCCAGCACCTCAAGACCGTAGACCTTTCCCGCGTATTCCCCCGCGATGGCGGCCTGGCTGCGGTCGCCGTCCTCTGCCACCTTTCTTGCGGCAAAGGCGTTGTTGGGAAGGCTGACCTGCTTCCATTCATGTTCGGAAAGGAATCTGGCAGACTGCATCAGGGACTGGGGATGGGAGTAAACGGTGCGGATCTCCTCCTGCTTCGTTCCCGGAAGCCCCAGCAGGCAGTGCTCGATCTTTATGATCTGCTCTCCCACAATGTAGTTTTCAAATTCCACCAGCAGGTCATAGATCTCGTTCACGATCCCCGCCGTGGAATTTTCAATGGGAAGCACCGCAAAATCCGCGCTGCCCTCCTCGATGGCGCAGAACGCGTCCCGGAAGGTGTCCACATGGAAGCTGTTGATCCCCTCTCCGAAATACTGGTGCATGGCCGCCTGAGAAAAAGCGCCCTCCGCGCCCTGGAACACCACCCGCGCGCCGTCCATTCCAAGGGAATCCGCCGGGATGAAGGGAAGTCTCCCCAGGCTCCCTTTTTCCGTCAGGATCTGATACTGCAGCTTCCTGCTCATGGACATGATCTGTTCAAACAGCTCGCCCGCTCCGGTGCGGTTGAAATCGGTATGTGTCATGGCCTGCACCGCCGCGATCTTTTCTTTTTCCCGCGTCCGGTCAAAGACCTTTTTTCCCGTCTCGATCTTGTATCTTGCCACCTGTCCGCAGATCTCCATCCTTTTTTCAAACAGCTTCACAAGCTGTTCGTCCACTTCGTCGATCTGTCCTCTCAGCTCCTGTAAGTCCATAGCTCCTCCGTTCCGTCAGGATACGGCGCCGCCGCATCCTTCTTTTTATCGTATCTCTTTTTTTGTCATCCCGCAACCGGGTCTGACAGGATTTTACATATATTTCACATTGTTCGCTGCTGTTCACGGGTTCCCCATGAACAGCAGCCATTATTCCTTATAGATCGCTCGCCGGCGCGGCTTTGCGGGCTGTGCCGGCGGGTGCCGGCCATTCTCCTCCGGCCTCACGCCTCCTGCGGTGTCCGCCGGGCCATCACGTGAACCTCGCCGTTTTTTTCCAGCTCCCGAAGCAGGGCGCAGACGGGGCGGCCCTTCACCGGATGGATCAGCCCCGGCGCAAGGTCGCAGAGGGGCTTGAGCACGAAGTCCCGGTTTTCCATGTCCGGATGGGGCACGATCAGACGGGGCGTCTCCAGGATAAGGTCGTCAAAGAAAAGCAGATCCAGATCCAGCGTCCTTGGCCCCCAGTGCACCTTCCGCTCCCTTCCGGCCCTCTGCTCCTGCTCCTGCAGAAGCGATAGGAGCTCCTCCGGCGAAAGCAATGTTTTTACCCGCAGGACCGTGTTGAGAAATTCTCCCTGCTCCACACCGCCGTAGGGCGTGGTTTCATACAGCGGCGCCGCGCCCTCGACCCGGCAGAGCGGATGGGACGCTATGCCTTCGATCCCCATTTTCAGAAAGGCCTCCCGTTCTCCCAGGTTGGAGCCGGCCGCCACGTACGCGGTATGCCAGCCGCGCCGGATGCTCACGGCCACATCCGCAAAGGGAAGGGGAATCGGAGCCTGGGGCTTATGGATCGTAAGCTCCAGGCTTTCCACCGCCGGGAAGGACAAAAGAAGCGCCTCCGCCGTCCGCTCGGCCGCCGCCTCGATGAGCAGGCAGGGCTTTTCCTGCATGACCTGCGTGATCCTTTCACAGACCGCGCCGTAATCGGTGGAAAGGCTCAGATCATCCTTTTTTCCCGCCTCACGCAGACATATGTTCAGGACAGCATCCACGATAAAACGCTGTCCCAGCCTTCTTTCTTCCTCAAATACGCCGTGCCTGGCGTAGATCTCAAGTCCCTGAATCCTGATCTGATCCATAGCCGCACTCCTTCCTGCCGCTTTTCTTTCTGTATTCCTCTATGGCCTCCGCCATGCGGACGGCCCGCGCATTTTCCTTCACATCATGCACCCGCACATGGGAGCAGCCGGAAAGCACCGCAAGCACTGAGGTCGCGATGGTTCCCTCCAGCCTTTCCTGCACGGGCAGCTCCAGCGTAAGCCCGATCACCGACTTGCGGGAGGCGCCGAGAAGCACCGGACAGCCTAGCGCACGAAGGCATTCCAGCTTTGCCAGGACCTCAAGATTCTGTTCCTTTGTCTTGGCAAAGCCCACGCCCGGATCCAGGATGATATTCTCCTTCCGGACGCCCGCCCGCTCCGCGACGGCAAGCGAGCCCCTCAGATCCTCCAAAAGCTCCGGGATAAAATCCGTATATTCCGCCTGCCTGCGATTGTGCATCAGACAGCAGGGCAGGCCGCTTTCCGAAAGGAAGGCCGCCATCTGTCCCTCATCGTATTTCAGGCCCCAGATATCATTGATCAGATCCGCTCCGGCCTGCCAGCCGGCGCGCGCCACCTCATGCTTGTAGGTGTCCAGGGAAACCGGAACGTCAAACCGGGCCTTTACCGCTTCGATCACCGGAACAACCCGTTCGATCTCCTCCTCTGCGGAGATCTGTTCATGTCCGGGCCTGGTGGATTCGCCGCCGATATCCAGAACGTCCATCCCCTCCTGCAGCATGCGCTCCGTCTGAAAGAGCGCCCTGTCCAGGCTGTCATATTTTCCCCCGTCTGAAAAAGAATCCGGCGTCACATTGAGAATTCCCCAGATGTAAGTCCTGCCGCTGTCCTTAAATTCTTTTCCGCCGATCCGCATCGTTTCCTCCTTCTTTGGCACGAACCAAAGGTTCGTGCCGGCTTCTGGCGGCATTTATGCGCCGCATCCGCCCGCCCTTCATAGCCGAAGCCTGAGATTCTTCTTTTCCTCCGGCCAGTCGCATTCCGCACAGGCCGCGCAGGCGAAGCAGCTCCGGCTCAGCTTGTCGGCCCGGTACAAAAGCCCCGCAAGGCCCGCTTTTTTCGCGCTTTCCGTCTTTCAGTGCCCCCGGATGGCCGCAAGGATACACTCCCTTTCCTCCTCCGCAAACCCGCAGTCCGTAAGGATCTGCGGCGCGAGGCACGCGCTGGCCTCCTCATGGGGCGTCCCGTCCTCGTACTGCTTCCATCGGCCGCAGTCATGAAGCAGGGCGGCGGCGTAAAGGAGCGCCTTCTCCACCCCTGCCTTCTCCTCCAGATTCAGGATCCAGGCGATCCGTGCCACGTCCAGAAAATGGATCATATCATGGCGGCAGAAGCGCCTGTTCTCCTCCGCCGCCTCATTTTTTTTCAGGCATTCCCGATAAATGGAATGCTCCAGGATCCGGTTCACCCGTTCCATCCTCACACCCCCAGCATGCGGTAAAAGCTTTCCTGCAGGCCGGTGTCCGTTTCAAAAGTCCCGCGCATGGCGACGGTCACCGTTCTGCTTCCCGGCTTTTTGATGCCCCGCATGGTCATGCACATGTGCTCTGCCTCCAGAAGCACCATGACTCCCTTCGGGCGCAGATGCTCCATCAGCGCGTCGGCCACCTGGCCGGTCAGCCGCTCCTGCACCTGAAGCCTTCTCGCGTATACCTCCACGGTCCTTGCAAGCTTGCTTAAGCCCGCCACCCTTCCGTCCGGCAGGTAGGCCACGTGGGCCTTCCCGAAAAAGGGAAGCATGTGGTGCTCGCAGACGGAATAAAAGGTGATGTCCTTTTCCAGCACGATCCCGGCGTCCGTCACCTCAAACTGTCTGGAAAGCGGCTCCGCCGCATCCTGCTCCATCCCCGAAAACAGCTCCTCATACATCCGCGCGATCCGCTGCGGTGTTTCCAGAAGCCCTTCCCTTTCCGTATCTTCTCCGATTCCCTCCAGAAGGAGCCGCACTCCCTCCTCGATCTTCTCTCTGTTTACCATGTCAACCTCATTCCGGAGCGCGATGGGCAAAGGGAGGCCGCGAACGCAGTTTCTCTTTCGCCTGAAAGCCGTTTGTGACGCTCCGGCACAAACAGCCCTGTCAAAAAAAGCCGTCAGGCTTATTTCTGTCTCCCGTCTCTGCTGTCAATGATCATACTCTGGAAGGACAGGGAGCCGAAGGCTACGACCACGCCGTCCTTTCCCGCAAGGAGCCTTGCCAGCTCCGCCGCTTCCTGCGGGCTGTCCGCCGCCGTCACGTTCGGGCAGTACGGACGGATCAGCTCCGCCAGCGCGAGCGGCGGGGTGGAACGCGGATTCGCGCTGTCCGAGGTGGTGACCACCGCTGCCGGAACGCCGCAGGTGATACGGATGATCTTTTCCGCTTCCTTGTCCTTTAATATTCCCATTATATAGACGATTCTCCGATTTGTAAAATAAAACCGGATCGACTCCATCAGCCGTTTCGCGCCGTCCTCATTGTGCGCTCCGTCCACCACGAACAGAGGATGGCCGTCAAACACCTGGAAGCGGCCGGGCCAGGTGGCTTCCGCAAGACCTCTTCTCAGCTTTTCCTCCGGAACCGGAAAGCCCGCCTCAGAAAGCGCGCGCAGCGCCTCCAGCGCAAGGACGGCGTTATCGATCTGCCAGGTTCCCGCCAGAGAGATGGAAAGATTTTTCAGCCCTCCGTAGGAAAAGCGCTGCGCCCTCAGGCTGCGCCGGATGCCGGAGGCTTTTTCCGGATCCGCAACGGCCAGCGGACAGCCCGTCTTTCCACAGCGCTCCCTGATCACCTCCATGGCCTCCGACGGCTGCTTCATACTCACCACCCGGCTTCCCGGCTTGATGATCCCCGCCTTCTGCCCGGCGATCTTTTCCAGGCTGTCCCCAAGCACGGCCATGTGATCCATGCTGATGGAAGCGAGCACGCAGACCAGAGGAGAAGGGATCACATTGGTGGCGTCCTCCAGGCCGCCCATCCCCGTTTCCAGCACCACGATATCGCAGCCCTTTTCCTGAAACCACAGAAGGGCGAGAGCCGTTTCCACTTCAAAATAAGTGGGGTGCGCAAAGCCCTGTGAGGCGATCTCCTCCGCAGCCTGGCTCACCCGCTCCATACATCTTGCGTATTCCGCCTTTGCGATCATTTTCCGGTTGATCTGAAACATCTCCCGATGCTCCAGCACCTGCGGAGAGCTGTAGGCTCCCGTCCGATATCCCGCCGCTGCGAGCACGGAGGAGAGCATGGCGAGCACGCTTCCTTTCCCGTTGGTTCCCGCGATATGGACGTATTTCAGCCTCTCCTGCGGATCTCCCAGACCGCCCAGCAGCCTCCGGATGCTGTCCAGTCCCGGAATGATGCCGTATTGTTTGCAGCCCTCTGCATATTTCAAAGCTTCCTTATAATTCATTTCGGCACTTCCTCATCATTCCCTCCGCAGCTTCGGTGTTTCCTGCGCCTGTATTTCGCAGCTTCCCGCTCCGGCGTTACGCTTTCCCTCCGCCTCCCTCACATTTCAGCAGTGGCAGGTTTTCAGGGATAGAAAACAAAAAAACGGATACACTGTCCGTATGCGGAATTTATTGAAACTATTTCAGAACTTCATCAAATGCGGCATTCTCGGCTGGTGCCTGGAAATTTCCTTCACGGCCCTGCAGTCCCTTCGCAGAAGGGATCTGACCCTGAAGGGGACGACCTCCCTGTGGATGTTTCCCATCTACGGGGCGGGCTGTCTTCTCGCCCCCTTCTTCCGGCTTTTTGGCCGTCTGCACTGGGCAGCGCGGGGAGGCATTTACGCCCTGCTCATTTTTTCAGCGGAATATCTGTCCGGACGCCTGCTGTGGAAGAAGGGCCTCTGTCCCTGGGACTATGAGAAAGCGCGCTGGAACATCGGCAGGGTCATCCGCCTGGACTATCTTCCCTGCTGGGCTGCCACGGGACTTCTGATGGAACGCGCGACGAGGGACGCATGAAGCGTCCCCCGACAGGAAAGCCGCAGCCATCCCGGGATGGCCCTTCGTAACGGTTCATTCTTCGGCTGAGCTGCTGCGCCTCCTGCATGTGTTAGGCAACCTGCTCTCCGGCAGCCTGTGCAGCCGCCTTGTCCCGCTCCATTTTTTTCATGGTAAAGCGGTAAGCCGCAAAAAGGAAAATTCCGGCAAAGCACCAGGCGCTCGCGTTCGCAAGGCAGACGCCCTCATAGCTTAACAGGCTTGCCGCGATCACAGCGAGCACCGCGCGGCTCACAAGCTCCACCACGCCGCCCATCATGGGCATGAACGCATAGCCGCAGCTCTGCATCACATTCCGGTAAATATAGATCATGCCAAGCGGGATGAAAAACGCGCCGCAGATCACGATGTAGGTTCTCGCGTAAACAAGCACCTGGTCAATATTTTCAGAAACAAACAGCCGGATGATCCAGGGAAGGGCAAACTGCACCGCCACATAGATGAACACAGCATATATGGAGGAGATCCAGAACGCGATCCGGCTTCCCTTTTTGATCCTCTCCAGATCGTTGATTCCCCGGTTCTGGCCGCAGTAGGTCGCCATGGTCATTCCCATCGCAACGAACACTTGCGTCACCAGCTGCTCCACCTTGCAGGCCGCCGTATAGGCCGCGATCACCGTGGAGCCGAGCAGGTTCAGAGCCGCCTGCACCATGATGGTTCCCACCGCCGTGATGGAAAACTGCAGCGCCATGGGGATCCCCACGGAAAGCTGATTGCGCACGCACCAGCGGTCCAGGCGGAAGTGCTCCCTTCTCAGGGAAAGCACGGGTACCTTTTTTATCATATAGATCAGGCACAGCACGCCGGAAATTCCCTGGGACGCCACCGTAGCGATGGCCGCTCCCGCCACGCCCATGCGGAAATTGATGATGAGCACCAGATCCCCCACCACGTTGATGGCCGCGGAAAGGATCAGAAAATACAGGGGAACCCTGCTGTTTCCCACAGCGCGCAGGATGCTGGAAAGCAGGTTGTAAAGAACCGAGCAGCCCATCCCCCAGCAGATGATGAGGATATAGGTTCTGGACATCTCCATGATGTCCTCCGGCGTGCGCATCAGGTGCAGCAGCCCGTCCATACACAGCACGCTCACCGCCGTCATGATGACGGTGACAGCCACGGAAAGGACGGCGGCGTTTCCCACGCTTTTTTTCATTCCCTCCAGATCTCCCGCGCCGAAGCGCTGCGCGGTCTGCACCGTAAATCCTGTGGTCAGCCCCATCAGAAAGCCCAGGATCAGAAAGGAGATCGTGCCCGTCGCCCCCACGGCGGCCAGCGCCTGCACGCCGACAAAGCGGCCCACGATCACCGTGTCCGCCAGGTTATAAAGCTGCTGAAACAGATTTCCGAGAATGATCGGAATGATAAATTTTACGATCAGCCTCAAGGGGCTGCCCTTTGTCATATCCAGTTCCATGGTTCCAACCGTATCCTTAACGTTTTTTCTTTACAGCTCTCCATCCTCCGCGTCTTCCGCGCCGATATCAAGCATGTTCATGGTTCTTCTGCGCATGCGCGCCTTTTCCGATGCCTCCAGAATGAAATTCTTGATGGCGCGGGCGTTCTTCACATTCTGAAGCAGCAGGGTTGGGCTCGTGGTATCCCCCGTAAAGCAGCGCACCGTTCCAAGCCCGAAAATGCGCTGAGGAAGGGACTCCAGAAGCTCCACATCCTGCACCTTGTACATATAGCAGTCGTTTTCCTTTTTATTCAGGAAGCCCTCCGATACTGTGATCATATCCTCCCCCACCGTGTAAATCGTGAAGGTAAAGGGAAGGGCAAAGAAAAGCCAGCGCTTTCTCTCCTGAAACTGAATCTCACCGTTTTTTCTTTCGTCCATTTTCCGCTCCCGTCTGCGCTTTGGCGCGCCCAGATCCGCTCCGTTTATCCGTGTAGATTATAAGCCATCTTCCGCTCTTTTGCAAAGGTTTTCTACAGGATTTTCTGCGGTTTTTCAGGTTGTGCTTTTCCGCTCTTGAAACCGCCCCTCTCCTGTGCTATAATGGCACGAAAGCAAATGGAAAACGTGTCGGGAGAGACAAAATGAGGACAAGCGCAGGACACCGTAATTGCAGAGATCTGACCGAAGCCGAAGGGATATTTTTCTCTTCGTTTTTTTATGTCCGCCTGCGTGTTTATAGTACGCTTATAATGCGCTTATATGCGCTGCTTTTCCGCTGCGGTTTTCTTTCAGGACAAGGAAGGAGACTTACGATATGAGACATCTGATGAACCCTCTTGATTTTTCCGTGGAGGAGCTGGACAGGCTGTTTAAGCTCGCCGCCGACATTGAAGCGGATCCGGCCGCCTACGCGCACGCCTGCGCGGGAAAAAAGCTCGCAACCTGTTTCTATGAGCCAAGCACCCGGACCAGGCTGAGCTTTGAGGCCGCCATGCTGAACCTGGGCGGAAGCGTGCTCGGCTTCTCCGACGCGGCATCGTCCTCCGCCTCCAAGGGAGAAAGCGTCGCCGACACCATCCGCATCATCTCCTGCTACGCGGACATCTGCGCCATGCGTCATCCCAAGGAGGGCGCGCCCATGGTTGCTGCTTCCTTTTCCGGCATCCCCGTCATCAACGCGGGAGACGGCGGCCACCAGCATCCCACCCAGACGCTGACGGATCTGATGACCATACGAAGCCTGAAGGGAAGACTGAACCGCCTGACGGTCGGCCTGTGCGGAGACCTGAAATTCGGCCGCACCGTCCACTCCCTCATCAACGCCCTTTCCCGCTATGACAACATCCGGTTCATTTTCATCTCCCCGGAGGAGCTTCGCGTCCCTGACTACGTCATCGAGATGCTGAAGGAAAAGAATATCCCCTATGAGGAGGTCATCCGCCTGGAGGAAAGCCTTCCTCAGCTGGATCTGCTCTACATGACCAGAGTGCAGCGGGAGCGCTTCTTCAACGAGGAGGATTATGTCCGCCTGAAGGACTTCTACATTCTGGACAAGGCCAAGCTGAGCCTTGCACCCGCGGACATGTACGTTCTCCATCCACTTCCCAGAGTGAATGAGATCTCCGTGGATGTGGACGACGACCCCCGCGCCGTTTATTTCAAGCAGGCGCAGTACGGCGTCTATGTCCGCATGGCCCTCATCCTCACCCTGCTCGGCCTTACGGAAAAGAACGATTCGCGGCTCCGGAATGTGGATTAACATTTTCAAAATATAACCTGCAGCCCGTTGTTTTTACACAGCGTCCTGTGAAGGAGCGTCACAGGGCGCCGCGCGGCAGGAGAAAGCTGCATACGCAGTCCCTGCGCTCGCTTTTTACGCTCCGGAATGGAGATTCATATGTTAAATGTAGGACGAATTGAAGAGGGCTTCGTGCTCGATCATATCAAGGCGGGAAAAAGCATGTCCATCTATCATCATCTTCAGCTTGATAAGCTGGACTGCCCCGTCGCCATCATCAAGAACGCCAGAAGCAATAAGATGGGAAAAAAGGATATCCTGAAGGTGGAATGCGACATCGACACCCTTGATCTCGACGTGCTTGCCGTCATCGACCACAACATCACCGTAAACGTCATCAAAAACGGCGAGATCGTCACCAAAAAGGAGCTTACGCTTCCAAAGGAGATCAAAAACGTCATCCACTGCAAAAATCCCCGCTGCATCACCTCCATCGAGCAGGGACTGCCCCATGTCTTCGTGCTGGCGGATGAAAAGAAGGAGGTCTACCGCTGCAAATACTGCGAGGAGAAATTCGATAAGAGGTCTTTATAAGGCGGCTTTGACAGACCATATAACGGAGTCTTGTCCGGGCAACGGACAGATAACAGGGCGGCGGAAAACATTTTTTCCGCCGCCTCTCTTTTTTCTGCTCTCTTTTTCCTGCTCATTCATACAGCTTCGCCAGGTCGCGCAGCAGGCGTTCCATGCGCTTCGCCTTCTCTCCTGGATACTGACGGCTGATTCCCTCGTAAATCCCTTCGGGCATCCTCCCGGCAAGCAGCCAGGTCAGGCTCATATCCATCCGTTCACGGACCAGAAGCAGACGCTCTATGGAAAGCCGTCTGTTTCCTCTTTCAATCTCGCCGTAGAAGGTTTCAGACATTTCCAGAAGCTTCGCCGCCTCCTTCTGCGTCATTCCCATTTCTTCCCTGCGCAGTCTCAGCCTGTCTCCGATCTCAACCAGAAGTCCTGTAGCCGCCATACTGCCTTCTCCTTTTTCTATAGCCTCCGGCCCGCGCAACCCACGGGCAGCGCTCCTTTTCTCCGTCTTTTTACTCAGTCTCTGTGATACAGATCCCTGGTATAAACCTTCTCCTGATAAGGATCCAGCTCAGAGGCGTACCGGTTTGCCACGATCACATCGCTTTGTGCCGCAAATTCATCAAAGCTTCGAAGCACTCTGGAGCCGAAAAAGGTCTCATCCTTCAGCGTGGGCTCATACAGAATAACCTCCGCCCCCTTCCCCTTCAGGCGCTTCATCACGCCCTGAATGGAGCTCTGGCGGAAATTGTCGGAATCGGTTTTCATGGTAAGACGGTAAATGCCTACCGTAACCGGCTTTCCGCCCTTTCCGCTCCCATCGAAGCCGGCTTTATCCAGGATCCGTTCCGCAATAAAGTCCTTCCTGGTCCGGTTGGCGTCCACGATGGCCTCAATGATATTTTCCGGGACATCCTGATAGTTGGCAAGAAGCTGCTTGGTGTCCTTCGGAAGACAGTATCCGCCGTAACCGAAGGAAGGATTATTATAATGCGTCCCGATCCTGGGATCCAGGCAGACGCCCTCTATGATCTGCCTGGTATTCAGGCCGCGCAGCTCCGCATAGGTATCCAGCTCATTGAAGAAGCTGACACGGAGCGCCAGATAGGTATTTGCAAAAAGCTTCACCGCCTCCGCCTCGGTGGAGTGAGTGATCAGCGTCGGAATCTCCTCCTTAACCGCTCCCTCTTTCAGAAGTCCTGCAAAGCGTTCGGCATCCTCCCGCCTTCCCTCATGCTCCGCCGGGATTCCGACGATGATGCGGGAAGGATAAAGATTATCATACAGCGCATGGCCTTCCCTCAAAAATTCCGGGCTGAACAGAACCCGGTCCGTATCATATTTTTCCCGTATTGAAGCCGTATAGCCCACAGGAACCGTGGATTTAACGATCATCACGGCCTTCGGGTTCACCCGGAGCACCGTCCGGATCACATCCTCCACAGAGGAGGTATCGAAGTAATTTTTCTTCGGATCATAATTGGTGGGCGTGCAGATGATCACGAAATCCGCTTCCGCATACGCGCCTTCCGCATCCAGCGTTGCGGTCAGATCCAGCTCCTTTTCCGCCAGATATTCCTCAATCTCCTTATCCCGGATCGGGGATATGCGCTGATTGAGCATGTCCACCTTTTCCTTCAGCACATCCACAGCCCAGACCCTGTTGTGCTGTGCGAGCAGTATCGCATTGCTTAAGCCCACGTATCCGGTTCCGGCGATCGCTATGGTCAGCTTTGATTCCATATATCTACCTCTTTTCTGCCGTCCGCGCGGCGGCATTTTGTTTCGTATCGCAGGGGAGGGCCTGATGACCCTCCCGAAAAAATGCGGGGTTCTCTGAATGTCGGTATGATTATAACGCAGAAGGAAGGGGGGCGTCAATTGGGGGGAGAGACTTTTGTTATTCACTTGTGATAATGTCTCTTTAGGATTCACTTGAGATTCTGTCTCTTTTTGATATTCTATAAAAGCTATGAAAGAAGGTAAGATTACATTGTCACAGGAACAACTGAAAACTCTTACTGTCATC
>DWWS01000012.1 GCA_019119595.1 Candidatus Eisenbergiella merdavium | reverse complement strand
GGATGTTGTTATCAAGATACTCAACTGCATGGTTGGTATCATTAACACATACATAGCAGTGAAAAAGAATTTAGATAATCAAAAAGACAACCACCACGGCAAAAGGTAAGGTTGTCTTTTTGATAGCCAATTATTAACCAGAGCCAACCACTTGCTGTTGGTGGCATCCTTTTCATCTTTATCTTAGAACAGACCGCTTTTTTTGTCAATGGGATTTTAAAATGTCCCACTTCCTCACACGTATGTTTCCACGCTGCGATATATCCTCTTCACCGTTTCATAGGCCAGCTTCGGGCGCCGGTACTCATCCACGACGCCCTTGTTGTTCATGGTTCTGGGCCTAACATGGAACCAGCTGTCGCATACCCTGCAGTCGCAGAACTGCCAGACGTACACGCCGCTGCAGCCCTCCTGAGAAAATATGGCGTTAAGCTGTCTTTCCAGGGCCTGCGCCTGGTATTCCTCCGACCACTTTACCTTCTCCGGGGTGCGGTAGCCGTAGATGCCGCCCGCTCCCACCTCCGTTACAAGGAACGGCTTTCCGCTCCCTCCGGTTTCCTCCTGCACCCAGTCGTACAGATCCTTCAGATAGGCATCGGCGGGCGTGTCGTGATACCACTGGGGATAGATATTGTAGGAAACCACATCCGGCAGATCAAAGCAGATATCCGTCTTGAACTGACAGCTTGCGAAGGAGCAGGGACGGCTGTTGTCCAGGCTTCGGATCAGCGCAAGCTGCTTCTGATAGCAGTCCCTTCCGTATTCGGTATGGCTGGCGCATTCGTTGAGGATCCCCCAGATATATATGGAGGGATGGTTATAATGGGCCTCGATCATCTCCCGGATGCAGTCCTCGCACTGGCGCTCAAAATTGGGGTTGCGCATGTCCTCCTCGGAAAGTCCTCTGGCATGGTTTTCCTCCCACACAAGCATTCCCGTCTCATCGCACAGATCCAGAAACAGCTCGTCATTGGGATAATGAGAAGTACGCACCGAGTTGGCTCCCAGATCGCGCATCAGGGAAAGATCCCTGCACATGGCGGCATAGGGAAGGCTGCAACCGAACTGAGGATGATCCTCATGACGGCAGAAGCCCTTGATGCGGATTTTTTTACCGTTAAAAAGAATATCCTTTCCCGCAATCTGAATTTCCCGGAAGCCCATACGGTCGATAAGGTCATCCGCCGCCTGTCCGTCCTGTGCGCACAGAATGGCTGAGACGAAATACAGGCGGGGATTTTCCGGGCACCAGGCTTCGGCCTTAGGGCAGGGAAGCTTCTCTGCTGCAAAGGCGGCGGTCTCCCCCGCTTCCGCATGAACGGGAAGAACAGCGAGCCGCTCATCCTCCAGATACAATCCTACGCTTCCGTCAAAGGGCTTATCCTCCAGATTTTCCACCATTCCCTCCGCACGGATATACCAGCTTCCCTCCCGAAGAAAGGGCGTGACCTGCAGGCGGGACAGGTACTGTCCTCCCAGCTCCTCCAGCACCACAGGACGGGTAATTCCGCCATAGGTCTGATAATCGTTGGGCACATGGAGAGCGGAATCCGGGCCGAAGGAATTGTCCACATAGACCTTCAGCGTATGCTCTCCTGCGGGAAGTCCTCTGACCACCGCCGAAAACGGGGTATAGGCGTTATAGTGCTCTGCCACAGGTTCGCCGTCCACATAAACCTGAGCCGTATGGCTGACCCCCTTCCATTCCAGGCGGATATTTCCGGCCGCCGAAAAGCTTCTTTCATAGCAGGCCTTTCCTCTGTAGGTCAGGGTCTCCGGCTCGCTCTGCCAGCAGCCCGGCACCGGGGTCTTCAGCCTCACGGCCTCACCCTCCTCCGGCAGGGTCTGAAAATCCCACAGGCAGCCCGACAGCTCCCTTGTTTTTCTGATCTTGTGTGTGTCAAATGCGCGTACCATATTTTCCTCCCAGCTTCCGCCTCACTCCGTTTTTTTCAGGTCTTCGGGAAAGGCTTGTTTTATTCCTTAACGGCTCCGATCATGACGCCCTTGACAAAATGCTTCTGGATAAAGGGATAAATGCACAGGATAGGCACCGTGGATACAATGATCGTGGCGTATTTGATCGTAAGGCCCACATCCTCCACATCCACCTGCCCGGACATGGCTCCGAGCTGGCTGCGCGTCAGAATATCCCGCAGGAAGATCTGGAGAGGCATCTTGTCCGCGTCCCGCAGATAGATCATGGCGTTGAACCAGGAATTCCAGTGTCCCACCGCATAGTAGAGCACCATGACCATGATCGTGGGCTTCGCCAGCGGCATAATGATCCGAAACAGGATCGTCCAGTCCCCTGCCCCGTCCATTCTTGCCGATTCCTCCAGCGATTCCGGCACTCCCTCAAAGCCCGTGATCATGATCATCAGGTTAAAGGTATTCACCGCCCCGGGCAGGATCAGCGCAAGACGGCTGTTGATCAGATCCAGATCCTTGATCAGCAGGTAGCTGGGGATCAGGCCGCCGTTGAAATACATGGTAAAGATAAACATGACCGTCAGAAATCGTCTAAGCATGAACTGCTTTCTGGAAAGCACATAGGCGGCCATGCAGGTGGCGATGATGTTCACCAGGGTTCCCACCACCACGTAAAAGATGGTATTTGCGTATCCGCTGTATATGGAGGGATTTTCAAACACCCGCACATAGGCATCCAGCGAAAATCCCATCGGAGCGAATAGCAGTCCTGAATTGGACATCAGCTCCAGCGGATCGCTGAAGGAGGCGAACACCACGTATAAAAACGGGTACAGCGTCACCAGCGCCACCAGGGTAAGAACCGCCCCGTTCAGAAGATCGAATAAAAGTCCCTTTTTTCTCTTTTTCATTTTCATTCTCCTACCAAAGGCTGTGCTCTGTCAAGCGTTTGCACAGCTTATTCGCAAGAAACAAAAGCAGCAGGTTGATCAGGGAATTGAAAAGTCCCACCGCTGTGGAAAAGCTGTAGCTCTGATCCACCAGACCCTTTCTGTATACATAGGTGGAGATCACGTCCGCCGTCTCATAAACAGAGGAATTATAGAGCAGGATGATCTTCTCAAAGCCCAGATTCATCATGTTTCCCACGCGGAGAATGAACATGGTGATGATGGTGGGCAGAATGCCCGGCAGGGTCACGTGCCACATCTGCTTGAACCGGCCCGCCCCGTCCATTCTCGCCGCCTCATACAGCTCCGCATTGATTCCGGATATTGCCGCGATATAGATGATGGAACCCCAGCCAAGGCTCTGCCAGATATCCGAGATCACATAGACCGGCTGGAAAAAATCGGGATTCAGCATCATGTTCTGCTTCGGATAGCCGAACAGCGTCATGACCCAGGTCAGTACTCCGTCCGTGGCGGTAAACTGCAGAATCATTCCCGCAATGACCACCGTGGAAATGAAGTGGGGCATATAGCTGACCGTCTGCACCACCTTTTTGAATTTCTGTCCCTTTACCTCGTTCAAAAGCAGCGCAAACAAAATGGGGGCAGGGAACCCGAAGATCAGATTCTTCAGGTTGATGCTGATGGTATTCCGGATCAGCCTGCCGAAATACACACTGTCGAAAAATTCCCTGAAGTGCCTCAGCCCGGCCCATGGGCTGTGAAAGACGCCAAGCTTCGGCGTGTAGTCCCGGAACGCGATCTGGGCGCCGTACATGGGATAATAGCAAAACACCAGATAAAACGCCACGACGGGCAGAATCATGAGATACAGTCCCTTATGTCTCTTTATATTCTGCCGGAGTCTGGCGGCATAGCTTTTTTTCTTCATATCCTGTAACCTTCTCTCCGCCGGAAACCGCCGGCAGCAGCGGTTTTCGCTCTAAAAGCGGCTGCTGCCTGTGCCGGCGGTTCCGGTCTGTTCCCTTATTTCCTGCAGGATACCTGATTATCTTGCCAGATACCTGTCATACTCCGCCTGCCGGATCTCGATCGCCCTTTCAATGTTCATGTTTTTGATATTCTCCACAAACTGAGGGAAATTCTCCAGAGGCTCCGTTCCCAGAATGAATTTCAGCTTAAATTCGTCCAGATAGGTCTGGATATCCGTCATGATCGAGTTGTACTCCTGTACCTCCGCATCCGTCATGCTCTGAGGCGGCAGTCCCTTCACGGTCGCGTCCGGTGTAGCCCAGACCTCCAGGGAAGCCTTCTGTACGTCATAGGCGTAGGTGCCAAGCATATAGTCCTTTTCCACCAGGAACGGCTTGTTATTGCAGCCGGCATAAATGGAAAGCGCCTTTTCAATGGACAGGCCGTCCGGGTTATGCAGGACAAACTCCGTGTAAACGGGTTTTCCGTCCACCATTTCATAGGTCACGCCTTCCTGACCGTAGTTGGCAAGCATATTTCCTTCCTCGCCATAGGTATAGTCAAGGACGCGGGCGGCCGCTTCGGGATCAGAGCAGGTCGCGGCGATCGCTCCTCCGATGGTATTGATGCGGTAGCTGCTCTGATCTACGATGAAAGTATCGCCCTCGTTCAGGACCGGATTGGGCGCGGGCTGATAATTCATGGAGGTGTTTTCCTCCTGCATGGTCATGATCTTTCCCAGGGTGCCCCCCGTATACCCCCATACCAGGCCGGTCCTTTCGCTGGCGATCTTGGCAAAAAATGCGTCCGCATCCTGCGTGAAGGCGTCAGGGTCGAGGATTCCCAGATTCATCCACCGGTTCATGAGCGTCAAAAATTCCAGATATCCATCCTCAATGGCTCCGAAATGTACCTGATCATTTCTGTCCACGTACATTCCCTCCATGATCCCGAAGCTGTTGACCATGATGTTATAGTTTCCATAGATAAAGGAAAAAGCGGAATCACAGCCCTTCTGCTCCTTAAACGCGATCAGGACATCCTCCATTTCCTGAACCGTTTCGGGCATCTCAAGGCCAAGCTCGTCCAGCCAGTCCTGACGGATCATGTTTCCGTTGAATACCAGCGGGGAATCCGGTTTGCGGATCATGGGCGTCCATGCGTACTGCCCCGCATCGTTCCGGCAGAGCTTATCCACCTCAGGGTCCGTCTCCAGGTACGCTTTAAAGTTGGGAAGGCATCCCTGATCCATCAGATCGTTCAGCGCGATGATGGAGCCGTCCGACAGCATCTTCTGCACGCCGCCGGGAAAGGTCGTATCATAATCAATGATGATATCGGGCAGATCGTCCGTTCCGGCAAGAAGCGACAGCGCATCCTTGCCGCCTGAGCTGTCCAGGAACTGCAGATCTACATTGCAGGCTTCCTCTATCGCCTGCCAGTATTCCCAGTCTCCCTGATCGCTGTACAGATCGCTGTTGGTCCAGTAGGCCCATACGGTGAGCACGGGAGTCTCCTCACTTTCCGAAACTGCCCCGCTGCCTTCCTCCTGTACCTGGCTCTGTCCCTCCGATGCCTGTCCGCCGCAGCCCGTAAGCACTGTGGAAAGCAGCATGACGGAGGCTCCCGCAAGACCGGTCAGTCTTTTTAAAAATCTCTTTTTCATGTTCTGTCCTCTCTTTTTTTCATTGCAGTTTTACTCAGCAGGGCCTGCATTGATCATCTGCAGCCTGCCTGCATCGCTCTGCGAACCGGCGCGCTCCTGTTCGGTGATGTCCCAACTATACTCCGCCGCAGCCCTCCGGTAAATGCGAGAAAAGCGCACTCGTCCTGATTCCCGCCCCTTATTTCGGAAATATAAGATCAGTTTAGAAAAATCGTACCGACGTTCCCGTCTTTTGTGCTATCATTAATTTTACCGGAAAATACGGAAGAAGCCTCAGCTTTCAGAGGGACGGAGGAGAAAATATGACAAGGCAGTTATTTCATGGAAGAAGGGAACAAAAGAAAACGCGGCTGTTCTGGCAGCAGCTTCTGTCCTATGGAAGCGTCCTCCTGCTCCCTCTTCTGATCTGCTCCATTTATTATTATCACAGCTATGGTGCCCTCAGGCAGCGTATCCTTTCCAACCAGCGTCTGGTTCTGGAAAATTCTGCCCAGGAGATCAACGCGGCCTTCCGGGACGCCATCAATCTCGGTTCCCACCTCCAGATCAACAAATATACGGCCGCCCTTTCCAGCGGGAAATCCACACCGGGCTCCAACCCTTACATGGACAGATATTACCTGAAAAAGGACCTGGCCTCCCTTCAGGTCTCCAACAGCCTGATCCAGCAGATCAGCCTGTACTTTCCCTCCTCGGATTATATCGTAAACGCATCGTCCGTCTATACGTTTCCCATGCTCTCCTATATGGAAAGCCAGAGCGATCTTCTGTCTGCCGGAGATTGGGAACTCATTTTTCAGGCGCTTGAGCAGAGCCGGATCATCTGCTATGCCTCCGAAACGGAAGGCTTTGTGACCGTCGCCCAGACCATTCTGACCAATATATCCGGCAATCCCTCCGCCATTCTCTGCATCCAGCTTGACAAAACCAGCCTGCTGGACCGCCTTCAGGGGCAGCTTCTTGCGGACGTGTCTCCTGTTTTCGCCCTGATCGGCCAGGACAGCGTATTTCTCGCCACCGGAGATACAGACCTTCGTCTGTCCTCCCTGCCGCTGGAGGAATTTTTCGGGGACAGGCATGAGCTTTCCACTTATACGGTGAAGGGGGAAGATTCGCTGATCGTGGATTCCTTTCCCCTCCAGATCTCCGGCACGGCTCTGATCTCCATCACAAGGATGGCGGAATACCGCTCCCAGACGAAGCCGCTGCTCATGGTCATGCTCTTTACCATCCTTTTCTGTATTCTGGCAGGAATTGCCGTTATTACCTATTATTCAAGGAAAAATTATGAGCCCGTTTCCAGGATCCTGCAGTTTATCCAAAAGACGGACGGTCCGCTGGAAGCGGATAAAAATGAATATCATCTGATCATGAAAATCCTCACCCAAAGCCGGAATGAGATCGAACGACAGAAGGATCTTCTGAAAAATAACTATCTGCAGAAAATCCTGTCCGGTGAGATCGAATTTTCCCAGATTCCGGATCATGTTGCCGAGCAGTTTTCCATCAACCTGTCCTTTGACCGCGTATGCGTGGTCTCTCTTTTCATCGAAAAGACAGGAGACCTTGACGGCCCGGACAGCCCTCTCGACCTGACTGTTTTTACCATTGAAAATGTATTCCGCGAGCTCTTGCAGGAGGTTTTTACGGATCAGTATTTCTGCGTCCGCAGACAGAAAATATCCGTGCTTTTGAACGTCCCCTCCTCCTGCCCGCATCCTCTGGAACAGATCGAGGCGCTGACAAAGAGACTGCTGGACTTTCTCCAGAATTCCTTCCGTCTCTCCCTGCGCGCGGGAATCAGCCTGCTTTTTCAAAAGGAACAGATTCCGGATGCTTACCTGCAGGCAGATACCGCTCTGGAATATCAGAAGCTGTCCGATGCCGGCCGGATCTGCTGCTACTGTTCCATCCCGCAGGAGCAGTCCATCAGCTCCATCCCGTTAAATACCAGCGAATATGTCACCAACCTTGTAGTCACCGGAAATCAGGGGCAGATTCTGGATTATTTCAGAGCCATCGAGAAGAATCTGGACCATCTGTCCTGGGCGGATGCCAAAAGCTGCTACTATTTCTTTTATCAGGCCACGGCAAGGCTGCAGCTTTACTGCCAGACCCACTATGGATTTCAGACGGAAGCCCTTGATTTCCTGAAGGAATCCTTCTTCTCCCAGTCCCTGCCCAGCGCTCTTTCCCAGACCCGGCAGGCCTATCTGGAGGCTGCCATGGAAATCTCCGAAATGAAAAAAAGCGCATCTCCGGACCGATGGGGACAGGACATCCGCCGGTTCATTGACAACAATTATTTTGACGCCAACATCAACCTGAATACCGTTGCGGAGCACTTCCGGCTTTCCCCCTCTTATCTTTCCCGGAAGTTTAAAGAACAGTACCAGAAGAGCGTGGTGGATTATCTCTATGAGGTGCGCATCGCCAATTCCCTCACCCTGCTTAAGGAAACCGATCTGAAGATCGCGGACATCGCCCAGATGACCGGCTTCGTGGACAGCAGCGCCTTCATCCGCATCTTCCGCAGGCTGCAGGGCATCACGCCGGGAAAATATAAGGAAAAGGCGGCTTCCTCCGATTCAGAAGGACACTGATCAAAAAAACGCGCGCCCGTCGGGCAGACTGAAAAAAGCGCAGCCGCTGTCGCGTGCTGCGCTTTTCTTCCAAATGATACAGGCATATCCGGCCGTTTTCTCCGGTCATCCCATGGCCTGCTCGATTTTTTTCAGAAGCTCGTTTTTGGAAACTGCTCCCACGATCCTCTCCTTCTCCTGTCCGTCCCTGAACACCAGGAAGGTGGGGATGTTCATCACCCGGTATTTTCCGGCGACGTCCATGCAGTCGTCGATATTGAGCTTTCCGACTTTGGCTTTTCCCTCCAGCTCATCCGCAAGCTGCGCCACCACCGGCGCCATCATCTTGCAGGGGCCGCACCAGTCCGCGTAGAAATCCACAAGCACGGGCTTGTCGGATTTTAATACCTCTTCCTCAAAATTCGCTGATGTAAATTTATATTCCATATACCTCTCCTTTCACCGCGCGAAGCCTGTTTTCCGGCTGCCTTCAGTCTTCCGTCCCGGCAGGCCGTATCCTGCTGTCCACTCCCTGCCGTCTGTGTCCTGCCGTCTGCTCCCTGCGGTCTTTCTGCATGCTGTGTTTTTTAGTATAAACGATTCCGGACGTCTCCATGCGCGCGCCCGGGAAAAGAGCGCTGTCGCTTCCGTCCGGCCTCATCCATAGCATATTACACAATCCGTTTCTTTGCAAGGCCAATTTCTCCTTTTCATCCGGCTCCATTCCCGCTTTGTTAAAGCTCGCTGGCAATCCGGCGAACTGTAACCCCGCCTTTTGTGCATCATCCGGAAGGACATAAATTTTGCCGCCTGTCAGGATGTCCGAAAAGGTGCTATACTGATGGCAGAATTCAGAAAGGAGTCCCACTATGGAATATCATAATCCAGTTTTGAAAGGCTTCCATCCTGACCCGAGCATCTGCCGGTCCGGAAGCGATTACTATCTTGTCACGAGCTCTTTTGAATACTTTCCGGGAATTCCGGTCTACCACAGCAGCGACCTGGTGAACTGGACGCAGATCGGAAACTGCGTTCAGGATGCGGATGCTTTTCCCATGGCGGACGTAAAGGATTCCGGCGGGATCTGGGCTCCCACCATCCGCTGTGAAAACGGCATGTTCTATGTCACCGCCACGCTGAGCGGATACGGGAATTTTATCGTCTCCTCCCCCGATCCCGCCGGCCCGTGGTCAAAACCTGTCTGGGTGCCTGTCGGCGGCATCGATCCTTCCCTGTACTTTGAAGACGGGAAAGCCTACTACTGCACCAACGCTTCCCTCCATCCCGGCTTGGAAGAGATCACTCTGGAGGAAATCGACCTTTCGGACGGAAGGATCCTTCAGGGGCCGTATACCGTTTGGTCCGGGATCGGCGGCGGCTTTCTGGAAGCGCCGCACATCTACCGGATCGACGGCTTCTATTATCTGATGGCGGCGGAGGGCGGAACCAATTTCAACCACATGATCACTCTGGCGCGCAGCGAAGCCCTTTTCGGCCCCTATGAGGCCTGTCCCCATAACCCGATTCTGACCAATGCTCACGATACCTCCAAGGAGGTGCAGTGCTCCGGTCACGGCGACCTGTTTCAGGATCATCAGGGAAGCTGGTGGATCATCCATCTCGCCACCCGTCTTTCCAGGCGGACCATGACCCATCTGGGCCGTGAGACCTTTCTCACGCCGGTAGTCTGGGAAAACGGCTGGCCCCGCATATCCTGCGCCCCTTCTGCCCTGGCTGCAAAGGCGTCCCTTGTCTGCAACGGCCCGCTCTGGTCCGCTCAGAGGCCCGTTCCTGCCTGGAAACCCGACCTGAACAACAGCGCATGGGAGCCGGAATGGATTTTTCTCAGAAGGCCGGATTTTTCCCATTACCAAAAGGGCGGAGGGAGCCTGAAGCTCATTCCGTCGCGCGTCACGTTTCAGGATAAAAAAAGTGCGTCCTTTGCGGCCGTCAGACAGCCGGATTTCGACTGCTGCATAGAAGCCGAATTCACCTTTACTCCGGAATGCATCGGGGACGAGGCAGGGCTTGCCGTCCTTCTTGCCTCCGATTTCCACTACCGTGCGGGGAAACGCAGAACTCCCTCCGGCAACGTGCTTTTTGTGGAGAAAAATGCGGAGGATTTTTTCCAGATCCCCTTCTGTTCTCCCATAGAGGAGGGAACAGTCCGGCTCCGCATCCGCGGCCAAAAGGAATTCTATTTCTTTGAAGCAGCCCTGAACGGCGGCCCTTTTCAGCCGCTCTGCAGCGCCTCCACCCGCTTTCTTGCCTGCGAAGGCGCCGGAAAATGCTTTACGGGCGTTGTGGCGGGCCTGTACGCATTCGCGGGCGGCCCGACCGGCGCAGTCATGGATGTAACGGATTTTGAGGTAAAGGAAGGCCTGAAAGAAGGGTAAACCGAAAGCCCCCCAAAAACCGCGAAAAGATCGCCGCGGAAAAGCGATTGACAAATCCTCCAAACAGGACTACGCTGAGGGTGAAGGAAGGATTTTTCGACAACCGGCTTTGCAAAGGAGGCGATCATCTATGAGGATCATCACAATCAGCCGTGAATTCGGCAGCGGAGGCCGCGAGGTGGGAAAGCGTCTTGCAGACGCGCTCGGCTTTGCCTATTACGACAGGGAAATCGTGTCTTCCATTGCGGAAAAATGCGACCTGGATGAAGGATATGTGGAAAATGTGCTGAGAAAGGGGCTGACCGTCAACGTGCCCCTTACCTTTGGACATTCCTTCTATTTCTATTCCGATCCGACATCTGAAAATGAGCTGAAGGTGCTCAATACGCAGCAGCAGATCATCAGGGAGCTTGCCGGGCAGGGCGACTGCGTGATGGTGGGGCGATGCTCCGGCGTCATTCTGGAAAGCTATGCCCCGCTGAGGCTGTTTGTCTACGCCGATATGGACTGGAAGGTAAGGCGCTGCAGGGAGCGGGCTTCGGATTCGGAACAGCTGACCGACCGTGATCTGGAAAAGAAGATCCGCCAGATCGACGCGGGCCGCGCACGCCATCAAAGGCTGCTCACCGACAGGAAATGGGGCGACCGGGAGGGCTATGACCTCTGTATCAACACCACCAACGTGGAAATCAGAAAAATCATCCCCGGTCTGAAGGAGCTTGCACTCTGCTGGTTCGATCAAAGGAATGCCTGATCTTCTCCGGATGCCGCTCACAGGGGATGTGCGGTTCCCGGATCATATAAAAGCATTGTAACAGGGACGGCCTCAATGGCCGTCCCTTCTGTGTATGATATATTTGCAGATGGGGTTTCCTGCCGCCGAAAAGCGCGCTTCATACTCCGTCATCACATTTCCCTGCATCAGCCCTTCATCCGCATGCAGGTCGAAGGTCACCGCCTCCGCCTCCCAGCCCGCAGGCTCCAGCTCCTCCAGGGCAAAATCAAACAGCGGCCGGTTATCCGTCTTGAACTCGATCGTCCCCTCCGGCTTCAGGATCTGAGCATAGCGGGCCAGAAACTGCCTGGAGGGAAGCCGTCTCTTTGCATGCCTGTCCTTGGGCCAGGGATCGGAAAAATTCAGATAGATCCGGTCCGCCTCTCCCGCGCCGAACACCTCCGTAAGCTCCTCCGCATCCATCCGGATGAAACGCACATTCGCAAGCTCGTTTTCCTCCATCTTCTGAATGGCCCGGATCAGCACGCTGGAATATTTTTCAATCCCGATGTAATTAATATCCGGATGAAGAGCCGCCATTTCCATGAGAAACCGGCCCTTTCCCATGCCGATCTCTATATGAAGCGGAGCCGTCCGTCCGAATACCTCGTTCCATTTTCCCGCATGCTCCTGCGGGTTCTGTATGACAAAACGGCTCTCCGCAATGGCTTCCCTTGAGCCGGGTACGTTCTTCAGTCTCATTTTGCAATCCTACCTCCAGTTGTACGATTTTTCCGTACCATTGTACCTGATTTGGCAAGAAAAGGGAAGCGCAAAGAATTTCTGAATTTTTTCTGAAGTCCCTTAAAATCAAAGCCGGGATAGTGTATGATAGATGTGGATTTTTACAACGAAGAAGAAGGTATGAGAATTGAAGCATTATTCTTTAGAAAATTCAAAATATAAGTGGAAAGCTGTCCCCGGAAAAAGAGCCGTTTCCGCTCTTTCCGTTCTCTGCGTTGTCCTTTCCCTGTTTTTTGTCTCTCCGCTTTCCGTTTCAGCCGAACCGGCGGCCGGAGGGGGAAACGACTTTGCCGCGCAGGCGGAAGCGCGCAAGGAGCTCCCCGTCGCCTCCAACGAGTGGGAAAACTGGCCCGCAGGCCCGGCCCTCGGAGCCGAGTCCGCCATCCTCATGGATGTTCAGACCGGCGCGATCCTTTATGAAAAAAACATACACGAGACCCTCTATCCGGCCAGCATTACAAAAATCCTGACCGCGCTGATCGTCATGGAACAGTGCTCCCTGGATGAAATAGTTACTTATTCCTATGAAGCGGTCAACAGCATTAACTGGCAGACCGATTCCAACATCGCCATTAAGGCCGGGGAACAGATCACGGTGGAGCAGTCCCTTTACGGCCTTCTTGTCGGCTCCGCCAACGAGGTGGCCTATGCGCTTGCCGAGCACGTCAGCGGGAGCGTCGATGCCTTCGCCGGGCTGATGAACGAGCGGGCGAAGGAGCTGGGCTGTGTGGATTCCCATTTTACCAACGCCAATGGTATTTTCGATGAGGACCACTATACCTCCGCCTATGATATGGCGCTGATCGCCAGGGCTTTTTTCTCCAACGATCTGCTCTGCAAAATGTCCGGTACGGCGACCTATACCATCCCCCGCTCCGCCACCGTGAGCGAGGAGCTGTTCATCTCCTCCAAAAACCAGCTTTACCCGGGGAAGCCTTATGCCTATGAATATCTGATCGGAAGCAAGACCGGATATACCTCCGAGGCACGCCAGACGCTGGTTTCCTGCGCCCAGAAGGACGGAATGAAGCTCGTCTGCGTCGTCATGAAGGAGGAATCCCCCTCCCAGTTTACCGACACGGTGGAGCTGTTCAATTACGGCTTCAGCAGCTTCCGGATGGTGAATGTCGCCGATGCGGACAGCCGCTATACAGCGGGGAACGAGCTTTTCTTTGAATCGGACGCCGATGTGTTCGGCAGCTCCTCGCCCCTTCTCGCCATTGATTCCTCCGACGTCATCATCCTTCCCAACGCGGCAGAATACGAGGATACGCAGTCCGTGCTTTCCTATGACGGACTGGAGGATGCGGATGCGGCAGCGGAGATCACCTTCACCTATAACGGCGTATACGTGGGAAATGCGGCGGTGCGTGTGGTGGAGCAGGCCTCCGTCAGCTCAGGCGCCGATTCTCAGTCAGACGATGCAGAGCATACGGATGCAGCCAACGCCGATCCGTCCCAAAACCGGATCTACATCAATGTACGCCTCGTGCTCATCGGCGTGGTATCCGTCTATCTTCTTCTGAATTTCCTGGTATGGCTGGTCACTCTGCTGCGCAATTACAGCTTCTCCAGCCAGCGGAAGGACCGTAAGAGAAGAAAAAGAAGGAGGGGAAGGGAACGGGTTGACTATGACAGGTATTCCAGAAAGGATCCCGAGGGCTTTTAACCGCCGGAGGGCCTTTCACAGCTTCTGTCCATAACCCTCCGGGCTGCTTTTTATATAAAATAAAGATGGCGGACCGCTTTCAGTCTGCCATCTTTACTGATCTTCCATATCTGTACTTTCTTCAAAAGTTACCACATCATTAGGTGAACAGTTCAGGATCTTGCACAGCCGTTCTAATGTGATCATTGTAATGGATCGATTGTGCTTCAAATTATTGATCGTCCTCGGATTGACCCCGTACTCGACGATCAATGTGTATGTCGTAATCCCCCTTCTCTCCATCGTTTTCCATAAAGGACTATAGCTTAACAATTCTACCATTCCTTTTCTGCAGGAGTTTCTAATTTTATTATCGTGATATTTTTTTTGCTTGCATATACTGAAAAAAGTATCTATAATGAGATTGTGCCCAAGGATGAAGTGAAAAAGCAGTAATTTCCGGGACATATGAGGAGGGGTCCTTCAGGCTGCATGACTGAATCATTTGGGAGGCGATTGCATTTGGAAGATCAATAATATTTTTTTAATAAGAAAGGAATGATCGAAATGAAAAGGAAATTGTTTGCCGCGCTGCTGTGTTCCGCCATGCTGACCTGCGGCGTAACCGCATATGCGGAAACAGACGGGACGCAGGTTCAGCAGGAGACGGTGGAGACGCAGTCCCAGCAGGAGACAGGGGATACACAGTCCCGGCAGGAGACAGTGGATTCACAGTCCCAGCAGGAGACGGCAGAGACACAGTCCCAGCAGGAAACAGTTGACACACCCGCGGAGGAGAAAGCGCCTGAGCTCGACGACGTGATCTCCTCCCTGTCCTCCTCTCCCCAGGGGTTTGTCTATGTAAATGGAGAAGTGGGAGAGGAAATTACCTTCTGCGACATTGCGCCTCAGCCGGTCTTCACTGCGGAATGGGAGGGAGCTGAGATTGTAGATTTTACTATAAATACGGGAGAATTTACGGACCGGAACTTTTCGATCAATGACGATAACAGCATTACCATCACGCCTCAGACTCCCCGCGCCCACTATACCTTTTCAATCGGCTCCATTACTGTAGAAAAAGATGGAAAGACCTGCCATTTTTCCATTGATTCCAGCAAATATGGTGATGGAAACTTTTTTGCCTTCGTTTTCAGGGCGAACGAGCCCTCTGAACCGGAGGATCCTTCCGACAGCGACGACTCAGACGATCAGGATCAGAATGAAAGCACGGAGGATTCCGCTGATCAGGGAGGGACAGAGGATGCTCCTGCCGGTGAGGAAAGCAGCGGAAACGATGCTTCCAGGCATGAGGCCGGGGAAGCTGCCGTCGAAAAGTCCCAAAATGTGGTAAGCATCGGCGGTGCAAGCGTCACTTCAGCCGTGGAAGGAGTGTATTCCACTGATTCCATAGAAGGGCTTGCCGTAAGAACCTCCTATGAGGCTGTCTGTACAGCCGCAGGCCTCACAGCAGAAGCACCTGAGGGAGAAAAAATTTCTCTTTATGTCTGCGACAACCAGAATAAGGAGGAACAGGAGGTATTTTCCTCTGCAGCCGAGCTGCTTGGTCTGAAGGTGGTCTGCATGGTAGATGTGGATATGTATCATTTTACCCGGAACGACTGCCGGACTGTAAAAACCCTTCAAAGCCCTGTTGAGATCACAGCCGCGCTTCCTGCATGGGCTGTTCAGCAGGGAGGAAGCTTCTCTGTTCTCTGCGCAGATGAGACCGGACAGGTTCACGTCCTTCCTGATCTTGATACAAATTCCGGAACCATTACGGTTCAGACGACCTGTATGGGAACCTATGCCATCGTTTCTGCCTGACCTGCGTTCAGATGATCAGAGGCCAATGGCATGGCTGGAAAGAGAAAAAGATGGTTGTTATCAGCCGTCTTTTTCTTTTTATGTACGGGACTGATTATTTTCTGTTATCTTTTTTAGTTTTTCTGAATAAATAATATAACCTTTCATATAATGATATAAAAAATATCATTTTTATCTATATAATTGACTTTTTTTCTTAAAAATAGTAATATCATAAAAAAGAAAGGAAAACGGAATGTTCACTTATATCAGACTCAAAAACTTCATGTCGTTTCGGGATGTGACATTCGATTTCCGAAACGGCCGGAAAGGGAGCAAAAAATTTATTGCGATATATGGGGAAAATGGAAGCGGTAAATCAAACTTTGTCCACAGCATTGAGTTTCTCCGCCGAAGCATTGATTCTTTGATGACTCCAAAAGAAGTATTTCCAACAGATACAACCGATTCCTTCCAGCAGACTTTTTCTCGGGGTACACATGCCCGACTTGTAAGATATCTTATTGAATTTTCTTCAGTCGCAATCTGGACTGGCGGCTACCGTATGGCCGAATGTGAGGAGGAAACAAGTGCAGAATACGGTTTTTGCTTCAACGGCCATGAGGGCTGTTATGAAATTCGGTTCAACAAAAAAGTAATATATGAAAAGCTTTATTATTTCACCGGTAAGCAAAGCGGAACCTTATTTGAGCTCTCTTGTCAGGATGGAAGAATCCAAAAGAATTTTTCAAATAAGTTGTTTACCAATCAGAAGGTAAAGTCAGAAATCTCCGATGAAATTGATAAATACTGGGGAAAGCATACTTTTTTAAGTATCCTGAATAAAGAAAGATCTGAAAAGAATGAACAGTATATCAAGGACAGTTATCTTCCTTTTCTTTTTGATATACTGACAATGATTCAGGAAATGACGATTCATTGTAATAAAGCATCCTTTTCCGGTAGTGAATTTGACGCGGGAATACCTTCTAATATTTTAAAAGAACTGGGCGAGGGAGAAATAGAAAAAAAGTATGAGCCGCTTCTGAATTGTTCCGAACGGATTTTGAATGACTTTTTAACTCAGATTTATTCAGACATCAAAGAAATTTATTATGAAAAAACATATAGAGAAGCTTCTGTTTCTTACACTCTATACGTTAAAAAAATGATCGGAGGCAAAATCCGTAAAATCAATTTCAGACAGGAATCTGCAGGGACACAGCAAATTCTTGAAATCATACATTCTCTTCTCGGCGCCTTCTGCGGCGTGACTGTTGTATATGATGAAATAGATAACGGTATTCACGATCTGCTGCTTAAGACCATACTGGAATCCATGACTGATTATATAACAGGCCAATTGATTGTAACCACTCATAATACTTATATGCTGGAAGCAATAGAACCTAAATCGGCCTATATCATAAATGTGGATTATCAGGGAAACAAGTCTGTAAGAAGCCTTGACCAGTTTACAAGAATTCAGGGCAGCAATAATCCAAGATCTATGTATCTTAAAGGATTATTCGGCGGTATTCCTGTCATAGATACCGTAGACTATGATTCCATACTGCAGGAATTATCCGTAAATGTACCTGATACGAAAGGAGGGGTATAAGCATGGCTCCTCCTTTTTTGAACTATACTAAATGTGCCGTACTCGTACATGGAAAATCTGAACTTGTTCTAACTCAGTATATTTATACCAACCTCCATCTTCCCATAAAAATCATTTCCAGAGATAAAGGGAAAAGCAGCATACAGATTAATGGACTTCCAGCCTTTTTGAAAAAGAAACCTTTTCAATCATTAAAAGCATTCTCCGATGAATTTTCCGTTGAATATGATAAAAAAGGCCGATGTCTGAAAAACTTTAAGCTTTTTATCATAATGGACACGGATGATTGTGATGAAGACATGAAGAAAAAGTACATATCAGGAGATTTATTTTCCGGGCATCCTCTGCAGGAATACATTGTTCCCGTCTACAACATTGACAATCTTGAAGATGTCATGCTGAAATCCGGCATTATGGTAAAACGTATTTCCGGTTCTGATAAAGGGAGCTATTACAACAAAATTTTTCCAATAAACACAGGTACGGTAAATATGGACACTATTAATCAGGTCAGAATTTTTGCCCATAAAATACGCGGCATAAAAGAAACGAACATGCTGGATTTCATAGAATACTGTTTTACATTGCTTCCAAATGAAAAACTATGGGAGGACAATTAAGCTCCTCCCTGTTTTTTCTTTCCCTTCACCTTCCTCTGCCCCTTCGCCGCATCCCTTCTGTGAAACAGCTCCGCCGCATCCTCTTCCGATATGAATTTGGTAGTCTTGACCGCATAAATCCCGTCGTCCTCCGTTCTGCGGATTCGGATCTTCCCCTTCATATAGCCGTGCTGATTACAGAGAGAAAGGCTGTAATAGTGCTT
Organism: Candidatus Eisenbergiella merdavium; assembly: GCA_019119595.1. Taxonomy (GTDB): domain Bacteria; phylum Bacillota; class Clostridia; order Lachnospirales; family Lachnospiraceae; genus Eisenbergiella; species Eisenbergiella merdavium. Next base: position 25,732 of record DWWS01000012.1, on the reverse strand, counting down.
TCCGTTCGGAGTGAACCACTTGATCTTCCGTTTCAGGTTCCGGCGGCAGATATAGCATCTGGTGCTCGCCACCTCCCGGTCTGTCAGAAGCTGGGCCTTGTCGTCGAACCTTCTGGAAATATACTTGGCATAATCGTCAAAAGTAATGTGAACCTCGTCCTTCCGGCTTTGGGGCACCTGAAAGGCGTCAAAGGAAACCTTTTCAAGCACCTGCGGATCCCGGATCTGCTGAAGCACCTTCGCCGCATACCAGGCGTCGCTCAGCGCCCGGTGAAACGCCCCGTCCTTCCGCACCTTCAGAAAATCCACCGCATATTCCAGGCTGCGGCGGGTCTTCTTATCCTCAAAGGCAATGCTGAACAGCTTCTGAATATCAATGAACCGGACTGGACCGCTTCCCATGGGCTCCATCCCGTAAAACCGCATGTTTCTCTGCAGCTCCGTCAGATCCTGCGGCCCCCAGGTGGCGAACATCCAGGGCTGCGGCTCATCGTCTGTCCCCGGAGCAGCGCACCAGGAAAGGAACCGCTTCATCACATTCGGGAAAAAATCGCCCTCCTGCAGCTGCGCCATATCCATATGAAGAAGCTGCCTGGTCTTACGGTGCATTTCCTGATAGACCTGCGGCTTTACGACCTCATGAAAGCTGCCGGCAAGCTCCATCCGTTCATCCACCCTGATCGCGCCGATCTCTATGATCTCAAAGGGGATCTCTCTCCTCTGCTTTTCTTTTTCCTCATTGCCCTGATTCCACTCCAGGTCCAGTACGATATAATTCATTGGCCTACGCTTTCTTTATTCAGCTTTCTTTATTCAGCTCTCTTTTCCAGCTTTTTTTCCAGTTTTTCCGCCATTTCCTTCATGCAGCCATCGTCAAAGGGAAGCTTCAGCCCCACCTCGGGGATCATATTGGTGAAGAAATCGGAAGCGGACAGCTTGCAGAGCTTCAGATAGCTCTTCCAGGCCGCTTCATAGTCCTCATCCATCCACAGCTTATACTCGAAGGCCACCGTCTGCGCGATCACATAGTCGATATAATAAAAGGGGAAGCTGTAAATGTGATGCTGCTGCTGCCAGTAGCCGCCGGCCCCGAAAAATTCGTCCCCTTCATAGTCCAGATGAGGCTTATATTCCTTCTCAAGCCTGCTCCATTCCGCCTTGCGCTGCGCAGGTGTCAGCTCCGGCCTGGAATAGACGATATGCTGAAATTCATCCACCATGCAGCCGTATGGAATGAACATGCAGGCGTCCTCAAAGTGCATTTCCCGGTAGGCGTCCGCCCCGTCCCCGAAGAACCATTCCATCCATTTTTCCGTAAAAAATTCCATGGACATGGAATGGCATTCCGCCGTCTCCATGGTGATGTCCGCATGCTCCCTGATGGGATCCTTTCCGGAAAGATAGCCCTGGAAGGCATGGCCGCATTCATGAGTGATCACGTCCACATCCCCGCTGGTGCCGTTAAAATTGGCAAAGATAAAGGGCGCGTGATACAGGGGCAGATAGGTCATGTAGCCGCCCACTCTCTTATCCTTGCGGCCCAGAACGTCGAACAGGCCGTTTTCCATCATAAAATCAAAAAATTCCTTCGTCTCCGGAGAAAGCTCCTCATACATCCGCTGTCCGGCCGCCAGGATCTCCTCCGGCGTTCCGGTGGGATCCGGATTTCCGTCCTTAAAGTAAACGCCCTCGTCGATATAGGAAAGCTTCTGAAGCCCCAGGCGTTCCTTGCGCTTCTCGTGCAGCTTTTCCACAAAGGGCACAAAATCCTTTTTTACCTGACTGCGGAAGGCCTCCACCTGATCCCTGCCGTAGCAGTTGCGTCCCATCCGGTAGTAGCCAAGCTCCACGTAATTCTCATAGCCCAGCTCCTGCGCCTGCTTCGTGCGGTTTTTCACCAGCTTGTCATAGATGTCGTCCAGCTCCTTTTCATTTTCCTTAAAAAATGCGGAAAACTTTTTCCAGGCCTTCCTTCTGATTTCCCGGTCCGGGTTTCTCAGATAAGGCTTCAAAAGGGAGAGGTTCAGCGTTTCCCCGTCCCAGTCGATCTTCGCCCCTGCCAGAAGCTTTTCATAGGAGGTCGCCAGCGCGTTTTCCTCCTGCACCAGAGGGATCAGCTTCTCCTGCATGGCCTTTCTGGCGATCTCCATATTTTTAAAGGCCACCGGCCCGATCTTTGCCTCCAGCTCCTCCCGGTATGGAGATTCAAACAGAAGCTTCTGATATTCGAGCGCCATGTTGCTGTAGCGCGGGCTCATCTCGTCATAGTAGTCCTGCTGTTCGCTGTAGAACGCATCCGCCGTATTGCAGTCGTGCCGCGTATGCGCCAGCGTCATCATGGTATCCACCCGGTCCCTGAGCGCATAATATTTCTGATGCACCGCAAACTGTCCCTCACCGCTCTTCGCCGCCTGAAACTCCTGCATCAGAGCCTTAAATTCCTCTTCCACCCGGTCAAAATCAACCTTTTCATAGGGCATATCCTGATATTTCATAGACTTATCCTCCATGCAAATTACTATGAACCTATTATAGAGGATTTATGCGAGCTGTGTAAACTGGTATTTATCGCAGTTTGCGGTTCTCCGGAGATTCAGTCCTTGCACCATGCCGCCAGATGTGCTATATTGATAATAGAAAAGGGAAAGCCAGAAACACACGGCCTACCCCAGACAATGAACTGTTTTACCTCAAATGAGGCCAGCCGTCACTATGGGCAGTAGTGGCGGCTATTTTTTTCCCCGAAAGATTGTATAACACAATCCCACGAGGGCTACAATGAACATTCCAATCTGAACCAAGTCCTGATATGTAACATACATTGGCATCGCCCTCCTTTCTTTCGTCTGGAGGGTTAGCCCCTCCGATAGTGGGAGGGCAGGCCGCCTTTATGTGTACTCTGGCTTTCCGTATCGCCAGTATAACACACTCTTTCCGGCTTCTCAATCACATTATTCTGTTTCCTGCCTGTATTGAGAAATAGGAAAATACACGCTCTTTTCTACCGCTTGCGCCCCGTTTCCAACCTCTTGCTTCCAAACGGTTGACCGCGGCCGCAGCTTCGGTATAATCAGGAGTATCAGTGACAGAGGACAGCGGTGCTTTGCGGGAGGTGACAGTGTGAAGGTAAAGATCGAGATCGATCCAGCGCTTGCCGAGGATGAGGTGCTCATCCGTTGTCGGAAAATGGATGAACATATTCTGAGGCTGCAGCAGGAAATCTCACAGACAGCCCCGGAAAAAAACTGCATCGCCCTGCAGGACGCCGGAACCAGCTATTTTGTACCGCTGGACGAGATCCTGTTCTTTGAAACGGAAGGGAAACATATCCAGGCGCATACCGCCTCCCGGCTGTATCTGACGGAGCGCAAGCTGTATGAGCTGGAGGAAACCCTGCCGGGCAGCTTTATGCGGATTTCCAAATCCACCATCGTAAACCTGGCGCATATTTATTCCATCACAAGAAATCTGGCCGCATCCAGCGCGGTAGCGTTTTATGGCACGCCCAAAAAGGTCTACGTGTCGCGGAGCTACTACAAGGCGCTGATCGAGAGACTGGGAGAAAAGAGGAGAAAGCTATGAGAAATCGTAAAAATGTATTCTGGGGTATTCTGTTTCTGCTTGGAGCCTGCGCCGTCATCGCCGGAGGGCTCGGCTTTCTGGAGGGACTCGGCTTCTGGTCCATCCTGTTTTCCCTGGCGCTTGCCGCCGTTCTGATCCGGGGCATCGTCAAACGAAGCTGGGGCATAATCCTGTTTTCCGCCGCCTTCCTGTGCATCGTCAACGACCGGCTGCTCGGGATCGAGGCGCTGACCCCCTGGCCCGTTCTTGGCGCCGCGCTGCTTGGCACCATCGGCCTGGACATCCTGTTTCCCCGGCATGAATGGAAAAATCACGGCTGGCACAGGATCGGCATGAAAAAGGAATGCTCCCGGCGGGCGGAGGACGATGACTTTCAGTCTGCAGAGGATGACGCCTCCCAGTCCAAAGGAGCGGATGATTTCATATACGAAACCCACATTGACGAAGACGGCTCCGAAAGCGTCCGCTGTGAGGGCAGCTTCCATTCCTGCGTCAAATATCTGCAGAGCAGCGCTCTAAAATATGTGCATCTGGAAAATTCCTTCGGCTCTCTCGCGATATATCTTACAGACAGCCTTCTGTGGCAGCATCAGGGAACCGTTTATGTCGATGTTTCCTTTGGCACAACGGAGCTGTATATCCCCTCCTCCTGGCATGTGCTCTGCAACGCATCCTCCTCCTTTGGAGGGATAAACGAGCATGGCCGCCCCGCGCAGACATCTGAAGATGTGCTGACCATCACGGGAGACGTATCCTTTGGGGCGCTGGAGATTCATTATATCTGAAATGATGAAACAGCCCTCCAGCCTCAGAAGAACAGAGCTGAAATGATATACAATACGGCAATGTGCGCCGGATAAAAAACATAGAAAAACCCTTTCATCCCGGCTCCCTTTTTCCCATTATACAGAGCCATGGGAACGGCCGCAAAGCACATCATCCATTGAAAGCCGCCGTCGATCAGCAGGCTTGCCACGGATAAAATGAGCAGCGCCGCGATCTGCGCGATCCTGTGTTTCCTGAGCGCATAAAATGCCGCTCCCAGCACAACGAGAGAAAAACCTCCCTCTACCGAAAATACGCTGGGAATCAGCAGAGACAGCATGGCCAGGAGCCGGATCGTTTGGGGCTGCACATTTTCCTGAAAGGAAAGCATGGCGGTCAGGAAAAGGGGAAGCGCGCAGAGAACCGGGATCAGGCAGCACAGAAGCGCTTTTACGATCTTTTTGGCGTTTCTGTTCTTCAGTCCGTCCGCAAAGCCGTCCCAGAACAGCATGTACAGGCCGGATACAAAAAGCGTGCCAAACGCGTTATTCATGAGCACCACGTCCTCATTGGGAACCGCGTTCTGAAGAAAAAATGTTAGGATCGTCATTCCCCAGCCCGCAGCAAGCAGCCGCAGCAGGAACCGCCTCTTGCTTCGGGTATAATGAAAGCTTTCCGAGGCGGCGAACAAAAACAGAGGAAACGCGCTCCTTCCCGCCATGGTCAGCCACAGCGGAGCGCCGGCCGTGGAAAACATCTGATGAATATGATCCAGAAGCATCAGAAGCACAGCGATCAGCTTCAGCGCTGTCGCATCCAGAATCCTGGCTTTTTCTCTCATTTTCCGTCTCCGCTCCCTTCTTCCATTCTGTCTTCCCGTTTTGTTTCTTCGTTTACGCTTTTCAGCAGCTCCTCCGCGGATATTCCAAACAGCCGGGAAAGCGCGAGCAGGTTTGAGGTGCTCGGATCAGCCGTTCCGTTTTCCCATTTTGAAACGGCCTGCCTGCTTACCCCAAGGGTTTCCGCCACAAATTCCTGTGTCATTTTGCAGCGGAGCCTGTTTTCCTTCAAAAGCTCTCCCAGGGATTTTCTGATCACCTTCTTTTCCTTCCTTACCTCCCCGGAGTTAATGTACTTTTTTAATGCCCTGATGATCAGGCTCAAAAGGTAGATCGCCAGCACAAAAACCGCGATCCAGAAAACCACATACAAAACAACGAAGCCAATCGTCACAAATCGCATCATACTCATATTTTTTCCTCCATTTTCTCCGCTGCAGGCGGCGCTCCTTTTGGGGAAAGCTCTGCGCTTTCCGCCTCTTTTGTGTCTTTATTCTATCAGGGAAATGCGGTTGCCGCCACCAACTACAGCGCAACTTACGGTAGACTCCGCTGCGGGAAGCAATTATAATGAACAAAAAGTCAGACAATAAGAAACGAAAGTCTTAAACCATATATGAAATCGAGGTATTCCAATGAAATTTCTGACGACTTCTAAAATCCGCCTTCTTTTTCTCCGCATCCTCATCTCCCTGGCAGGCTTCAGCCTGATCTGCGCCGTCTGCGCGGGCCTTCATCTGAAACACGCGGCATTCTGGGTTCTGCTGTCCTCCCTCGGGATGGGGCTTTGTGTTTTCGCCTCCATGTATCTGTATTTTCAGGAGCAGGAGCGGATCATGGAGGAGGCCTGTGCGCAGATCCGGGATTTTCTCTCGGGCGAAAGGGACGCCCATATCTCCTGCGACGAGGAGGGCGGCCTGTACCGGCTGTTTCATGAGGTCAATTCCCTGGTTTCCATCCTGAACGCTCATGCGGAAAACGAAAAAAAGGCGAAGAGCTTCCTGAAGGATACCATTTCCGATATCTCCCATCAGCTAAAAACGCCTTTGGCCGCCCTGAACATCTATAACGGGCTGCTGCTGGCGGAGGCAGCGGACAGCCCTGAGATCGCCCGGTTTGCCTCTCTTTCCGAACAGGAGCTTGACCGGATCGACACCCTGGTGCAGAATCTGCTGAAGATCACGAAGCTGGACGCGGGAACCCTTGTCCTTGAAAAAAAGAAGGAATATCTTTCCGAAATGATGGAGAGGATAGAGAGGCAGTTTGCATGGCGGGCACAGCAGGAGGGAAAGACGCTCTCTCTTTCCGGTGACGATGCGGTCACGCTTTCCTGCGACCGAACCTGGCTGCTGGAGGCGGTCGGCAATATTGTGAAAAATGCCTTCGACCATACCCGGAAGGGCTGCGCCATCCGCATCCAATGGCGCGCCTTTGCCGCTGTCGTACAGATCTCCGTAAGCGACGACGGAAGCGGCATCCACCCGGAGGATCTGCCCCATATTTTCAAGCGTTTCTATCGGAGCCGCTATTCCCCGGACACACAGGGCATCGGTCTGGGGCTTCCGCTTGCAAGGGCAGTCGTGGAAGCCCATGGCGGAACCATTGAGGCGGACAGCGAACCGGGAGCCGGAACCACCTTCACCATGAATTTTCTCATATCCTCCGGCTGATTCCTTCAGAATTGTAGGAGTTCTGTCACCCTGCAGTAGGGTTCGCATGCTATTCTCTTCTTATCCTGACAGAAAGAGGTGTTGCATCAATGGATTTGTTAGAGGTAAAAAACGTTTCCAAAACCTACGGCAGCGGAGAGGCCGCCGTTCACGCCCTGAAAAACGTATCCTTTTCGGTTCCAAAGGGGGAATTTGTAGCCGTGGTCGGGGAATCCGGCTCCGGGAAAAGCACCCTGTTAAATATGATAGGCGCGCTGGACACGCCAACCTCCGGCAGGGTCTTTATTGACGGCAGAGATATTTTTTCCATGAAGGAGAGCAGTCTGACGGTTTTCCGCCGCAGAAACATCGGCTTCATTTTCCAGAGCTTCAATCTGATCCCGGAGCTGACCGTGGAGCAGAACATCATTTTTCCCGTTCTGCTGGATTACAGAAAGCCGGATCAGAAATATCTGGAGGAGCTGCTTCATATTCTGAAGCTGCAGGAGCGCCGCCGCCATCTGCCCGGCCAGCTTTCCGGCGGACAACAGCAGCGTGTTGCCATCGGCCGCGCCCTGATGACTCATCCGGCGCTGATCCTGGCCGACGAGCCAACGGGAAATCTGGATACGCAGAATACCAGCGAGGTGATCGCCCTTCTGAAGGAGGCCTCAAGGCTCTATGAGCAGACCATCCTCATGATCACCCACAGCCGCCGCATCGCCCAGACCGCAGACCGTATCCTGCAGGTTTCCGACGGTGTGCTGACCGATTTCGGGAGGTGCCGCGAATGAAAAGCTATCTCAGTCTGATCCCAATCTCAGCCAGGACGCGCCGCCGCCAGAGCCGGATGACCCTGCTGTGCATCATTTTTTCCGTATTTCTTGTGACCTCCATCATCAGCATGGCCGAAATGGGCATTAAAATGGAACGAAACAGACTTCTGCAAAAGCACGGAAGCCTGTCCCTTCAGGAGCTTGCTGACAGCGCGATGGGCCAGTCCCTTCTGCTCACCGCTGGCGTATTATGTCTGCTGATCCTGGCCGCAGGCGTGCTGATGATCTCCGGAAGTATCAACAGCAGCGTTGCCCAGAGAACGCAGTTTTTCGGAATGATGCGCTGCATCGGGATGAGCAGCCGGCAGATCCGGCGTTTTGTCCGGCTGGAGGCCCTGAGCTGGTGCCGGACGGCGGTTCCCGCGGGCCTTGCTCTCGGCATCCTGACCACCTGGGCGCTGTGCGCAGCCCTGCGCTTCCTGGTTGGAGAGGAATTTTCCCGCATCCCTCTTTTCGGCGTCAGCCTGTCCGGAATCATAAGCGGCATTCTCGTAGGTGTGATCACGGTTCTCATCGCCGCGGGCGCTCCCGCAAGGCGGGCCGCAAAGGTGCCTCCTGCCGCCGCCGTTTCCGGCAGTACGGAACAGACGGATGCCATCCCCCGCCTTTCCTCACGCATCGTCCGCATCGAGACGGCGCTCGGCATTCATCACGCCCTCTCCTCCGGGAAAAATCTGATCCTGCTGACCGGCTCCTTCGCGCTCAGCATCATCCTGTTTTTAAGCTTTTCCGTCCTGATCGATTTTGCCGGCCATCTGATGCCCCAGTCCGCAGCCGCGTCCGACATCGACATTTCCAGCGCTGACGGCGAGGCCTCCATCGACCCGCAGCTTCCTGAGACGCTGCGCGGCATGGATGGTGTCAGGCGGGTCTATGGCCGGAGGAGCCGCTTCGATGTGCCTGCCTCGATGTCCGACGGTGCGAATACTTTCCGCGACGCAGGCGCTTTTCGTGACACCGACTCTTCCCACTCTTCCCGTGACACGGACGCTTTCCGCGCCGCCGATTCCGCAGACAGCACTCTCCGAAACGCCCTTTTCCCGGACAGCGCCGATCTGATTTCCTTTGACGATTTCGACCTGGCCTGCCTGAAAAAGGACGGCATGCTGAAGCGCGGAAGCGACCTGGCCGAGGTATACGGGAACAGCACTCAGGCGCTTGCCACATGGGATCCTGACAGCCCCTGGGAAATCGGAGATACCGTCCGCATCGGCGGCGAGACGCTTACGATAGCGGGCCTGCTGAAATACGATCCCTTCACAGACGACGGCCTTACGGGAGGACGGCTCACCCTCATCACCTCAAAAGAGACCTTTACGCGGCTCACCGGTGTGACGGGCTATTCCCTCATCATGCTTCAGCTTACCGCCGACGCCACGGATGAGGACATTGCGGCCCTGAAAAGCGCGGCCGGAGAAGGCGTTGTTTTCAGCGATAACCGACAGCAGAGCACCTCCGGCACCTGGTTTGCCTTCGTCGCCTTCGTATACGGCTTTCTCGGAATCATCGCCCTGGTCACCATGCTGAACATCATAAACAGCATTTCCATGAGCGTTTCCGCCAGGATTCGGCTGTACGGAGCCATGCGCGCGGTGGGCATGGACGGACGCCAGCTCACCCGGATGATCGCCGCCGAGGCCTTTACCTATGCCTTCCTTGGCTGTATCGCGGGCTGTGCTCTGGGCCTTCCCTTAAGCAAAATGCTCTATGATTTTCTCATCGCCTCCCATTTTGCCTATGCCGTCTGGACGCCTCCCGCCGGGGCGCTTTTGGTCATTGTCCTTTTCGTCCTTTTATCAGCGGCGGCCGCCGTCCATGCTCCGGCCAGACGCATCCGCAGCATGTCGGTGACGGAGACGGTGAATGAGCTGTGAACTGATTTTGATGATTCTTGGAATTGTCATTCCTCTCCCTATAGCTTATATAGACGCAAAGAAATAACCGCCCGGTCCCTGACAAAGATTGGCGGTTATTTCTGACCAGTTTTTATGATTAGGGCAACCGTCTATCGGTAGCACCTTTTATATGTTTATATTAGCATTTTTCCGCCGCCATTTCAATCATGTTTTTTGGCGCAAAACTCAGAGCGCATTTCTCACTGTGCCTGTTGCGGTCGAAAATCCGCTTCCTCCCTCTTCCTCCTGATCAGCGTCCCGTTCTTTCCCAGCACGCCGTTTTCATATTTCCTGGAGAAAAGCACCTCACCCTCCTCCTTCACGGAAACGGCTTCCTCTCCGCAGTTTAAGAGGATCTCCAGCTTCCGGTTGTCCGCGTCCAGCTTGATGTACTCTACCAGCCGCTTCTGCGGGTATTCGCCGGGGAAATGGAAATACAGGCTCCGGCAGGCTTCCTCTTTTTTTCTCAGCTCGATGAGGCTGCGCATGGCGGCGATCCTTTCCTGGTTTTCAGGAGAGGAAAGCTCCTGCCAGGGCATCGGGCGGCGGCAGTCCGGGTCGTGTCCGCCCTCCATGGCGATCTCGGTTCCATAGTAAATGCAGGCGCTTCCCGGCATGGTGAACAGGACGGCAAGCTGCTGATAGAAAATATCAAGATCATGGAAGCGGTTCATCAGCCGTTCCGTGTCGTGGGAATCCAGCAGGTTGAACATCACATTGTTGTTCTGCTGCATGTACATGGTATAGCAGCGATTGATCATGTATTCAAATTCCGCCTTATCCATGCCCTTGTCCAGGAAAAAATCATGGATGCCGCTGAGGAGCGGATAATTCATCACGGAATCATACTCGTCTCCCGTCAGCCACTGGCTGGCGTCATGCCAGATCTCTCCCAGCAGATAGATGTCAGGCTTCATCTTCCTTAAACGCTCCCGCATCCGCTTAAGAAAGCGGTGGGATACCTCGTTTCCCACGTCGAAGCGGATGCCGTCGATGTCGAATTCCCGGATCCAGCCCTCGCAGACCCCGCAGAAATAGTCGATCACCGCATCGTTGTTGGTGTTGAGTTTGGGCATCCAGTCCGCGAAGGCGAAGGAATAGAACCTGGCGTCCCTGGTATCCGCCTTTTTCTCAAGGCTGTCCCAGTCCTGGATCATGAACCAGTCCGCATAGGCGGAGGCTTCCTTCTTTTCCAGCACGTCCAGCCAGGGGGCGAACTGTCTGCCGCAGTGGTTGAACACCGCGTCCACCATGATGCGGATGCCGCAGGCATGTGCCTTTTTCACCAGGCGGGCAAAATCCTCATTGGTTCCGAACTGCGGGTCGATGCGGGTATAATCCTTCGTATCGTACTTATGGGTGGAGCCCGCCTCCATGATGGGGTTTAGGTAAATGCCCGTGATGCCCAGCTCCTTCAGGTAGGAAAGCCTGCTCTCGATGCCCTTCAGATTCCCGCCGAAGCGCTCCTGATTGGTGACCGGGCCTGCGTGAAAGGGCACGATATCCGGCGTGTTCTCCTCCGGCGTGCCGTTGCAGAAACGGTCCGGAAAGATCTGATACCATACCGTTTCGTTCACCCAGTCCGGCGTTTTGTTCACGTCGACCGGATTCATCCAGGGAACGATGAAGCACTGGAGCATCCGCCCCTCCATGCCCACCTGCTCCGGGGTCAGAAAGCCGTCCTCAAAATAGTGCCAGACCTCATCCTGCGTATGAAGCTCAAAATAATATTTGCACCGTTTGTATTCCGGCTTCAGCGTGGTGGTCCACCAGAGCTGACTGCGGAGCCGCTTTTTGAAAACGATCTCCTCCCGCTTTCCCGTCCATTTCTCGCTTCCGCCCAGGATTCCCGCATCATAAGGGTCTCCGTAATGCAGAAAAACCTGTTTTACGTCGTAGCCCGTTTTCAGATTGACGATCAGCTCATCCTCATTCAGTGGATAGCTCATCTGCTCCGATGTTTTATGAAATACTCCCGTAAACTCCATTCTGAACCGTTCCTTTCCGCGGCGAAGGGCCGATTTTCCGTTTCCGGCACCGGCCCTTCCCGAAGCTTTGTCACACAATCTGATATTCCGTCCGCCAGACCGGACGGCTCTCATGCCGCAAGCTCATTAAAGCGCTTCTCTTCCGGCAAGCAGCCTCCGGTAACGGGAAAGCATCCGCTCCGCGCCGTCAAAATCCGGCATGCGCCATTCCCAGTTGGGAGAGCCCACCGTTCCCGGCGTGTTGATATGTCCGCTTTTTCCAAGTCCCAGGATATCCGCCATCGGCACGATGGCGATGTCCGCGCGTCCCGTGAGCGCATGGGTCAGAAGCCGGTCATGCACGTTCCCTGTTTTGACGCCGTTCCGCTTCAGGAAAGCGCGTACCTTCCTTTTTGCCGCGCAGCTCAAATCCCCGTACCACTCCATCAGCGGAGAGTTGTCGTGGGTTCCGGTGTAGCAGATCAGGTTTTCCGTTTCCGGGAAAGAATCGAAAGCATATTTTCCGTCCGTATTTATGGAAAAAACAAGCACCTTCATGCCCTTCAGGCCGTAATGATCCTTCAGCGTGAGCACCTCCGGACGCAGATCGCCCAGATCCTCCGCCACCAGGCAGACGCCCGGAAGCTTTTCCAGGAGGGTGTCGATCACCTCATAGCCCGGCGCCTCGATCCATTCGCCCTCCACCGCCGTGGGACAGGAGGCGGGAATCTTCCAGAAGGTATCGAAGGCCCGGAAGTGGTCGATGCGGATGATGTCGAACAGCTTATTGCTGTAGCCGATCCGGTCCACCCAGAACTGATAGCCGTTCTTTTTCAGATAGTCCCAGTCGTAGATGGGATTGCCCCACCGCTGTCCGGTGGCGCTGAAATAATCCGGCGGAACGCCCGCAATGAAGATCGGCCTTCCGTCCGTATCCAGAAGGAAGTTGTCCCTTCCTCCCCATACGTCCACGGAATCCACGCCCACATAGAAGGGAACGTCTCCCATGATGCGGATTCCCGCGTCGTTTGCCGCCTTTTTCACCCCCATCCACTGGGTGTAAAACACATACTGCAGAAAGCTGTGATACTGCGCTTCCTCCTCTATTTCCTCCGGAAGCGCCGCCCGCGTCTGCGGCCAGTCTCTGTCGGCGGTTTCCCATTCGTTCCAGCATCTTCCGCCGTTTTTCTTTTTCAGGGCACGGAAAACGGCATAGTCGTATACCCACTTCTGGGAAACGAAGCTTTTATAGCCGTCCTCCTCCTTTCCTCCCTTTTTCACAAAGGCGGCGTATGCCTCCTTCAGATACGGCTCCTTAAAGGCGCGGACCGCCTCGTAGTCCACCCGCTCCGCCTTCTCGCGGAAGGCCTCCGGGGCTCCGGCAAGCAGACCCTCATCGTGCAGGGCGTCCAGACTGATGTACAGCTCGTCTCCCGCGCAGGAGGAATAGGGCTGATAGGGGGAATTTCCGTACCCCACCGGATTCAGCGGAAGGATCTGCCAGATCTTCACGCCGTTTTTCTGCAGCAGCTCAATAAAATGATAGGCCTGCGCGCCCAGCTCCCCCATTCCTGTCCTGGACGGAAGGGCGGAAACCGGCATCAAAATTCCTGATTCTCTCATAATTTACCTCCACATACCGAAGCATCAGCGGCAGGACGGATGGAAACCGGGAGGCCGATTTCCATTCTGCCGCCAGGCTCAGCTTCAGCTTAATTTCCAGATGTCTCTGTTGTATTCCGCGATGGTGCGGTCGGAGGAGAAGTAGCCCGCCTTTGCGATATTGACCAGCATCTTCTTCGCCCATGCCTTCTGATCCTCGTAGTCGGAAAGCATCCGCTCCTTGGTCTGAATGTAATCCTTCACATCCAGAAGGGTCATGAACCAGTCCTTGCCCACGATTTCCTTATACAGCCTTCCCAGATTGACGGGATCGCCGATGCGGATCAGCTCCTTGCTGATGATGAAGTCCACCAGCTCCTCTACCTGCGGATCGCTGTCATAGATATCGGCAGAGCAGTATCCGGCGGTATCATACAGACGGATGACCTCCTCGGACTTCGCGCCGAACAGATAGATGTTATCGTCGCCCACCAGATCGTGGATCTCCACGTTCGCGCCGTCCAGCGTTCCCAGCGTCACCGCGCCGTTGAGCATCATTTTCATGTTGCCCGTTCCGGAGGCTTCCTTGGAGGCCAGGGAGATCTGCTCGGAAATATCCGCGGCGGGGATCAGCTTCTCCGCCTTCGTCACGTTGTAGTTTTCCACCATCACCAGCTTCAGATAAGGGCTCACCTGCGGATCGCTGTCGATGAGCTGCTGCAGGCAAAGGAGCAGATGGATGATATCCTTGGCGATGGTGTAGGCCGGAGCCGCCTTCGCGCCGAAGATCATGGTGACGGGGCGCTTCGGCAGATTTCCCTTCTTGATCTCCTTATATTTGTAAATGGCGTAAAGGGCGTTCATCTGCTGCCTCTTATACTCATGAAGGCGCTTGATCTGGATGTCGAACACGGAATTTTCATCGATGTCCAGATTCTGCGTCTGCTTCAGATATTTTTTCAGGTCGGCCTTGGCCTCCTTCTTAATCTCCAGGAGGCGGTTCAGAACCGCTTCGTCGTCCTTATATTTCAGCAGCCCCTCCAGATGGTCGGCATCCTTTACGAAGTCCGTTCCGATCAGGCTTCCCAGATAGTCGGAGAGCCTGTGGTTGCAGTGAACCAGCCATCTGCGGAAGGTGATGCCGTTGGTCTTGTTGTTGAATTTCTGCGGATAAATGTCGTAGAAGGGCTTCAGCTCGGACTCCTTCAGGATCTCCGTATGAAGCGCCGCAACGCCGTTTACCGCATAGCCGTAATGGATGTCGATATGGGCCATGTGAACCCGGTTTTCTTTATCAATGATATAAATACGCTCGTCGTGGAAATCCCTTCTCACCCTGGCATCCAGGTCGCGGATGATGGGAAGCAGATGGGGAACCACCTTCTCCAGATAGGAAACCGGCCACTTCTCCAGCGCCTCCGCAAGGATGGTGTGATTGGTATAGGCGCAGGTCTTTCTCACCACATCCACCGCCGTATCCGCATTGAAGCCTCTGGCCTCCAGCAGGCGGATCAGCTCCGGGATCACCATGGTGGGGTGAGTGTCGTTGATCTGGATGCACACATGCTCATGCAGATGATACAGATTGACGCCTCTTTCCTCCGCCTCTGCAAGGATGAGCTGGGCCGCGTTGCTCACCATGAAATACTGCTGGTAGATCCGCAGAAGCTGTCCTGCCTCGTCGCTGTCGTCGGGATACAAAAACAGGGTGAGATTTTTTCTGATATCGTTCTTGTCAAAATGGATCCCGTTTCCGATGATGCTCTCATCCACGCTGTCCAGATCGAACAGATGCAGACGGTTGCAGCCGTTCTCATAGCCCGGCACATCGATGTCATACATGGCGGAGGTCACGGTGAAATCCTTAAAGGGCACCTCAAAATGACGCTCCGTCCGTTTAAGCCAGCTTTCCGGCGTGATCCAGGGATTCTTTTCCTCGTTCTGCTTATTGTCCCGGAATTTCTGCAAAAACAGCCCGTCGTGGTAATTCAGGCCCACGCCGTCTCCGGGCAGGCCCAGCGTCGCGATGGAATCCAGGAAGCAGGCCGCAAGCCTTCCCAGACCGCCGTTGCCCAGAGAGGGCTCCGGCTCGATCTCCTCGATCCCGGTGATGTCCTTACCGTACTTCTTCAGCACGTCCCTCGTTTCCTCAAACAGCCCGAGGTTGATCAGGTTGTTGGAAAGCAGCTTGCCGATGAGGAATTCCGCGGAAATGTAGTACAGCTTCCGCTTTCCCTCGTTCCTTTTCAGTCCCTCCATCCTCTTTTTGGTGATCCCGAGGAGCGCCGCGTAGATTTCCTCATTGGACGCATCCTGGATGGACTTTCCGAATTTTTCCTGTAAAAAAAGCTCCAGTTCTTTTTCCATGTTTTTGTCCTTTCTCTATCATTCTGATTTTGTTTCTTTACGTTCTATTCTACCACATCCACCCCGGACATAAAACCGGATCAGGCCAAACCTGCCGGATCATTTTCGCACGCGCTGCCCGGTAAGTACGCAGACCCGGCTGAACTATTCGGCCCCTTCCAGCGCCTCATATACCCGGAGCAGCTCGCCCACGCTCCAGGCCTGGGCGAAGCATCCTTTTGAGGAGACCGGATTTTCTCCGTCGTAGATTTCCGGAAGCTGGCCGATGCAGCCCTCCCGCAGGGCAGGCTCCAGCGTCTCAAGCTGCTCCCTTACCGCTCGCTTCGCTTCCTCGCTGTGATCATGCACCTTCAGGTATGCCAGATAATAGGCTCCCATGGGGAATACCCACACCGTCCCCTGATGGTAGGCCATATCCCGCTCCTCCATGGGGCCGCCGTAGAAGGGATGGAATTCTTCATCCCCTTCCTCCAGCGTCCGCAGGCCGTAAGGAGTGTAGAGCTTTTCAAAAACGGTTTCCACGATCCGCCGCTCCTTTTCCCGATCCAGCATGGTAAAGGGAAGGGACACGGCCCAGATCTGATTGCAGCGAAGCTGCTGCGGAGCATGGGCGCCGGTACGGCTGCCGATATGGCTGGCTGCAGGATTGCCGGAGCCTTTTCCGGCTGAAGCTCCGGGGACGGCTTCGGATGAGGCCGCCTTCTGCATATTCGGGAACCCTTCCAGGAGTACGTCCCTCAGACAGCCCCTTTCCTCGTCCCAGAATTTTTTCGAGAAGGAACGCTTCACCCGCTCCGCCAGAGCGCCGTAATCCGGACTGCCCCCGGCCGCTCCGCCGCTGGCCTGAGGCTTTCCCACCGCGCCGTCGGCCATAGCGTCTCCGGCCGCAGCGCTCCCGCCGGAAGTCTGCGCTCCCGCGTCTTTGACCGCAGGCCGAAGCTCCTCCATGATCCGCAGGGCATTGTACCAGTAGGCGTTGATCTCCACCGGCTTTCCATGGCGCGGCGTGGGAAGGATCTCTCCCACCCGGACATCCATCCAGGTCACCTGATCCAGCCCCTGGCCCGCCGCGATCAGGCCGTCCTCGTCCATGTGGATGCCGAAGCGTGTGCCCTGCATATAGCCGTTGATGATGCGCTCCATCACCGGATACATTTCCTCTGCGAAAGCGGCGTCCTGCGTCCTTTTATAATACAGATAAACGCAGTTGATGAAAAGAAGCGCCGCGTCCGCCGTGTTGTACATGGGCTCGTTTCCGCCCTCCGGGAACAGGTTCGGCATCAGGCCGTCCCGCTCGTTCACCGCGAAGGTGCGCAGGATGCTTCTGGCCGTTTCATACCGGCCCGTGCTTAAGCACACGCCGGGCAGGGCGATCATGGTATCCCTCCCCCAGTCCTCGAAGAAGGGATAGCCCGCGAGAATGGTTTCCCCGTTCGTAGAATCCCTCCGGGAGACGAACTGATCCGCCGCCGCGGCCAGCGCCGCGGCCGTTTCCGACTGAAAATGCGCCTGCCGGCGCAGAGCCTTCCGCCTTTCCTTCATGCCCGTGATGATCCATCCAGCGCTCCTGTCCGAGCCTTCCGTTTCAAAGACGATTTCCAGCGTGCGGCTTCCTCCCGCCGGTACGCCCAGGCTGATCCGGTGATCCGCCTGCGTCCGTCCGGTTTCCCGCCGACCGTCGCAGGCATCGTAACGATAGTACAGCGTCTCCTGCACCCGGGGGATGCTCTCAAACGTCCCGTTCGTCCTGAGATACAGCTCCGGACAGCCGGAGGCGGCGTATTCCGCCCGAACCAGCCCTCTGGCGGCCGCTTCCGCCCCGCTCCCGGCCTCCCTGGAAAGAACGGTCACGATCCGCTCCTTCTCTCCCATGTCCTTTCCCTTCGACACGAACTGATAAAAGGGCGTCACCCGCAAAACCGCATCCCTGCGGCTCCGGTTCCTGATCGCATACCGGAGCGCCGCCCGGTTGGCGCCATGCTCCAGACCGGCCTCCTTGACGATCTCTACCCCGTCTGCAAGAAATCTCCAGACCGGCGCGTCCTCCCAGGAAAAGGAGGTCAGGAAGCGGCAGCCCGTTTCCGGCTCCCTGTCGGCAAATTCCTGCGTGGAAAGCACCAGACTGCATTCCTGTCCGTCTTCCGGAACACTTTCCTGACTGCTTTTCCAACCGTCTTCCTCAAAGATCAGCTCCTCCTTCAGGCGGTGCACCAGATTGTATCTGTGGTTGGGCGCCTGCACACAGGCCATCAGAAAGGCGTGATCGTTTCTCGCCGCCGCTCCCGTCATGGTGAGGGAGGAAAAGCCTCCCAGCCCATTGGTCATCAGATAACAGTTTTCCAGCCCTCTTTCACAGCAGATCTCCGCCGGATCTCCGCCTTCTGTAAGCTTCCAGTCCTGTTTTCCATAAATCCACTTCATGATATTCCTCCTTCCGGAGCGTCCGGAACTTCTGTACCGGAGCCGCCGAAACTTTTATCTCTTCCCCAGCACCAGAATGCTCACCGGCATGACCTCCGCTTCTCCGGAAAGCTTCCCGGGATGCTTCTCAGGATTTTTCCAGAGAAAGCTGTCCTCTTCGTCCGCGAGCGCTTCCCACTCTCCTTCTTCCAGAGGCACGCGCACCGCGGCGTCTCTTCTGTTATACAAAATGCAGAGCGTTTTCCACGGGCTGTCCTCTCCGTCCCTCCGGTTATCCACATACAGGCCCACAAAGCCCTTTCTTTTCCACGCTGTCCGGATTCTTTCCCCGGCCTGCGGGCTCTTGTCGCAAAGGCCCGGAAGCTGCTTTCTCAGTGCGATCAGCCCTCTGTAGTAGTCCGCAAGCTCCTTCTCCCGCCAGGCCCGCTCCCAGTCCAGCCTGTTTACGGCGATCGGCGCGTTATAGGAATCCTCCAGCCCGCCCTTGGTACGGGCAAATTCCTCTCCCGACAGGAAGAAAAGCCTTCCCTGACAGGTCAGGCAGATGCCCGCCGCCAGGCGGTACTGCTTCTTTCGGAGCGTTTCATCCGGCGTGGTCTCCGCAAGCTTATCCCAGAGCGTTTGATTGTCATGGGCGGAAAGATAAGTGATGATCTGGGAGGGGGCCAGCGCATAGGGTTTGCGCTTTCCCTGCCAGGCTCTCGCGCTGTTCTCGATCGCCGTCTCAAGCCCCTTGCCGCCGTTTGCGAAGCCCGGCTCCTTCAGGCGGAACACGCTTCCCTTCACCGCGTCTCTCGTTCCGTCCGAGAAGACGCCGACGTTTGGATCCAGAAGCCGGATGTTTCCCCGCAGGGCCTGTCGGAACCCCTTTTCCATGGCCGTCGGTCCGGCCGCCCAGGGCTCTCCGAACACCAGCTTTTCCCCTTTTCCAAACCGTGTATCCAGCGCCTGCCGGATCCGGTTCATCAGCTCCACGTCAAGAAGCCCCATCAGATCGAATCGGAAGCCGTCCATGTGATATTCCTCCGCCCAGTAGAGCACGCTCTCCAGAATGAGCTTCGCGCACATGGGCCGTTCGCTCGCCACATCGTTTCCGCAGGCGGAGCCGTTGGACAGCTCTCCTTTCTCCGTCACCCGGTAATAATACCAGGGCGCCGTCCTCTGCATGGCCGTATCCAGGCTGTAGGTGTGGTTGTACACCACATCCATGATCACCCGGAAGCCCTGCTCATGCAGGCTCTGCACCGCCGCCTTCAGCTCGCGGACGCGCACCTCACCCCTGTACGGATCGGAGGAATAGGAGCCCTCCGGCACGTTCCAGTTCATCGGATCGTATCCCCAGTTAAACTGAGCGGGATCTCCCGCCTCGTCCACGGAGCCGAAATCATACACCGGCATGAGCTGAACGTGGGTCACGCCCAGGCTTTTCAGCCAGGAAAGTCCCGTGGGATGAACCCCGTCTCCGTTCAGCGTTGTGTCCGCATGCAGAAACGCTGTATATTTTCCTCTCGTCTCCTCCGGGAAGCCCCCCGCCGGATCCCAGGAAAATTCCTTCACATGCGTCTCATAGATGATCTGCTCCGGCCCGTATTCCGGCGCCCGGTCCTTATCCCAGCCGGGCGGATCCGTCCTGCGCAGATCCACCGCCATGCTCCGCCCTCCGTTGATCCCGCTGGCTTTCGCGTAGGGATCCGTGGAGATCATCGTCTCCCCGTCCAGCCGGAGCGCGAAATCATAATAAATACCGTGACAGTCCTCCGGCGAACGGTATTCCCAGACGCCCTTTTCCAGCCGCTTCATCTCCTTAATGGAAAAAGCCTCTCCCTCGCTTCCATCCCTGTAAAAACGGATCAGCGCCTCCTCCGCAAAGGGGCTCCAAAGGCGGAACACGCTTTCCCGGAGGCCCTTTTCACGGGGAATCCCTTCCCGGGAAGCGCCCTCTCGGAAAACGTTTTCCGAGCCGTCATAAAAAAATCCCAGCCTCCCGTCATAAAAGTATTCCTTACGAAAATTGTGACTGCTGTAGAGCTGCTTCCATTCCAATGCTGTTTTTTTCATTTCGTCTGATCCCCTTCCTGTAAGCCAAAACGGGCGCATTCTTTCTTTTTTTGAAAAGGGGGGCTGCATTGCAGCCCCCTTGGATTCCGGCTGCCGGAAGCTTATATTTCTTCTGATGCTATTTCCGGTATTCCCTTCCGGTCTTTTTTCGATCAACCAATCAACCGATCAGCCCTTCACCGCTCCGGACACGCCGTCCACGTAGAACCGCTGCATGCTCAAAAACAGGATGGCGATGGGAATGGAGATCAGGACCGCGCCCGCCGCAAAGCTGGTATACCAGCTATCGATGTATTCCTTCTCCAGCATCTTCCACAGGCCGATGGCCACCGTATACTGGTCGGAGTTGGCACGGCAGATCACCTTTGCAAAAATGAAATCCAGCCAGGGCCCCAGCACCGTATAGATGATGATGGGCTTACTTAAGGGCAGCGTGATCTTGCTGAAGATCTGCCATCTGGTGCAGCCGTCCAGGAGCGCCGCCTCATCGATGGCGAAGGGAACCGTATCAAAGAAGCCCTTCGCGATCTGGAAGCCCAGGCCCGCGCCTCCCGAATAGACCAGGATCAGCGCCAGACGGATCAGGTTTCCTTCCGTCAGCCCCAGCGCCTTCAGGATGAAGTACACCGCGATCATGGACATGAAGCCGGGGAACAGGCCCAGGATCATCGCCATATTCATATAAGGCTTACGCAGCTTAAAGCGCAGACGGGACAGGCAGTAGGACACCGCCAGCGTATAGAAGGCCGCCAGGATACAGGAGCAGATGGAAATGAAAAGCGTATTCATGAACATCTGCGGGAAGTTCAGGATGGTGGTATCCGTGAACAGCTTCACATAATTGTCAATGGTATAGGACTGCGGGAAGAAGGTGGACACATAGGAGCCCTTCTCCGCCCGGAAGCTGGTGAGGACGACCCAAAGGATCGGGAACACCCAGATCACGGCCAGGATGGCCAGGATCACATGCACCACCGTATTGTTGATCAGCCGTTTTCTCTTTGCAGAGGCATATTTCTTTCCGGTCATGGCTTAAAATCCCCCTTCCTCTTTGTAGGATCTGCTGTTGCGGTAGGTCAGAAGCGCGCCGACCGCCAGGATGATGAACGTCATAATACCGATAACCGAACCCACGTTGTAATACTGCTTGTCGATGGTCAGCTTATACAGCCAGGTCACCAGCAGATCCGTGCTTCCGGCCGTGGAGGACAGATTCGTGACCGGATCTCCTCCTGAAAGCAGGTAGATAATGTTGAAGTTGTTCACATTTCCCGTAAAGGTAGAGATCAGATACGGCGTGGTCACATACAGCATATAGGGAAGCGTGATCTTGAAAAAGATCTGAAACGCGTTCGCGCCGTCCACCTTCGCCGCCTCATACAGCTCCGCGGGAATATTCTGGAGTACGCCGGTCAGCTGAAGCAGCGTATAGGGAACGCCCACCCAGATATTGACCACGATCACCGTCACTCTGGCCCATGTGGGATCCGTGAAAAACGGAAGGCTTGCGTCCGGAGCGATCAGCCCGATATTGCGGAGAAGCACATTCACCGCGCCCTCCGGCTGCAGCATGGTGCGCATGATCAGAAGGGATACGAACATGGGAACAGCGCAGGAAAGCACAAAGCAGAACCTCCAGAAGCCCTTGGCCTTCGTATCCTTCCGATTGATCATCAAAGACAGGATCATGCCGAAAATATAGTTGGTAAAGGTGGCAAAGAACGCCCACACCAGCGTCCATGCCAGCACGGACCAGAAGGTGCTTCCCAGGATACTGCTGGAATCGAACAGCGTCCGGAAATTTTCCAGTCCCACCCAGTCAAACAGCATCAGATGGTTGTCGATCTTGCTGTAGCTGGTAAACGCATGCAGATCATGAAGATCAGCGGCAGAATGGTAAATGCAAAAATGAAGATCATGGGCGGCGTCATCAGAAGCCGGTACAGATTTTCATTCAGCAGGCTCTTTAAATCCTGAGAAAAGGTGTTGATATGCTTCTTCTGCTTCGCCAGGCATTCCACCCGGTACGCGCTCTTTAACGCGCCTCTCCAGGCCCAGAACATCAGCAGGGTCAGAAGCACCGTGGCCACGCCGTACAGAAGGATCAGGACGGACTGGTCGCCCTTGGTATAAATATAAACCTGATTCACCTCGTCCCAGATCTCCTCCTGGGGCACGCTTCCCAGAGAAGGAAGCATCTGTATAAATCCGATTCCGTTCACCGCCATGAAGACCAGGTACGCCACCTCAACGGCAAGGAAAAGAAGTCCCTTGATCTTCTGTCCGTGTACGAAATTTCCAAGACCCATCACCAGCATGGAAAGCTTTGTCTCGATCCCGCCCTTTTTAATGGCGGCCATGCAGGTATAAGGGGTCGTAAATTCATCCGCTTTTTTCATTTTCGTTAAAACACTTGAAACACCCATATTTCCCTCTTTCTTTGCCGCTACAGGCGGCATCAGATTCCGTCATTGTTCATCGCTTCGTTCATCTGCTCCGTCTGATCCGCCGCATTTTCATGGGTCACGCTTCCGTTGCGGATGGATTTACCCATGTTTTCAACAGGCGTCCAGCAGTTGCTCATCTTGGAGACAAAGGGCTGAAGAATGGAGGTATTGTTGAACGTATCGTTCTGAGCCGTCACCACCTCATCCGTCCGAAGCGTCTCTTCCTCCAGAAGCTGGGTATTGCACGGAACCACGCCGCACATCTCATAATGAGCCTTCTGCGCCTCCGGCGAACCGAGGTAAACCGCAAGGGCCACGGCCGCCACCATGTTATTCGCGTTGGGATTCACGCCGATGGCCTTGGAGCCCGCGTAGGCCAGCATCTGTTTTTCTTCCCCATTCAGCGTATAGGTGGGAAGGGAAGCCACGCCCATGTTGTCTCCCAGAGCTTCCTTCACCGCGCTGGCATCCCAGGAGCCGGAGAACATGGCGCTGATGCTTCCGTCGCGCAGTCCCGCGATTCCGGAGCCGTCCGCATCAATGCGGAAGTTGGGATGATTCCTCAGATCGATCAGGTAATCCGTCACTTCAGCCGCCTTCTGTCCGCCAAAGTCCACGCCCGCCGCCTCGTCGGTTCCGTCGCCGAACAGCGTGCAGCCGTTGGCAAGGTAGAACGCCGGAAGATACCAGGAATTGGTGAAGGGGAAGGAAACAACGCCCTTTTCCAGCATGGTGTCAAGGTTCTTGATATCCTCTTCCGTAAACACGCTCTTATCATAATACATAAACCAGGTATTCGTTGTGAACGGCACGCCGTACAGATCGCCGTCCATGATGATGGAATCCAGAAGCTCCTGAGAGTTCATCCCCTCGATCTCCTCCCGGTATGTTCCGCCGAATTTCGCCAGCGCATCGGCATCCGTCAGCGTCGTCAGCGTATCGTTGGCATACATGAACACGTCCGCGCTCGCTTCCGGGTCCTGAGACACCTGTCCGGCCGCGCTCGCCTCGTCCGCGACGCCGTATACAAAGGTGATATCCCATTCCGGATGCTCATCCGCAAAGGACTCGCACATGGTCTGAAGCCATTCCCCGTTATCCTTCGACTGATCGTTCTGCGGGGACCAGACCATCAGCCTTACCTTCTCACTTCCAGACGAAGTCTCCCCGGAAGCCGCACCGCATCCCGACAGGCCCGCGACGGCAAGCGCCGCTGCCAATAAAAATGCCACTCCTCTTTTCCTCATCTTCTCCTCCATTCTGAAGTTCAAAATGTTTCGTAATGTTTCGTTATATGCTCATACTAAACCTCACTGTCCGATTCGTCAATTCCAAACTGCTTATTCAAAGTCATTTTCTCTTTTTTAGCCAGTTTTGGCAGCTCATTTTTATGAAAAATGTCCATAGACTTTTTTGCATATTCTCAACTTTTCGAAACTTTATGTATTTCCGCCCTGAAGGAATTGCTTTTCCGGCCCACCTTCTGTATAATGAAATAAAAAATAGTGGAATGGGCTACGTAGAGGTCGATTCCATATCCGACCGATACCCGTATAAACACTACCCTTTGAAGACATTGAGCATTTCCATGTGGACGGCTTCAAAATGTCATTTGATGCTTTTTTGACGCCCGAACTCCACGAGGGTTTATAAGAAGTTACAAAGAGATATTGTAAAATGCAGGGCGGGCTGCCCACAGCCCGTCGATGTCACCGCCACACACGCAACACCCGAGGCGGGATGAAAGCATACCGCCCTATATCCCTTTCCTTTCTGTTCCTTTCCCGTTTTTGAGGTGAACAAATTACGGAGCAAGCATAGGAAAAGGGTACCCTCTTCCGAAAAATAACTTGTTGGGAAGTATTCCAACCCCTTTTTGCTTTGTACAAATGGCTATCCATAAAGGTATCCAGCATTGAATGGAAAATCGATAGAAAGTGTGGTATAATTTTTAAGGAAAATCAAACAGAACGAGAAAAATTTTTGTATAACCTATTCAAGTAAGGTGGGATGGTTGAAATGAGTATTGATATTGATCGTAAACGTATTTTTATAAAAAGCATTCCTGCAATATCAGCAATTTATTTTGCTCTATTACAATGTGGTTACGGTTTTTATGAACTTGAAAAGCCGGCTGAGTTAGCAGATAAAATAAAGAGCTTTGCAAATCACCGATACAGTTTTCCGTTTTTTAGTGATGTTAAACAGACTACTTGTGATGTTTACCCGTATTGGCCAAGAGCTGCGATATTAGAAACCGCTACTTTCTTCATAAACCCAGCTTATTCTGATTTTTCTGATTTTAGCGCATTTAGACAAAACATCATGTCAGCTAATAATATATCTGATATTGAAAGGAGTTCAGCGCTTTGGGAATGGATTAAAGATTTCCCTGCGGAGTTAGACCGAGTTATATGCAATGGGGAATTTCAATCATATCTTGAATGGGAAAAAGACTGGATAAAACAACAAAATATCATTCACGCTGTGGAATTGTGTAATATTCAATCATACTTAGATATGTGTACAAAACTGTATTTATCACCAGTCAAAAAAATATCAGTAGTACTTAACCCTATAAAATGTGCATATTCAGCTGACTATCACATGGATGGAGATTGTTTTATTTTTTGTTCTGGCGCATTTAGCAAAGAGTCAATTATTCATGAATTTCTGCATCATGTTGTGCACAGCACAGTAATTTCTCACAGTGAGGCTGTCTTACAAAACAATTCAAATTATCCGGGAATTGATTGCTCATATTACCTTTACCACGATAAATCAGGCAGACTGAATGCGTTTGAAGAATATTTAGTCCGTATGCTTACAAAGTCAGTTGTTTCGGAAAACCCACCTAAAAGTCTTGACTGGTTTGCAGATGAGCTTTTGAGTAATCTAGGATAAACCATATCTCCTATTGTAAGTAAGGTATGAATTAGCAGGGAAGTCGCTCTTACGGGCGATAAATGAACGGCTGCGCTGTCGCTGACAAGCCCGTCCGTCCCTGCTCATGTGGCAATCAAGTGGGCAAAAGCGCTCGCTGCTTTCGCCCACAACGAATTATGTTCTCAAGTAGAGCGTCAAAAGTGCAGCATTTATGCGTCCTTGCCGGTGTGAAAATCGAGGTAGCAATGGTTTTTATATTCCTGCGCCTCAAAATGCCCTTTGACTGCGTAACAAATTCTTATAGCTTGACGCTTTTTTGACGCCCGTGCTTACAAAGCAAAGATATAAAGACATTTAACCAGATTTAAGCTGATATGTGGAAAGGCCAGTATTTAGGCCACTTTGCGATAATACTTAT
>DWWS01000011.1 GCA_019119595.1 Candidatus Eisenbergiella merdavium | reverse complement strand
CCTTTACGTGTTTGTGGGGTAACTAACATCATAAAGAAAAACTGTATGATCGGGAAGCAGGAATTTTTTCTGCTTCCCTTTTTTTATTAGGAATTATTCCTGGCTTTGCCAATGATAATTATACACTAACTCTTACGCGAAACACCTTTCGCACGCAGGACACTCCTCATTATCTGGAGGAATCCTTCCTCTTTACGGGAGTGAGCAGATCAAGCTGCGTAAATTCCGGAATCTCCCCGGTATATACCGAATAGGGATTCAGATGCTCCTCCAGACATCCACCCATACCAAAGGGCGGACGTTTTTCCGGCTCATATTCCGCACTGCTTTTCAGATATTCAGAAAAAAGCTGCCATTCCTGAAAATCTCCCATCTGAATCCCGTGAGCTGCATATAATCCGCCGTCAAACTGCTTCTTCTCAAAGGGAAAGGGCACCTGCATATCCTCAGGAACCGTCACCCAGAATTCATATCCATAATACCTTTGCCCCGCTGCAGGAGAAGGATTATTAAATCCGAAAACCCGGAAATCCTTTTTTATGTCAGGCAGGTTTGCCGAGATGATGAAGCTGCGCAGCAGCTTCCCGGTATGCTCCTCCGGATTTTCCCCCGTATATTGGATGGAAGCAACGGTCGCCGGAGGCAGATACAGGATCCGTACATCCATACTGCGGTTTAATACTTTCTGTGCTTCATTTAACTGGTCCATGGACAGCTTCTCCTTTAAATTTATTTGGGGAAGGCGCAGAGCGCTTACAATAGCAGAAATTTCCCGATCCTCCAGCAGATTCGGCTGCAGCTTTTTCCGGATGCCTTCGTCGAGCCTCGTCACAAACAGCTCAAGCACGGAACGGATGGTGCTTAACGCGGAAATTTCATCGCCAAGCTCTCTGACCTGCTGCTTCAGAAGCTCCAGCGACTCATATTGCCGCCCGTCGCCGAGTATGACCGCAATATGCTTTAACGGAACACGCAGCTTCCGTAAGATCAGAATATACTGCAGCCGTTTTACATTCTCCGCGTCATATACACGGTAGGAATAATCCTCCCTCCGTCCGCTGGATATCAGGCCGATTTTTTCATAATAGCGAAGCATTCTGGTCGATATATGAAAGGACCTGGACACCTCGCTTACTGTCATGCTCTCCATACGCCGGTTCCCCATATCATTATTCAGGCTGTTTCGGCCGCCTGCCGCCCTTTGTTCTTGCAGCTCCTGTCCATAGAATAAAGTACGACACAGTGTCCAAGTCAAGCCGATTTTTTCATCCGTCAAGCTTCCCCTCTTCCCCGGAGATCTCTTCAACCAGATAATCCCTTATCCACCCAAGCGTACCGTCCTCAAGCCTCACATAAATCCATCCGTCCTGCTCATCCATATAGGTCATGCGGACATCTCCGGAAAGAATTGCGATAGAATCACTGGCCTTATCCGGTTCGGTCCGGACATTTGCCCCCGCCACGCCGCGCTCCGAAAGCCGAAGGCACTTCTCCTCCTCCGTCTGAGCCTCAGACGCTGCTTCCGGTTCCTCCGGCACACTGATCTTCAGCAGAGGCTCGTAGGCCGCAGCCTCCTGCAAAGGGCCCTTTTCCAGGTCAAGGTAAAGATTTCTCACCACAGCGATCCGGGACTGGTATTTCTCGTTCACAAAATGATTCAGAAGCGGGGGAAAAACAATAGCTGCGACGGTTATCAGGTACAGGGCCCCCAGAACGTTCCAAAGTCTTCCTCTTGCTTTCGGAAGCCTCTGCTTCCATCGAAGCAGCATATTACAAAAGGCTTCTGTCCCGTTGCAGAATCCATTCCATACCTCCATGCCTTTGGTGTTGATCCTGATGTGAAGCAGACTGGAGAGCAGCACGAAAAACAGCTTGATGATCCAGATGATCATCTGAATTCCCAAACCAAGGATACGAAAGCCGGCTATTTCAAAAAAAATCCCAAAGAGCAGGAAAAATATTCCCACCACAAGAAAGGCCCGGACAAATACGGGAAATTCAGCCAGCTGCGCCCACAAAGCATAATAGATATCCATTTTCCCTATTCCTCATCAAAGGGGGCAAATTCCGAGGACTCCTCCTCCTGCTCTGCCGATTCCGCGATCCTTCCGACCGGTGTTTCGGATATCTGACCGGAAATGCTGGTTTTGCTGAGCAGGCCGTCCAGAAACGGATAAACCTTACCCTGAAGCTGTTCTTCGGAAACGAGGCCCGCGTCCCTCAGCTTGATCATCTGCTGTGTGATCCTGTCCCAATATTCCATCTGCTGGTTAAAATCCGCAAGCCTGTTTTCTCTGATCAGATTCTGCGCGTCCATAATGGAAATACTTCCATCAGCGACGCCGGAAATAGCGGCGATGACAGGATCTTTGTACAGCTCAGAAATCTGTTGGGAGGAAAGCGCCTTTTCCCTTTCAATTTCGTTGTTTTGAACGATCGATCTTTTCCGGCGCAGGTGGCTTTGATAATTTTCATCGCCCCGGACATTGACGTGACAGCCGCTGATCGTAATTCCGCATTGTGTGAGCGTAAAGCCCGAAAGCTCACGGCGCAGCTCATTCCGAAAGCCTGAAATATCCTCCAGGGAAAAGCTCTCCGCGCACTCCTGAAATACGGGTTCCAGCTCTCCCTCGATCCTTTCAGCCGCATTTGTGAGCCTTTCGGCATAAAAAAGCAAGGGATCCGTTACCGCGGCGACCATTCCCGCCTTAACGATAAAGCTGGAAACATTATCTTTAGACAGAAGAGAGAACTCCAGCTCAACGCTATGCGTGCTCGTATCAATTTCCACCAGCCGGTTGTACTTATTTTTTCTCAGCTCAGACGGCTTTACTGAAACGCCGGGCCGGATACACAGCGCCTGCTGTATATTGTCTCCTGCGATCAGAAGAATCGCGCTGTTGGGTCCGGGAGACGGAAATCGGGAGAAAAAGGAAGGCTGATACGCTTCCTCTTTCAGAATCGGATTGTAAGTGCTTTTTATCATTTGGACTTTTCCTTTCTTTTTTCTGCTCGAAGCTGTTCAAGCCAATCCAGGATCCTGGCTCTATGGATAAAGCGGCTCTGCTCCAGCACATGACAAAGCTGATCGTAATCCTGCTTTTTTCCTGTAAAGCCAAGCGTTTTCAGGAACCACTGCATATAATGCCATTCCTCTCCTCCGGGCAGTCTGGAAAGATGGAATTGCAAAATATCGGTCAGAATATCCCTGTATTTTTTGTTATGCCAGATCAGCAGAAGGAGCGCCGTCATCTGCTGCCTTATTTCCCTGTCGGCGCAGAGCTCGATCAATACCATCCTCCAGTTTCGCTCATTGGTAAAAAAGCAGTCCTCCCGGAATAAGATCAGATAGTACAGAAGCACCTTCTCCTGCTCGGGGAAAATTCGCGCGCCGCGAAAGCGCTCGGCCAGAATCCGGACGAGAAGGACGGCGGCGTTCCGGTTCATGTGCGCCGGCACCATCAAGTACCCCCTTGAGGCATAATACCAGCGTCTGACATCCTTTGAACCGCAGGAAGCATCCTTTTGAAGCGTATCCTCCAGCCTCCGGCAGAGAAGGGATGTCCATTCCGGGCTGCCTTTCGGATCATAAATCTGGTAAGCGATCCGCCAGCGATACCCTTCCTCCTTCAGCCAAAGGCACAAAAGCTGTTCCACACGTGCTCTGTGCTCCGTTTTCAAAAGGCCGTCCAGCAGACCGGAAAGATAACTGATATCCCTGCCTTTTGCGCTCTGGCCTGCGGAATTGATAAAGTGCTCCACCGCATAGGAATAATTGATTCCCGCGAGAGAAATCATTCCATCTGTAATCTGCTTCTTAAGAAGCCCCTGCAGGCGGGCTTCATCCTTCAGCTCCAGAACCCATTGCGTGACGGCTTCCCTGATCTCAAAATAATCCTCCCATATCTCCCTGCGGATCCAGGAAGGAAAGGAGGGATCAGAAAAAGTGAAACAGGAGATAGGAATTTCCAGATTATCCTGAAGCAGCCTTGCCGGAATCCGAACAGCCTGAAGAATGGACAGAATCTCATTTATCGAGTCAAAACGATGCCATGACGGATCGCCACTCTGCCCGGACGTCTCCGGAATATGCTTCTCCAATTCCCTGCAAAGAAAGGAGAATTCATTTTCCGGCACAATCTCCAAAACAGCAAGCACCAGCATGGCGGAAAAGACGGAGGAATTTCGATATCTCTGGTAAAAATGCGAAAAGTCATCCTCTTTTTTCAGGCGCAATACATCTTCCGTTTCCCTGCTTCCATCGGACTGTGTCTGGACAAGATTTCCGTTTATGGTTCCCGTATTAAAAATAATATTGGCGGAGCCGAAATAATTGTTCAGGAAAGAAAAATTTTCATCCTCCTGATACCGCTTTTGAAACTGCTCCGGAAGGGACTCCGGAAGCTTCTCCTCCTCGTCGGAGGACTCTCTGGCTTCTTCGTTCTGCTGCATATCCATTCCGCTTATTTCTCCCTGATCTGTTTCTGCACGACACGCCTGATCTTATCGGCAACCTCAACTTCCTTCAGCATCCCGTTCTTCCCATACACCGCAATATAGTTGACATCCGGATCAAGCAAAGGAATTGGATGCTTTTGCTTTTCCAATAAATCCTTAAGGGATTCCTTTTCCATACATATGGGAATCAGACAATTTCTCCCTTCATCCCTCGTCCGCAGCAGAGCTGAGCTGATCTCTTCCATACAAATATCACTTTCCAGATACTCTGCGGAAATGAAGGACGCCACATAAAGGCACCTGTAACGATATATCGTATAAAATTTTTCCACCATATTCTGGGCTATGAATTCCTCCTCACAATCCGGCGCAAAGAAAACCCGAAGCCCTTCCAGCCTTAATATTTTTGCAACCCTGGAAACGAACCGGGTCTGCCGGCTTGCATACGAGATAGCCACATCATAATCGTACCCGGCCTGCTCAGAAGCCGTTCGGGAAGAGACGTTTTCAAAACGCTCCCTCTGAGCCTCATTCTGACTGACATTTCCATTGATCGTACCGGTATTAATAAAAATGTTGCTCAAATCTGCTCCCTCCTTCGCGGTTGACAAATTGTCCTTCACAGCTCACATTATATCAGAATCCTCTGTCATTTCCAGTTGTTTAAAAATTAAATATTTCTTATTTCGCTCCCAGCTTCGCGCTTTCGCCTTTCAGAACATGCGTCCGCCGAGTACGAGTACACCAAAAAGCCCTGCAGTTCCCGCCTAAGCGGATCCCACAGGGCTTCCATATTTCTTATAAATCCTACCGCATCGTTTTATTCGCTGCGTAGGGCATAAGAGCCAGGTGTCGAGACACCTCGCCGCGTAACTTACTCTGCTACGTAAGGCATAAGAGCCAGGTGTCGAGACACCTCGCCGCATAACTTATTCGGCCACGTAAGGCATAAGCGCGAGGTGTCTTGCGCGCTTGATCGCCACGGTCAGGGCTCTCTGGTGCTTCGCGCAGTTTCCGGTGATTCTTCTGGGAAGGATCTTTCCTCTCTCGGAAACGTATCTCTTCAGCTTATTCACGTCCTTGTAGTCGATCACATTGTCTTTTCCACAGAATACGCAGACTTTCTTTCTTCTGCGCACGCCGCCTCTTCTCTTTGCCGGTGCGTCAGATCTCTCTGCTTTATTAAAAGCCATAATTTTGCCTCCTGTCTGAAAACCTTAAATCATCAATTAAACGGCAGTTCCTCGTCGATTCCGTCCGGAATGTTCATGAAACCGTCGCCGGGCGCGCTGGGCTCGGGCCTGGATACCGGCATGGAATAACCCCCGTCGCTGTTCCCTGCTGCGGCATTCTTGCTCTCGGCAAATTCCTGGTCCTCCACAACCACCTCCGTGGTGTAAACCTTCA
The DNA here is from genome assembly GCA_019119595.1 of Candidatus Eisenbergiella merdavium. Classification (GTDB taxonomy): domain Bacteria; phylum Bacillota; class Clostridia; order Lachnospirales; family Lachnospiraceae; genus Eisenbergiella; species Eisenbergiella merdavium. The sequence goes on along the minus strand of DWWS01000011.1, from coordinate 9,898 downwards.
CGCCGTCCCTGTTCACATAGCTGCCCGTCTGGATCCTTCCCGTAAGGGCGATCTTGGTTCCCTTGCGCAGATACTTCTCAGCGAATTCACCGCTTCTTCCAAAGGCCACGCAGCTGATGAAGTCGGCCGTCGCGCCGTCGCTGTTGTTGCGGTTGAACCTTCTGTCCACCGCAAGCGTATATCTGGCGATCGCGGTAGCGTTCTCTCCCTGTGAGTATCTTACTTCAGGATCCCTTGTCAGACGTCCCATAAGAATGACTTTATTCATATTCCCTCCTGTAACGAGAAAAGCATGAACCGATTAAGCCTCACGCTTTACAACTAAATATCTCATTACGTTGTCCATGATGCGGACACGGCTCTCGATCTCCGCGGGTGCGGAAGTCTCCGCGTCGAACTGGATGAAATAATAGAAGCCCTCTCTCATTTTCTGGATTTCGTAGGCAAGCCTCTTCTTTCCCCATTCGTCCACGTTGGTGATCGTGCCGCCGAATCTCTCGATCAGAGCCTTGCATTTGTCAACGACAGCAGCTCTCTCATCGTCTTCGATCTTCGCATTCACAACAAGCGCTAATTCGTATTTGCTCATAGTTACCTCCTTTTGGTCTCTGGCCCCTTCTTCAGGAGCAAGGAAATTTATATATCACGAGCTGATATTTTATCATACAAGCCCCATGATTTCAAGCTTTTTCACGAATTTGACGAACATTTTTTTCCACAAGCTTCCTGGGCACCATGATCTGATGACCGCAGCCCAGACATTTCAGGCGGAAATCCGCGCCCACGCGCAGGACCTCCCATTCCTGGCTGCCGCAGGGATGCTTTTTCTTCAGCCTGACTATGTTTCCAACCTGAATTTCCATTCTCACCTCCATAGCTGTGCGAAGATCTGCCCGATGCTCCCCTGCACAACCAGATCCGCCTCCGCGTCCCTTGGCGTAGGCGTCCGGTTCACCAGGATCAGCTTATGTCCTCGGTAATAATCGATCAGACCGGCCGCAGGGTAGACGGCCAGCGAGGTGCCGCCGATGATGAGCACATCCGCCTCTGCGATAGCCCGGATCGCCCGGTTCAGGATATCGCCGTCAAGTCCCTCCTCATAGAGCACCACGTCCGGCTTGATCCGACCGCCGCAGCTGCAGCGGGGAATCCCTTCAGAGCTTAACATATACTGCGCGTCATAAAACCGGTGACAGCGCTCGCAGTAGTTGCGCAGCACACTTCCGTGAAGCTCCAGCACATTTTTGCTCCCCGCCTTCTGATGAAGTCCGTCGATATTCTGCGTGACCACAGCCCTCAGCTTTCCCTCCTGCTCCCACTGTGCAAGCTTTCTGTGGGCCGCATTGGGCTGCGCGTCCAGATAGAGCATCTTATCCCGGTAAAAACGGAAAAATTCCTCCGGCCTTTCCATGTAAAAGGTATGACTCAGGATCGTTTCCGGCGGATAGTCGTATTTCTGATGATACAGCCCGTCCACGCTTCTGAAATCAGGTATCCCGCTTTCCGTAGATACTCCTGCCCCTCCGAAAAACACAATGTTGTCCGTCCGGTCGATCAGTTCCTTCATTTTCAACAGATTCTCTTCCATTTTCTTCCCTCTTTACGCCGCGCGGCCGGCCTTTTAAGCGTTCTCAGGAATCAGGCCGTTCCTCTGTCCAAACTCAGCATACTTCTGATCCTCATGCGTGATATGGATCTTCCACCACTCCTGAAGATACTCAAACACCTCCCCCAGCATATCGTCCTGCGTATCCAGGGAAAGCTCGGGCACCCTTTCGATAAAGCTGCGGATTTTCGCGCGGAACCTGTCGTGCTGCTTCTTGTGCTCCTCCAGCCCGTCAAAGCCGATCTGCTCCATGAACGCCTCTTCCTCAGAAAAATGCACTATGGTGTAATACTCCAGTCCTTCCAGAATCTTCCGGATATCGTCGGATTTAAACAGCATGTTTTCATCCGCAAAAAGCTCGTGCGCCCTCCAGGTATAGTCGAGCATCTTCGCGTGCTGCTGGTCGATCTTTTCATTCCCGGTACGGTATTCGTCGCTGATCTGGTAATGTTTCATTCGTCTGCAACCCCACTTCCTTTTCCTGCGGCGGCTGCCCCTGTGCCGCCATGTCCGTCCTCAGTAACCTCGACGGAAAGCCTGTGCTTCCTGCTCCGCTTTCCTTCTGAAAAAAGGCGCTTCGCCTCCCCCTCCTTCTGCCGCCTGCCTGCAGAAGGCACCGCACGGCCCCCGCTCTGTGAGCCAAGTATACCATATTTTTTATGATTTGAATACCGAAGAAGAACTGACGAAAAAAGTTAATTTTTTATCAAAGTTTCCCTTTTCCTTTTTCCGCAAAGACCGTACTTTGGAAAGGCTTACAGCATATGGTAGCAATAAAATCAGAAACGAGAATTTAACAAAAATGCCTTCTCCCCGCCTGTTCATCGCCGGCCCGTCCGGCTCAGTCCCAAACTATCTTGCCGCCTTTACTTCCCTCGGAGCCGTCTGCGAAGCGCTTCCCCACGCCCTGCCGGAAAAGCTGCGGTATCAAGGCGCAGAGCCTTTTTCCCCCGATCTCATCCATTATGCCGACCGCTGTGCCTCCTCCTTTGACGCACTGATCCTTCCCGGCGGCGGCGACATCGACCCGGCCCTGTTCCATCAGAAAGACCAGGGCTCCCGCACCATAGATCCCGCTCTGGACCGTCTGCAGCTCCGCTTCTTAAGGGCCTTTCTGGAAAAGGGCCGCCCCGTCCTCGGCATCTGCAAGGGCATGCAGCTGATCAATGTTTTCTTCGGAGGCGGCATCATCCAGGATCTTCCCACCGGACGGCAGCATGAATATATTGGGAAAGATCAGGTTCATCCCACGACTGCCCAAAAAGGAAGCCTCCTCCATTCCCTCTATGGAGAAAGCTTCCCTGTCAACAGCGCCCATCATCAGGGCATATCAGCGCCGGGAGAAGGGCTGACCATCATCCAGCACGCTCCCGACGGCGTACCGGAGGCTATTGTCCATTCCCATCGTCCCGTGATCGGCGTCCAATGGCATCCGGAGCGTATGTGCTTTTCCCACAGACGGGCGGATACGCCGGACGGACGGATTCTGCTCGCCCATTTTCTCTCCCTGTGCCGTCCTGTGTCCGACGCGTCCCGGCTCAAAGCGGAAAACGGCCTGTGCCGCATCCCTCATTCCGCCCCTTTGATCACCTCCGACCAGTCCGAAATTCCGATATAATCAAGAGCGAAACCGGTATATTCCTCCTCCTGGTCCGTATCAATATATTTAAAAACATCATAGATCATCTTCCGCCGGCCGTTCTGATAAGAGAGCCCCAGCGCAAGCCCCTGGGAAACCTCCTCGGCGGCATCCGTTTCTCTGGATAATATCAGAGCGTCAATATACGGATTGCTCTCCGCGATATAATAGGCATAGACAAAGGCCGCCGCCTGCGCGTCCTCTCCGTATGCGGAGGAGAAGCCCATCTCGCTCAGCAGAAACGGGCGCACCTCACCGTCAGGATCCAGAAATTCTTCCTTCTGCAGATAGTCCGTCACCACTCCGATATTATAAATGGTGACCACAGGGGTATTTTCAGAATCCAGCACAAGCCCTGCATCCCGTCCGGACATTTCCCAGAATTTGGGCCAGGTCATGGGCAGGGAATAGGGGTGATGCGCCAGTCCCCAGCCAATATTTCCTTCTTCCATGATCTGCTCGTTGAACTCGTCCAGCACAGCCTTCGAGTTATAGCTGCTCTCTCCGGTCAGCTCCCTGTTCCACTGCTGATCCAGAGAAATATAGACCCTGGCGTTTGCATTTATGCTCCTGATCACATTATAGCAGATACGGAAAGCCCTCACATATTCCCGAACATAGGTCTTTAAATCCACATAGCTCATATAATTCCAGAGGGAGCGTACGTTGATCTCGTTTCCCACAACCCAGTTCATCACGATCCCGTGCTCCGTATCCCGGTACCGCTCTGCCAGAAAGGACACAACCGCCGCAAGATATTCGCATCCCTCCTCCTCAGCCGCGTTAAATGCGTAATAATAGGCGTCTCCGTCCCGGGAAAGCGGATGGATCATCTGCGGATATTCATCCGACTTATCATTCAGCAGGATCGCCGTACTCACGATCCCTTTTTCCGTCAGCGTACTGAAGGCATAATCATATTCGCTGACCACACGGCCGTTCAGCTCATAATCCTTCCCGTTGTAGGTGTATGTAATGGTGGGATAATTTCGGTCCGTGGTCGGCCCAAGAAGCCTGGACAGCGGAATGTTATACACCGCATGCTTCACGCCCAGCTCATCCAGCTCCGTGGTGCCAAGCTTTTGGGAATCCACCAGCAGCCCCTTAATGGAATCCGACTCCGGGAAAGGCTCCGTATAGTCCGAAAGCGCCTCCGGATTGGTGATGTAACGGGGCGTGCTCACAGCCATGTACCTTCCATTCTGTTTCACAGCAACCACAAACTTATCATACAGCCGGAAAGCCTCTCCCTCCCCGCAAACCCCAGCCGTCAGGGTAAACTGCGACGCCGCTTTCGTCCAGGCGACCGGCTCTTCCCCCTCCGGTATCGTCTCCTCATACACCTCAAGCGCAAACAGATAAAACCTTCCGTCGTCGTTTACGGGAATTTCCCGGGCGCTTCCGCTCAGAGCAAAATTTTTTCCGTCCGGAAGCACCTCACAGGCCTCCACCTGAATCTGCTCCCTTGCCTCCTCCACTGCGGAGAGGAGAAAATACGCCCCTTCTCCTGCCGTTCCCGCCAGCGCCGCCTCCTGCGGCACGCTGACAGCCCCGCTTTCTCCGCCCTGCCCGGTCGCACGCCAGACCAGCGCCGCAGCCAGCAGAAAAAGGGCGCAGACAATGATTGCCGCGCCCCGCAAGACGTTCTGATTTCCTGAGGATGAATCCCCCGCTCCGCCGCCGGTTTTTTCCTCCCCGTTTCTCTCGGAAACCTCTTCTTTTTTCGAAGTTCGTTTCATTTCCTTTTCCTGTCTTCTATACTTCCATGTAAACGGCTGCCGGCAGATACCCGCGCCATTTTTTACAGAACTGTTACGTACTTTACGATACATTGTAACATATTGACGGTCTGTTCCACAATAGCATCTTGTGCAAAAACTGCGGCTTCCGCTCTCCGTTTTTTTCGTTATCTTTGCCTTCATGCCGAAGCGTTTAACGCTGCGGCCACGGCGATTCTCAGCTTCTCCCTCAGCCCTCTGAGATCGCGCTTTCCCGTTTTCCCAGATAAGTCTTGTAGCTGGTCGGCGACATCCCATATTCCTTCCTGAAATTCCGCAGAAAGGAGGAGTAGTCCGCAAAGCCGCAGCGCCCCCACACCGTACCGACCGCCTCTCCCTCCTGTAAAAGCTCACAGCAGCGGATCAGCCTTTTATTGTTCAGATAAACGTGAACCGTGGTTCCGGTCAGCTCCTTGAACCGCCTCAGAAAATGGTATTTGCTCATGTGCGCCTGCTCCGCCAGCTCATCCAGGGAGATCGCTTCCTGCATATGCCCTTCAATATAGTCGTTTACCCGATCCACCAGCTCATGATGTACCCGCGTTTTCTCGCCGGAGGAGAAAGCCTCCTTTTCGCACAGCTCATTCAGATAAAGGAAAAAAAGAGTCAGCTGGGCGCGGTCATACAGCCGCTTTCCCCTCATTCCTTCCAGATCCGGCACGTCCGTCATGGCCGCCCGCACCAGCAGATCGCGAAGGATCCCTTCATAGTGCGGAGGGAAATGATATACCGCCCCTTTTCCCCGTTCCATGCACAGGCTCAGATCCTGCTCTCCCCCTGACAGCCGCTCCAGCATCTGCCTGGTGATCCAAAGAACGATCCGGCGCGATCTTGCATGCTTCCCCTCTATGAAATGATATTTATGCAGCACATTTCTTCCGATCAGGAGAAAGTCCCCTTTTTTCAGAAAATAGGTCACGTTATCCACCAGGCTGGAAAATTCTCCGTCCAGAATATAAATAAGCTCATAAAAATCATGATAATGCAGGGCTGTCGCCCCTGTAGGCGCCCCGTATTTCTCATAAATCTCATAATCCTCCCGGATCATGTACTGCCGTTCATCCTCCCCGCTCATAAAGCTGGTCCTGATCGCCGTCATCTTTTCTCCCTTTTCCCCAAAAAGCCGCTTCCAGAGCCCCATCCGCCGCCTCAAACAGCAGCCGGGGCTCCCTTTTTTTCTTTCTTCCATCTTAAAGCAATTTTTGCATGCCATCAAGCAAGAAATAGTATTTTCAAGCATTTTTTCTTCCTTTATAATAGAAAACATAAAGAAATACTGCCGTGCCAAAGATGGCCGCGGCAAAAGAGTTTTTGGGAAAGAGAGGGTATTTTTATGCAGATGACACTGAGATGGTACGGCAGCCGTTTCGACACCGTAACCCTGCAGCAGATCCGCCAGATTCCAGGCGTAACCGGGGTGATCTCCACCCTGTACGACACTGTGCCGGGTGAGGTCTGGGCACTTGAGCGTATTCTTGCTCTGAAAAAGGAAGTAGAAGACGCCGGGCTGACCCTTGCCGGAATCGAAAGCGTCAACGTACACGACGCCATCAAGGCAGGTCTTCCCGAACGGGATCAGTACATCGACAATTATATCGCAACTCTGGAAAACCTGGGCAAGGCCGACATCCATCTGGTCTGCTATAATTTCATGCCCGTTTTTGACTGGACCAGAACAGAGCTCGCGCGCGTACGTCCCGACGGCTCCACAGTGCTCGCTTATACGCAGGAAGCGGTGGACCGGCTGAACCCGGAGGAAATGTTTTCTTCTATCTCCGGAGATACCAACGGCAGCATCATGCCGGGCTGGGAGCCGGAACGCATGGAGCACATCAAGGAGCTGTTTGACATGTACAGCACCGTGGACGACGAGGCGCTCTTTGCCAACCTGAAATACTTCCTGGAGCGCATCATGCCTGTCTGCGACAAATACGACATCAATATGGCGATCCATCCGGACGATCCCGCCTGGAGCGTGTTCGGCCTTCCCCGCATCATCATCAACAAGACGAACATCCTCCGCATGATGAAAATGGTGGACAACCCGCACAACGGCGTCACCTTCTGTTCCGGCTCCTACGGAACCAACCTGGAAAACGACCTGCCGGACATGATCCGCTCCCTGAAGGGCCGGATTCACTTCGCCCATGTGCGCAATCTCAAATTTAATTCTCCCACGGACTTTGAGGAAGCCGCCCATCTTTCCTCAGACGGCACCTTCGATATGTACGAGATCATGCTCGCGCTCTATGACATCGGCTTCACCGGGCCCATCCGTCCCGATCACGGCCGTATGATCTGGGGCGAGGTTGCCATGCCCGGCTACGGCCTCTATGACCGTGCCCTTGGCGCCGCATACCTGAACGGACTGTGGGAAGCAATCGAGAAATCGCATAAATCAAAGATCAAATTATAAATAAAAAAGAAAGGAGCGCAAACGTAAATGGAACTGACTTTACAAGGACTCAAGCAAACGGAAAGCTGGGAAAAAGCGGGCTACAGCCTCCCGAAGTATGACATTCCCGCTGTTGCCGCACGCACAAAGGAGAATCCCCGCTGGATTCATTTCGGAGCGGGCAATATTTTCCGCGCCTTCCAGGCCAATGTCGCACAGGAGCTTTTAAACCGCGGCATACTGGATACCGGCCTGATCGCGGCGGAGGGCTACGACTACGAAATCATTGAAAAAATGTACCGTCCTCATGACAATCTGAGCATCCTCGCCACCCTGAAGGCCGATGGCACCGTGGAAAAAACAGTGGTAGGAAGCATTGTGGAATCCTGCATTCTGGACAGCGGCGATACGCAGGAATACGGACGCCTGAAGGATATTTTCCGCACGCCCTCCCTTCAGATGGCCAGCTTTACCATTACGGAAAAGGGCTACAGCCTGACCGATGCAAAGGGAGACACGCTTGCGGATATCGCGTACGATTTTGCCCATGGACCGGAAGCGCCCAAAAGCTATCTGGGAAAGGTTTCCTCCCTGATCTATGAGCGCTTTCTTGCAGGCGCCCTTCCCATCAGCCTGGTGAGCATGGACAACTGCTCCCATAACGGCGATAAGCTTTACGCCGCGGTGAGCGCCTTCGCCTCTGCCTGGCAGGATAACGGCCTGGTCAAGGAAGGCTTTGTTTCCTACATCAATGATCGCGAAAAAACTGCTTTCCCCTGGAGCATGATCGACAAGATCACCCCCAGACCGGACGATACCGTTAAGGCCATGCTGGAGAAGGACGGTATCAGTGACCTCGCCGCCTGCATCACCGGGAAGAAAACCTATGTTGCCCCCTTCGTCAATGCAGAGGAATGTCAGTATCTTGTCATCGAGGACGCATTCCCCAACGGAAAGCTTCCTCTGGACCAGGCCGGCATCCTTTATACCGACCGTGAAACTGTGGATAAGGTGGAAAAAATGAAGGTCTGCACCTGCCTGAACCCTCTTCACACCACCCTCGCCGTTTATGGCTGTCTTCTGGGCTATCAGTTAATATCCGAGGAGATGAAGAATCCCCTTCTGAAAAAATTTGTGGAGACCGTTGGTTATATTGAAGGCCTTCCCGTGGTAATCAACCCCGGCGTGCTGGATCCAAAGCAGTTCATTGACGAGGTAGTGCAGAAACGCATCCCCAATCCGTTCATGCCCGACACCCCGCAGCGAATTGCCACTGATACCTCTCAAAAGCTGCCCATCCGCTTTGGCGAGACCATCAAGGCCTACGACAGGGATCCTTCTCTGAGCGTTTCCTCCCTGAAGCTGATCCCGCTGGTATTCGCAGGCTGGCTGCGTTATCTGATGGCTGTTGATGATGAGGGAAACAGCTTTGAACCCAGCCCCGATCCTCTGCTTCCTTCCCTGCGTCCGCTCTTTTCCGACTGTCAGCTTGGCAGCATGCCGCGGGATCTGTCCTTCCTGGACAGCCTTCTTACCAACGAAAGCATCTGGGGCGTTGATCTGTTTGCCGTCGGTCTTGCCGATGTTGTAAAGGATTACTTCCAGGAGCTCACTGCCGGCCCCGGTGCGGTGAAGGCAACCCTGGAGAGGTATCTGGGATAAAATATATGGGATAAAAGTCAAATAGAAGAATGGATAGCCCATACAGTATAAATATCTGCCCAGCTTTCTACTCATAACGAATCGGCCAGCCGCTTTTGAAAAAGAGCGGCTGGCCGATATCTTTTTATTATCTTATATTATCTTATCTTTTATTTATCTCCATAATTCACTGAAACAACGTAGTACGAATATAACGCAAAATAAAAACCCCTGAATCTCAGAGGTTTTTAAGAGGCGCAGACCGGATTTGAACCCGTCTTATATAATAGGAAGAAACCGTGCATATATCACATTTTCCGTAACTGCGCGATTTCTTCCTTTGATATACCACTGTATTATGTTGTATTTTATCTTGTTTTTTCGTATTTTGCATCATCATGCAACACGAAATGCAACACGGATTTCAAGCGAATATATGTAATAGGGGCGGAAGGATAACCCTCCCGCCTGATTTTTTGCGTTCACTCCAGCACCCGGATGTTGTGCACCACCCCAGCAATCCCCAGTGCGGCAAACTGCCTCTGAGTCTCCTCTGCCTGCGCCTGCGTCCATACATCCGCGATGGACGCGATCCAGATCTCAACACCGCCCGCATCCAGAACAGCGGCCCTATGTACCAGGCAGCCCGGATATGCTGCGGCAGCGGCCTCGGCGATTGCCTCCGTCCAGACATCTGCGACAGACAGGCACCAGATGCTCCCCGGCTCCGCCCCGGGCTCCTGGGTACCGACCGGATCCTGATAGCAGATATCCAGATCAACATTGCCATTGATGCCGGCCACCCGGCCCGTACTTGTGTACTGCCAGCCCCAGAGGGC
>DWWS01000010.1 GCA_019119595.1 Candidatus Eisenbergiella merdavium | reverse complement strand
TTTATAAACTTTTTATAAACATAGTTGACAAATTTATAAATATACTTTATGATGAAAAACGAGTTGAGACATCATCAACCCAAGCTGGTGCGGTTCATCCGCACCAGTCCCCCCCTCTCTTAACATATAATCACTACGTTCGGGCTCCATACCGGTTTTGATAACAGCAAGGTCAGTCAGCATTATGGAGATGAGGAAAAGGCAGAGAATGCTTTTTCCTTTTTTGTTTGGGAAAAGCCTGGAAAATGCCGGAGGAGGAGAGCCTGTTTGTATGCTCTCCCCCTCCGGCAGCGTTTTTATCAGATGCAATTTCAGAAGCTCAGAATCCGCACTTCTTTTCCAGCTCGCCGCACAGGCCCGTCAGCCAGGGCGCATCCACCATTTCAATCTCTCCTCTGTCGCAGGAAGCGGCGATGGAAGGATCGATGGGAAGGCGGGAAACGGAAGGGATGCCGTGCTTTTGGGCGATCTCCTCGATATGGCTTTCTCCGAAGATGCTGTGACGGCCTCCGCAGTCAGGGCATTCGAAGTAGGACATGTTCTCCACGATGCCCAGAACCGGAACATTCATCATCTCGGCCATGCGCACCGCCTTTTCCACGATCATGGAAACCAGCTCCTGAGGAGAGGTCACCACGATGATTCCTTTGACGGGGATGGACTGGAATACGGTGAGCGGCACGTCGCCCGTTCCGGGAGGCATGTCCACGAACATGAAGTCCACATCGGACCAGATCACATCCGTCCAGAACTGGCCCACCGCGCCGGCGATGACCGGGCCGCGCCAGAGCACCGGATCGGTATCATTGTCGAGCAGAAGATTGATAGACATCAGGTCAACGCCGAGGCGGGATCTGACCGGAAGAAGGCCGTATTCGTTGGCATAAGCCTTTTGCTGCACGCCGAATGCCTTCGGAATGGAGGGGCCGGTGATATCCGCATCCAGCACGGCGCTGTGGTAGCCCTTCTTCTGCATGGAGGAGGCGAGCAGGGAGGTGACGAGGGATTTGCCCACGCCGCCCTTTCCGCTCACCACGGCGATCACGTTTTTAATGGTGGAAAGCTCGTGAGGCTTTTTCAGCATGCTTTTCGGATCCCGGTCTGCGCACGCTTCATGGCAGGTTTCACAGTTGTGAGTACAGTTTTCGCTCATTTTTTCAGATTCCTTTCCTGGATTCTTTTTCCCCTGGATATGCATGATACGGGGAGATTTTTTCATCAGAAGACTCTTTCCCAATTATACCGCATTGCCGGTATATGTCAATAAAGGAGCCGCTGTCATGCGTGGGAGAAGGAAACGGGGGAAACGCAGGAGGAGGACAACGGTTCGGCCGAAGGCTGAACGGATACGGAAGATGAGGGGAGTGGAGAAACTGCGCTTGCCTGCGGGGAGGGAATCGGATATAGTGATAGGGGACGCTCCGGAAAAGGAGCGCACAATCATAAGAAAAAAGGAGAAACGGGGAATGTACAGACATCATGAAGAATCATTGAAGATCATGGAGGAATATTTCCGGAACAAAAAGGAGGTCATCGCGCTCATTTTCGGCGGCTCGGTGGCTAAGGGGAAGGAACGGCCGGACTCCGATCTGGACGGGATGGTGATCGTGCCGGATGAATATTACGAAAAGCTCGCCGCGCAGAACAGGACAGCGGAAACCATTTCCGGCCTTTGTACCTATGAGGGCGGATATTTTGACGTGAAATATATGACGAAGGATTACCTGCGCGCGGCGGCGGAAAAGGGGAGCGAGCCCACCCGCAATTCCTTCATCAAGTCCCGCGTGCTGTTTTCCAGCGATCCGGAGATCGAAGAGCTGGTGGCGGCGATTCCCGTCTTCCAGGAGCAGGAGAGGGAGGATAAAATGCTTTCCTTTTACAGCGATCTCCAGCTGAATTATCATTATTTCTGGAAATGCTGCGCGCCGGAGGGTTATATGAGAGCGCGTACGGCCAGCGAGATCGTCTATAGCATTTACCGCCTGATCCTGCAGGAGAACCGGGTGCTCTTCCCCTGCAACAGAAGGCTGGAAGAAACGGTGGCGGCTCTTGACAACAAGCCGGATGGTATTGTGGAGCTGTGCCGGAGGTTCTGCGAGACGATGGAAGATGAGCTGGCGGACAGGATCGTGGAAAGCTATCATGCCTGGACGTGCTATCCGCATCAGGAGGATCCCAGCGTCTACCAGTCCCGCTACTGCGCGGATTTCGAGCAGTGGTGGCGAAATCCCAGGCCCCTGATCGCGGAGTGGTAGAACGGCAGGGCGAGAAAGCCGCCGCATGCCCCGTAAAAAGGAGGAAGCCAGCACCGGAGCGACCCGGCACTGGCTGGTAATGAAAAAGAGTATCTATATTTAAAAAGCCCGTCGGCTTCTATGCTTCTTATCCTACAGGAAAAATGTGACCTTTCTATGGATAAGCTATAAAATATATATGAAGTATGGAAAAATTTTCTTTAGAAAAAGGAAAAAAAGAGGATCGGCGGAAAAACGCCGGAAAATGGAACCTGTAAAACGGCGATATGATTGTAAACGCTCCTTCTTTTTGTTATAATATCCTCGTATTTGGAAAAACTATCATCAGAAAGGACAGGTGGAAAAAATGCAGAAGTATGTTTGTGATGTTTGCGGCTATATCTATGATCCCGAAGCGGGCGATCCGGATAACGGAGTGGCGGCGGGAACCGCTTTCGCGGATATCCCGGAGGACTGGGTATGCCCTCTGTGCGGAGTAGGCAAGGATCAGTTTTCTGTAACGGACTAAGCGCCATGCATCCGGGGGACAGTTCGCTGGCCTGCCAGTGAGCTGTAACCCCGGATATTCTGGCCGTACATACGGGAGGTATGGATATGGCAATCGTATTTGACGATTCTCTGAGAATCGGAAACGGTCTGATCGACACCCAGCATCAGGAGCTGATCGCAAGGGTGAACAGGCTGACGGAGGACTGCAAAGAGGGAACGGAGAAGCTCGCCGCGGTTCAGACCCTCGGCTTTTTGATGGATTATACCAATATCCATTTTGCGGACGAGGAAAAGCTGCAGGTGGAGCAGGAATACCCTCTGCTGGAGGCTCATAAGGCACAGCACGCCGTCTTTGTCAGGGCGGTGGAAGAGCTTCAGGAGATGCTGGAGGAGGAAGAAGGCCCCAGCGAAGCATTTGTTGAGGCTGTGAAGAAGAACGTGGTGGACTGGCTTTTGAATCACATCTGTGTATGGGACAAGCAGGTGGCCCAGTTTATCCGGGAAAAATAAACAATCCGGCGGCACTGCCGGAAAAAAGAGGACAGCGGATGCGCCCTGCGGGGTGGCATCCGCTGTCGGACTGTGTGGGTTGATGCCGATAGAATGAATCAGGAGAAAGTTTCCCCTTCCATTTTAAAAACTGCTGTGTCAGAAAAGGCTGACATTTCCATGGGGCTATGATATAATTGTCCCGTTGCCGCCTCCTATACTGGCACAGGAAGGAGGTGTGTCCGGTATGGATATAATTACTTCTCTTTTTATCGCTGTCGCGAGCGGCGTAATTTGCCATTACGTCGTTAAATGGCTGGACAGTGATAAGTAAACGGCAGCCAACCTGTGGGCCTAAGCCTTCCCATTGCCAAAAGTAGGAATAGAAAACCCCGGAGTGGCAGCTCCGGGGTTTTTGTTGATGTCCAGTATGGAAACATCACTTCTCTTTGCCTATCGGCATTATAGCATACGCAGTTTGGGTTTGCAATATGCAGCATCCATTTTTTATGCTGAGTCAGAAAAGAAAAAGCCGACAACCCGCGCAGTTATCAGCTTTTTCCGTATTTTCCGTTCTTCAGAAAGAAACAGGAGCAGTAGGAATCGAACCCACATCGATGGTTTTGGAGACCACTGTTCTACCTTTGAACTATGCTCCTATCCCGGTTCCAACCGAACCGACGAATTGTATTATAGCAAGGTTTTCCGACAAAAGCAAGCCCTTTTTGCAAAAAGTATGTGTCAAGTAATCGTTGGCACTTTTTCTTCTTTTTTTGATGTCAGTTTATTTGTTGATTTTTCTGATAATTTAAATCCTATTTTCTCGGTTTCATATAAGGTCTATTTTTAACTGAACGCTTTCATAAACGCTTTTCTTGATGCTGTTCGCATTGCATCCA
>DWWS01000009.1 GCA_019119595.1 Candidatus Eisenbergiella merdavium | reverse complement strand
CCTTTACGTGTTTGTGGGGTAACTAACATCATAAAGAAAAACTGTATGATCGGGAAGCAGGAATTTTTTCTGCTTCCCTTTTTTTATTAGGAATTATTCCTGGCTTTGCCAATGATAATTATACACTAACTTGCAAAAAAGAAGAGGCAGCAGAAATCGGCGGAGATCGGCAGCCGAAATTCTGAAATGTAAAATTTTCAAAAACCCTATGTAAAGCGGGTTTTTTATAGTAGAATAGTACAAAACAGGAATCGCGCGCTGCGCATGGAGCCAAGAACGCTCCAGAGCCAAGAACGCTCCAGAGCCAAGAACGCTCCAGAGCAAAGGGCGCTCCAGAACAAAGAGTGCTTCGGAAAGAGGATGAAATGTCAGACAGAATAAGGGTCGTTGCCAGCGACTTTGACGGAACCATATTGAAGGATGGGGCGCAGGAGGTGGACGGGGTTTATTTCCCGCTGATCCGGGCGCTGAAGGAGAGAGGGATTTCTTTTATCGCCGCAAGCGGCAGGCAGTACGGCAACCTGCGCAGGCTGCTTGGGCCGGTGGCGGACGAGATCAGCTACATCTGCGAAAACGGCGCGCTGATCGCGCAGGGGAGCCGCATCATTTATCAGAATGAGATCGAGAGGGAGCTTGTGCTTGCCCTGATCAGGGATATGGAGAAGGTGAGGGAAGCGCGGGCGCTGATTTCCTGCGCGGACACCTCCTGCGTGGACGGTGCGGATCCGTCCTTTGCGGAGTATCTTCGCCATACCGTGAAAAACACGGTCACGGTATTTGATTCCCTGCATCAGGTGAGTGAGCCGGTCATCAAGCTGGCGCTTTACTGGCCTGAGGGGATACCGGAGGAGCGGGAGCGGCAGTTCCGGGAAAAGTATGGAGACAGACTGAGCGTTGTGGACGGCGGCGGAGGGTGGCTGGATTTCACGAACAGAGGAGTGGACAAGGGAAGTGCGCTCCGGTATCTGGCGGAGAAGCAGGGCTTTGGGCTGGATGAGGTATTATGCTTCGGAGACAGCGGAAACGATGTGGGCATGCTCCGGGCCGCCGGGATCAGCTACGCCATGAATACGGCAAAGGCGGAGGTGAAGGCCTGCGCGGACAGGCAGTGCGGCATGGTGAGCGACGTGCTCCGGCAGCTTTTGGAAGGACATCTTACAAAATAAACATAAGATAGAAAGGCGGAAACAGAATGAAAAAGGTGATCAGGGATTATCCACGGCTTCTCCATGGAGGAGACTACAATCCGGAGCAGTGGCTGGACTGCCCGGAGGTGCTGGAGGAGGACGTAAGGCTGATGAAGGAGGCGCACGTGAACTGCGTGTCGCTTGGAATTTTTTCCTGGGCGAAGCTGGAGCCGGTGGAGGGAGAGTATCACTTCGGCTGGCTGCGCAGGATCATCGACAGGCTTTATGAAAACGGCATTTATACCATACTTGCCACGCCCAGCGGAGCGATGCCGCACTGGCTGACCCAGCATTACGACGAGGTGAGCCAGGTGGGGCCGGACGGAGTGAGAAATCTTCCCGGGCGGCGGCACAATTTCTGCCCCACTTCCCCTTTGATGAGGAGAAAAATAAGGAAGCTCGATAAGGAGCTTTCCAGGCGTCTTGGGAATCATCCGGGCGTGATCCTGTGGCATATCTCCAACGAATACGGCGGAAGCAGGCTGGGAGGCGCGTGTCACTGCGAGCTGTGCCAGGAGGCGTTCCGGGAATGGCTGCATAAGAAATATAAAACGCTGGACAACCTGAACCATGCCTGGTGGACCACCTTCTGGAGCCACACCTATACCTCCTGGGATCAGATCCACAGCCCGGTTCCCCATGGGGAGATCGGCATTCACGGCCTGAATCTGGACTGGAAGCGATTTGTGAGCGATCAGATGCAGGATTTCTGCATGGCGGAGATCCGGGCGGTGCGCAAGTACAGCGACAAGCCGGTGACCATCAACATGATGGAATTTTTCCGGCCGCTGAATTACTACAAATTTGCCGGGCAGCTTGACATCATTTCCTGGGATTCCTATCCCCAGTGGCACAGACAGGCGGACGACAGGGAAACGGCCATGCGCACGGCGGCCTGCCACACGCTGATGAGAAGCCTGAAAAAAGCGCCTTTTCTTCTGATGGAAAGCACGCCCTCCATCGTGAACTGGAAGGATGTGAACACGCAGAAGCGTCCGGGCATGCATGCGCTTTCCTCCCTGCAGGCGGTGGCCTGCGGCTCCAACAGCGTGCAGTATTTCCAGTGGAGAAAGAGCAGGGGCGGCGAGGAAAAATTCCACGGGGCGGTGATCGACCACAGAAACGGAAGCAATACCCGCGTGTTCCGTGAGGTGAGCGCGTTGGGAGAGCGGCTGGAGCACATTACGGACGCGGTTTATCCCACCTGCAACAGACCGAAGGCGGCTATCCTGTTCGACTGGGAAAACTGGTGGGCGGTGGAGGACATCCAGGGGCCGAGGACAGATATGGCCTATCTGGAAACGGTGCTTTCCCATTTCAGGCCCTTCTGGGAGCTTGGGATCGAGGTGGATTTCATCAGCGAAGCGGATCCCATGGACGGCTACGCCCTGGTCAGCGCGCCGCTGGCCTACCTGTATCAGGAGGGCTACGCGGAGCGGGTGAAAAAATTCGTGGAAGAGGGCGGAACCTATCTGGCGACGTATTTTTCCGGCGTTGTGGATGAAAACGATCTGTGCATTCTGGACCGGCATCCGCTGGAGGACGTGCTTGGCATCCGGACCGAGGAAATGGATACGGTCGTGCCTGAGGTCCTTCCCAATACCATCAGCTTCGAGGGAAAGAGCTGGAAGGCGGGACAGCTTCGGGAGGTCTCCCATGTGGTGGAGGATGTGAAAAATCCGGTGAAGGTGCTCGGCAGCTATGAGCAGGACTATTATCAGGGCTTCCCTGCGCTTACTGAGAAAAAGTACGGAAAAGGCCGCGCCCTTTATCTTGCCTGTGAGACGGAAAAGCCTTTCCTGAAGGCGCTGTATGAAAGGCTGGCTGAGGAATGCGGGATCCGGGGAGAATTCACCGGAAGGCTTCCGGAGGGCGTCGCAGTTTCCAGACGGGACGGCGACAGACCGGTCTGGTTTCTGCAGAACTTTAACCGGGAGACGGCTCAGGTGGAGCTTCCCTTCCCCTTCCATGGTGTGGAGGACGGAAGAACGTTTGAAGGAAGCGTGACGCTTAAGCCCTATGAATGCCTGATCCTCACCGACTGAGCGCGGACGCGGAAGCGGGCGCAGGGATGAGTGTGGAAACGGACACAGAAACCAGCGAGAACACAGGCGCGGAAACAGGCGCAGGAACAGGCGTGCCAAAAAAGGACGGAAAAAAGGACGGGCCGCGGGTTATGCGGTCCGTCCGTAATGCGCCTTACAGGGATTCCATTTTCCGGTATCCCCGGGAATATTTTCCCAGGGAATTCCCGGCCGGGAAATTTGATTCCATGGAAAGCGGGCGGAAGATGGTTTTTCGTCCCAGCCAGCAGACGATCCTGGTGACGTAGATGCCTGCAAGGCTGCCGGAGGTGTCGATAAGGACGTCGCGGAACGCGGGACTGCGGCCGGGAACGAAGGACTGGTGCCATTCGTCCAGGCAGGCAAAGCCCATGCAGAAAAGCCCTGCGGAAAGCACCAGTTTCCAGCCGCGCAGCCGGTAAACGTAGAGCGGGAAGGCGACGGAAACGGCAAGCAGGAAATATTCCGTGACATGGGCGGCCTTTCTCACATAATGCTCCAGAATCCCCGCATAATGCAGGATCTGCTGCGCGCTCCAGCCCTTGTCAAGAATCTGTCCGCAGAATTCTACCAGATCAGTGGTCACGGTACTGCTGAGCTGGCTGGAAAGATCGCCGTTCTGTGCGGAAAAATTGAAAATAACGTACATCATCACCAGCGCGGGCAGGAAAGAAAGCGGCTTTAACAGATAGCGAAGCAGCTTTTTCAAAAACAGTCTGAAATATTTCATAGATGCAAAGCTCCCATCTTTTTTCAATCTGAATCTTTTTATGTTAAGTGTTCCATATTATCCTGCCTATCATACCACAAAAAAGAAAAAGGAAAGTGCAGAAATCCTAAAAAATTTCTGATTTTTTTATGAAGACAGATTTTTCCGATTTTACAATTTATATGATTGCTCTGGGAACTCTGGGGGCATTCCGGTGGCTTGGGGAAAAAAGCCTGACGGAGGCCCTGCTTATGGCGGCCTTTTTCGGCCTTTTGTATGCGGCAGGTCAGATCGACCGGAAAAGGGGAATGCTGCCGGACTGGTGCATGGGAGCCGCCTTTTTGCTTGGATTTTGCGGCCTGCCCTTTTTTGAAGGGATTTTGATCTCTGACCGGATCCTTGGGAGCTTTGCGGTGAGCCTTCCGCTGTTTATGATCTGTCTGCTCCGTCCCGGGGCCTTCGGAGGAGGGGATGTGAAGCTGATGGCGGGCTGCGGCTTTTTCCTGGGAGCGGAGGCGGTCTGGCTTTCCTTTCTTTTCGCGATTTTTGCCGCCGGAGGCCAGGCGCTGTTCCTTCTTTTTACAGGAAGGGCGGGACGGAAAACGCGCTTTCCCCTTGGCCCCTTTCTCTGCGCGGGAATGGCTCTGGTTCTTGTTTTTGGGTTTCCGTAGGCCGGAGGGAAGGGATTGATGCGGGAAACGGAAAATCGAAAGATTCCTTTTTTCACCGTTTTATGATAGGATAGACAGGAAGAAGGAAAACCGCAGCTTTTTGTGTGAGGCTTTTTCGCGTGAGGATTGAAAAAGCCCCGGTTTTTTGTATAATGGATACATACCAGATAAAAACGGAGGAGCATCGATGGGAAACGTAAGGCGTATCTATGTGGAAAAAAAGGCGCCCTTCGCGGTAAAGGCGAAGGAGCTGAAGGGTGATCTGAAGAACTACCTGAATCTGAAAACGATCGAGAATGTGCGGATCTTCATCCGGTATGATGTGGAGCATATCAGCGACGAGGTGTTTGAAAGGGCCTGCAGGACGGTATTTTCGGAGCCGCCGGTGGACGAGCTGTATCGGGAGGAGATCGCAGTTCCGGAAAACGGACGCGTCTTTTCCGTGGAATATCTGCCGGGGCAGTTTGACCAGAGGGCAGATTCCGCGGTTCAGTGCGTGAAGTTTCTGAACGAGGAGGAAGAGCCCATCATCCGCACGGCGACCACCTATCTGATCACGGGAAGCCTGACTGACGGGGAATTTGAGCAGATCAAGTCCTACTGCATCAATCCGGTGGATTCCAGGGAAACGGACATGGTGAAGCCGGATACGCTGGAAACCGTTTATGAGGAGCCTGCGGACGTGAAGGTTCTGGACGGCTTTGCGCAGCTTCCTGAAAAGGAGCTGAGGGCGCTGTACGATTCTCTCGGCCTTGCCATGACCTTCCGGGATTTTGAACATATCCAGAATTATTTTGCGGGAGAGGAGCACAGGGATCCCACCATGACGGAGATCCGGGTGCTGGATACCTATTGGTCCGACCACTGCCGTCACACCACGTTTTCCACGGAGCTGAAAAATGTGGCCTTTGAGGACGGCTTTTACAGCGAGCCGCTGAAAAAGGCATGGAAGAGCTATCAGGATACCAGGCAGGAGCTTTTCGCAGGAAGAAAGGACAAATTCGTCTGCCTGATGGATCTGGCGCTTGCGGGAATGCGGAAGCTGAAAAAGGAAGGAAAGCTTGCGGACATGGAGGAATCCGAGGAGATCAACGCCTGCTCCGTCATCGTTCCGGTGGAGATGGACTACGGGAACGGGCCGGAAACGGAGGAGTGGCTGGTGTTCTTCAAAAATGAGACTCACAACCATCCCACGGAGATCGAGCCCTTCGGCGGCGCGGCCACCTGCCTGGGCGGCGCGATCCGCGATCCCCTTTCCGGAAGGGGCTATGTGTATCAGGCCATGCGCGTGACGGGCGCGGCGGATCCCACGATGCCGGTGGCGGATACCTTAAAGGGCAAGCTCCCGCAGAAAAAGCTGGTGCGCGGCGCGGCGGACGGCTATTCCTCCTACGGAAACCAGATCGGCCTTGCCACGGGCTATGTGAAGGAAATCTATCACCCCGACTATGTGGCGAAGCGCATGGAGATCGGCGCGGTGATGGGAGCGGCTCCCCGGAAAAACGTGGTGCGCGCCACCTCTGATCCGGGCGACGTGATCATTCTGCTTGGCGGACGGACCGGAAGAGACGGCTGCGGCGGCGCGACCGGCTCCTCCAAGGTGCATACGGAGGCGAGCATCGAAACCTGCGGCGCTGAGGTGCAGAAGGGAAATGCGCCCACGGAGAGAAAGATCCAGAGGCTTTTCAGGCGCGCCGAGGTGAGCAGGCTCATCAAGAAGTGCAACGATTTCGGAGCGGGCGGCGTGTCCGTTGCAATCGGAGAGCTGGCGGACGGCCTGCGGGTGGATCTGGATAAGGTGCCCAAAAAGTACGCTGGTCTGGACGGAACGGAGCTTGCCATTTCCGAGTCTCAGGAGCGCATGGCCGTGGTGGTGGATGCGAAGGATGTGGACGCCTTCCTTGGCTTTGCGGACGAGGAAAATCTGGAGGCCGTCAGCGTGGCGGTGGTGACCGAGGAGCCCAGACTGGTGCTTTCCTGGCGCGGAAAAGAGATCGTGAACCTGTCCAGAGCCTTCTTAAATACCAACGGCGCTCATCAGGAAACGGACGTATATGTGGATGCGCCGAAGGAAGGAGCCAGCTATTTTGACGCCTGGGCGGTTCCCGCGGCGGGGAAGGCCGTGGAAGCGGGGGATGCGAAGCAGGCGTGGCTCTCCCTCCTTTCTGATCTGAACGTCTGCTCCCAGAAGGGGCTGGTGGAAATGTTCGATTCCTCCATCGGCGCGGGCAGCGTGCTCATGCCCTACGGCGGAAAATATCAGCTCACCGAGACCCAGGTGATGGCTGCGAAGCTTCCCGTCCTGGAGGGAAAGACGGATACCGTGACCATGATGAGCTATGGCTTCGATCCGTATCTGTCCTCCTGGAGCCCCTACCACGGAGCGGTCTACGCGGTGACGGAGTCCATCGCCAGGATCGTGGCGGCGGGCGGAGATCATACGAAGATCCGCTTCACCTTCCAGGAATACTTCCGCAGGATGACGGAGGATCCGAAGCGCTGGAGCCAGCCCTTCGCGGCTCTTCTTGGCGCCTTTGACGCCCAGCTCGGCTACGGCCTTCCCTCCATCGGCGGCAAGGATTCCATGTCCGGCACCTTCAACGATATCGACGTGCCGCCCACGCTGGTTTCCTTCGCGGTGGATGTGGATCAGGGCGCGCATGTGATCACGCCGGAGTTAAAGAAGCCCGGCAGTAAGCTGGTGCGCTTCTGCCTGGAACGCGACGACTACGATCTGCCGGTTTATGAGGAGGCGCAGAAGCTTTACGCCAGGATCACGGAGCTGATCCGGGAGGGCGTGATCCTTTCCGCCTACGCGCTGGACAGCGCAGGAGCGGCGGCCGCCCTTGCAAAAATGGCCTTCGGCAATCATCTTGGCGTGGCCTTTGCGGAGGACGTACAGCTTTCCGACCTGTTTGAGAACGCCATCGGAGACATCGTGGCCGAGGTCCCTGAAAGCAGCGTCGAGAAGCTTGGCATCGCCGCGGAGGTGCTGGGATGTGTAACGGAGAAGCCGGCCTTCGTATACGGCGGCACGGAGCTTTCCCTGGATGAAATGCTTGCCGCGTGGAAGGGCACGCTGGAGAAGGTATTCCCCAGCACGGCGGATCAGGGAAGCGACCCGGTGGACAGCCCCGTGTATCATGCGCAGGAGATCCATGTGTGCAGAAACAGGGTGGCAAGGCCCACGGTCTTCATCCCCGTATTCCCCGGCACCAACTGCGAGTACGACAGCGCGAAGGCCTTTGAGCGCGCGGGCGCGGACGTGGTGACGAGGGTATTCAGAAACCTGACCGCTCAGGACATCCGCGAGTCCGTGGAGGAATTTGAAAAGGCCATCGGACAGGCCCAGATCATCATGTTCCCCGGCGGCTTCTCCGCAGGCGACGAGCCGGACGGAAGCGCCAAATTCTTTGCAACCGCCTTCCAGAACGAGAAGATCAAGGAGGCGGTCACGAAGCTGGTGGAGGAGAGGGACGGCCTGTGCCTCGGCATCTGCAACGGCTTCCAGGCTCTCATCAAGCTGGGACTGGTGCCCTTTGGAAAAGTAGTGGGACAGACGGAGGATTCCCCCACGCTGACCTTCAACACCATCAACCGCCATATTTCCCGTATGGTTTATACGAAGGTGGTAACGGACAAATCGCCCTGGCTTGCCGGAGCGAAGCCCGGCGCGGTATACTGCACGCCCGCGTCCCACGGAGAAGGCCGCTTCGTTGCGAACGCCGAATGGCTGATGAAGCTGTTTGAAAACGGTCAGGTGGCCACCCAGTACTGCGATCCGGAAGGAAACGTGAGCATGGACGGAGAGTGGAACGTGAACGGCTCCTATGCCGCCATTGAAGGCATCACCTCGCCCGACGGCCGCATCCTCGGAAAGATGGCCCACGTGGAGCGCCGCGGGGACGGCGTCGCCGTGAACATCTACGGGGAACAGGATCTGAAGATCTTTGAATCCGGAGTGGCGTATTTTAAATAAGACAAAAAAACAGAAAGAGAAAGATAAGCAAAGAAACGAGGACAGAACCTGCTTTCGCCGGACGGCGGGAGGGGTTCTGTTTTCCTTCAGAAAAATGTAGAATATAGGTGGATTTTCCTTCAGAAAAATGTATGACACGGATTGATATTCCTTCAGAAAAGTGGGATAATAAAAACAGTAAATGGTGAAAGGATTGATCTGTGTGCAGAGAAATGCGCTGAAAAAGCTGAAGGAATGGAAAAACAAAAGAAACCGGAAGCCGCTGATCCTCCGGGGCGCGAGACAGGTAGGAAAGACCTGGCTGATGAAAGAATTTGGCCGACAATGCTTTCAGAATACCGCTTATGTAAATTTTGACAGCAATGCAAGGATGCGCCGGATTTTTGACGAGGATTATGATGTGGCAAGGATCCTGCGTATGATCAATATTGAAACGGGAGTCAGAATTGAGCCTGGAAAAACCCTGCTCCTTTTTGATGAGATACAGGAAGCTCCCAAAGCGATTTCATCGCTGAAGTATTTTTATGAAAATGCGCCGGAATATGCGGTGATCGCCGCCGGTTCATTGCTTGGAACAGCGATTCATGAGGGCGTTTCCTTTCCGGTCGGAAAGGTTGAAAGCATGGATATTTATCCCATGTCCTTTCATGAATTTCTGATCGCTGTGGGAGAGGAGGCGCTTGCCGGACTGCTGACGGACAGGGATTACGATTCCGTGAATGCTTTTGCGGACAAATATGTCCACTGGCTGAAGCTATATTATTTTATCGGCGGAATGCCGGAAGCTGTGAAGGATTATGTGGAAAATGGCGATGTTGTTACTGTCCGGGAGATACAGAAGCAGATACTCAGCCTGTATGAAAATGATTTTGGCAAACATGCGCCGGATACGGAGCTGGCAAGACTCAGAATGGTGTGGAATTCCATTCCGATTCAGCTTGCGAAGGAAAACCGAAAATTTTTCTTTGGCCAGATCAGGCAGGGGGCGCGGGCAAAGGACTTTGAACTTGCCATAGAATGGCTTCAGGACTGCGGGCTGGTCGGAAAGGTGTATCGTGTGGAAAAACCGGCCATACCGCTGAAGGCTTATGTGGATTTTGCGGCATTCAAGCTTTTTCTACTGGATGTGGGACTGCTGGGAGCCATGAGCGACCTGGATGCGCGTTCGATCCTGGAGGGAAATGAGCTGTTTACGGAATTTAAAGGAGCATTGACAGAACAATATGTATATCAGCAGCTCATTGCAGAAACCGGATATACACCGTATTATTTTTCCGCATCCTCTCATACGGAAATTGATTTTCTTGTGCAGAAGGAGGGAGCGGTAATCCCCGTTGAGGCAAAGGCGGAGGAAAATCTGAAGGCAAAAAGCCTGCGGGCATATTGTGATAAATATCATCCGGCATGTGCGGTCCGTACATCCATGGCAAATTACAGACAGCAGGACTGGCTGCTGAACCTTCCCCTTTATGCAATAGAAAATCTGTGAGGAAAAGATTGCGACGCTTCGGCATGGAGGTAAATATGGAATTTAAAAAACTGACGGCGGCGGATGCCGAATGGAGCGCCGTTTCCCGATACGCGGCGGCCTGCTCCTGGGGAGCGGGCAAGACGCTTGCAAAGGAAATGGAGCAGAATCATTTCACCGGCTGGGAGCGGGTCATTACAGCCATGGAGGACGGCCGGATCGCAGGCTACTGTACGGTGTCGGCAGCGGACTGCATACCGGAGGTGTCTTATACGCCCTATATCGGCATGCTGTTTGTGGATGAAGCCTTCCGGGGAAACAGGCTGAGCCAGAGGCTGATCGGCTTTGCATCGGAATACCTGAAGGAGGAGGGCTTTTCTGAGGTGTATCTGGTCAGCGACCACGAGAACCTGTATGAAAAATACGGTTTTCAGGTGATCGACGAAAAGCTGGCTCCCTGGGGGAAAATGCAGAAGATATACCGGAAGGCGCTGTAGAATAGGGAAAAATACTTCTTAAATGATTTTTGAGGAAAGGCAAATGCATGACCAGGCAGCAGGTTTTTGACTATGTAAAAGAAAAATATGCCACCGTCCCCGACTATCCCTGGTTCGACGACAACGCTGTTTTGCGTCATGCGGACAACAAGAAATGGTACGGTCTTGTCATGGAGGTGGGGCGGGATAAATTGGGACTTCCCGGAACCGGCGCAGTGGATGTGGTCACCATAAAATGCGATCCGACGCTGGGCAGCTTCCTGAAGACGCGGGAGGGCTTTCATCCTGCATACCACATGAACAAGGAAAAATGGCTTTCCATTCGTCTTGACGGCAGCGTACCGGAGGAGGAGATTCAGAATCTGATCGACCAGAGCTATGAGCTGACTGCTTCCAGGAAAGCCATTAAACAGGGAAAGCAGAGGGCCGGGGCGAAATAAAAGTATGGAAGGCGGTCTTTTTATCCGGACAGAGATCGGTCATAGCCACTGTATAAAGGCAGTCTTCTCCTCGCTGTTATACCCGGCCTTTCTGTAAAAATTTAATGTGCTCTCCTTTTTGGAGCCGGTGAGCAGCATGAGCTTGTAGCAGTTTTCCCGAACCGCGATCTCTCTTGCATAATGCAGGCATTGCGTGGCAAGTCCCTTCCCGCGGTGGGCTTCATCGGTTATCACATTTTCGATGAGGGCATAGGGCCGCTGACCGTGCGTCAGATTGGGAACGATCACGCAGACGCAGGAGGACAGGATTTTTCCTCCTTCCTCCGCCACAATAATATGGTGATCGCTGTCGCCAAGGATTTTTGACCACAGATGATTGACAGTTTCATTTCTTTCCGGTATCGGATCATGATGCAGCTGTGAGTAAAGCCGCATCAATCCGTCAAAATCCGCTTCTCTGATCTCACGTATCATTTTTCCTCCATTCCGAAGCGTTGTAAAACGCAGTTATACTGCGCAAAGACCCGTGCGCCAAATCTATCCTCCATATCGGGACGTTTACCTCTGAAGCACGCGCGCCGCTGTCACATCAGAATTTCATATTGGAAATATTGTTCCTGAAATTCAACCGCCCTTTTTATCTCATCAAGAGCGTATTCCTGATCAGGCGGAGCCACGACCCATTTTTCTTCGACGTCATCGAGACGACGAATGACTGCGATTACTTTTCCGGTAAATTCCTTCACGGCCTCGTTCACGCCCAATATGTACGCATCCTGTTCTTCGCCGTCCGGAGCCAGGATTCCTTCGATATAGCCATAGTTGATGGGATAATATAAATCCTTATGCTCCGGGTGGAAGCTGCCAAGGGGCCTGTCAACGGTTACTTTTACGATTTTTCCGATCATGATATTCTCCATTCCGGGGCGCGGAAACGGGACGCGCCGCAATATATATTCAGTTTATCACAGGCCGTCGCCTGAGGCCACAGTCATTTTAATCATAAGCTGTTATCTTTATGCCGATCTTTAAACAAAAAATATTCTTGCACGGAAGATTGAAAATAAGACAGATGGCACTGTAAATGGCATTGAAAGTGGCACTGTAAATATTTCCCTGAATAAGAATGAGCAGGCAGTATATAGTCTGCGTGGGAAGAATCCTTATTACACAAGACAGGAACTGGCAGATGCTACATCAAAGTCATTGAGGACGATCCAGCGGACACTGGATTCTTTGCGAAAGAAAGATTTTCACGATACTGCACAAAATTGCAAATTTTCCAGAAGGTAAGGTATTGCCGGCAAGGTATGCACGTCATTTGTATGATGTTTATAATCTGTTTGAGTAGTATAGAACTTCTGCCTAAAGAAAACGTGCGCCGGGAATTGCCTGAGGATTATCAGGTGATGCGAAATATAATTTATGGAAATATACCGGAATTTGAAGAGATTTTGACATATCTTGAAAAGTTGCAGAAAGAAGTGCATGGGTTGGGGAAAAACACTGAAAAAAATATTGTTGTCACGAAAAACATACAATAATCGTGACAACAATATGCCGTTTAATGAAACAGATTTTTATGAAACCAAAATTGACGGGGCAGTAGTATGCGCAATAAATGTGCGACAAAGAATTAATTTACACACTCATACAAAAACATTTCATCCTGATTTTCCATAGCGATGTCTTTTTGAAAAGAAGAATAGGCAATAACGGTTTTGAATCCGATCTCTTCCAAATATGCTTCCATTTCTCCGAACTGATAAAGATGAAGCTGGAAATGGTAGTGTAAAAAAGTTTGTGTCTTTGGAAGAAAATAACTTCTTTTTGGTAAGAATTATGATATGAAAATTCTTATCGAAAAGGAGTATTTTTATGCCGGTAGCCAAGGAACAGATTCGACAGATTATTGC
>DWWS01000075.1 GCA_019119595.1 Candidatus Eisenbergiella merdavium | reverse complement strand
CTGCAGACCCTGCCGGTAGGTTTTGCTCTTCTCCCCGCTTAAGGAGATCACCCGGTCGCTCCCGCCGCCCTCAGAAAGGCGTGTGGTGTCCCGGCTCACCAGCTCCACGGGGAAATACTCCTTGATGGCGATGCGGGTTTTCATGTTCAGGTCGTAGCCCATGTAGGTGATGCCGAATCCGCCTTCGCCCAGCACCGGACCAACCAGATATTTTCCCGCCAGAACCGTATTCACCGCCAGGCAGCGGGGATTCTGTTCGCCCCCACGCCAGCCGTATTTTTCCCAGATCCTGTTCTGATCCATCCTTACCTCCCCGCACGGCGCCCTTTCCTCCAGCCGTGTCCTTTTGTCAAAAAACTTTTATTCCGGCAGCGTCACGGCGGGCCACTGCTTCATTACCTCAAAATCTCCCGGAAATACGCCCGCCATGAGAATCCTTCCGTCTTCGGTGATTCCGATGGTGGCGGAGGGGCCGGCCGCCACGCTGACGATATTTTTCCAGTCGGACACCTCGCACTGGCCGTTCGCATTGGAGCCCGCAGCTGCCACCGTACCGTCGTTTCTCAGGCCCACCGTATGGTATCTGCCCACGGAAAGCTCCTTCATATCCTGCCATCCGCTCACATTGTTCTGGCCGTTTTCCTCATTTCCTTCCACCAGATAGACCACGGAACCGTCCTCCCGGATGGCGGCCGCCGCTCCGCCGACTACCCCGTTAGTCCCTGTTCCTCCATAGCCCCAGATGCTGACCAGATCCGTCAGCCCCTCCCATTCGGGCAGCGTTCCGGGCATCATGGAGCCGATGTATTCGCCACGGGTATTTTTTCTGCCCGTTGTGATCACGGTTCCGTCCTTTTTCAGGCCCAGGGTGCCCTTGCCGGATGCGGCGATCTGCACGATATCCGTCCAGCCGTCCACCTCCGTGCTTCCGTTTACGGCCTTGCCCGTCAGCGCATCCGTAGCGCTCAGGTTGGTGGGGTGCCCCATGGCGTTTGCGGTTCCGTCCTTTTTCAGGGCCGCCAGCATCAGATCGTCGCAGATGACCTGGCAGTTGTCCTCCCACTGCGCCACCCTGGCATCGATGGCCGATGCCAGGACAAAAGGATCATCCGGAAGAGGCTGTTCGCTGCTGTAGCTGATGCCGCTGTACGGGCTGCGAAGCACGCGGCCGTCCGACGTCAGTCCCACCGTACCGGTGCTGTAGGCGTCGATCTGAACCACATCCTTCCAGTCCTGTATCTCATAGGTCCGCTCCAGGCCGACACCTTTTCCCACGGCAGCCACCGTGCCGTCCCTGCGCAGAACCGCCAGATGATTCTCTCCCCAGGCCGCCATCACGGCATCCCCGATGGCCAGAAGTTCCTGCGGTGTGCCGTATCCCGACCATTCCCGGGCGGATACCTCCAGCGTCCCGTCATCTTTCAGACCCACCAGCCCCTGTACGTTTCCGTCCATGGCCGCGATCTGCTCCCACTCCACGTCGTCCCATTCTTCCGTGCCTTCCCATCTGTGCTGGACGACCCTGCCGTCCCGAAACCGGACGGCCAGGCCTCTGGCATAGAGAACCTGCTCCACGTCCTGCAGCCCTCTCAGGTAAGAAAATTCCTCTTCCGCATGGGGATCGTCGGTTTCCACATATACCGTCCCGTCCTGTTTGACCCCGATGAACACCTCGGAGTTAAAATAGGTATCTTCGATATATTCCACGTTCTTCCAGGCGCTCACCCGTTCCATCAGGGATTCGCGTCCCTGCGTGCGGCCTGCGATCCGCACTTCCCCGTCCCCGGTCACTCCCAGGGAGATCCGGTCGAAGGCGAAAATGCGCTGGATGTCCGTCCAGTCGCTCACATCGCATTCCCCGTCCGCATTATACCCCGCGGAAACCACAGTCCCGTCCTCCTTCAGGCCAAGAATGTGATCCAGCCCCACGGCCAGGTCTGTGATCCCGCTCCAGGACGCTACGTCGTTTTCCTCCAGCGCTCCCGCCACCCGTACCGTTCCGTCCACGCGAAGCCCCGCTGAGGTCTTTCCGTTCCTGTGGCTGTATACCCGGGCCATATGATCCCAGCCGGTCACTTCGCACTGGCCCTGGGAATTATCCCCTACGGCCTTCACCGTCCCGTCATCCTGCAGGGCCAGAAAATGCCCGCTTCCCGCGGCGATCATGTTCTCCGTCCGGGGGAAAACGGTCTGCACCAGCTCTTCCTGGCCGTCCGCATCCAGCGTGAGCTCCACTCCTTCCGCTTCCGGCCCGTTTTCTTCCGGATTTTCTTCCCCGGCCGCCGCGTTTTCCTCCAGACCCTCGGGAACCGTTTCCGCCAGAGCCGCCTCCGCGGGCTCCCGCCGCTGTCCGCCTTCTGTTCCCACAAAGAGGAACACGGCCGCTGCCGTCAGGACAGCCGCCACCCCTGCGGCCCAGGGGAGCCATTTCCGGTTCCGGTTTCCGATCGCGGCCTTTTTCCCCGCATACAGCGCGTCCGAAAGTTCGTGCACTGTCCGGATACGGTCGTCCTTCTTCACCGCCAGCCCCTTCATCACCGCCTCCGAAACCGCCGGGCTGACAACTGCTCCCAGCTCTTCCGGCCGCTTCAGATCGTCGGAAAACAGACGGTCCATGGCGGGCTCCGGCACGGTTCCCGTGAGCATCCGGTACAATACGGCGCAGAGGGCGTATACGTCCGTCCAGGGGCCCTGTTCCCCGTGGGAGCGGTACTGCTCCTCCGGAGCGTAGCCGTGCTTCAGGATGATGGTCAAAGACTTCTGGTCGTTCTTCGCCGTCATGCGCGCCGCGCCGAAATCGATGAGGCGGACGGAGGCGATGTTTCCATGGACGGTTTCCGGGGCGTTTCCGGCAGCGCCGCTCTCTCCGGATGAGCCGCCCTCTCCCGTAAAGGTCAGCATGATGTTGTCCGGGCTGATGTCCCGGTGCACGATCCCCGCCCCGTGCACCTGCTCCAGCGCTTCCAGCACCGGACGCAGGATGGCCAGGGCTTCTTCTTCGGGAAGCTTTCCGCCCTTCTGTTTCAGGTATTCTTTCAGGCTCACGCCTTCGATGTACTCCATCACGATGTAGGCGGTGTCGTTTTCGTAGAAGAAGTCCTTCACCGACACGATGCCGGGCGTTCCGGAGAACTGGGAAACGCTGCGGGCCTCGTCCACGTACTTCTGCAGGCCCTGACGGTAGGTTTTGCTCTTCTCCCCGCTTAGGGAGATCACCCGGTCGCTCCCGCCGCCCTCAGAAAGGCGTGTGGTATCCCGGCTCACCAGCTCCACGGGGAAGTATTCCTTGATGGCGATGCGGGTTTTCATGTTCAGGTCGTAGCCCATGTAGGTGATGCCGAATCCGCCTTCGCCCAGGACTTTCCCCACCAGATATTTGCCTGCCAGGACGGTGTTTACGGGTAGGCAGCGGGGGTTTTGCCGATAATCGGAAAGGGAAAAGCCGCAGTGAGGGCAGCGGGACGGATTCTCCCGCCGCCCGTCCATTCCGCGCTTTTCCCGCCCGGGCATTTCCCCCTTATGATCCTGATATTCGTTCCGGCTTTCCGCCAGCGGACGCATGCAGCCGGGACACAATCGCATTTTTCCCATATCTTCCCCCTTTTCTTTTTCAGCCGAGCCGGAACTGTTCCGGGCCGATCCGCAAAACAGTTCCAGCCTCCAGCATGACGGTGCGGTTTTTCGGAAGGCGCGTCCCGTTTTCCAGGACGGTTCCGTTTTCCGAGCAGTCCGCCACCAGATATTTCCCGCTGGCGGCGTCGTAAGAAACCGCGCAGTGCACCCCGCTCACCGTTCGGTCGGACAGCACGAGGCTGCAGCGCCCCGCGTCCCTGCCGATCAAAATCCGTTCGCCGTTTTCCAGCGGGATCTTCGCTCCCGCATACATTCCCCGGCATCCCACCAGCTTTCCGCTCCTTTGTGGGCGCGCCTGCGGTTTTCCAGCGTCCTCTTCCGAAGGGACGGCGGCGCCGTTCTCGTCGGACTGTCCTCTGCCGGCCTGCTCCTCTTTCGCCTGCTTTACCAGCTCCCTGCCTTCCTCCGCCAGCTTCTGCGCCAGACCCGCCGCCCGCTTTCCCGCATAGGAGGCCACCGCCTTCGCCGTTTCCGCCCGGCCTTCCCAGTCCTGATTTTTGATGGATTCCAGCTTTTTTGCGGCGTCCTTTTTCATCCGATCCATCCGGACGCCCCGGGAACCGTTCCCGGGCGATTCGGCGCGCCGTCTTCCGCAGGTCAGAAAACAGATCAGGGAAAGAGCCGCCAGCAAAAGCGGGAACAAGATCAGGACGACGGAGCCCGCGCACATTTCATAGCCCGTGGTATCCGTAGCCATCTGTACCGTCACGCTGCTCCAGGCGTCCAGAAGCAGGTAAATGGTCAGAAAAGCGATGTAGCGCTTTTTCCCCCCTCGCGCCGCGAGCCACAGGCACAGCGCGTCCGCCGCGGGGAAAATCCCAAAGGTAAAAAGCGCCAGCCCCGGAGAATCCTTCATCGCTATCCTCAGATACGCCAGCCTTGTCATATTCTTCGGCACTTCGTCCACGCCGAAGGCGGACGCCAGGCGCGCCATCATCTTCGCCGACGCGGACAGCTCCGCCATCGGGATCAGAAAAAATCCCAGAAAATGAACGGCGATGGCGATCAAAAGCATTTTTTCCGCCAGGTTCTTTCTTTTCCACATCTCAGCCATATTCTCTCCCCTTATCCTTTCTTTCGCCGCCAGAGCGCCGTCCGACCCTCTCCGGCCTGCAGCCGGGCCCGCCGGGCCGGACGGCTTTCGGCCGCGCGGCGGCGTCAAAACAGGTCAGAATTCGCCCGGCAGCTTTCCCGCAAACAGCAGGGCGCCGTCGCTCTGAATCCCCAGCGTGTAATAGTCCCCGGCCGCAATGAATACCACGTCCGTCCATCCGCCGATCTCGCACTGGCCGTTTTCGTTGGCTCCGGCCGCCACAACGGTTCCGTCGCTCCTTAAGCCCACGGTATGATTTTTTCCCGCAGCGGCCTGCACGATGTCCTTCCAGCTGTAGACATTGGCCGCGCCGCCGTTGGTTCCGGTCACCTGGGCGGAGCCGTCTTCGCCCACAACCACCACATAATCTCCGCCCACGGCGGCGGACGCTGCGGCGCTCTGGCCGCTTAAGGCGCGCGCGGTGGACAGCACGGTGCCGTCCTCCTTCACGCCCACCGCCTCGCCGTTTTCTGCGGACAGGGAGACGATCTGCGTCCATTCCGAAAAATCCAGGGCCTCCGCCAGGGCACCGGCTGCCACAACGGTTCCGTCCTCCCGAAGGCCCAGGGCCAGATCGTCCGTGATGGCGGCCTGCCGGATGCCGCTCCAGCCCGCGATCTCATCCAGCCAGTCCGAAGCGCCGCCGGAGGAATCCTCTCCATCCGCCCCGTTCCCGGAGGACGGGCCCGCCACCAGGACGGTTCCGTCCTCCCTGATCCCGATGGCTGCCTGGCTGCAGGCCGCGATATCCGCGATTCCCGTCCAGTCCGCCACCAGGGTCTGTCCTTCCAGCCCGCCGGAGGCTCCCCAGGAGATGACGGTGCCGTCCTCCCGAAGGCCCAGCAGCCAGCCGCCGCCCGAGGCCACCCGGACCACATCCGAAAAATCCTCCTTCGATACGGTCCCGCAGGCATAGGAAGTCCGGACGATGGATCCGTCCGCCTTTTGGCCGAACAGAGTTCC
Source organism: Candidatus Eisenbergiella merdavium (assembly GCA_019119595.1). GTDB lineage: Bacteria > Bacillota > Clostridia > Lachnospirales > Lachnospiraceae > Eisenbergiella > Eisenbergiella merdavium. The sequence continues at coordinate 24,908 of DWWS01000075.1, read as the reverse complement.
CTCTCCGGCCGCGATGACCTGAATGCCGCTCCAGGCGGCCGTGCCATTTCCGAGGCAGGCGATATTTCCGGCCGTCACCACCTGCCCGTCCGCAAGGAGGCCTGCCAGAAAGCCGTCTCCCAGGGCGATTTCCACGACGCCCTTCCAGCTCAGCGCATCCTGCATCCCGTCCGCGTCTCCGGCAAGCGCCACCGTTCCGTCCTCCCGAAGGCCGGCGCTGACCGCGCCGCAGGCGTCCACCCGGACGATTCCGGCCCAGCCGCCCACATCGCACTGCCCCGCCTCATCGCTTCCTGCAGCCAGCACGGTTCCGTCCTCCCGAAGGCCGAGAGAATGCTCCGCCCCGGCGGCCACCTGGATCACGCCGCTCCAGCCGCTGACGTCGCACTGGCCCTGCCGGTTGCTTCCCGCCGCCACCGCGGTTCCGTCCTCCCGGAGGCCCAGGGTCAGCGTTTCTCCCGCGTCCGCCTGCACCAGATTCTTCCAGATGTCCACCGCGCACTTCCCGTCCGAGGTGGATCCGACGGCCACCGCCGTTCCGTCGCTTTTGACCCCCACCGTGTGCTCAGGGCCGGTGGAAACCGAAACCATATCCTTCCAGTTCCCCACGTCCAGCTCGCCGGACAGGTTGTTTCCGCCGCCCGTTACGCTTCCGTCCTCCTTCAGGGAAAGCAGGTGCCAGCCGGCCGCCGCAAACCCCTTCGACGCCTCCTGCGCTTCCTGCCTCTTTTCAGCCAGCTCCTGAGCCGAAAGCTCTTCCAGCGCGTCCCAGTCCACGAAAGGCTGCAGCTCTCCCTGTTCCGCCCCGTTGGCGCCGGGCGCATTTCCCCCGGAAGCGCTCCGGCCGCCCGCAGCCTGTCCGGAGGAATCCTGGCTGTCCGTTCCCGCCTGAGCCTGTTGCCCCATGAGCCCGGCGGTTCTCTCCGCTTCGCCCAGCAGGCGGCCGGCTGCGGCCCACAGGCAGAGGGCCGCGGCCACGGCGCCGCAGGAGGCGGACAGTGCGATCAGAAGACGCTTCCGGCCGGCGTCCGGCCTCCTCTTTCTGCGGATGCGTCCCTGTCCCGTTCCGTACAGCCCCTCGATCAGCTCGTCCATGCTCTGATAGCGGTCCTGTACCCGGATGGCCATTCCCCTGTCCAGAAGGGCGTAGGACGTTTTCACCGAAACCCTGCAGCCCAGATCCTTAAATTCCTTCAGCGTATCCTCGTGCAGGCGGTCCATGGCCCCCGGAGGCACCTCTCCCGTGAGCATCCGGTACATGGTGGCGCAGATGGCGTATACGTCTGTCCAGGGCCCCTGATCGCCGTGGCTCTGATACTGCTCCGCCGGGGCGTAGCCGTGCTTCAGGATGATGGTGAGGCTGCGTTCGTTGTCTCCGCCCGCAAACCGTGCTGCCCCGAAATCGATCAGCTTCATGCGGCCGTCCTTCGTCATCATGATGTTGTCCGGGCTGATGTCCCGGTGGATGATTCCCGCCGCGTGCACCGTCTTTAAGGATTCCATGACCGGATGCAGCAGGGCGAGCACTTCCTGCTCCGAAAGCCACCCTCCGTGCCCTTTCAGATAGGAGCTCAGCGTCACCCCGTCCACATACTCCATAACCATATAGGCGGTCTCGTTGGCGAAGAAAAAGTCCTTTACCGAAACGATGCCGTTCAGGTTATAAAATCTGGACAGATTCTGCGCCTCCGCCATGAATTTTTCCAGGCCCTGGCGGTAATTGTCCTTCCGCACGCCGGGGAGGGCCGATATGGAGCAGCTTCTCCCCTGTCCGGTCTCTCTGGTGGCGAGGCCCATGGGAAAATACTCCTTCACAGCCACCCGCACCTGCAGGTTCAGGTCCCACCCCATATAGGTGATCCCGAAACCGCCTTCCCCGATGACCTTCCCGATCATGATTTTGCGCTCCAATACGGTATAGAGAGGGAGCCATCTGGCTGCCCTCTCATATTTGTTCCGGATAAATCCGCATACGGGGCAGGCCTGGTCGGGCTTTCCCCATTCGTTCATACATCCCGGACACAGCCGGCGTGGGTCTTTCATCGCAGTCTCCTTTTCGCCCTGTCCGCCTCAGGCGCACAGGGCAGTCCTCCGTCTTTTCCGGCAGCTTATCCCAGCCGGAATTTTTCCTCTCCCACCGCGATCACGCTGCCCGCCGTCATGGGCGTCGCAACCGCTCTGGTCAGACGGTTTCCGTCCCCGTCGAAGGTGCCGTTGGAGGAATAGTCCGTCACCGTATACATGCCGTTGTCCCCGTTAAAGGCCACCGTGCAGTGCTTTCTGGATACCTTTTCGCCCTTCGTCACAACGCTGCAGATGGAAGGATCCCTGCCGATGGTCACAGCGTCGCCGCTTTTCACCGGGATCACCGCCCCCGCATATGCGCCGGACAGGCCTGTGATGGTGCCGTCCTTTTTGCCGGGCTTTACGCTCTTTCCGGGCTTTGCCGGCTTCCCGGAGCCCGCGGCCTGCGCGGCCGTTCCGGGATCCTTCACGCAGCCCACGATGCTGACGATGAACATGGCGACGGAGAGGACGACGCAGAGCGGCCCGCAGGGCCCCAGTTTATAGCCGATATCCCCCAGCAGCGTCATCAGAAACGCGGCGAAGCCGTAGAAGCCTGCCATGAACAGGGAAAGAACGATGCTCCCCACATAGCTGAGACGTTTCTTTCCCTGCAGATTCATCAGAAAGACCAGCAGCGCCATCACCGCGGGCGGTACGAATACGCAGCTCAGGATGGCGCCGTAATCCGGCACATAGGAGATCATCTTCACGGCCGCCAGGCCCGTCAGCCTGGACGGGTACAGGCCGCCCAGCCCTATCCCGGACGCCAGCCCCGACAGGGCTCCCAGCACCTCGGAAAGCGTCGCATAGGGGAGCACGAAGAAAAACAGCACCTGCAGCGCGCCTCCCACCATTAAAATTATTCTGTATATACTTTTTTTCATCTCTTCCTCGTTTCCTGCCGCTCAAAAGGCGGCACTTTTTATTCTTCCGTTTTCTTCACATCGTCCCAGCTGAAATGCTCGCCGCAGCAGGCCACCAGCATCAGCTTCAGGTTTCCGACGGTGAGGACGTCGTAGTTTTTCAGCTTTTCGTTGTTTAAAACGACCTCGTCGTTTAAGTAGAACAGCTCCCTGGAATCTCCCGGCTGCGCGATGAAAATCCGCGCTTTGGGCTCGTAAATCACGATGGCGTGGCGCTCCCTGGACACGCTGTTGTCTCCGGTCAGGGCCACGTCCATGGAGGAGGAGCGGCCGATGAAATTCCTTCCGGATTTCAGCTTGAAACTCTCTCCGAAATAGCTCCCCTCGATGCAGACCAGCCATCCCACCACGGGATCGGCCCCCATGCTCTGCGCATAATAGCTGACGGTTTTATTGTCGTCCATATCCGGCTTCGCATCCGCGGCCGAAGGCGCGGGCGCATTCACCGCCGCGCTGACGGCGTCCTGCAGGGAGACGGTCTTGCCGTCCTCATCGTCGAATTCCGACGGCGCGCCGGTCTCCTCGTAGAGCTGCGCCTGATCCATGGCCACGGTCAGCTCGGAAGCCGATACGGTGGGATTGCAGTACGGGCAGGAAGTAAATTTGTCCGCGTCGTAAAAATGTCCGTTGTTGCATCTTTTCAGGTTCATGATGTACCTCCTTCTTTGCCGCCGAAGGCGGCATTTCTTTTGATATATATGTCATACCGGTCAAGAGCGCGGCCTTACGGCTCCGGCTCCGTTTCCGGTCCCTTTCGGGCAAATTGGCACCGGATCAGGACTGCGCTGGTATTGTCCTGCCGGATCCCTCCCGCTTCCACGGCCTCCTGCACCAGATTCCTCGCCAGGATGGAGGGATTCGCCCCGCTCATGAGAAGCTCTCTGATCCTCTCCTCCGAAAGGCTCCGGTACAGGCCGTCGCTGCACAAAAGCACCTGGTCCCCATCCTCCAGCCAGAACGGCTGGCGGTTCGCTTCCATCAGCTTCAGCCCTCCGATGCCCAGAAAGCTGATCAGCGCTTCCGCGTTTTTCAGGCCGGCCCGATAGGCCTCGCCGCTGATCTTTCCTTCCGCGAGCCTCGCCCGCAGCAGCTCCCCATAGTTATGGGGCCTGACCGGGCAGAGCAGCTCTCCCCTGCGGAACAGATAGATCCGGCTGTCGCCCACGGAAAGCCAGTACAGGCTGCGGCCCCGGATCAGAACGGAAACGATGGTGGAGCCGGCCCCCATCGGCCTTCCGCCCTCCGACAGGCCGAACACCGCCTCGTCCGCCTTATGGGCCATCTCCTCCAGAAAGCCGGCGGGATCGGAGAGCTCCTGCGCATAAAAAGCCTCCGCAAAAATCCGCGCCGCGATTCCGCTGGCGATCTCTCCGCCGTTCATTCCTCCCATCCCGTCGCACACCGCCGCCAGGAGCATCCCGTCCCGTTCCCCGCAAAAAAGGCTGTCCTGCTGGCTCGACCGCGCGCCCGGCTCGGAATACGCCGCGCACACGAGGCCGCTTTGTTTCTCCCTGGGAACCCCGGCGTCCACCTGCACCGTCACGATTTTACTTTCCTCAGTCATCCCCTCCTCCTTCCTCCAGCACGATCACGCAGTTCATACTGCCAACGCCGATCTCATCCCGGGGCATCACCCTGTATTTCCTCCCCTTCTCCAGCCGCACGGACCGGTAATACAGGCCGTTTACGGACTGGTCGATCACGTAAAAGCAGTGCTTTTCCCGTGCGTAGAGAAGCTTGAAATGCAGTCCGCTGATCTCCGGATGCCCGCTGAGGCGGATCTCGCTCTTTGCTCCCGAGCGCCCCACCGTCACGGTGCGGCCGCAGGCCACGCGGAAGCGCTGACCCGCGCACGCGCCTTTTTGCACCCGCAGCCAGGCGCAGGCGGGCCCGTCCGGCATTCTGTCCGGCAGAGGCGCGGCGGAGGCGCTCTCCATCCTTGCTCCGGAGGGAGCGCCGGCCGAAACGCCGGACGAAGCGCCGGGAGAAACGCCGCACAGAACGCCAGACGAAGCGCCGGACGGAACGCCAGACGAAGCGCTGGACGGAATGCCAGATGATCCGGGGGAAATCCCCTCCAGGAATTCCCGCACGGTCTGAGTGCGGAACCTGACGTCCAGAAGCAGCGCCTGATCCACCGCTTCGGACGCGCGCCTGCCGCACTCCGGAACCAGCTTTTCCAGGCTCTCATATTCCATCCCCATCACCCGGTCCGGAGCGACCGGGATCATTTTCCCGGAAACGGCGTAATAAAAGGTTCCCGCCAGCGCGTACACGTCCGTGAAGCTGCCCTGGCTCATGTTGCTCGCATACTGCTCCGGCGGCGCGAAGCCCGGCTTTAAGACCACGGAAAACTGCTGATTTTCGCTGACCGCCATGGCCTTTGCGCTTCCGAAATCGATGATCTTCACGCTTCCGTCCGGCATGATCATGATGTTTTCCGGGCTGATGTCCCGGTGAAAGATCCCGGCCCGGCTGTGGATCTCTTCCAGGGCCGTCCCGGCCCTGACCACGGCCTCCAGTGCCGCGGCATAGGGAAGCCGCCCGCCGAGGGCGCGCATCACCTGCTTTAACGTCCGGCCTTCCAGATACTCCATCACATAGTAGGCCGTGTTGTTTTCTTCAAAGGCCTCTTCCACGTGGACCACGCCGGGGATCGCGCTCATCCCCATCAGGAGCTGCGCCTCCTCCAAAAACCGCTTTTTCCCGTGCAAAAATGCCTCCTGCCGCTCCAGCTCCGGAAGGATTTCGCCGCTTCTGTCATCCCGCGAGGCGATGGCCTCCGGCATGTATTCCTTTACCGCGCACACGCGGCCCGATGCGGTATCCGTACAGCGGTAGGTGATGCCGAAGCCCCCCGCCCCCAGGATGGCCTCCACCCGATATTTTCCGCCGCGCAGCTTTTGAAGCCGGGGCCTGATTTCATCCATTTCTCCCATATCCGTCCTTTATCCGTCCTTCTTCCTGATCCCGGCGCAGCGCCGGCCGGGCCGGCCCGCATGCTCCCGGATCCTGAGCTCTCCGGGCCCGTTCACTTCTCCGATCCGTCCGAAAACCGGATGCGAAGCTGAAGCTGTCCCGCCCCGATCCAGTCCCCCGAACGCAGGCGCACGGCCTTCTCCTGCAGCTTCACGCCGTTGAGCAGGGTGAAACCGCTCTGGCTCAGATTTCTGATCCACAGTCCTTTGTCCACGATCTCCAGGGCAAAATGCTGGCGGGACAGGGCGGGATCGTCAAAGCTCAGTTCGCAGGCGGCGCTCCGCCCCACGATCATGCTCTTTTGCACCACCACGGCGATCTCTTCCTTCTGCCCCCTCGCCTGGAAGAAAACCGTCATCTCCTCCAGCGCCCGTTTTTCCACCTTCACGCGGCGATTGGGCTGCAGCCCAACGCCCACCGTCTCCGGCCCGTTTTCCTGCCCGCCGCCGGAACCGTTTTGGTTCTCCTGTGGCCCGTTTTTTGCCCGTTTTTCCTTTGTCCGCTTTTTCCGGATCCAGAATATCACCCCGGCCAAAACGGCGAGCCCCAGGACCCCGGCGGCTGCCGCAGCTCCCGCGGGAACGCCCGCCTGTCCTCCGGCGGCCTCCTCCGGCATCCCTTCCGGTTTTGGCACCTGCACCGAAACGGAGCAGTCCATTTCGTTCTGCTCCATGGAAACATCCTTCAGCCCCGCGCACAAGAGCTCATATTCCCCGGCCGGGAGCACGTCGAAGGTGAGGACGGCTTCCGTTCCACCCTCCTGGGCCGACGCATAGACCGGCAGCAGCTTCTGCCCGTCCTCTGCGCCCACGAGCTCGTAGTGCTCCGCCGCCTGCGCCCCGGTCACCGCTTCCGAAAAAGTCAGCCGAAGCTGCTTCTCTCCTTCCAAAACCGCCTCGAGGACCACGGGGGCCTCCTCGTCCGCCTGCCAGCGGTTCTGCATCGCTTCCGCCTGTATTTTTACGCCCGTATCCGGAAATTCCAGAGAAACGTTCACCATTCCGTTGGAAACCCGGTTGGAGGACGCTTCGAACACCGCCTCCCGGCAGTTGAGGAGCTCCTCTCTTACCTCCGAAAGCCCCGCCGCCTCCTGCCCGGGCTCCAGGATGGTCAGCGTTCCGCCGCTGGTCCTGGCGAATTCCCCAAAGGCGTCCACCGCATCCTTCCCCGCTTCGGAGACGGTAAAGCCGTATACGGGAACCCCGCTTTCCGACAGCACCTGGCCGGCTTCCTGCCTGGTGGTCTTTCCCCTGGCGATATCCTCCCCGTCCGTTATCACAAAGGCCACCCTGCGCATGCTCTCCGCGTCCGCGAGGGCCGCCATCCGATCCACCGCCTCGAACAGAAGCGTTTTCTGATCCGCGTTTTGCAGGCTCAAAATCCGCTCCCGCACGCTCCCGTCCTTCAGCGCTTCCCCGCTTTCGTCCAGCACCACGGACACCTCTTCTCCGAAGGCGATCAGCACCATCCGGTCCTGTCCGGAGAGCCCCTGCGAAAAATCCGCCAGCGCCTCCCTGATGTCGGAAAATCTGCCCTCCGAAATGGATGCGGAAATGTCCAGCAGCACGTAATAGCAGATGCCCTCTCCCGTATCCGCAAAGCGCTTCAGCGACACCGCGGAAAGCGCCTCCTCCCCGATGAAGGCCCGCAGTTCCTCCGCTTCCGTATCCCCTGAAAAATAGAATCTGGCCTCCGGCATGTTCAAAACGACCTGTTCCAGGCGGACCGGATCCTGATTCGCATTCACCATCTCTCCCATGTGCGCTCCTTCCCGCAGAAAGGAATGAAGACCAGCAGGCTCTCCCCTGCGCCGATCCGGTCTCCCTCCTTCAGCTTCTCCGTTTCCTCAATCCGTCTTCCGTTCAAAAGCGTCACCGTGCCCTTCCCCGGCACCAGGTAGAACGCCCCCTTCTTCGGCTCATAAACCACCGCGCAGTGGCTTTCCCGCGCCACCTGCCCGTCCTCCAGACAGATATCCGAAGCGGACTGCCTCCCCACTCTGTTGAAGCCCGGGAAGATCCGGAAATCCCGCCCCTTCTGCCCGCCTTTCACGCAGACGAGCCAGCCCGCGAAAAAATCCTGCTTTCCCTCATAAAAAAAGGCCTCCGGCGTCAGCACGCTCTTGACCGGCCGCATCGCCCGGTACTCCCCGCTGCATTTCGGGCAGGCTCCATATTTTTCCTCATCGTAAAAAAAGCCGCAGGAACACCTGATAATCGCCATTTTCCCGCCTTCCTCCCTTCCGGACGCCCGTTCCGATTACGTCCACACCGCCACCGCGGAATAGTTGTCCATCGCGGTCCCCTTTCCGTTTCGGAGCACCACCGCCTCCATGGCGTCCATCCACTGCTCCACCGTGCGGGAACGCTTCAGAAGATCCGTCATTTCCTTTTCCCCGATCAGCTCCCAGAAGCCGTCGGAACACAGCAAAAATGCCTGCCTTCCGCTTCGGGCGAGTTCCTCCGAAAGCTGAAACGCAGGTCGATCCCATTCCGTTCCCATCACCCTCAGCAGCCGGTTCCTGTCCGGGTGATGACGGATCTCTCCCTCTTTTATCTCTCCGGCAGCTGCCAGCATCTGCGGGACGCTGTGATCCATGGTCCGTCCCATGAGCCTTTTGTTCCGAAAATAATAGATCCGGGAGTCCCCCACATGGCCGAAGCGTATGGAACGATTCCCTACGAGCAGCGCCGTCATGGTCGTTTTCATCGCGCTGACGCAGCCCAGTTGCCTCTGCTTTTCCATGATCGCAGCCTGCCCGGTCAGAAAGATCTGCCTGATCGTCTCCTCCGAGAAGCCGCTCTCCTCAAACCGCAGGATCGCCTGCTCCACCGCCGTTTTGGACGCGATGTCCCCCTTGCCGTGTCCTCCCAGCCCGTCCGCCAGAAAGAAGCCGTATTCCTGCCCTTTTTTGTGCATTCCAACGCAGTCCTCGTTGACAGGCCGGCTCCCCACCCTGCTGATGCTTTTATATGTAATCATGCCTTCCCCTCATTTCGAACGCTTTTCCTCTGCCGTCTGAAATACTCTAACAAGTAATTATCGTTTGACAGGGAAAAAGGGACATGCGGAGAAAAAAATTGTTCCGGGCCGGTTTTGGGTAAAAAAATACGCCGGACACAAACCGTGCCCGACGCGATGATCCGCTATTCACTTCTTTTTGGCAAATACTCCGACGATTTCCCTCCCGAATCCCATTTCCCCGAGAAGCCGGAAGATCTCAATCGTCCTCTCCGGGGAGATTTCATGCAGGAGATTTTCGATCCGTACCGCAGTCCGGTGCGCTTCGTGACCGGTTTCCGGCCTTTCATAGTAGTTGGAATAAGAATTCAGCAGCTGAAAATCCACAAACGTATCCCCGTAGAAATCCAGGCACTCCATTCCGCATTCCTCCATCAGGGAGACCAGGCCTTCCCGGTTAAAGTATCCCGTATGATCCGGATCATCCAGCCAGTGCTCCTTTTTCAGTTCCCCGGTTTCGAGCAGCATCCTCTGGATATTGGAATAGTTGTTGGCCACCTTGACGACCAGAATCCCATTTTCCGCCATCACTTCCTTCATATGCCCGACGCTCTCCCCGGCGTCCGGAACCATGTCCAGCACCCTGTCCGCATTTACCACATCATATACTTCTCCGCGCTTCGCCATCTCCGGAAGCAGCGATTCCATATTTCCCTGCTCAAAGCAGGACAACAACTCCGGATGGAATTGCCGCAGGGCGTAAACCCCGAAGTCGATCCCTTTTACCCGCACTCCCTTTTCCTGAAAGTATTTCAGGAGAAAGCCTTCCCCACAGCCGATATCGAGCAGGGAATAGCCTTCGGTACAGCCCCTTCTCGCTTTCCGGAGGTTTTCGCTGATGACCGCATCCCGCTCTTCCAATTTTGCCCGGATAAACTGCAATTCGCTTTCCGGATATGCTTTCGCGTAGGTTTGTCCCGCATAATTCTGAAAATAGTTTTCCTCAAAATTGCGGCCCCTTTCTTCCGGGGCGTTCTGTCTGCGCAACTCATAATATCCGTACCGGTTTAAAAAAACGGACGAATAAATATCCCTTTTTTCCCATTCTTTCGGGAACTTCACTTCTTCCCGGATCCGTTCCATCTCTGTCTCTCCTTTCCGAAGATCCGCCTTTCATTCCCGCCGTAATGTTAAAATGACGGTATCGTAATCTTTTCTGCTATCATGCAGTACGCTCCTGGATATCTGCGAAGAATGCTTCCCAGCCGCCCATTCTTCCCTGATGCCTTTTTCCAGCGCATCGATAAATTGGGGATTATGATAGATAAAAATAAGTTCTTCCGTTTTATCTCGGTTTTCCTGCAGGATTCTGGCAAAGTATTCCCACCCATCTCTCCGGGCGTATCCATCCTACACAATCAGATTGATCCATAAACCGGTCAGAAAAGAAAACAACATCACAAAGCCGATGTAAAATAAAAATCGTTTCATTCCGAAAACGATTTTCAGCGCGCCCAGATTTGTAATCTTAGTTGCCCCCTCCCGGTTTTCTCAATCCTTTGGAGAGGCAGTGAGCCAGGAACACCCAAAGCCCCATCAGGCTGATGTAATCCAGATAGAACGACCAGATGGGCTCTCCGTAATCCAAAAAGACGAATTCCGACCGCAGGAACAGGTAGGTGGGAAAATCCCTGTCCATCAATACGAAAGCCCCGTAAGCCGAAATCAACAGGCCGGGCAGAAGCAAAAGCGGGCCGCGGCGTTTTGAGGGAGCTGCCCCGCCGGTTCTTTTCCGCGCTATCCCCAGGAACAGATTCCAGTGCAGTCCCAGATGAACGCTCATCAGAAGAAACCCCTAATAGGCTCCCAGAATATGCAGCCTTCTTGCCAGCGCCATCCCTCCGTCGATGGGCAAAAACGCGAATACATGGCGGGACATGACGATGCCGCTGTACATCTGCGCCAGCATGGCGATCAGGAGCAGCATATCCACACAGATTTGAAATGCCCGCGCAGGGGTGAATCTGCCTTTGAGCAGGCTTTTATACCAGCCCCGGTTTAAAATGTGATGCGCCAAAAATAAAACCAGCATTCCGGCTCCGGCCCATTCGTGGGCCGCTTCGCCCCAGTGCTGATACCCCATCAAAAACAGCAGGGCCAGCGTCATGAGCACATCCACGGTGATCTTTGCGATGGCAATCGGCTTCATCCGTCTAACCTCCGATCCGTTTCCCCAGCGAATACGCCTCCTGCGGGAAACGGGTATGCTTCGTCATCTGCACCGTACCGCAGCCGACGCCCAGGATTTCGCCCAGATTTTGAAAGTTGAGGTAGTCGCACAGGGTTTCATAATGGGCCCTGATGTCCCGCATCGTCCAGTCGTTGCTGTCCCAGGCGGCAGCGATCAGAACGGTTTTCAGCCCTTTCGCCGTCAGTTGCCCGTTGAAGCTGTAAAAGCGGTCGATGACGGTTTTCAGCTGCGTGGAAAAACCGAAGTAGTAAAGGGGCGTTACAAAGACCGCCACATCGCAGGACAACAGCTTTTCCTGCAGATCGGCCATATCGTCCTTCTGCACACAGGAGCCTGACATTCCGCAGGCGCCGCAGCCCATGCAGGGATGCAGATTCGCGTGCCCGGCATCGAACACCATGATCTCATGGCCTGCTTCCTGCGCGCCCCGGATAAATTCCCCGGCCAGCAGATTGGAAGAGCCATGTTTATGAGGGCTGCTCTCAATCACTAAAATTTTGCTCATGCTCTATCCTCCCTTTTTACGGCAAACGGTTAGACTCTTCTTCGGAAACGGCCTCCAGCCATTCACTTTCTTTCCAGACCTCCTTTGCCATGCGGAAAGCCGCCCATGCTTTTGGCCACCCGGCATAGAAAGCCGCATGGGTCAGGATCTCCGCAATTTCCTCTCTGGAGATCCCGTTCTTTTTGGCCGTTTCCAAATGGTATTGGAAAGACGGATCCACAAGCCCCTGGGACATCAGCGCCACCACGGTGACAAGGGAACGATCCCTCAAAGAGAGCTTATCCTCCCGGCTCCACACCTCGCCAAACAATACATCGTCATTCAGTTGCGCAAACTTCGGGGCAAATTCCCCTAAATCCCTGCGTCCTGCCGTCTGTTTTACTGCCATTTTTTTCCTCCTGTTTCTCAGTCATATCGATCATGCCATGGGATTTTCCCAGGAACCTCTCGTATCCACATTTGCCTCTTTCGCCAGCGCCTCCAGCCGTTCCATCTCCTCCGCGCTCAGTACGATCTGCGCCGCTTTTGCGGCGTCCTCCACCTGAGAGGGCTTCGTCACGCCGATGATGGGCCTGGTTCCTTTTGCAATCGCCCACGCGATGGCCACCTGCGCCGCAGTAGCGCCATGTTTTTCTCCCACAAAACCCATGGCGTCCGTCAGCTTCTCCAGCTGAGGCAGGATCGGATTATAGGTATCGCCGCGCTGGCTGCCCTTCGGGAGCGGATTCCCCGTGTTGTATTTGCCGCTGAGCGCTCCCTGTTCCAGCACCATATAGGCATAGAAATCGATTCCGTTTTCCCTGCAGTAGTCCAGAATACCTGCATCCTCGGAAGCACGGTACAGCAGGCTGTAATGGTTCTGGATGGCTGAAACGCGAATGCCCTCTTTGCTGAGGATCTCCTCCGCCCGCCTGATCTGTGCCAGGTTGTGGTTGGATACGCCCACCTGCCTCACCTTGCCGCTTTTAACCAGGGAAATCAGCCCCGGCGTCCAGCGTTCCACATCGGCGGGATTGTGAATCCAGTAGATATCGAGATAGCCGGTGCCCAGGCGCTCCATGCTGGCGTCGCACAGTTCCGCCACCGGGTCCGCGCCGTTTCCCGCGATCTGCGGGGTGAATTTCGTGGAAAGGATCACGTCCTCGCGGGGCCCGGTTTTGGCAAAAGCGCCCAGAATATTCTCGGATGCGCCCATGCCATATACGGTGGCAGTGTCCCAAAGGTTCAGCCCTTCCTTCATCGCCGTATCGAATACCGCTTTCAGATCGGCTTCCCCGAGATGGTTTCCGAATACCTGATCGCCGCCGACAGCGCCAACGCCCCAGGACCAGGTGCCAAGCGCGATTTTCGGAAATTTCTTTGTGTTTTCCATAACAAAACCTCCTTTTTATATCTGATTATTTGATATCCCGTTTGCTTCCAGCCAGCCGCTCACGTCATCCGGCATGCTGCTTCCGCCGGAATAGTGAATGCTGAGGGCTTCTCCCATGGCGGCATCCGGCGCCAGCTTTGCGATGGCGGTCAGGCTCTGCCCGAAACGCCCTCCGCCGTGGCTGCAAAACGGGATGATGGTCTTTCCCGTAAAATCGTACTCCTCCAGGAAGGAGGCGATCGGCATGGGAATGGACGCCCACCAGTTCGGGTACTAAAATGTAGCCCGCCCCTCCAACCCCTTGAAAATACTGGGCTTAACGCCATACAAAAATGTGTATAGCGTTCTTTTCCTCACGGTCGGCAGATAATATTTTCATCTTCATTGTACCGTTGACACTGGTTCTCCGCAAATACTTATGTTCTATATCTCGCCATGCCCTTTTTGCATGACAAAATAAAACCCGTGATTCCTCTATTCCCATTTAATTTATGGCTTTATATAGAGGTCTTGTTGATGATCTGCTAACGCATCTCAAATGTTATTTCTGTAAAAGAATGGCTTCATTATAAGTGGTTCCCTCACAAAGCAAAAAGGCCGCCATTTCTGACCGCCCTTACGCCATTCTATTTTTTTCGTAAGTTCTAAATACTTCAGTTTACTGCTCATGACATCTGTGAAATAAACATTTTCAAATTATCGCAAAGCCATTGGAGCTGTTTTTCTTGAATTTTATCCATTACATCGTCATCAGCATCCATTCTTTCTTGAACCAATGATAAAAGCTCCCTCAATGCTATTATATCCGCTTCAATAAACTCTGATTTGCTTGCATACCTATATACCGCAAATAATATTTCTCTAAAATCATCAATCTGCTTTGATGACGAATGGAAGAGCATTTCTACAAGCTGCTTAATGTCAAACTTGCTAAGGAATACATGGTTCTCACCAGCCTTGTCCTTTTCTTTTATAACATAATCATATAAACCCTTTATATCATCCGGCTTATAGGAAAATATCTCATGCTCTCCCTCGGTATTCATGGATTCAGATAGCTCCTTAATGAAACCATCAAATTCTTTTTTATTTTCTTCCACAAAATCATACATTGGCAAAAATAATATATCTGAATCAATAACCTCTCCTTTACCTCTAAGATTTTTAAGCATATATTGCTTGCATTGCGAATAATCAAACCCAATGATATCCTTGAGCACTACAAGATAAGCCGCCAACTTCCCGTAACTATAAAATCCAATATCTTCTGGATCTTTTAATCGCTTTTCTACAGTTTTTAATACCTCTGTTACCTCTTTTTCTGTGCGTTCATGAAAGCTGAATATCTTTTGCAGGTCAATATCATTTCTATCAGCATGTGTATCATACAATTTCATTTTGCGATACGCTTCTTCCGTAGCTTTGATCTTGGTTATATCAAGTTTCTGCCAGCCTATATAGTCATAACAAAATCTGAATAGAGGATCACTATTTGTCCCTAAAATTGTAGAGAGGCTTTCTGTACCTTGCCAGGGAGGAAACTCTCCAACTTTCATTCTGGCTGCAAAAGAAACTATTCCAAAATAGATACTCTTTAAAAAATCGTTGTCAAAATCTCCCTCCAATTTTTCATATATATCAACGGTTTTCTGGGTTGCGAATATAAACGTCCGAAAATTTTTATGGCATAATCCCTTTACCATTGATGCCAGGTTTTCAATCTCCGCCGTGTCATTCCCAATAATCTCTCGCAGTTTTTCACTTTGAAAATTATTTATAATATTTTTTACTGCTTCACAATAATCATTTTCAAAATAAATAGTATCACTGATTGTTTTTTCTTTTATTTTCAAATACTTCTGTACATTTTCTGGAACACCATTTTTATTAGCTACACTAGCATTATTCTCAGAATCTGTAGAAAACAATTTTGCAAACGAAAAATCAATTTTTTCAGGTTCTTTGTTTAATATTTCATTCTCATTAGCAACAAGGAGAACCTTAACACCATCCCGTTCCACAAGATTATTGATATATCCTAATAATTTTGTCAATTCTATATTACTTCGTTCCACATCCTCAAGAATAAGCAATTTATTACTCAAGTCGACAGAGGAATACATTTTTTTCAAATCATTCTCAGGCATATTCACATCAATTCCAAAAAATCCCGCTGCACCTTTTGCGATTGTTTTCGCTATAAGTTTTCCAGTTGCTAACGCTTCGGAATCTTTATCCAATATCTTCATCCTCAGTTCCATATAAATACTTTTGCTTATATCTGAAAGACTTTCAAGTCCATATAGCGAAATAACAATACATCGGCTTTTTTTCTGTTCCTGCAAAAATGGAACAAGTACATTCTCAACATAATATGTCTTTCCGGATCCCCATTCCCCAGTCAACATAATAGCTGTTTTTGTTTTATCTTCTTCCAAATAATGCTTGATATAGCAGTTTAATTCGTCTACTGTCATCATAATGTTCTCCTTATAGCAAAAGTCCATTTCACAAAAGAATGTTTGGGCATATCCGTTCTTTCACTGTATTCTATACTATCACAAATCTTTTACAGAGTCATTCCTTTCATGCAAAAACATCCATCTCAGACCGACTGTTTTAAAATACTATCGTGTACTCACTTTTTCATTCCGTCGCAGTCTATCCCCTGCCACTGCTACTTTTCCCTATTATGTTCTATATCTCGCCATGCCCTTTTTGCATGACAGACCAAGACCGATGATTTTCGTTTACTCTAAACCACCGGCCTTATGTAACTATCATTTACAGCATCTTCAATATGTTCCTGTCCTTCTTTTCCTGGCTCTTTCTCAGCTTCTGGTTCTCTTTCCGCAGGCTTTCATTTTCCCTTTTCAAATCCGCCACCTGTCGCTGCAGCAATTCAATCCTACTATCCATCGCCTTATCCAGAATGTTTCTTCTCGGATCAATCACTCCGGCTTGCTGTTCCAGGGCGCGGTTGATTTCGGAACGTATCTCCGGATTCTTATAAAAAAATCCTCTGGAAAGTCCGGTCATCTGCATAAGTCTTGGAATCGAAACCCGTTCTTCATCTTCAAGCATTCGCCGGATTGCAGCTTTGGCCGCTGTGATTTTTTCTTCACTCCGCTTTTTGTTGACCTCAATCATCCTGTCGTATTTGCTCATACTCGTCCTCCCATCCATCTAAGTTTTCAAGCAGAATTCTCGTCTGTTCTTCTCTTGCCCTGCGGGTTTCTGCAGCCAGAATCAGGTTGTTCATTTTTCGGTAATGCACTACCGTATGGACACCTCTGTGTCCGAGCAGTTTTGATATCGTCCAGTCATCCAGATGCAGTTCTGTCAGCTTTGCTCCATAGGTTCTGCGGAACATATGGGACGGGAACCGGAAGTGCTTTCCCTCATCATCCCGCAGGTTTTCTCTCTGAATCAGGGCGAGAACCTTATGTTTGATTGTCGTATACTGCAGGGGGCGGCTTGTATCCTTTTCATCTACAAAAATATATACCGCATCCCCGTACCGTTCCTTTGAATACTGGATTGCCTTTCGGATCAGCGCCGCCAGTTCTGCGCTGATTGGCTTTTCATATACTGTACTCTTTACCTGGCGGATTTTAATCATATCCATGCCATTTGACTGCGACAGGCAGTCCCGCTGTAAGGTCAGTGTATCCGATATTCTGGTCCCCAGCATCTGATGAATGACCATACATCTGGTTATCTGTTCATCCAGCTTTGTAATCTGCTCATTCAGCCGTTTTAGCTCATTGTCTGAATAAACCTTGAATTCTGCCTGTACCTCCTGCGGAATATCTGTATTGATAAGCAGCTTCTCCAAATGTGGCCAGTCAAAAAGTTTTCCGACCGTTTCCAGAACCGAACGCAGTTTAATTATGTTGTCACTGTTTGATTTTCCGGATCCCCCACTGGTGGCTATATGGATCAGATATTCTTCTACTAATCTACGGTCAATCTCTTTGCAGGAAGTGACTTCTTTCTGCTGTTCTTCCAGATATTTTGAAAACATCCTCAGCGATGACATTTCTCTTTTTACTGTTCCCAGGTTTTCATATTTTAAATGCAGATAAATCGCCTGCTTGACTTCTTCCCGGATACCCGTTTGACAAATCCCCGTAAAGTTCAGTGTATTTGTCCTGTATATCGGATTCTGCTCAATTTCAATATCCAGTTTGTCCAGATACCACATATCTTTTTCCTGTTCTGGCCGTTCATCCTCCGGCTGTAAAAACTGAATCAGTCTCCTTACAAACATGATCTGTCGCGCCTGCACAGTGTGAACCGTTCCATAAACACTCACGCTTTCTCGCGTCAAGGATATCCCGTTCTGCAGCATATAACCTTTCAGAATCTGTACCCACTTGCTTTCTTCCCACCCCAGCAAGCTGTCGGGCAATTTCCGCCGTCCCTGCAATGCCTGACAAAATAATTTATAGTGTGCTTTTTCACGAGTCACGGTTCGGAGCGTTACGTGAGTACCCCTATCCCGAAAGTACCTTCTTACTTCTTCCCTCATCGTTTCCGTTGGAAGCAGGGACAAATCCAGGTAATCTGCATTTCCACACTCCCGTAGCAGTGCGTCATCGGCATCCCTATAACATTCCAGTTCATGATAATATAGTCTATCTTCCACGCTTTCCTCCTTTCCTTAAGCCGGCCGCAAGATTGTTCCCTGGCTGCTTAAAATATTCATCGTTTGCTTTAGCAATTTTTTGAGGCACATAATCAATGTACTGCTCCGTCATTTCCTGGTAGCTGTGTCCCAGATAATCCCTGACACTTTGCAGAGATGCCCCGCTTTCATAAAAGAATGTCGCCACCGTATGTCGGTAATCATGTGTCTGAAATAAATATTCTCCTTCCGCAATACCCTGCTCCTTGCAGAATTTTTTCATCCGCTCCCGAAAGGTCTGTGTCAGATATGCGCCCCCATTTTTATTCTTAAACAGATATTCATCGGGTCCGATATTATTCCGTCTGATATATACCTGCATAATCTTATATAACCCTTCTGCTATCGGGATACGTTTATATGTTTTCATCTTGGTCTGATAGAGCTGTATCCACGTTTCATCGTCTTTCTTGTAGTAGCTGTTTCCTTTTAAGGTACAAACCTCGCTGATTCGCAATCCAAGACACCAGAGGTGCAGGTACATACACCGCAGATGTTCCGGCAGCAGATGAAGCAACCCAAGCAGTTCGATGCAGACCTCCGGTGAAACACTCCTGTCATGATGCTGGCGTATGACTTTCTTTATGTAATATTCCGGGTGGAACGGCATCCGTTCCATATAGCCCCGCACCGTCATAAAGTGGTAAAACTGACTTAATCCGGTAACATATTCATTAAAAGTCTTTGGTATAATTCCCCGCTCCTGTATTTCCTGTAAGTATCTGTCAATCTGTTCTTCTGAACAGGAGCAGGCACTCTCTTTCCTTTCACAGAGCCAGATGAGAAACTGCTTAATCCCGCCAAATTTTATAACCATTGTGCTGACGGATTGCCCGGTGATTCCAATCTGGTACTTCATAAACTCCTGAGCATATCTGCGATTTTCCGGCATGGTTATCTCGATAAACGAAACTGTGACGAATGCACTGCTCGGGTTGACCCGGTGTTCCGGTAACCTCATCCGCTCCAAGTACCAGATATTTGCATCCCAGTGAATGGTGTAATTTTGGAGAAACACGGTTTTCCTGCAATACCCCAAAATGGGAAGCAGCAGCATTCTTCTGCTCTCAGAATCCGTATGCTGTTTCAGGTAGGCTTCAAATTCTTCCACCTGGATCTGCTCCATTTTTTCAATATCCTCTATACCGGACTCTGCGCAGAAATGGTATAAATATTGCAGTCCTGACAGCCGCTGTTCTCGTTTTCTCAGTTCTTTAAACTGACTTAATACTGCATTCAATGTGACAAAAATCTGATTTTTCAGAATGGAGGAGCAAGGTTTCGTAAAGTCCCATACCATGTTTTTCCGGTTCCTGACGCTATCAAATTCCATCGCCAGCGTCTGATCCGGATGGTAAGGAATAAATAGAACCTTATTCTCCAGTTTCCACTGGCATTGCGTTCGTCCGGAAAGGGTCTGCATCTGCTGACGGATGGAATATTGCTTAACTCTGTCATATGCCAGGATGTACCGGTCGATTTTTTTTAAATGCTGTTCTTCCAAAAGATACTGTTCGAACCTTTTTCGCAGCAAATAATCCATCTCTGCAATGCTTGTAATTCCTTCGGCAATTAAAAACGTTTTTAACTTCTTTTTGTCATATTTACAAACTTCTGTACAGTTTTCCAGCTCCGTATCAATCTGACTTGGAAACAAACGTGGTTCTTGTTCTATGAGCTGTACTGCTCGAACAGGCACTTATTTTCACTCCCTTCTATAACAGCTCTTTTACACCATATAGGGAAGAATTCCTTGCATAGAATTCTTCGCTGGCCTCTATCAGCTCATCATCCACAATCTTTAAATACCGGATTGTTGTATCGATGTGCTTGTGTCCGAGGGCCTGCTGGATCAGTTCCAGCCTCCAACCTGCTTTGCGGCGCATATTAGCAAAATACCTGCGGAGCATGTGGGGTGTCAAATCGATTCCTGTCTTTTTCTCCATCCGTTTCAGCATATCGTAAACACTGTCTACCTTTAATGGTTGTCCCGCATTCTTCCCTGCGATATTGATGAACAGGAACCTCTGATGCTGGAGGAGTTCCCGGTATTCTGCCAGATAATACATCAGAAATTCAAAGGTTTCCTCACTGATTCTGGCTTTCCGATACTCTGCATTCTTTGCTCTGGTCTCGTTGTCATTATCCTCCCGGAAGTAAACGCCTATCATGCGGTTCTGGTAATCGATGTCGTGGGTATAATCCACACCGAGGATTTCTCCAATCCGAAACCCTGTTTCCGCGATCATCAGAAGGAGAAGCTGATCCCGGCAGTTGGTACATGCCTGCAAAACCTGGATAATTTCTTCGTGTTCTGCCGGCCGCACATCCCGTTCTTCTGCTTTCATATATCCTTTGAATGCCTGAAACCGCAGTTTCTTCTGGACGCCAACAGCATTGACTGCCATATGATAGCTGTAAGAAAGCACTTTCAAACTGCCGAGCCGTTCATCCATGGATTCCATAAAAAGATAGAACCTGAACACATCCTCCAGGTATGCGTTACAGGTTCCATTATGAATAACCCTTAAATTGTTTTCTTTCGTATGGTTTCCGGCCTTCAGCCACTGCAGAAAGCCAGTAAAATGATCGTTCTGGCTCTCGAAGTTTAGCTCATAGACCTGTTCCGGCTCCATCGGAATTTCTTTCAGATATTCCAGATAATAACAGATTGCGAATGCTGCCCGCTTTACGGTGTTTGGTGAGCGGTTGGCCTTGATTTTATGCTTCAGATACTTGGAGGGAAGCAGTACAATCTCCATTGTGTCACAGTCACGGATAAAAAAGTATTTGACTTTCCCTTCTGACAGCGTTTCCACTTCATATCTTCTCATCTGCTCCTCCTCCTTTCCTCTGACGCTATACACAGTATATCGTGTTAGCTGCTATATAGCTATCACGAAATGCACTGAATATCCAACAAAGTTTTCTGTTCCAGATTAAGCATTACCAATAAACATTCAATCCGTCTGATAGCTCCCTGCAATGCGAAATGCCACCGCTGTGATGCCAATAAAGCCTGCGATCAGCAAAACGCCTAAAATCACTGTTCCCATAAACCATCCCATATCACATTCTCCAATAAGTCTGTGTGTCATTGCATTCCCAGCTCTGCCATTGCTACAAACCGATCTTCTTCAGCAAAGTATTCATCTGCCGTATCACGGCCTACCGCAAGAACAGATCCTGCCTCTGTTTCTCCCAGCTGAATAGGCGCTAAATAACCAATGATTTCCTGGCACAGCTCCTGATTCGGGCAAGTATCAAGAAACACCATACTGGTATTTACCACCAGCCGATCTGCCACATCTGTAATAATGATTTTTTCTGCATCGAATCCATGTTTCCCTATGAAGTTTGCTATATTCTCAGGAGACAGAGAAATCAGATATTCCTGTCTGATGTTCCCACCCATAGGATACACATAAGCATATCCCATACTTTCTGAATCGAAAATGTCAGAGATCATTTTTTTATCCGCTTCTGTCATCGTTTTACCCTCTTTTCTGGTAATCTCTTAAGTTTATTTTTCCTTCCTGGGGTGACCAAATCTCTATCTGCAATGACTCTGCCATAGCGCCGAGCTGTGCCATTTGTATGGATGAATAGGTCAGAGAGTTTCGGCTCACTACCAGCAGGATACTTGATTTTCCTTCTTTTGCTGCTGCTATAAAACGACGAAATCCCGAACGCGCCAGCAATGGTTTTCCACCGCAATCGCTGGAACTGCCAACGGTTTCAACCATCATCTGCTCCGCATAATCACAGAGCTGTTTGAGTTGTTTTTTTAGCACGCCATGTGCATCCTCTGGTGCATCAATGGCACAATAAATCCATGCCTGCTTTCTTTTTTCCACTCAGCCCTCTCTCCTATCTGCTCCATCGCCAGAATCTGCATATTGTTCCAGAACACCTTCAAGCCCAAAACTGACCGCAATGGCATGGTCGATGTCATGCATGGTGTTGGCGTTCAACCGTCCTATGTACTCTTTCAGCCGCACCCGGTCTATGGTCCGTACCTGTTCCAGCAAAACTATGGAATTATCATGCAAGCCCTGCAAATTGGATTTCAGCCGAATATGAGTGGGCAGCGCACGTTTTCCCTGGCGGCTGGTAATGGCTGCCGCAATGACAGTAGGACTGAACCGATTCCCTACATCATTCTGGATAATCAGTACAGGACGTACCCCTCCCTGCTCCGATCCAACCACCGGTGTCAGATCTGCATAGTAAACATCGCCTTTTTTAATTCCCAACATTAAACCTCCCTTCTGCTTTCATATCACAAGGACAGCGACAGGCGCCATTGGACCGTAGTTTAAAAATTTGCTTCCATGGATGGACGCCTGTCACCGTAGTTTCTAATATGAAAACATTTCGTTGTTCTTCGTTTCGCGTGGCTCCTATTCGACACTACTTCCCGGAGCCGGATGTATTTCATGCATCCGTGGGCGGTAAACACAGACCGGTCCTGGCTCCAGACCGTCATGGGACTCTCACCCCTCCGGGGATCTCCCGGAGCCGCCCTCATTGCGTGTTCCCGCGACTGCGGGGCTGTGACTAGACGGAAGTATCATTATAGGCTGTTCAGGTTGTGGCAGGCAGCCGGCCAGGGCTGCTTTGGGATGGACAGTTCTCGCTCTGCACCTTTGATGCGATCTTATTGACAGGCACTTTTGTTCCCTGCAGGTGGTCTTCGCGTATCCTCCACGATGCTTTTCCTTTTGGGCTGAACAACTAAGGTATCTGTGTTGCCGGATATGACCGCCTGCGGCGGTATTTCTCAAAGAGCAGATAAGGGAATTTTATCCCCTCAATTATTTCCACGTTGGCAGAAGCATTTGAGAACCAAAAAGAAGAAAAAAATTAAATTTCTTCCATTAATTTTTTTAGGTGATTAATAATCCGTTTCTTCCGCTTATTAATTCCTTTCTGGGACAGGCGCAATTCCTCCGCCAGATCCCGCTCGGTTCGTTCCTCAAAATAAAGTTGGCAGATCAGATAGCGGTCATCCTCAGATAAACGAGAGATTGCCATATGTAACTGTTTTATTTCTATGCGGTTTATGACCTGTTCTTCTATTCCTGGAGCCTGTTCTACGAATTGAACGGCTGATTCTGATAATCGCTCATAGGAATCTTCTCTGCTGGGGATGACTGTTACAGTCTGTTTTTCTTCATCTATAATGGTCTGTTCAACCTTCAGGTCATATTCCTGATACTGCATTTTTCTTTCTGTCGTTTTTAACACAGCAATGACTTCTTCACTGGCTTCCGGATACATCTTCTTAAAATCCGGAATTCTATATGGCTTTGCCATAGCTTGTCCTCCTTCATTTTCGAATTTGCGCGAAAACGAAGGGCAAGCGGCGGGCCACGGCACCGCAGATTTTCTTGAAAACAGCAAAAAAGAACGGCTGCACAGATACTGTTACCTGTGCAGTCGTCCCTTTCCGGTTTTACCTGTTCTGTTGGTTCACTTTTACAGTTGCAAAATGCTGCGGCATAAGCTAAAATTTTTTTGGCTGTTTACCACACAACCAACTTAGATGTATTACAATAGAATGTCGCTGCTACGAATCAGCAGCAACGCGCTAACATTCCAGCGCATATAAAACCTCCAATCTCGATAACGAATTGGAGGGAATCTGTTTAATCTATCAAACCTGCCAAATCGATATCCCCATTTGGCGGTTATCCTCAAAATTAGGGGAAACAGAACATATCTGCAGACTAGAATTGAGATAAACTGCCACATGTTCAGTTTATCTGTAAGATTTCACCGTAATTTCACTGACTCTTGTATAGTTTGCGAGGATTGACATCCCTCTTTGAGCATATTTTCCTTTAAAATAAATCTGACGACTATCATCCCTCTTAAAAATGATAGCCGTCAAGTCTACTAAGTTTCCATTGGTTCAATTTTATAACCAACACGAAACACCGTTTTTATATGAATCGGATTTTTGGGATCTGGTTCCAATTTCTTCCGCAAACGCCATATCGTGTTTTCTACTGTTGTCATACCATATTGGTATTCTTCTCCCCAGGCCGCTGAATATAATTGCTCTTTGGTATATACTCTCCCAAGGGATTTTGCCATACAATGAAGAATAGAGTATTCACTGTGATTCAAACGTATTTCCCTGCCTGCTCTTAGTACACGCCTAGACGCAGGATGAATTTCAATCTCACCAAATGTTAATACCGGAGATGTTATTTCTGTCATATGAATATTACTTCCATGTAAGGCGTCCATAATCCTCTTAAACGAACTCCCATCTGAGTCAAATGTTCGTATTATAATAATTTCATCCATTTATCCATCCCCCTAGTTACTATCCATTACAAATGTTGGTTATCAGAATTTATTTTTCGATACTCAGCTGGGGATATTTTCAAAATATCTCTAAAAGCCGTAGCAAATTTACTCTGATTTTCATATCCAACTTGATTCGCAATTTCGGCTATGGTTGCTTGTGTCTGTCTCAATAAAATTGCAGCCTGTTTAATACGGTATTCTTTCATATATGTTCCGATAGGCTGTCCATAAATGCCTTTAAAGGTATCTTTTAAGGTTGTAGTGTTTATCAAATATTCCTTAGAAAGATCTTCAATGGTTGGCCGCTCTTGGAGATTTGTTGTCAGTCTTTTGTGGATTGTCTTGATAATCTCTACTTGCGGAGAAGTGTATATCTCTCTCCTTTTCTCTTTGGAAACATCGACCATACACAAAAACAAAAGCAGTTCCTGTACTTTTAATCGAAAATAAGGTTTCTGTAAGCAATCCGGTACAGAGTAAAGTTCTGAAAATATGTGTTCAATCTCATCTTTTGTCCGCATGATAAAACAGTTTCCATCAGAACAAAACTTATCTTTAAATTGTAAAATATCTATACCGCTATCGGAGAGAATTTCCGGCGGATTTTTCACTACCACAGACAAATTGATAACAACGGAAATCCCCCGATAATGTTTCAATGGGAATGACATTTCCGCTGCACAATTATCCATGGTATGGATTGAAAAATCGCCTTCTCCAAGATAAAGACAAGAGCCACTTGCTAAGCGACAACCTTCCCGGCCTTCCCGACAATGATTGATCTCCAATATGTTTTTATCAATGTTCCCATCCCAATAACAGCTTGTCGCTTCAAAATC
>DWWS01000008.1 GCA_019119595.1 Candidatus Eisenbergiella merdavium | reverse complement strand
GCTCCGGATAACCGGTGCGGCGCCGCCTCCCGTGCGGACAGCCTGTCCTGAATGTGCCTGAAGATCAGATCTTCCCGAAGGGCTCCTTGTAGCAGGCAGCCTCTCCAAGCGCCTCCTCGATGCGAAGAAGCTGGTTGTATTTCGCCGTGCGGTCCGTCCGGCAGGGGGCTCCCGTCTTGATCTGTCCGGCGTTCACCGCCACTGCAAGATCGGCGATGGTGGTATCCTCCGTCTCGCCGGAACGGTGGGAAATAATGGTTTTGTAGCCGTTCTTCTGTGCCATCTCGATGGCCTCCATGGCCTCGGAAAGGGTTCCGATCTGGTTGACCTTCACCAGGATGGCGTTTGCCGCCTTCAGCTTGATCCCCGCGTCCAGCCGTTTGGTATTGGTGACGAACAGGTCGTCGCCCACCAGCTGGATCCGGTCCCCGATCCGTCTTGTCAGTCTCTGCCAGCCGTCCCAGTCGTCCTCGAACAGTCCGTCCTCGATGGAAAGGATCGGGAACTCCCGGATCAGCCCTTCATAATAAGAAATCATTTCGTCCGTGCTGCGGCGGATCTCCTTTCCGCTCATCCGGCTTTCCCCCGGGAAGAAATAGCTTCCGCTCTCCTTCTCGTACAGCTCGCTGGCCGCAGCATCTATCGCAATCTTGATATCCTCTCCGGCGCTGTAGCCGCTCTTTCCCACCGCTTCCACGATCAGAGAAAGCACATCTCTTGAATCCGCCAGATCAGGAGCGAAGCCGCCTTCATCCCCCACCGCAGTGGAAAGTCCTCTGCGCTGACAGATCTTCTTCAGATTATGATAGATCTCCGCACAGATGCGCAGGCCGTCCGCAAAGCTCTCTGCCGCCACCGGCATGATCATGAATTCCTGCAGATCCACCGTGTTGTCGGCGTGCTTCCCTCCGTTCAGAATGTTCATCATTGGCACCGGAAGCTGTCTGGCGTGAACCCCTCCAAGATATTGCCAGAGCGGAAGCCCGACGGCGCAGGCCGCCGCCTTTGCCACCGCAAGGGAGGCTCCCAGCGTGGCGTTCGCGCCGAGATTGGACTTGTTTCCCGTTCCATCCGCATCCATGAGGATCCTGTCGATCTCGATCTGGCAGAGCGCATTTTTCCCAAGCAGCGCATCTCTCAGCTTCGTGTTCACATTTTTTACGGCTTTCCTGACGCCGAGGCCGAAATACCTGGTCTCTCCGTCCCTAAGCTCCACCGCCTCAAACTGTCCTGTCGATGCTCCGGACGGAACCGCCGCCCTTCCCGTAACGCCGCCCGCAAGCGTGACCTCGGCCTCCACCGTCGGATTTCCTCTGGAATCCAGTATCTCTCTCGCATGTACATCGGTAATTTCCAGATATAAGCTCATATCTACCCCTTTCCCGGCTGTCTGTTTTTTTCTGTATCCACAGACAGTATTGCCGGGAACCGGCGTTTTTACTCGCCGGATTTCATTTCTTCTATTATAAAATCAGGAAGCCTGTCCTCCAGCACCGTAAAATAAGGATAATTTTCGGAGAAGCGTTCCTCCGGCCGGAATACCACGGACACCTCATAGTTATCGCTCCACAGCCGTCCCGTGATGTTTCCTCCCGCCGCATCCGTCAGCTCCCCCGGATACAGGGCAGCAAGAAGCTGCTCCAGCTGCTCCGGATCCGTGTAGGTACGCCTGACCTCTTTATCCGGGGAATAGACGACCGATCTGGAGCCGTCGGAGCTGTATTCCACATCCTCCTCCTTCAGATTATAGCAGGTGATGCTCACGCTTGCGACCTGATCCGCCGAAAGAACGCCTCCGCTCTCCGAAAGCTCCATATAGGCGTCCTGTTCCCGCAGCAGATCCACCGTTTCTGAAAATTCCTCATAAACCGGGCAAGTCCAGGCATACTCCCTTTCCTCCTTACCTGCCGGCGACCAGACGACGCTCAGGCTTCCCACCGGAAGGCTGTCAAGCATCATGCTGTAGCTGAATCCGGAAATATCCCGGCCATAAGCTTCCAGCAGCCCGGCTGCGTCCGCCAGATAGGATATCCGATTCAGGCCGTTTCCATAGGAAATACGCAGCTCACCGCTTCTCTCAAGAAGGGCCGGATCACAAACCTGGTATCTTGCGGTCTGAAAATCCGCATCCGAAAAGATCACGTCAAGCTCCTTCGCGCTGTCCTCCACATCCGCCCAGATCGTCCGGTACACCCTTCTGCCGTTCGTCAGGGTATAGCGGAGCGATACCGGGGTCATCCCGTCTGAGGCGGAATAATACCTTCTTTTCGCATCCCGGCCCTCCGTTTTCTCCCATTCGGCCGCATCCGCCGCCAGCGTCCTGACGGCCTCAATGGTACCTTCGTCCTCAGACTCCATATATTTCAGCATGTATTTTTCCGGTTCCTCATGATACATGTCCCTTCCGAACAGATTTTCATAAAAGCCAAAGCCATAGCTGTCGCTGCGGAAGGCCACGCCCACGTCCGCGATCTTCCCTGTCTCCGGAATATAGTCGTCATACCCGGTCAGATCCAGGGCAAACGCCGCGAAGACGGCCGCCGATACCACGCCCGCAGCGGCGAGATGCCATTTTGCTTTGAGAATACTTCTCACATCAAATTCATAAAGAAGCTGGATCAGGCCATGGCTGAAAAACAGCCCGATCACCATGCCGAGAACGGCAAAGGGTATGCTGTCGTCAGCAAGCTGCCAGAACCACATCCCGGAGAGCAGGGTGAGAGGAATCATCAGAAGAAGCTTCACCGGCGTCCGGACCTGATCAAAGGCCAGGGCGTTCCCCGCCGCCTCCGCTCTTCTTTTCCGATACAGGGCCCAGGCGAGCAGACCGTAGATCACCGCCTGGACCGCCAGAATACCAAGCGTCCTTCCGAATTCTGCCAGATAGCGGCCGCCGTAGCCGGAGATATAATTCAGAAAGCTTCTGTCAACCAGCATCCAGGATACGACGGGCGAGGTAAAGGCCGCTCCCGCCACATCGCTCAGATCGCAGTAAGTTACGAAAAAGGAGCTTCGCATCCCGTCGAAAAGCCACCGCGCCACATATTCATAGAAAAAGAACACGGCCGCCGCGAGCAGGGACACCAGCACGTTTCCCGTCAGCATCACAGCCACCAGCGTCAGATTGTAGCAGGACAGGAAAAACAGGAGATTGGCCAGATACATGACCAGCGTATAGATAAGCGCCTTTCCCGTCACCGCCCCCATCACCGCGCAGGTGGCAAGCGCCGGAAGCAGCATGGCAAGATAGCAGACCGCAAAGATCGCCGCCCCGTTTAAATAGATGACCGCAAATCTTTTTCTCGAGGATACCGGGACGCTCAGATACAGATCCAGCTTTCTTTTGCTGTCCATCCAGGAAAAGCCCTGCACCGCGAGCAGCACGGCAAGCGCACAAACCAGGATCGTGAAAACGGTGTCCGACGAATACTCCATAAAGACGCTTCCGAGCCATTCTCTCTGCGTCATCTCTCCCAGCCAGGAAGGGCTCTGCGCGATCCTGCGGCTTTCCACGGAAATCTCGAGCGCGAGTCTGACAGGAAGGGCAAGGAACAGCGCAAGCGCGCACAGGAGGACAGTCCAGCTTCTGCGCTTCAGGTTTTCTCTGCAGTTAACCCAGAAGGAGCTTTTTGACGTCATAGCCCTTCACCTCCGTTTCACTGATAAATATTTCTTCCAAAGACAGCGGGAGCACCTCATAAAAATGGGTCTGCGCCGCCGCGAACATGGCGATGATCTCGTCCCTCTCCCCGCGCACCGTAAGCGTGTAGAGAGAGCCTCTTTTTTCCTGCTTCACGACCGTAAGTCCGGAAAGCATGCGCGCGGTTTCCTCCTGGGATGCGAACACGCACTGCACCTTCTGGATATTGCATTTCATTTCTTCCAGCTGCTTTGACAAAAGGATCCCGCCCTCGTGAAGAAGGCCGACATGGTCGCAGACATCCTCCAGCTCTCTTAAATTATGGGAGGCGATCACCGGCGTCAAGCCTCTGCTTTCCATTTCCTGCGCAAAAATGCTTTTGACTCCCTGGCGCATCACCGGATCCAGCCCGTCGAAGGTCTCGTCACAGAGCAGGTATTTCGTCCGGCTGCTGATCCCAAGGATCAGTGCGAGCTGCTTCTTCATCCCTTTGGAAAAGCTTTCAATCTTCCGCCTGCTGTCCAGTCCGAAGGAGGCGAGATACATATAAAAGGCTTCCCTGCTGAACCGCTCATATACGCTGCTGTAATACCGTTCCATGTCGCGCGGCGTGGCATGCGGGAAGAAATATGGCTCGTCCGAGATGAAAAAGCATCTCTTTTTTGCGTCTACGCTGTCATAGGCGTTCATCCCGTCGATGAGGGCAAGCCCCTCGTCCGGCTTCAGCACGCCGGCCGCCATCCGAAGGACGGTACTTTTTCCCGCTCCGTTGGTCCCGATCAGACCAAATACATTTTCTTCCTTCATACGAAAGCTGACGTCCTTCACGGCGCTCACCTTTCCAAAGCTCTTGGACGCATTTCTCAGCTCAATCATTCGTTCGTCCCTCCCAGCGCTCCAACCTTTTCCTGATCCTTCAGCAGCCATCCGGCAAGCTCTCTTCCTCCGATCCCGATCTCTCCCGCTTCCCGGACCAGCTCCTTAAGCTTTTCAAAGATCTGTCCCTTTCTCACGTCAAGAAGCTTCTCATCAAAGGCCACAAAAGCCCCCCGTCCCTTCACCGTATAAATGAAGCCCTGGCGCTCCAGCTCCGCATACGCTCGCTGAATGGTATTCGGATTGATCGAAAGCTCCACCGCGAGGCTCCTGACCGACGGCATCCTGGTGTTTGGCTCCAGAACGCCCGTAAGGATCAGCTTTTGAAATTTGTCCACAACCTGCTCGTAAATGGGCCGTGCATCCTTATAATCAATGATAATCACAGGACTCCTTTCCGCATCGCATGCTGTATGAAGTGTACTAACTTTACTGATACACTTAACATATCATGACCTTACGGTTTTGGCAATCATTTTTTGAAAAAAAAGCCGCATCACACCCTGCCTTCCGGCTTTTTGTGCGATGCGGTCTTATTTTTTCCCTGTCAGATCCTATTCCGGCGTATCAGCGAAAGAAAGGTGTTCCGCCGCCGCTGCCGTCCGGTCCGAAAGCTCAGTCCTTCTTCACCAGAAGGGATTTTCCGGTCATTTCCTTCGGCTGCTCCTTACCCATGACCTCGATCAGGGTGGGAACGATATCGGCCAGGCAGCCGCCCTCTCTCAGCGTATAGGAGGGATCGTAATTCACCAGGATGAAGGGCACCTGATTGGTGGTATGAGCGGTGAACGGAGCGCCCGTCTCATAGTCAACAAGCTGTTCCGCGTTGCCGTGGTCCGCGCAGATGAACATCACGCCGCCTACGCTCTGAATGGCATCGACCGCTTTTCCGACACACTCGTCAACGGCCTCAACTGCCTTGATGGCGGCCTCCTCCACGCCCGTGTGTCCCACCATGTCCGGATTGGCGAAATTGATGATGATCACATCGTATTTATCGGACTTGATGGCATCAACCAGCTTGTCGCAGACCTCATAGGCGCTCATCTCGGGCTTCAGGTCATAGGTGGCGACCTTCGGGGAATTTACCAGGATCCTGTCCTCTCCCTCGTTGGGCGTCTCCACGCCGCCGTTGAAGAAGAAGGTCACATGGGCGTACTTCTCCGTTTCGGCGATCCTTGCCTGGGTCATGCCGCCTTCCGCAAGCCACTCTCCGAAGGTGTTGGTCACCTCAACCTTGTGGAAGGCAACCTCCTTGTTGGGAATGGTGGGATCATATTCCGTGAAGCAGATATACTTCACATCCAGGCGCTTCGGTCTGTCGAAGCCCTTGAAATCATCATCGCAGAACGCATGGGTAATCTCTCTCGCGCGGTCAGGGCGGAAGTTATAGAAAATGATGGAATCCCCGTCCTGAATGGTAGCGACGGGAGCGCCGTCCTTCACAACCACGGTAGGCTTTACAAACTCGTCCGTCTCGTTTCTGTCGTAGGAGGCCTGGATGCCCTCCGGCCCGCTGGAAGCGGTCAGGCCCTCGCCCTTCGTCAGCGCGTCGTAGGCCAGCTTCACGCGGTCATAGTTATTGTCTCTGTCCATGGCGTAATAACGGCCCATCACGGATGCCACCTCTCCTACGCCAAGCTCCTTCATCTTCGCCTCGAGCTGCTCCACATAGCCCTTTCCGCTTGCCGGAGGCGTATCGCGGCCATCCAGGAAGCAGTGCACATATACCTTCTTCAGGCCGTTCCTCTTAGCGAGCTCCAGAAGCCCGTAAATATGGGTGATGTGGCTGTGCACGCCGCCGTCGGAAACCAGCCCGTACATATGCAGGGCAGAATCGTTCTTCTTACAGTTTTCCACAGCGGAAAGCAGAGCGGGATTTTCAAAAAATTCTCCGTCCTGGATTTCCTTGGTGATCCTGGTAAGCTCCTGATATACGATACGGCCCGCTCCCATATTCAGGTGACCCACCTCGGAATTTCCCATCTGTCCGTCCGGAAGGCCTACCGCCATGCCGCTGGCATTTCCCCTCACGAAGGGGCATTCCTTCATCAGCCTGTCCATCACGGGCGTAGCCGCCTCGCGGACCGCGTTTCCTTCCACCTTGTCATTCAGGCCGTAGCCGTCAAGAATCATTAAAACAACCGGTTTTTTACTCATTTTTACCTCCATGCCGAAGCGTTTTGCGCTGAGGCGTTTTGGGCACCGCCTCACAGCGGCTCGCTCCCACGTTAAGCTGTCTTTAGAAAAACGGAACTGTCCGGCTGACGCCGCGTCCGTTGGAACCACAGAAATTATACACGTTTTCCCCCAAAGGCGCAATACGTTTTTCAGGCACTTTACTCATTTATAGCGACTGTTTTTATCAGAACGGCTTTGACCCTACTTTTCCGCCGCGGCGATGCTGACCCCGGCCACCAGGGCGTCCAGACTCGTCCGGCAGTCCGCGTATTCCTCCGGTGTGAGGGAAGCGTATACCTGATAGACCGCGCCGCTTCCCGCAACGTCGTCAAAAAGGACATAATATTCCTCCCTGAGCTCCCCGTTTTCCAACGTGATCTGCCTGGTATATCTGCTTCCTGTAAGGCCCGCTCCGGTCTGCACCGTTTCCGCGCTGAGCCCCTCCGGATCGAATCTGTCGTCACCCGCCTGCCTGCTTCCGAACAGAAGCAGGGACGGCTCCTCTTCTCCGTCCAGGCAGATCTCAAAGCCCCATTCGTAGGGATCCATATTCTCTCCCGCCTCCATTTTTTCATAAGACTCATAGCTCCAGCCGGAAGGAAGAAGAAAGGCTATGCTGTCCATGTAGCCGCTGTGGGAGAAGTCCCTGCTGACGATCTCCACCCCGTCCGCCGTCGCTCCCGTCCCGGCAGACGCGTTTGCCGAGGCCTGCCTGGCACATCCGCTCAGCACGGCGAGAAGCCAGACGGCAAGCAGGCAGGCTGTCCCATATCTGATCCTGTTCAACGCTTTGTAACCTCCGTCACCTTTTATCCGTTTTTATCCGGTCCGTTCCCATTATATAATAAAAATCCTCCTTGTGCGTATTTTTTTCTTTTCTCTTGTTTTCTTTTCCTTCTGCATATACAATAGAGAGAAACTCTGCGGAGAAAATCAATGAAATGGAGCCAGACGTCCGCTGCCGGCGCTTTTGCGCAGTCGTTCTTAAGGGCAGACCGGGCCGCGGTTCCGGAATGAGGGACACCATGATCACTTTTCTGGCAAAAATATGGATCAAGAACTATGAAAGGACCGACCTTCCCGAGGTGCGCCAGTCCTACGGCGTGCTGTGCGGCGGGGTTGGGATCGGCTTTAATATCCTGCTGTTTCTGGGAAAATTCCTGGCCGGCCTGATCAGCAATTCCATCGCCGTCACTGCGGACGCCTTCAACAACCTGTCCGACGCGGGCTCCTCGCTGATCACCCTGGTGGGCTTTAAAATGGCCGGGCAGAAGCCGGATCCCGGGCATCCCTTCGGGCACGGCAGGATCGAATACCTGACCGGACTGTTCGTTTCCCTGCTGATCATCCTCATGGGCTTCGAGCTTGTGACCTCCTCCTTCGACAAGATCCTGCATCCGGAGGACACCGTCTGCACGCCGGTGGTGGCCGGCATCCTCATAGCCTCCATCCTGGTGAAGCTCTATATGTTTTTCTATAACCGTGGAACGGGAAAGAAAATAGACAGCGCCGCAATGCTCGCCACGGCGACGGACAGCTTCAGCGATATGCTTTCCACCGCCGTCGTCCTCGCCGCGACCCTGATCGGCCATTTTACAGGCCTTCATATCGACGGCTTCTGCGGACTTCTGGTCGGCCTGTTCATCCTGATCGCCGGACTGCGCTCTGCGGGCGAGACCATCAGCCCCCTCCTGGGCCAGCCTCCGCAGAAGGAATTTGTGGAAAAGATCGAACACATCGTTTTAAGCCATGAGGAGATCCTGGGGCTGCACGATCTGATCGTACACGATTACGGCCCGGGACGCACCATGATCTCCCTGCACGCGGAGGTGCCCGCAGCAGGCGATCTGCTCCATCTGCACGACGCCATCGACAACATTGAGCGGGAGTTGAAAAGGGAGCTTCACTGCGACGCCGTCATCCACATGGACCCGGTCATGAACGACGACGAGGAGACGCAGACGTTAAAGGAAACCGTCACCGGTCTGCTTCACCGGCTGGATGACTCCCTGAACCTGCATGATTTCCGCATTGTGAAAGGGCCGACCCACACCAATATCATTTTCGATATCCTGGTGCCCTTCAGCGAAGCCCTGCCGGACGAGGAGATCCTTTCCCGCATGGAGGAGGCCATACATAAGCTGGATCCCGGCTACTATGCCGTCATCAACATCGATAAGGATTATAACAGTTAAACAGGCACACCGCTCCAGAAGGAACGCTTTCATTCCAGAAGGAACGCTTTCAAATGAATGGTTCCGATGAAAAATGAATGGTTCCGACGAAAAGGTGATTGACAAAACGCACGGCACGGTGTAAGGTAGTAAACAGCAAATGCGGTGGCAGCTCTGCCGCCCATAGATTTCTGAAAAAAGAAAGGAAAGGAGGAAGCATTGATGACTCAAAGGATCAGGATCGCAGCACAGAATTTTACACAGAAGTTTGATCATATCGACGCTTGCCTCCCGTTATCGGTTTTCTGATCGTCCGGACTGCTTCGTCCGTTTTTGTTCCGGCAAAGGCCCGGGGCGCATCCCACGGATGGACGCCCTGAGGAATACAGAGGATCTGAAATCACGGCAGGTAACACTGGCGTGGTTTTTTTGTCTCCCGCAGCCCTCTCCTGCCGCCCTGCCGGATTCTGAAGCTCCACGCCGTGTAAAACAATCATACATGAAGTGGGGTTTATTATGAAAAAGTTATCCAGTTATCTTTACAAACACAAATTCGGCTATCTGCTCGTCTTTGTATCCATGGTCATCGCGGTGTCTTTAGACCTTTTGACTCCGCAGGTGACGCGCGTCATCGTGGACGACGTGATCCAGGGCGGCCAGACGGGGAAGCTTCGCTTCCTGCTGCCCTGCATCCTTTTCATCGGGCTTGGGCGCTGCATCTTCGGCTATACCAAGGAATACACCTCCGACCTGATCGGCTCCTCCATAGCCACGGAAATCCGCAAGGACCTGTTTACTCATCTGCAGTCCCTGAGCGCTGATTTCTTCGACAAAAACAATACCGGCGAGCTGATGAGCCGGGTCAAGGACGATATCGACCGCATCTGGAACGCGCTGGGCTTTGTGAGCATGCTGATCATGGAGGTGGTTTTCCACACCTGTCTGGTGCTGTTCTGCATGTACAGCCTGAACTGGCGGCTTGCCCTCATTCCAACGGCGGCCATGCTGGTCACGGGGGTGATCGCCGTGCTTGAGGAACGGCGTCTCGGCGCGGTATACGAGGAGATCAGCGAGGAAAACGCGGCGCTGAATACCGTGGCGGAGGAGAATCTGGCCGGCGTGCGCACCGTCAAGGCCTTCGCCCGTGAAAAATATGAGATCAAAAAATTCCTGTCCCACAACAAGCGCTATTATGAGCTGAACATGAAGCAGTCGAAGGTTTTCGTAAAATACTATCCCTGCTTCTCCCTCATCACCAAGCTGCTTCCTCTCCTGGTTCTTCTGCTTGGCGGAAGCCAGGTGATCCGCGGGGAGCTTTCGCTGGGAAGCCTGACTGCCTTCGTGGAATATTCCATGAACATCGTCTGGCCCATGGAAATGCTTGGCTGGCTGGCCAATGATTTTTCCTCCGGCGTGGGAAGCTACCGCAAGATCAGAAAAATCTATCAGGCGGTTCCTTCCGTCACCGAAAAGGAGGAGCCCGTTGTCCTGCCAGAAGTGAGGGGTGAGATCGACTTTGAAAACGTCTCCTTCCACAAGGAGGACGGACATGAGATCCTGCACGGCATTTCCTTTACCGTGAAGCCGGGGCACACGCTTGGCATCATGGGGGCAACCGGGGCGGGAAAGACCTCCATCATCCAGCTTCTGGAGCGGCTTTATGACGCAACCGGCGGCACCATCCGCCTGGACGGCGTGAACATCCGCG
This sequence comes from Candidatus Eisenbergiella merdavium, assembly GCA_019119595.1. Taxonomy (GTDB): domain Bacteria; phylum Bacillota; class Clostridia; order Lachnospirales; family Lachnospiraceae; genus Eisenbergiella; species Eisenbergiella merdavium. Next base: position 43,826 of record DWWS01000008.1, on the reverse strand, counting down.
ATCTGTCCTTAAAGCAGCTTCGCGGCAGCATTTCCCTGGTGATGCAGGATGTGTTCCTTTTTTCCGATACCATCAGCGAAAACGTCCGTCTGGGAAAACGGGAGCAGGTTGACGATGCGGACATCCGCACCGCGTCAGAAAGCGCTCAGGCAAGCGAATTCATCGAACGGCTCTCCGAGCAGTATGAAACCGTCATCGGCGAGAGAGGCGTGGGCCTTTCCGGCGGTCAGAAGCAGCGCATCAGCATCGCGCGGGCCATCGCCAAGCACAATCCCATCCTGATCCTGGACGATTCCACCAGCGCCCTGGACATGGAGACGGAATACGCGATCCAGCAGGCGCTTCAGGAGCTTTCCGGCACCACGAAGCTGATCATCGCCCACCGCATCAGCGCGGTGAAAAACGCAGATGAGATCATCGTGCTGGAAAACGGCACGATCCGGGAGCGTGGGAACCACGAAAGCCTGCTTGCCAAACGCGGGCTTTACTATGAAACCTGGCAGGCGCAGTACGGAGCGGCATCCTTTCCGGAAACGCCGGACGCCATAGCCGCCTGCGCCGCAGAATAAGGCCGCCTTTCCTGTGGCCGGCGCAACTATTTTTACGGAATCCAACACAGCTAACCGAACAAAAAAGGAGTCTGCATCATGGCTGTAAATTCTTATAAAAGAGACGAAAATACGGTAACAGCCGGGAAGGCCGCTACGCTTTCCCGCCTGTTCTCCTATCTGCTTTCCTATAAAAAACAGATCGCCGGCGTCCTTCTCATCATGGGCTTCTGTGTGGTGGTAAACCTCATAAACCCGCTGATCATGGAGGCCGCAGTGGACGACTATATTTCCGCCGGGGATTTTCCAGGCCTTCTGAGACTGATCCTGTTCGCCGTCGTCATCAACCTGCTCATGGTCGTATGCATCAAGATCCGCATGTATGTGATGGCCAGGGTCTGCAACAGCATCCTGGTGACCATCCGTCAGGAGCTGTATATGCATATCCAGACGCTGGACTTTCAGTTTTTCGACAGCCGGCCCACCGGAAAGATCCTCGCCCGCATCATCGGCGATATCAATTCACTGAAGGATGTGCTTTCCAACTGCGTCACCACCCTGATCCCGGATTTCATCACCATCAGCGCGGTGGCCGTCATCATGTTCGTCAAGGACGCCCGGCTTGCGGCCGCCTCTCTCGTGAGCCTGCCGCTGATGGCTGCAGGGATCTGGTATATCCAGACCCACTCTCATGTCCTCTGGCAGATCCACCGGAAGAAATCCTCCAACCTGAACGCCTTCGTGCATGAGGATCTTTCCGGCATCCGGGTCATCCAGAGCTTCAGCGCCCAGTCCGAGACCATGGATACCTTCCGCGACCTGACCAGGCAGCACCGGGATTCCTTTGTCAATGCGGTGCGGCTCAACGACGCCGTCGGCCCGGTCATCGACCTGTGCTGGGCCATCGCGCTGTTCGCCCTTTATTTTGTCGGTATCGTGATCCTGGGGCCCGGCCGGATATCCGTGGGAACCTTCCTGGCCTTCGGAACCTATATTTCCATGTTCTGGAACCCGATCATGAACCTGAGCAACTTTTACAATCAGATGATCACCAACATCGCGGGCGCAGAACGGGTTTTTGAGATCATGGACACCCCCTCGGCCATCACCGACGCGGAGGGCGTGAAGGAGCTTCCTCCCATCCGGGGCGAGGTGGTCTTCGACCACGTTTCCTTCTCCTATGACGATTCCACGAAGGTGTTAAACGACGTCAGCTTCCGCATCCGCCCCGGAGAGACCATCGCGCTGGTGGGCCCGACCGGAGCCGGAAAGACCACCATCGTCAATCTGATCAGCCGCTTTTACGACATTCAGGAGGGCCGCGTAGCCATCGACGGCCATGACGTGAAGGAGGTTTCCATCGAAAGCCTGAGACGGCAGATGGGCATTATGACCCAGGATAATTTCCTGTTTTCCGGCACCATCCGCGACAACATCCGCTACGGAAAGCTGGACGCGACCGATGAGGAGATCGTGGCCGCCGCAAAGGCAGTGAACGCCCACGACTTTATCATGCGGCTGGAAAAGGGGTACGACACCGAGCTGAGCGAACGGGGCGGCGGCCTGTCCATCGGGCAGAAGCAGCTTCTCGCCTTCGCCCGCACCATGGTTTCCGATCCCGCCATCCTCATCCTGGACGAGGCGACCAGCAGCATCGACACCAAAACCGAGCTGCTGGTGCAGGAGGGCATCGAGCACCTGCTGAAGGGCCGCACCTCCTTCGTCATCGCCCACCGGCTTTCCACCATCCAGAAGGCCGACCGCATCTTCGTGATCGACAACGGCACCATCCTGGAGGAAGGGAACGCCGCCCAGCTCATGGAGAAAAAGGGCGCGTATTACAAGCTGTATATGAGCCAGTTTAAAAATGTGATGTAACTGTGTAACGGGGGCGCTTGGCCCCCGTTTTTTTCTTCGCTTCCCTCACAGCGTCCCTTCTTTTCCTTCAGGAAGCACCCTCGCCTCCAGCCTGGTGACAAATTCGCGCGGCTCGACCGTATACCGGTTGTCCACCGGATACCATTCCAGGATGTCCCCGCAGATCGTAAGGCCGCGCCGCTTCGCTTCCTTCATCAGCTCCCGGATCCGATCCGGGGACTGGCGATAGCTGCCGCGATAATAAACCGTCAGATACTCCCCCTCCGGCAGGACGAGAAGGCCCTCTCCTTCCTCCGCCGGAGGCTCGTCCAGGATGATATCGTCCAGAATGATGAAAACCGAGTGGAACAGATTATAGATCCCGGCCTCCACATCCTGCGGCGACACGCTTGCCCCGATCTCCCGCTCCCCAAGGCTTCTGATCTTATCCTCATGCCGCTTCTGCAGCTTTTTCACCGCATAGTCCATCTCCTCGTCCCGCCTGATCTTTGTATTGAGCCGCAGGCAGTACCTGGCCGGGCTGTGAAGAAGCTCGAAGCTTCCTGCCTCTTTTTTCTCATATTTTTCCAGATGCGCAACCCTGTCCTCTATCGCACGCTCAATCTGCGCAAGCCTTTCCTGCTGCTGCCGCACCTTTTCCTTTTCCCGCTCCAGCATGCTTAAGGTGCTTTTCAGATTCTGGCAGTCCAGATATTCTCCAATCTGCTTCACGGAAAAACCCAGCATGAGAAGATCCCGGATGATGTTCAGCCGGTAGATATCCTTCAGGGAATAGAGACGATAATTGTTCTCCCCCCGTCCGGGAGAGAGCGCGCCGATCTTTTCATAATAGCGCAGGGAGTCGATGCCGATCCCGTACAGGCGGGAAATCTCGCTGATCGTATAGTATTCCTTCATATTTAGAGGTTCCTCCGGCTTGTGTGAAAATCTTTTTGAAAGTAAAAATATTTTGAAAGGGTCTTGACCCTGGTATTATACCAGAGTTTACACTCAAAGAAAACAGCAGATTCCCGGCGGCAATTGCCGGGCGACAGTGACATTTTTCATAATACAAGAAAAGAGGTTTTATTTTGCAGGCTTTAACGAATTTTTTGAAAAACAGGCTGTCCGCAGAACAGCTTTCCGCTCTGCGTTCCCTGTATGATAAGGGGCGGAGGCTGTTCCCTCCCAAGATCCTTCTGTCCATCCTTGCCGGGACGGCCATCTCCGCCTTCGGCATGGTGAACATCCATCAACGGGTACACATCACGGAGGGCGGCGTACTGGGGATGATCCTTCTGTTAAATTACTGGTTCCATATCCCCGCCTCCCTGCTCTCCCCCATCCTGGACGCCATCAGCTACGCGGCGGGCTTCAAATATCTGGGGAAGGCTTTCCTGCCCCGTTCCATCGCGGCCACCCTGTCCCTGGCTTTCTTCCTGCGGTTCTGGGAGGTCGTTCCCTTCCGTCTTCCGGACCTGAGCGCCCATCCGCTTCTTGCCGCCGTCTTCGGGGCCTGCTTTGTGGGCGTCGGTGTGGGAATCATCGTGCGGCAGGGTATTTCCAGCGGCGGGGACGACGCGCTGGCGCTCGTCATTTCAAAGATTACCGGCTGCAAGATATCCAGGGCCTACCTGGCGACCGATCTGACGGTGCTTGCGCTGTCTTTAAGCTATATTCCGGTAACGAGGATCGCCTATTCTCTCGTAACTGTGACGGTTTCCTCCTTGCTGATCGATGCGGTTTCTTCCTTTCGGGTGCCGGAGAGACTGGGCGAAAAGGCAGGGCGGGAAACGGCAGGATGAGACTGTTTTCAAAAAAGCATGACATTCTCAAACTGGCATGATAAAATAGAAACGAAGAGAAATAGAAAACGCCCCCTGAAAGGCAGGATATTATGTATAAAGTGGAGATTCAATTTGATACAAAAAATCTGACACCGACGGATATGGAGCGGATTTGTGAGGAAACTGACCAGATTTTTGAGAAAGAAGATCTGAGCTGCGCAAACAGGCAACCTGGGAAAAGAGTCTATCTTGACCGTGGACGGAAGCAGGACTATGGAAGGTTCTGGGCTGCTCTCTTTGCCGTGAAAAGCTCCCGCCGGATCACGGATCATCTGCAGGAGTGTTTCTGGTATAACGGCAATGAAAAAGAGAATCTGATCACAGATTTTATAAGGAACTAGCGGATGGACAATTCACAGAGAAAGGGGCTTAATTTTGATCTGGATACAGAAGCCCTACAGCAACATTATCCCAAAGGGGACTGGCATAATGCGTATTATGATGTACGTTCTTATTTTGAAAGAAATGGCTTTGAACACATACAGGGCTCCGGGTATCACTCCATCGAAGCGATGTCAGAGGCAAGAGCGATGTCCATAGTCTACCAGATGACGAAAGAATTTCCGTGGCTGAATTATTGTGTGCACATCTGTACCATTTCTGATGTACCGGAGTTGTACGATATTTCTCATGTATTTGACAGGGAGGCGCAGCGGCTGCAGGAGGAAAAACAAAATAATCATAAGTAGCATAGCCGGATGTCTTAAAAATAAAGAGCATCTGGCTGTTTTTATTCTGATAATCCAGTAAGATTATTTTCCAAAAGTTTCCGGAACGCAAAAAATCCCTCCTGCGTTCCAGAGACCTATGTAAGGGCAATGGCTCTGTAGCAGCACCGATACATGAGCTCCCGGTCGTGGCTGACTGTTCCCTCCAGCTTGAACGCATCGAAATCTGCGCCGTCCTGTCCTCCCAGATCAGGTCATAGTGAGCCTGCTGTGCCGCCCTGGCTTTTTGAAAGATACCGTTCCGGAGATGCTGGCAGCGGCACATGCAACCACATGGCTGACCAGTACCGCAATCCAGATCCCATTCAGGCCAAAGCCACAAAAAGAAAGCAGACAGGCCAGGGGCATCCGAACCACAATATAGTAGAAAATCATCAGGAACATACTTTTTGAGGGTTTTCCCATGCCATTGAGGGCGCCCAGACAGCAATTTGTAACTGTGTTAAGAACATAGCCGGCACTGACAATCAAAAAATATGTTCCGACAATACCTGCAACATCACTGCTTTTGATAAATAAGCCGGAAAGCTGCTTTGAAAATCCGACCACCAGAGCAGAAAGGAGCATGAGCAGGCAACAGCCATATCCCAACGCGCATTTCAGATAGTCTTTTGCCCGGTCATATCGCCCGCCGCCGATACACTGCCCGATGATGGTAGTCAGAACCATATTCAGGGCCATCGCCGGATAGAAAAGGATGGTTTCCAGCTTCCCTGTTACCCCATATGCCGCTATTGCGGTGACGCTGTAGGTACTGACAAGAGCTGTAAGAAAAGTCGTGCTGATTGCCGGAATACTTTGCTGAATGACAGAGGGAATCGCTTTCTGAATCAAAGGAAATATGTCGGACTTATCAAAACCGGAAATCCTGAATGTAAACAATTTCTTCTTTTTGAGATAGACCAGCATAAACAGAAGGCAGATTGCTTCTGAGAGCAGGGTAGCGATTGCAGCGCCGTTGAATCCGATAAAATGAATGAAAACAGGGTCGAGAACCGCATTTAAGATTGTCGTTGTCAGCATGGCGGCCGCCTGAAACATAGAATTTCCAAAGCTGCGCAAAACGGCGGCAAAATAGCAGTACAGGTAAATCGCAAGATACCCCGACACATAAATGGATAAGTAGCTGTATGCCATATCACAGGTTTCTGCCGGAGTATTTAAGGCTTTTAAAATACCCGGGAGAAAAAGTTCCAGTACGACTGTCACAAGAACGGAAAAAACTACGGCAACGCAGAAAGAGGTAGCGATCAGACTTTCCGTCCGATTTTTATCCTTTGCCCCAATAGCCTGTGAGAGCAAAATAGATACCCCGTTTGTCGCCCCCATAGCAACCGAAGTCAAAATCAGAATGATCGGAGTTGCGTTTGTCAGAGCGGCATAAGCAGTTTCTCCCAGCAAATTTCCGATCCAAAGACTGTCAACAAGATTATACATCATATTTAAAAACATGGCGGCAATCATCGGCAGCGCCATTGCCATGAGGCAGCGTTTTGTATTACCGCCGATAAAATCAATTTCTGTTGTCATAATAACATTTTCCTTTCTGCTCTGCTGAGCAAACAGCGTACTTCTATAACGAGCTAAAACAACGTCTGCGCCTGTGCAGACGTTTATGAATGAATATCATTCATAATTGATTTTTTGAAATACCCCTGCTTCTTTATGCAACATGCGCATTATAGCAGGGGCTGTTTCAAAGCTGCAGGGCGTAAATGAGAAACGTCCGGATCCGATCTGCTTTTTCTTTCTGATCCATACCGTTTTCCAGCAGAATACCAAGCTGCCCGTAAACACAAAATGCTGCGGCTGTTGGTAAATCCGCAAGCTGTATCTCTCCTTTCTGCCTGGCTTGCAGCAGCAGCTTTTCTACGATGGGAACCAGCTTCTCGCATGTTTTGAGCGAGAGCTGATCATGAAATTTTTTGTTTTGAGGGCCATGGAAAACCGCGTAATATTTTGTATTTTTATCTTCCACGGTAGTCGGCATCTTCTCAATGAATTCTTTCAGAGGAATATCGCTGTTTTCTGCCAGGTCAGCAAATTGAGCCACCAGTATGTCGGTATACTGATCAATGGCGCTGTCAAACAATACTTCTTTGGATGGAAAATAACGATAGCATAATCCCTGTGCCACTCCGATCGCTTTCGCAATATCTGCGATCGTAGTTTTTTCATAGCCTTTTTCGCCAAACAATTTGAGAGCAGCATCAAATATCTCCTGTTTGCGCTCTTCCGGCTCCTTCGTAATCCGCATATTTGAACCTCCTTTCCATCTGTCAGTATAGCACTTTTTTTTAAAATGTCAATGAATAATATTCATTCAATTTCATAACGCTGCTGCATACTACGTATTTCAATGGGCACGGATATATCCTGCCACCAGATCCGCGCACTGCTCCAGCTGTACCATCAGAGCCAGGTGGCCGCCTGCAGGGTATAAAACGCCTTAAAATCCCGCGCTTGATACATTGGTTTTCTCAATCTCCATTGTTCCACCCCGCTTTCAAAGCTCCTCATCCCATACCCTGCTTATCGCTCCGGCTTTCGGGCCGTGACGCACAGCCAGTTTCGTTTTTCTTTCCGGTGGATCCTGACCCGGATAAATCCCGCCGTCCGGAGCATCGCGGAGAGCTGTTCGCCGGTGTAGATGGTCATTCCGCCGATGATGCCGCACCATTTCTCCTGCTTTGGGTCTTTTCCGTCTGATTCATTGCAGATGAGAAAGTTCCCGCCTGGCCTCAGCACCCGGAGCGCCTGCCGGAAGGCGTCCTCCGGATCGGGCCAGAAGTAGACGGTCTCAAAGGCGGTGACCTGGTCGAAGGAGTCATTCGCAAAGGGCAGCTTTCGCACATCACCCCGGATTACCCGGCACCGGCTCTCCGCAATGGCGCGGCGGTTGACGGCCCTCGCCTTTTCCACACTGACGGCGGAGTAGTCCAGCCCTGCGGCGGCGCCATCCGGACACAGTTTCAGCAGGGCGGCCAGGTTGGCTCCCCCGCCACAGCCCAGATCCAGGATCCGGGCGTCTGCATTCAGTCGCAGGAAGCTCCGCCCCCAGCGGGCCACCGGGGCGTGGCCCCAGTTCATCATGGCGACCATGAGCCTTCCGCCCAGGCCCTCCGGCTTCCTGGTATTATTAAAATATTTTTTCAAAAGTCCCATGCGCTTTGGCTCCTTTCTGTCACCAGATCCAAACCATGATCCCCGCAATGAGCAAGCCGCCGGCGGCGAACACCGGCAGTAACGGCAACATCACTTTCACATGGAACCATTTCTGATGGTATTCCCTGTCCATGTCCTCCGTTCCAGGCAGCCGCACCCGCCTGATATTCGGGAAAAGCACCCAATCCAGAAAGCAGGTATCAAAAACAGCCCATGCAAGCATATACCCATACGCCAGAAGCAGTCCTTCCCCAAACGACGCAGCCCCCGCTCTGTGCGCCATCCACGCCAGTAAAAAGACGGCAATGATCAGACCAATTCCCTTTTTTACAGCCATGGCCGCCGTCATCTTCCGCCGGCTCTTTTCTTTTCGCTGCGAAATATAGTACCGTTCCTGTATCTCCGGGGGATAATCGCTCACAAAGGTCAGGGGACTCACGAGCAGCATTCCGAATACCAGTGCGCCAAAGACAGCCATAAAGATCACACATTCTATTACAAAAACAGATAAACTCATTTTTTCCCTCATGAACAGATCTTTACATAAGTCCTTTTTTTAATTCACCATTCGTTCTGATCTTGAGCAAAATCCATCCGCACGATCTGCAGCTTCATGGGGCCGTCGGCAATCCGTGCCAGCAGGCGGTGGAGCAGCCGTATCCCCGACCCCCGCAAAGTCTGGTAGCCCTGCATATAGCCCCGGCTGGAGACAGCGATCCGATTCGACCAGGCTTCCAGCTCTTTCGCGGCGTCTTTGACGGAAAAGTATGCATTCACATCACGGATCGCAGCCTGCCTGATCCAGGTCTTTAGCATCAGCTTCACCGCCACCGGCCCCGCCGCGTCGAACACCAGCCGGCCGCCGGGGAACCGCTCTGCCAACGCGGCGCAGAGCCTCCGCACCTGTTCTGTCTGGAAGTAGTAAAACACGCCGGCGGCAAAGAACACCGCTCCGTCCACGTTCGCATGAATGGCGTCGCACCAGGTGAGATCGTTCAGATTCGCAGAGAGATTCTGTTCCCTCTCTCCGATGGGGATCAGCTGCTCCCGCGCCGCGATGACCTCCGGCAGATCTACATTGTAAATGCGGCAGGCTCCGTTATCACAGGCCCGTCCCGTCTGATCCAGACCACAGCCCAAATTGACCACGGCCGCCCGCGGATGACGGGTCAGGTAGTCCCGCACCTCCCAGGCGAGGTCGCTCTGCCGCATGGCTACCTCCAGCGCGCCGAATACCTGCATCACGCTGTCCGACCGGCGCTCCAGTCGGGAGAAGTCATAATCGATCCGCTCCAGCAGCTCTTCCGCCAGCGGATCAGAGAACAGCTCCGGAAACCGCCGCGTACAAAGGGCCCGGCCATACAGCGGAATGATCAGGGTTTCCTGGACGGAGTTTTTCTCAATGTGGTACTTCATTTCAGACTGACCTTTCTTATTTAGGTTTGTTTTAACTAACCAGAGTATATCATGCAAAAAGATAAGCGTCAATGAAACGCTCTCCCTTTTTGCCTGACATAAAACAATCTCCTTTTTTATTCCCTGTGAGCCGATCTCAATTATGAGCGCTGTTATTCTGCTTTCTCAGGATATCGATATCCTGCATGCCGGAGCACAGCAGCTCTGTGCGTTTCTCACAGCCGGTAAAGCCCGCTATCTTTGCCGCCTCTGCCACCTCGTCTTTCCTGACCGCCATATCCATACCCTGGAAATAATAAGGCAGGTATCCCATCATCATATCCCACGGGCCGGTGAGATCCTTTTCAATCCCCTCGCTGACCGCCAGAAGAACCCCTCCCGGATTCAGGGCGTCATAGCATTTTTTCAGGAACGGGTCGTAGTTTCCCCTTGCAAAGAGCATGACCGCGCTTGCGATGATCAGATCATAGCCGCTTCCGATCGCGTCCGTCAGGAAATCCCCGCTGATGATCGTCACGCGGTCCGAAAGCCCGGCGTTTTCCGCGGATTCCCGGATCACCTGCTCCGGCATCCGGTCCATCAGCGTACCGATACGCTCCGGCCGGTCGGCAATGACCGCCAATCCCAGAAGTCCTGTGCCGCAGCCCAGGTCGAGGATATTCCCGATCTTCTCATTTTCCGGCAGCGAACGGACGATGCGAAGCAGTTCCTCCTGCCGGTATCCTGCCTGCGCCCGCCGCATCATCGCTCCCATAGCCGCGAAATCCAGGCTCTGTTCATTTGCCTGCTGCTGCATGGGCTGCGGTCCTTCTGTCACCAGCTTCACCACATCCATGGGGATCATGCCCTCGCTCATCACATAATACTGGATGAATCCGCCCAGATATTCCGGTTTTCCCTGTACCAGATAGCGTTCGGCTTCCTCACTGTTCTGATAGGTATCCCCTTCCCTGACTACGAATCCGATGGATGCAAGACCATTCAGGAGATATCCCGTATTTGCCTCGTTCCATCCCATTTTCTCCGCCAGCTCCTTCGCCGTCGTCTTTTCACTCAGGTGAGAATAGATATCCAGCTGAAGAGATCCTGTCACCACCTTCGTATAAAGCGGCAGAAATGCCACCTGTGTCAACTGCTCCCAAACACTTTTTCTGTTCATCATTCGTTCTCCTTTCCTGTCCTCTCCAAAAACTTTCCACATCTCATTCACGCCCCTTTCATCCAGCGGCATCCATTTCCTGATCTCTCCGGCATGGATATGCAGGATATGCGTGGCGCAGTTTAAGATCAGCTCCGGGTCGTGGGTGACGATCAGGGAACAGGCCGCCTGGCGGTTGGCTTCGCGGATCACCTCCGCCGTGCGCCTCAGGTTCTCCCCGTCCTGCCCGCTGGTCGGCTCGTCATAGAGCATCAGCTTCCTGTCCGTACATAGCGCCACGCCCAGAGAAAGCCTTTGCTGCTGGCCTCCGGAAAGAGAACCGGGATGCCGGCCTTCCATGCCGCCAAGCCCCAGCTTTTCCAGAATAGACCGCGCTTTTTCCTCCGAAAGGCTTTCGTTATTCAAAAACAGCTCTCCGAGCACGGTATCGCTAAACAGCTGATGGCCCGCCTCCTGCATGACAAGGTAGGCCCGGTCCGGAAGCCGCCTTAAGGGAACCGTTTCCCCTGCGATCCGGATACCCCCGGAACGCTTTGAAGCGCTGCATTTCAGCAGGCCTGACAGACACAGGCAGAACGTGGATTTTCCTGCTCCGTTTTCCCCAATGACCGCCACCACCGCTCCTTTGGGGATTTTCAGCCGCTTCACCTCCAGAACCGGACGCCCCTTCCGCCGGAACGCCAGATCCGTGACCTCAAGGCCGGTTTCCTGTTCTTCCGGCAGAACCGCTTTGGGCGCCATCCTGCGAAGCTGGGAAAGGCTTGCGGCGCGCAGACTCAGGTTTTCCCGTTCCGCCTGTGAAAGAGCCAGAAGGCTTTCCCTGTCAAATTCTCTTGTGATCCGGCCCTCCTCCATCAGCACATATCTGTCAGCCAGTCCCTCCAGATACCAGAGCCGGTGTTCCGAAATGAGGATGGTTTTTCCCTCCTCCTTCATCTCCCGTATCAGCTTTTTCAGTTTCCGTATGCCCTCCATATCCAAGTTGGAGGACGGCTCATCCAGTACCATAACCCAGGGCCGCGCCGCATACGCCGATCCACAGGCGATCTGTTGTTTTTCTCCGCCGGACAGCTGAAAAATATCCCTGTCCATCAGCTCCTGCAGGCCCAGGCGGCAGACCGTCTGCTCCAGCCGTTTTTGCATTTCCTGCCGGGGCATATTCTGATTTTCCAGGTTAAAGGCCATCTCGCCGGTGGTATCCAGATGGAAAAACTGCGTCCGCGGGTTCTGGAATACGCTTCCTACCATTTTGGCAATCCCGGTAAGCTCCGCTTCTTTTACCCGGATACCTCCCACAAGAATATCCCCCTCCAGCCTTCCTGTATAAAAATGGGGAACCAGCCCGTTCACCATCCTGGTGAGCGTGGTTTTCCCGCAGCCGCTCCTTCCGCACAGCACCACGCATTCCCCTTTGGAAATATGCAAAGAAACGTCCTGTACGGCAAAAGCTTCCTTTTTTTCATCCTCTGCCCCACAAGCGAAATCTTCCGCCCCATAAGCGAAAGAAACATGGTCCCATGTGATCAGAACGATCCCTCCCTTCAAAAAAGCAGGCTCCAGAGAAAAAAGCCTGCCGAAGCCGCAAGGATGCACCAGTCCAGTGCCGACATACGTACCTCTGTATAACTGGTGCGTGGATGCTCCTTATCAAATCCACGCGCCATGACCGCCGCCGACATCTCATCCACGATTACCGAGCACTGCAGCAAAAACGGCACCAGAAGAAACTCCAGCATCCGCAGGGGCCTTTTCAGTACATTTTTCCAGGTAAAGGCAAGGCCCCGCAGGCGCAGCGCCCGGTTGACCGCCTGCCATTCCTCCTGGATGGCGGGCACAAAACGGAACATCACCGCCAGGGGAATGATAACCTCCCCCGGCAGACGCATGGCCATAAACGCGCTGATGTACGCCCCGATCCTTGTGGTCCTGGTAACCAGACAGAACGCGGCAAACAGAGGAAGCAGGAACCGGACGACATGGAACAGCATCATCGCCAGATTCCCCAAAATTCCCGAAAGCTGCGGCCGGACAAGCTGATCCCCAAAAAGCAGCAGCGCATAAAGCAGGCAGAAGGCAAATGCTTTCCGGTATTTCCCGCACAGAAGCAGGGCCGTCCCGCACAGCGAAAGCAGGGCGATCTCCTGCGCCAGGCTCAACCCCGAAAAAACGCAGATGCAGGCCACCACAAATATCGCCAGCTTACTCCGTGGATCCAGGCGGTCTGCCGGGCTGGCCTTGCCGCTCACGCTATGATGCCCGCTTTCACAAAATGCTTTTTCAAAATGCGCTTTCCGAACAGCCCGCCCAGCGCCCCGCCGATCAGGGCCAGAGCCACCAGGACAAGGAAAATCCAGTTCGGCGTCAGGGCGTCCAGCGTTTCGGCATAATCCGCTCCGTAATAGGTCATGACATTGCCAAGGAAGGCGTCCTTTGCCACCAGGAGCGCGAAAAACGGCCCCACAGAGGTAAGGTTAAACACACAGTAGCTCGCCACCAGCGCACCGGCAGATTTACGCCCGTTCCGGCCGGCGACGACCTCCGCGATCAGGCCCCATAAGACGGCGAAGAGCAGCGGATAGATCGTGCTCATGGAAGTGATCAGCCCCACCAGCACCGCCAGTATCAGGATCGCGCCTTTTCCGGGAACCTTTGTCACATAGAGCATATACACGCTGCCCAGGATGAGCCCCGCGATCAGCGGCGTCGCCAGAAAAAGCACGGGAACAACGGGAAGCACAATGGTGGAAAGCACGGTAAGGACTACCAGGTAAATGGCTCCGAACGCGCCGGCCGTAATTAAATCTTTTGTCGTCAGCTTTGTTTTCATTTCATTTCCCTCTTTCTATGTATCCTGTTTTAGTTAGTTTTATCTAACTACCATACTCTATCATTTTTGCCTGCCTCTTTCCACTCTGAAAAGCCGCAGGGAAAACAAAATGCTCTGAAAGGCCGAAAAAAAATGCCGGCATCTGTCTGCCGACATTTTCTATGGTCTCTATTTTCGGTATGCGCGGGGATTCTGTCCGATGACCGCCTGGAAGGCTTCGGAAAATTTACTGGGGTTCTGATATCCCAGCTCCGCGGCAATCTCGCTGACCTTCCGGTCCGTATCGCGGAGAAGCTGCGCGGCCAGATGCATCTTATAATCCCGCAGATAAGCATAGGGCGACTGCCCATAAATCTGCCGGAAGCCGTCCTTGAGCTGCGTCAGGCTCAGGCCATGCTCCTTAGCCAGCTCCCTTAAACCGATCCGCCGCTCCGGGTTCTCGATCAGATGCTCCCTTACATGCTTGATCCTGGAAACAACATTTCCCGGCAAATATTCCTTATTCTCTTCCAGAACCGTTTGCCGGGACTGGACATGATAAAGCAATTCCAGGATTTTTAACCGTAGGAACGGCAGCTCCGGGTCGGATAGGCAGGCATACAATTCGCCGTACACATGCTCTACCGCCTCATTCCTGCGAAACACCGGGCATCTGCTGTTCAGGGAAAATTTTTCCGTTATCGCTTCGGTGCTGATCCCAAAAGCCTCCAGCCAAGGAACTCCCTTTGTCTGCTCCGGATATAAAATGATCGTCGAGCCATAAAAATAATTCAATGGAAAAGAGGATGAGATGGGCGGGTGCATCTGGCTGTTAATGGAAATATCCCCCTCGCCCATATAGATAAAGCTGCGGCTGTCAAACGCGCATTCAAACCGTCCCCGGAGGCAATGATGGATCCCGATCGCGTTCTCTTTCTCCCCGGTCCTGAAGCAGCTCTCCGCAAAAAACTCACTGACCATCAGCTGTACGCCGGGAAATATGTCATAAAGCTCCATTCCCGCTCTTCCATGATCCAGCTTGAAGTCTACATGCGTGATATAATCCCTGGATCCTGGCCATTTTCTGTCATTCCGAAGGTAGTTTAATTCAGGCACGGCTTCCCCTCCTCTCCCGCCTCATACAGCGTTCTGAAATATTCGCAGCTTTCCAAAAGTTCCTCAAATGCCCCGTCCCCAACGATCTGTCCCTCCTTCATGGCGATGATCCGGTCGCAGCCGCGGACGGAGCTGAGCCTGTGCGCCACACAGATCACCGTCTTTTCTTTCCAGGAGGAAAAGATTTCTCCGGCCACAGCCTCCTCGGTGAGGTTGTCCATGGCCGACGTAGCCTCGTCCAGTATGATCATGTCCTTTTGCTCCAGGAACAGCCTGACCAGCGCCGCGCGCTGCCTCTCTCCTCCGGAAAGGAGCACACCGCGCTCGCCCAGCCGGGTTTCCAGTCCGTTCGGAAGCTTTTCATACACGGAAAGGAAACGGGCTTTTTCCATTGCCCGCCGAAGCCCCTCATCGGATGCTCCCTCTCCGAAGTCCAGATTTTCCCGCAGCGTCCCGTCAAAAACAGGCGCATCCTGAGAAATATAGCCCAGATATTCGTACAGGCTGTTCAGCCGGAGTTCCCTCAGCTCGGTTCCGTCCAGAAGGATGCTTCCCGCATCGTATTTCAACAGGCCGCACAAAAGCTTTGCCAGCGTGGATTTTCCGGAACCGCTCTCTCCCACCAGCGCCACCTTTTCTCCCGGCCTGATCGCAAGATTCAGATCCCGGAATACCGTTCTGCCCTCATAGTCAAAATACAGACCGCTGATCCGGATATCGCCGGAAAGGCCGTCCAGCTCCTTTCCCCGTTCCATCTGTTCATCCTCCTTCGCGTGCAGAAAGCCTTCCAGCCGTCCATAGGCGGCGCAGTCCAGCCTGTACTGAACAAGAAGCACGTTGAAAATAGCGATGGGCGCATAGACGTTGTTCATCAGGGTGATCAGGGCCACCACCTCTCCCACGGTCAAAGACCCGCTCATCCAGGCAAAGACCAGGATGCCAAGCTCCAGCAGGGCAACGATGAGCGCGAAGATCATAAAAAAGGCCTCATGAACCATGCCCATTTTTGCCTGGGTATCCACGATCTCCTTTTTCGCCCGCTCCGCCTTCGCAAGCTCTCCGGGAAACCTCCGTTCCATCCGGAATACCACCATCTCCATGATGCTCCGGATCAGAAAATGATTGAGCTGCTCCTGGTTGGAAAGCAGCCGTTCCTTCATCCGGTACAGCACCTTCAAAAGCGCCCAGGCCGTCAGGTATACCGCAGCATAGCCGCAGAGAATGGCTATGGTAAGCGCCCGGCTGATCTGCCAGATAAAAAGAAGCCCGAAGCAGATCGTGGGCACAAGCTCCCGGATCACCTTCAGGTAAAAGCCAAAGAGGATATCCCTTCCCGCAGCGGCCCCCGTATCGATCCTCTGGATCAGCTTTCCGGTTCCCAGCTTCTGATATTCCTGATAATCGATCCGGCTAAGCTTTTCCAGCGCCAGCAGCCTGAAATCCAGGTACAGCGCCTCATTCAGCCTCCGGAAGGGATATTCATCCAGCCAGGGCAGTACATAGCCAGCGATCAAAACTACGCCGTATACAGCCAGCGTTCCACCCTTCAGGCCGCCGTTCGTCAGGCCGTCGATCACCTGCTGATAGCAGTGCGCTTTATAATTGGACAGGAAAGCGATCCCGATTCCCAGCAGGATGAAAACGCTGATCCATCCCCTGTTTTTTCCGGCTATTGTTCTGATTTCCATGTTTTTTCTTTTTTCATTTATCGCTCGCATCTGTAAGCTCCTTTCAAAAACCTGTTTTCTGTGGTCATTTGAAAGCAGTACAGCCGCCGCTGTCAGTTTTACTTTTCTCTATAAAATATTCCTCAGCACAATCCTCTGACAGCGTTCTTCGGCTGTACTGAGAAGCTACCTCGGGCGTATCCCCGTTTTGTCATGTTTACCTCCATTCCGAAGCGCTTTGGCACTGAGGAACGCTTTTTCCTGACTTTCCCTCCTCACATCTCCCCCACGATCACCAGAAGCGTCCCGCTTTCCACAGTGACGCTTCCGGCCTCGCCGATGAATTCATTGCTCACGCCCACCGGAAAGGCGTTCGTCACCGTCGCCCGATCGAGCAGGTATTTCATGTTCCGTATGGTCACGCCCTCCGCCCTGTCTCCCAGAGAGAACAGGGATAAAAAGCCCTTTTGCTCTTTGACAAACTCCACCGTTTCATCCCGCAGGAGAAACACCGTTTCTCCCGCCTCGATCAGGCGGCCCGACGCTCCGTTTTCTTTCAGATAGTTCAGGCACTGAATATTTGCGATGGTATGGGAAAGCCGCCTGCCCTGGGCCGCGGCATAGATGTCAAAGGAGCGAAAGCCCCGCTTCAGCCCTTCCTTCATCGCCGCAAGCATATCCGTATCGTCCTTCATGACGGGAAGCACCTGCACCCGCTCCGGTCTTTCCTGCCGGATGGCTTCCACAGCCCTCTTGTTTCCCTCATCCAGGGAATCAAAATCCCCCAGGATCAGATCCGGCTCCACTCCGAGCTGCCTGCAGTATGCGAAGCCTCCATCCGCCGCGATCACGAAATCCCCTTCCTTTACCGGTATCTCTCTGACGGTCAGCTCTCCCGCGCCGACGATGATGCACGTTCCTGTCTTCTCCATTTTTTTCCTTTCTCCCTTTTCACTGCCCTCTTCCTGCAGAGGCTTTCCGACATTTCTTTGCCGTACTGCCTTCTGCTTTTCTTTTACTGCTTTCTTCTCCCCGCCGTCCTATCCCGCCGGTTCTGTTTTTACCAGATCCCTTTCGCTCCATTTTCCGGTCAGATACCGGATGAAGGAGATCAGGAAATTCACCGTCCAGCCCACGGGCACCGCGTACCAGACCGCCGCCACGCCGATGACGGGAGCCAAAAGGAAGGCTCCTGCCACACGGATGCCCAGATTCACCAGATTGGCGCAGGTGAACACCGCCACATCCCCGGCCCCTCGCAGCACGCCGTCAGTAATAGCCTTCAGGCCGATGCAGACGAAGAAAAATTTCAGGAAGGACAGGTAGGCATATCCGGTCTCAAAGGCCGTTCCCGCTCCTCCGGTATCCAGGAACGCGCCGATGGCCGATCTGCCTGACAGGGACAGAATTGCCAAAATCAGCGCGCCGAAGCCCGCCGCAATGCCCCAGGCGGCACGGTATCCTGCGCGCACCCGCTCCGGCCTCTGCGCCCCCATATTCTGGGCAGTAAAGGTGGAGACCGCGTTTCCGGTTGAGATCATGGGCACGATACAGATGGACTCGATCCTGGTTCCCGCGGAATATCCGGCAAGCACGGAGGAGCCGAAGCCGTTCACCACGGACTGCACAAGCAGCATGCCGATGGAAACGATGGACTGCTGCAGGATGGAGGGAACGGCGATCCTTACCATGGAGGCCAGAATCCCCGTATCATATATTGAAATTTTCTCCTTTTCTCTGAAATCCCTCCCGGAATCTCCCTCAGGATCCGTTTCAAAGCCCTTCAGCCTGCGCATCAGCAGAAGGAAGGACAATACGGCGGCAAGCCCCTGCGCCATCACCGTCGCGATCGCCACGCCCGCCACAGCCATGCCGAAGGAAAGGACAAACCACAGATCCAGCGTCACGTTCAGCACGGAGGAAAAGATCAAAAGCGCCAGCGGCGTCCTAGAATCTCCAAGCGCATTGAACATGGAGGAAAGGATATTATACATGAACAGAAAAGGCAGTCCCAGAAAATAGATGCCAAGGTAGGATCCCGCCGCACCCAGGATGTTTTCCGGCGTGTTCAGCCAGCTCAGGATCTGCCGGTTCATCACAAATCCGAATATTCCCAGAAGGATCCCAACCCCGAGGAAGGTGATGAGCGCGGTGTAAACCGAGGTTTTCATCCGCCCGTAGCGCCCTGCTCCAAGGTACTGGGAGGTGATGACCGAAGCGCCGATCCCGCCGCCGATGGCGATCATCACGAACACGTTGGTCAGGGAATAGGAGGCGCCAACCGCTGCCAGCGCATCCTCCCCCACGAACCTTCCCACGATCATGGAGTCCGCCATATTATAAAACTGCTGGAACAGATTGCCCAGGATCATGGGCAGGGCAAACAAAAACAGGCCGAGCCCCGGAGAGCCCTCCAGCATGCTTCTTTTCTTTCCCGTTCCGCTTTTCTTCCCTGTTCTGCCATCCTCCGTCTGATCTACGCCGGAGGCCGCTTCCTTTGCTTCCGCCATTTCCCTGCTCCTCTTTTCATTTTTCGGTACAAGTTTATCACAGGAATGTGGATGGTGCTACCCGTAAACAGCTCAGAAGGTTTCTACAAAATGATTTTCATACCAATCCCAGTATTTCCTGTATACCCGTTCGTCGTTCCCGTCAAAATTCAGCTGGTACATCCGGAACACGACGGGAAAATCCTTTGGCTGCCACTGCTCCTCATAGGAATAGCAGTATTTCATGCCGCAGGCCTTCATGACGTTCCCGCTTCTCGGATTGTTCCGGTCGTGCGTTGCGGTGATATAGGGCAGGCCATCCTTTTTTACCTGCTCGATGACCGCCCTGCCCGCTTCCGAAACGATCCCCCTGTGCCAGAATTCCCGGCGCAGCCCGTATCCGAAATCATGGGCTTCCTCCATGTCAACCTTTATGTAGCCGATCGGACGATCATCCTCCTTCAGGCAGATCGCATAGGCGTAGGCCTGCGGTCTGGCATACTCTGCGGCGTATCTTTCCTCATAGAATTTTCTGGTTTCTTCCAGATCCTTCATGGGATACCAGGGAAGGAACCGGTTGACCTCTTCATCCTTCAGGATCAGGAAAAGCGCTTCCATGTCCTCCTCCATAAATTTTCTCAGGATCAGGCGGTCGGTTTCAAGCTCAGGGGTGTTCATTGCATTTTTTCCTTTCCTCAATTTTATCATATTCGTCAACCAGTTCATGAAGCGTACGACCTGCGTTTTCAGCCACAGCCTCGTCTGCGTCAGTACAGGTGATGAGCGCCTTCCACAGCGCCCAACCTCTCGCTCTGTCGATCGTATCGCAGTCAAGTTCCCGCAGAAAGTCTTTTCTGCTTTCTTTGTCAAAAAATGTCCATGCCATTGCGTAATCACAGGCCGGGTCACCGATTCCCATAATGCCGAAGTCGATCACGCCGCAAAGGCTGCCGTCCTTCACCAGCAGATTTCCCGGCGCGACATCGCCGTGTACCCAGACAGGCGGCCGTTTCCATTTCGAGGAAACGGCAAGCTCCCAGAGCGCACGGAGCTTTTCCGTCGGCAGACTGCTTTTGTGCGCTTCAAGCGCCTCGTAAACCTGTCCGCTGTAAACGCCGGGATGCGCCCCTCTGAAAAAGTTATGCTTTCCCGCCACAGGTGCACCTGATGTATCCAAACTCTGAAGCTCCTTCAAAAATGCCGCAAGCTCCCCGGCAAAACGGCGCTTGTCGCTTATATTTTCTCCGTTTGCTGTTTCGCCCTCCAGATAGCGGTTGACCGACCAGACAAAGGGATACTCTGCCGTCGGCCTTCCTGTGGCGATCGGGCTTGAGATCGGCAGCGATAAGTGCTTTGCGAGAAACGGAAGCCACTTCGCTTCTTTTTCAATCTGCGGGACATATTCTTCGCCGCCGGGCAGGCGCACCGTCATTTCACCGCCCAGATGAAAAGTCCTGTTGTCATGGCCGCTTTGTTCCACCGGTCTGATCTCAAGATCCGACCACTCCGGAAATTGCTCTCTGATCAGCCGGCTCACCAGTTCTGTGGTTATCTCAATCATATTTTACCTCCCTTCTCATGGAATATTTTATAAAAGATACGGTACCTTTTCAACCTTCTGCTTTTATGATACGAAAAAAAGAGGAACCCGTAAGCATCTTACGAATTCCCCTCCGATCAGACTTCCTGTTTCCTTTGCGCGGTAAGCACCTTCTCAACAGCCTTAATTGAAATACAATACTTCTTCGACAGCGCTTCCAGATCAGCCCCGTTCCTGTGATCCTGATAGATTTCAGAATCCCTTTGCGCCAGCTTTTCTTTCGCTCCGTTTTTGCTGCCCCAGGCCTTTCTCTCACGGCTTGGGATATAGAGATATTCGCCGTCGATATATTTCTGGATCTCGCTCACCAAATGCACAGGCAAAACGTTCGCTGCAGATTTATAGCCCATTTTGCTCTCCTTAATATTGGTTTTTCCAAACTAAGGCACGGCAGAGGGCGCAGCGTTGTTTCGCCTTGACGGCTCACGAAAAGGGAAATATGATAATGAGGTACCCTGTTATCCCGCCCGTTTACAATACAAGGAGAAGCCATGCTGACCATCCCAAAAAATCTGACCGTTTCCCAGAAGCAGGCCTTTGAAAAACGCTACCGCAGCGCGGCGGCGGAATATATCCCCCGCCGGGTTGCCTATTTTCAGCCGTTCACGGGAGGCTCCTATACGAAGATCACCATCCGCGGCCAGCATACCCGCTGGGGAAGCTGCTCCAGCCGCGGAACTCTCTCCTTCAACTGGCGGCTCATGCTCGCGCCGCCCCGTGTCCTCGACTACGTGGTGGTGCATGAGCTGTGCCACCTGACCCACATGGATCATTCCAAAGCCTTCTGGGGCGCGGTGGAACGGGTGATGCCCGACTACAGAACCCACAAAAACTGGCTGAAGGAGCACGGCTCAGAGCTGTTCGTTCTGGATACCTGATTTTTTGATTGAATCCTGGTGAAAAGAGTGATAAGCTGTCAAAGGATCATTTGCGATTCGGAGGACAGCTTTATGCAGAATATACAG
Source organism: Candidatus Eisenbergiella merdavium (assembly GCA_019119595.1). GTDB lineage: Bacteria > Bacillota > Clostridia > Lachnospirales > Lachnospiraceae > Eisenbergiella > Eisenbergiella merdavium. The sequence goes on along the minus strand of DWWS01000008.1, from coordinate 22,463 downwards.
AACAAAAGAACAGTTCTCAAGAAGGCGCTGTACGCTGCCTTTCCCAATACCATTCCCATTCTGGCAGGCTTTCTGTTCCTGGGAATGACCTACGGCATCTATATGAATGTTTCCGGCTTCTGCTTCTGGTATCCCTGCCTGATGAGCCTGACCATCTTCGCAGGCTCCGTGGAATTCGTGGCGGTCAACCTGCTGCTGGGAGCCTTTCATCCCATACAGGCCCTGGCAATGACGCTGATGCTCAACGCAAGGCACCTGTTCTACGGGATCTCCATGCTGGACCGTTTCCGCGGCATGGGCCTGAAAAAAATCTATCTGATCTTCGGCATGTGCGACGAAACCTTTTCCATCAACTATACCGCTGAAATTCCCCCGGATGTGGACCGGGGGTGGTTCATGTTCTTCGTGACCCTTCTGAATCATCTTTACTGGTTTGCCGGGGCGACGCTGGGCGGCATCTTCGGCTCCTTCATCACCTTCAGCACGGAAGGGCTGGATTTTGTCATGACGGCCATGTTTGTCGTGATCTTCCTGGAACAGTGGTTAAAGGAGGAACGGCACGAAAGCTCCCTTCTGGGCATCGGGCTTTCCGTTTTAAGCCTGGCCGCCTTCGGCTCAGACGGCTTCCTCATCCCCTCCATGCTCTCCATCCTTGCCGTCCTCACCCTGCTGAAAAAGCCCCTTACGAAAGGAGGTGCCTCCCTGTGACATTGACGCAGCAGCTCATCACCATCGGAATGGTCATCCTGGGAACGGTGCTGACCCGTTTCCTTCCCTTTCTCATCTTTCCGGCCGGAAAGCCCACGCCCAAATACATTCAGTATCTGGGGCGCGTTCTCCCCTCCGCCGTTTTCGGCCTGCTGGTCGTCTACTGCCTGCGCGGTGTGGATCCTCTGACCGGAAGCCACGGCATCCCGGAGCTGATCTCCATCCTGCTGGTCGTCATCCTGCACCTGTGGAAGCGGCAGATGCTCCTTTCCATCGCGGGCGGGACGATCTGCTATATGCTTCTGGTGCAGCTGGTGTTTTAAAAAAGCCTACGCCTGCGGCTCGTACTTCTCCACGCCGAAGGAATCGTAAATGCAGCGTCTTACCGCCTCCAGGCTGTCGAACCTTCCGTCCTTGATCATCTGCACAGCCAGGTTTCCGATGGCGGTCGCCTCTCCGGGGCCTGCGTAAACGCATCTGCCGGATTTATCCGCGGTGAGCTGGTTTAAGTAAGCCGCGTTGGAGCCGCCGCCCACGATGTTGATGGCCGGGAAATGTCTTCCGGTCAGCGCCTCGATCTGCGCGACCGTCTGCGCGTAGCTTTCCGCCAGGCTCTGATAGATTACCGCCGCAATCTGTCCCACCGTCTCCGGCACGGGGCTCTGGGCCTTTTCGCAGTAAGTGCGGATCGCCTCCAGCATGCTCTCCGGAGCCAGGAAAGCGTCGTCGTTCACATCCACGCGGGAAGGGAAGGCGTTTTCCTCCTGGGCAAGGTCGCAGAGTTTAGCGAAGGAATATGCGTCGTTCCACTCATGGCGGGCGGACTGGATCATCCACAGTCCCATGATATTCTTCAGATAGCGGAAGCGGTATTCATAGCCGCCCTCGTTGGTGAAATTCGCGTTTCTGCTTTCTTCCGTGCAGATCGCGTGATCATTTTCAATTCCCATCAAAGACCAGGTCCCGGAGCTGATGTACAGGCAATCCTCTGTCAGCGCGGGAACGGAAATGACAGCGGAGGCGGTGTCATGGGTGGCGGGCAGCACCACCTGGCAGGTAAAGCCAACCTCTTCCGCAATCTCCTTCGTAAAGCTTCCCACCGTGGTGCCGGGCATGTGAAGGGGCTTGAAAATGGAGCTCTTAAACCCGAGCCTTTCGATCAGCTCATAGTCCCACTGCTTCGTTTCCGGACTCACAAGCTGGGTGGAGGTGGCGTTGGTATACTCGGACAGCTTATTTCCCGTCAGCAGGAAATGGAAGTAGTCGGGCAGCATCAGAAGCTGCTGCGCCTTCTCCATGTTTTCCGGCTCCTGCATTTTCACCGCCATCAGCTGGTAGATGGTGTTGAACATCTGCTTCTGGATCCCCGTCCTGCCGTACAGCTCCGCCTCCGGAATGATGGCGTATACCGCCTCGTCCATTCCCTTCGTCCTGCCGTCCCGGTAGCCGTAGGTGTTTCCGATCACCTGATCCTTATCGTCCAGAAGGACATAGTCCACGGCCCAGGTATCGATTCCCATGCTTTTGGGGACTTTTCCCGCCGCTTTGCACGCCTTTAAGCCTTCCCTGATCTCATGAAACAGATGAGGAAGGTTCCAGCACAGATGGCCGTCCTTTTTCTCCATCCCGTTTTCAAAACGGTATACCTCCTCAAGAACGATCCTTCCATCCTCCACATGTCCCAGGATATGACGGCCGCTGGAGGCTCCGATATCCACTGCAAGATAATATTCAGCCATTGACTTCTTCCTTTCTGAAAACAGACGTTTTCCTTTTTTTACGCTATTCCTGCGGGTACAGACAGGCGACGCCGGAGCGCTCGAAAAGCTCCAGCCAGTCCTCCGACGGCTTCTCGTCCGTCACCACCATATGAATATCATGTACGTCGCAGATCTTGGAAAAAGCGATCCGGTCAAATTTGGTATGATCCACCGCAAGGATGCATTCCCTGGCGGATTTCAGCATGGTCTGCTTCGCCTGGGAAAACAGCTCGTTCCCGTCCGTGACGCCTTTTTCCATATCCAGGCCCTTACAGGAAATGATGGCCTTTTCCACGTTGAAGGCCCCAAGTCCCTCCACCGCACGGGGTCCGACCAGGGCAAGATACCCTTCCCGCAGGCTTCCGCCGGAGGAAATGATATTCCAGTCCGAGGTATCCGAAAGCTCCAGGATCACCTCGATGGAATTGGTGATCACCGTCAGCCTCTCCTTGCTTTTCAGCGCTCTGGCAATGAAAACCGCCGTGGTGCTGGGATCGAGGATGATGTGATCCCCGTCCTCGATCAGGCCCTCCACCAGCTTTGCGATCTTCTGCTTTCCGGTCGGATTGTTTTTCTGCCGTACATTGAAGGGCATATCCAGGCTGGTATTCTCGTTGAGAACCGCGCCGCCGTAGCTTTTAATGGCGAGCCCGTCCCTGTCCAGCTTTTCCAGATCCCTGCGGATGGTCTCCTCAGACACCTGAAATTCCTGGCTCAGCTCGCTTACGATCACTTTTTTCTCTTCCTGCAGCTTTTCCAGAATCAGATTTCTTCTCTCTACCGCTAACATCCTGCACCGCCTTTCTCTGATTCCGCCCTTCTTTCGCCCAATCTCGGGCAGAAAAAAGCGCTGTTACAAAATGGATCTGCAGATCTGCTCGTCGGGATGGGCGATCACGGAGGAATCCAGATACATGCCGTCTCCCGCCACAGCCTGTTTCGCCTTCTCGATGGCCGCCTCCACCGCAGCCACCTCCCCGGTCAGGATCAGATAGGATTTTCCGCACATGCCCTTGGCGATGCGAAGCTCGATCAGATCCACGATCGCGGTCTTTGCCGCCACATCCGCCGCAACGATGATGGAAGCGGCGTCATAGGTTTCCAGAATGCCGAAGGCGTTCACCTTTTCAATGTGGGTGGCTCCGTATATGGCCGGGAAAATGCTTTCGTGGGGATTGCCCAGAACAAAGCTTCCGATCAGCTCCTCCCCGCGCACCCGCTTCGCCGCCTCGACCGCCGCCTGCACGGCGGAAAGCGCGCCGCCGATCAGAGCGATATATTTACCGGGGCAGACCGTCTGAGCCTCCAGAAGCTCCACCTGCGCCGTCTTCACCATGGTATCCGCCGCCGTGATCCCTGCGGACACCGTCTTAAATTCGATCATTCCGATTGCTTTACTCATGATAATCCCCATTCCGAAGCGTACGATCGGGGTATGCCGTCCAAAGCTATCTGTGACGCTCCGGCACAAATAGCCGCCTCCCGCCTGTTACCGTCTGTCCGCCGCAATGACGACCGCTCCCGGCTCCACCTTCCGCACCGTTCCGGAAACGGAGGCATGCACGGGAATGCTTAAGCCGTCCGCGGCCTTTCCGATCAGCTGTCCCTTTTCCACCCGGTCTCCTTCCTGCACCACTGAAACGGCAGGCGCGCCGATATGCTGGGAAAGAAGAAGCTTCACCGTTCCCACCGCAAGAAGCTCCTCCGTCAGAGGCGCGTCCGCATCATAGCGGCTCAGGCCGAGTCTGGCCTCCAGTCTTTCCTCCGGCGCCTTCCGGTACTGTCTGGATTCTCTGACGGGCGCGGGAACCACATCCGCAGGCGCCTTCACGCCCGCCTTCCGCAGTCCCGTCTTGTATTCCGCCATCAGACTCCTTGGCGCAAGTCCCTGCGGGCAGGAATACAGCTCGCACAGGCCGCAGGAGCTGCAGAAAAAGGTGTTCAGGAAGGGATTCGCATCCCGGAAATCCCGGTTGGCCGCGGCCCGCATGAATTTATGCGGCTCGATCGGGTGGCCCAGCGCATGTCTGGGGCAAAGATCGGTACAGGTTTCGCACTGACAGCAGGCGGAGGCCGCCCGTTTCAGTCCGATGGCCGGATTCTGCCTTTTTTTCTGAATCAGAGGATGATCACCGGAAAGGACGATGACCGCGTTGGTGGTCTTGGTCACCGGGCTGTCCGACGGTCGGATGCTTCCCATCATGGGGCCGCCCACCAGGTAGACCGGATCCGGGATGAGTGCGCCGCCGGCGGCTTCCACACAGTCGGAAAGGCTGGCTCCCAGCGGGACGCGCAGGGTCACGGGGGAAGCCACCTCTCCCACCACGCTGACCAGCTTTTCCGTCACCGGTGCGGACTCCTGCAGCGCCCGGGAGATATTATACATGGTCTCCACGTTAAAAACCGCGATTCCCTGCTCGATGGGAAGTCCGCCGGGGCGAACCACCTTTCCGGTGGCCTCGTAGATGAGCACCACCTCGTCTCCCATGGGATAGGCGCTGTCCAGAAGCTGAATGCGCATCCCCGGAAAATCGGGCAGGCAGGCCTTCAGCGCTCTGACCGTCTCCTCATATTCCCCCTTGATCCCGATGACGGCTTCTTCGGCTCCCACCGTTTCCTTTACCACGGAAAGCGCCTGCAGGATCTGTCGGGTATGACGGGAAAGGAGCTGCCTGTGAAGCTTCAGAAGCGGCTCGCATTCCGCGCAGTTTAAAAGGATGGTCTGCGCCCGCTCATCGATCTTCATATAGGTTGGGAAGCCTGCGCCTCCTGCCCCTGCAATTCCGTTCTCTCTTATGATTCCGGCTAATTCCTTAATCTCCATCGTTACCTCCATGCCGGGACAGCCCTCGTTTCCGCCCGCTTGTGCCGCGTTTCCGGCAGCCTGACCCTCCGGCGTCAAACCTCTCCTGTCCTTACTCCAGCCTGCTCGCGTCGTCAATGATACCTACGATGGCCGCGTCCACAGGAGCGTCCGGCACGTCGCAGCCGATCCTGGCCGCGCTTCCCTGCGCCACCAGCACGTATTCCCCGATTCCTGCGCCGATGTTGTCGATGGCAACCAGCCTGTCGGCATGGCCCTTCATGGATTCCAGAGGCTCCACGATCATGAATTTATTTCCCACCAGCTTTTCGCTCTTTCTGGTGGAAACGATGCTTCCGATCACTTTTCCGACTATCATACCTTCCTCCAAGCCTGTTGTTATCTGAACATGCGCAGATGTCTGAGGTGCACAGCTATCTGAGCTGCACTGTTATCTGAGCATGCGTACCACGTCTCCGGTCCGGATCTGTCCTGCGTTGGCCTCATCCGTATCGATATGCATCTCCAGCGTGAAGCTGTCGTCCACACGGATCTTCACATGGTCAAAAAGCGTTCCCCGCTCATTTTCCGCCTTTACGGACACATAATCTCCGTCCTTCACGCCCGCCTGCGCGGCCTCATTCGGAGACATGTGAATATGTCTTTTGGCAATGATGCAGCCCTCGTTCAGATAGACCGCGCCCTTCGGCCCCACGATCGCGATCGGAGCGCTTCCCGCCGTATCGCCGGATTCCCGGAGCGGCGCCTTCACGCCGAGCTTCATGGCGTCTGTTGCGGAAATCTCCACCTGGGAAGCCTTCCTCACCGGGCCGAGCACCCGGACATTTTCGATCGCCCGCAGCTTCAGTCCCACGATGGTCACCTGCTCGTTGGCCGCAAACTGGCCTCCCATCAGCTCCTTTTTCTTCGTGAGCTGGTACCCAGGCCCGAAAAGCGCTTCCACATGTTCCTGGGTCAGATGTACGTGTCTGGCGGACACGCCAACGGGAACCATGTAGCCTCCGGCGCTCTCCTGCTTCGCCATGGCCTCCATTACCATCTTTGTAATCAGTTCGATTTGATTTGCTTCCATGTTTTCCTCATTTCGGAGCGTCAGCGGTAAGGTTTGGGCGGAGAAAAACGCGGATGCGGTTTCTCCTCTGCCCGTAAGCAGTCTGCGCGCTCCGGCGCAGACTGTCAGCCGATTTTTGAAAAACGGGCAGGCGCTCCCCTCCCGGGGCCGCTTCTGCCCGTTCTCCGTTCTTTCCCCTCTCCCCGCCAGAGGCAGCCGGATCAGGAAAAAACCGTTCAGGCTGTAAAAGCCGTCTTATTTTACCTTCGGAAGGATCATCTCAACATCCGTATGAGGCCTGGGGATCACATGCGTCGCAACCAGCTCGCCCAGTCTTTCAGCGCTGCTGGAACCCGCTTCCACAGCGGACTTCACAGCTCCAACGTCTCCGCGCACCATAACGGTTACCAGTCCGGAGCCGATCTTCTCCGTTCCAACAAGCGCCACGTTCGCAGCCTTGCACATTGCGTCAGCCGCCTCGATCGCAGCTACCAGTCCTCTTGTTTCCACCATTCCCAAAGCTTCCTGTGCCATTCTTTTTTCCTCCTTATCATTTTCGGCAACCTTCTTTACGGCTTCCTCCTCCGGCGCAGGGGCCGGAGTTTTTCTGGCAGCGGTACGTCTTGTGGTTCTCACTGCCTTCGTCTGCTCGTTTTTATCTTTCTTTTCCTTATCCGCATTGTTTTCCGGCATGACAATCTCCATTCTGAAGCGCTATCCCACCGCCTGCTCTGTATCCTCTCGATCTCCTCCGCGCTGCGGAAACGCCGGGACGTTTCTCTACATTCTCTCGATTTCCTCAGCGTTACGGAAACGTCGGGACGTTTTCTACATTGCCTCGATTTCCTCTGCGGTGCGGAAACGTCCCATGCTCCGCTTCACCTGCGCGACGATCTCCTCATGAGGATTTGCGATCACGCCGCTGGACACGAGGGGCTTGATCGCGCGGGTCCTGGCGGCCTCAACTGCGGCGGTCACAGCCGCCACGTCCCCTTCCACGATGATGGTGACAAGTCTTCCGCCAAGCTTTCTTTCCCAGGTGGACAAAGAAACGTCCGCCGCCTTGCACATGATATCCAGCGCATCCAGCGCCGCGACCACTCCCGATATTTCAATCAGGCCGTATGACTTCCTCATGAATCTTCACTCCTGTCTCAGATGGTAATCAGATAGTGGGGAGAATCTTTTCCACGTCGCTGTGAGGTCTCGGGATCACGTGAGCCGCAACCAGCTCGCCCAGCTTGCTGGCGGCAGCGGAACCGCTCTCCACAGAAGCCTTAACGGCTCCCACATCGCCGCGAACCATAACGGTAACCAGTCCGGAACCGATCTTTTCTGTTCCGACCAGCCTCACCTCAGCGGATTTGGTCATCGCATCCGCCGCCTCGATCGCAGCGGTAAGTCCTCTTGTTTCCACCATTCCAAGTGCTTCCTGTGCCATTTTTCCTCCTTTTTCGCCGCCACGGGCGGCATTCAATTCTGTGAGAAGAATCATGCAATGATTCTTCCAGGAAAGCGCATTGCGCTTTCCGCCTCCTTTTTTGCCGCCGCCACGGGCGGCATTGAAACAGTTTCCAGCCTTTATGCTTCGTTTATGATTTATCAAATGCGCAGAGCTTCAGCATTTTTTCCGTATCGGCCGTAGGCCGGGGGATGATATATTTCTGCACCACTCCGGTCAGGCTTTTCGCCATGCGCTCTCCGGCTTCCATCGCCGCCTCCACATCCGATACGCTGCCGCGGAACTTGATCGTCACCAGCAGCGGCACCGGAAGGCTGTCCGCGTTGGCAGGCTTGTTTTTATCAAAGGGCTCAAGCCTGACGTTGCCCGCCTTGCATCCGGCGTCAGCCGCCATGAAGGCGCATACAAGACCGTATACCTCCAGAATTCCAACCGCTTCCTCCATGGGCGCTTCCTCCTGACTGTAGCATGCCGGTCATGCGGCACGCCGTTTTTACTGATTGATGATTGCAATCTTCAGCCCGCTCATTGCCAGATTGGTCTGATGGGCTTCGTTGATCTGGTCTAACGGGAAGGTGTGGGTGATCAGCTTCTCCATCGGGATGCCGATCTTCTTCGCGCTCTTTAAGAAATCAAAGGTGGTCGCGTAATCTCTCAGGGTGTATACCCAGGAGCCCACCGTGGTGATCTCCTTAGAACAGATATCAAAGTGCGGATTGATGGTCGCGTCTCCGCCGTTGATGAAAAAGCCCAGCTCACACAATCCGCCGCCGTTGCGGATGAACTTGTAAATGTTGGAATGTCCCGCAGGGGATCCCGTGCACTGGAAGGCGAAGTCGGCAAGATGTCCGTCGCAGGCGTTCTCCACGGCGCCCGCAAGGGCCTCGATTCCCTTATGATCCTTGAAATTCACCGTATCGGACGCGCCCATTTCTCTGGCGAAAGCAAGGCGCTTATCCTCTCCGTCCACCGCCACGATCTTGTTGATCCCCATGGTGCGCAGGATCGCGATGCAGATCAGGCCGATGGGTCCGCAGCCCTGAACCACCACTCTGCTGTTGAAGCGGAGGATCCCGGTGGATTTTGCCCGCTCCACCGCGTGTACCAGAACCGCGCAGGGCTCGATGAGGATTCTGGAATACAGATCCAGGTCGCTCACATTGAATACGGTAGAGCCGCCGCGGATGAAAATATAATCGGAAAACCATCCGTTCAGATGGATGTCGTCGTCGGGAAGCAGGCCGTATACATCCGCGCCGCCCACGTTCTGCTTGTTCAGGTCGAACATGGTGATGTCCGGATTGTCCTTGAAGATCATGCAGGTCACGACCTTGTCGCCCACCTTCAGATCCTTTCCGGCGCTGTCCTTCTTCACATTTTTACCCATCTTCACGATCTCTCCGGTTCCCTCATGGCCAAGCGCCACGGGGATCAGGCCGAAGGGATCCTTTTTGAATTCATGAGCATCCGTTCCGCAGATGCCGCAGCCCTCCACCTTTACCAGGATATCGTCGTCTCCCACCTCGGGGATGGGAAATTCCTTTACGTCATAATGCTCCAGACCGGTGAGCATGGCGACGCGGGCCGTCTTCGGAACGGCTCCCGCGGGGGACGCGGACGTTCCGGCCGTCTGCTGCCTTCCCTCCATGCTGTTTAAGACCTGTCTGACGATCTCTTCTATGTTTGCTCCGTTGATTTCCATAATCTACCTCTTTTTTCCCGCTTATCGGATGCACAGGCTGTCCGACATCACGCAGCGCCTTCTCTTGGTAAAGGTGCTTGCGCTGGTCAGGCCCTCTCCGGTCCTGCTTGCGATGGTAAAGGTGCAGTAGCCCTCTCCGCCGAAGCCAAGAGCCGCATAGGACGGCGCGTTCTTCACCAGGATCGCCGTATCGATCGCGCGGGCGTATTTGGTGATGTTGTCGATGTTCTTGGAATGGATATGAGCCGAATGCCGGTTTCCATGCTCCAGCCAGACCGCCTTTTCCACCGCGTCGTCAAAATCCTTCGCGCGCACCAGGCCCAGAATGGGCATCATCAGCTCCTCCGCGATCAGGGGATGCTCCTTTTCTCCCTCGAACACGATGCAGCGGATGTTGGACGGGGCTTCGATCCCGATCATGGAAAGCAGCGCTCTCGCGCTTCGTCCCACGCATTTGCGGTTCAGGCCCTTGGGGGTGAGCACCGTATTTACCAGCCGCTCCTGCTCCTCCTTTGAGATCAGGTAGCAGCCCTGCTCGCTGATCATGTAGTGCATCAGCTCGTCCGCAATGCTGTCCACCGCTACGATCTCCTTCTCCGCGATGCAGGGAAGGTTGTTGTCAAAGGTACAGCCGTTCACGATGTCCTGGGCCGCTTTTCTGATATCGGCGGTCTCGTCCACCAGCGCCGGGGGATTTCCCGCTCCCGCGCCGATCCCTCTCTTTCCGGAGGAAAGCACGGCCGTTACCACGCCGGGACCGCCCGTGGCGGCGATCAGCGGAATATCCTTATGCTTCATCATGATGGAGCTTGAGGCCAGCGTGGGCTTCTCCACCGTACAGGCCACGTTATCCGGGCCGCCCGCCTCGATGGACGCCTCATTCACCAGATTCATGGCGAAAATAGAGGTTTTCACCGCCTGAGGATGGGGATTGAATACCACCGTATTGCCCGCGGCGATCATGCCCATGCAGTTGCAGAGAACCGTTTCACTGGGATTGGTGCAGGGAGTGATCGCTCCGATCACGCCGAAGGGCCCCATCTCCACCAGCGTCAGTCCCCGGTCTCCGGACCATGCCGTCGTTGTAATGTCTTCCGTTCCCGGCGTTTTGTCCGCCAGGAGATGATGCTTTAAGATCTTGTCTCCCACGTTTCCCATTCCGGTCTCTTCCACGCCCATGCGCGCAAGGACCTCCGCGTTCTCGTGGGTTTTCATGCGGATATTGGAAATGATCTGCTCTCTCTGGTCCATGGTCATGACGCGGACCTTCTTCTGCGCCTCCTTCGCTGCGGCGATGGCGTCGTTCATATCGGCGAATACGCCGTGATACGCGCTCTGCGCCGTCCCGGAAAGCTGCATCCTCGCAACCACTTCCTTCACAATATCCTGTACCATTGTTTCGCTTACAGGCACGAGATTACCTCCTATTTCTGCCGCCGACAGGCGGCACTCCATTCCGGAAAGAATGGCGGAGCCATTCTATGGCGCGAACCGGAGGTTCGAGCCGTCCTCCTTCAAAAGGGATGCTCCATACGCGGCAAGCGCTGTGTCCTGCTCCGCCGTACCGCCGCTGACTCCAAGGCCTCCGATCAGTACGCCATCCGCAAAGAGCGGTTCACCGCCGCCGAAGATCACGATCCTGCCGCCGTTGGTATGCTGTATCCCATACAGCGGGCCGTCCGGCCGGGCAAGAGCGGAAAGCGTCTGCGTGGACATCTGAAAGGCCACGCTGGTATACGCCTTGTTCGCGGCGACGTCCGCGCTTCCCAGATAAGCGCCGTCCATGCTGCGCAGAAGCCTAATATTGCCGCCCTCATCCGCGACCGCCGTGACCACCCGCATATTCTGCTCGCGGGCCTTTTTCTCCACACGGGCCGCAAGCTCCTCCGCCAGGCGGAGCGTCATACGTGCGGGGACTTTTTTCTGTCCTGTATAACCGGCTTCCGCAAGCGCTTGGCGGACCGCTTCGGCAATCCCTTTTTCATCAGTCAGATTCATTGAAGCTGCTCCATAACCCTCTTTACGATCTCAGCCACCATTTCCTCGCTCACCTCGCTGCTTCCGGAAGCCGGAGAGGAAACGGAGCCGCAGCCATTGCCGCAGTTATGGCAGTTCTTGCCGTTCTTGTTCAGGCACAGATCCGCCGGATGCTTTCCGGACAGGCCCATTTTTCTTCTGATCTCATACAGCTTCTGAACCGTAGCCTGATCAAATTCCTTGGGGCCGCCGAGCATTTTCGCCTTGTAGAGAAGCTCCGCATAAAATTCCACCGACTCCATCTTCATGTAAGCGGCGGTCAGATCGGTGCTCCAGGTCAGCGCGCCGTGGTTCTCCAGAAGAACCGCGTCATAATAGGGAAGATATTTTTCCACGTTGTCGGGAATCTCCATGGTGGAGGGGGTGCCGTACTCCGCGATCGGAACGCAGCCGAGCGCGATCACCGCTTCCGGCATGATGGGCTGGGTCAGCGGGATGCCTGCGATAGCAAAAGCGGTGGCAAAGGTGGGATGGGCATGCACCACGGCTCCCACGTCAGGGCGCTTCTGATAAACACGCATGTGCATCTTGATCTCGGAGGAAGGACGGAAGCCCTTGTTCGCCTGGATCACGTTGCCCTGCGCATCCACCTTGCAGATGAATTCCGGAGTCATGAAGCCCTTGGAAACACCGGTGGGCGTGCAGAGAAATTCATTGTCGTTCAGCTTCACGGAAATGTTTCCGTCGTTGGCCGCGACCATGTTCCTGTTGTAGATCCTCTTTCCGATGTCGCAGATCAGTTTTTTCAGTTCGTACTCGTTTTGCATGTTCTCCTCCATTCCGAGGCGTGTCAGCCCCGTTCCTGCCGTATTGCGGCGTTGAAAGTTGAGTGATGTTCCTATACTGAATGTTGATTTTTGTTAATTATACTGCTGTATATGACGTATGTCAACAATAACGGTGTTGCTTTTCTTTATTTTCTGTTTGATTTTTGTGGTTTTTAGGTCTTTTCCTTCTTTTCCGTCCTGTTTTGTCAGAGCCAGGCCGTCTGTCCGCTCTTTTTTCTTCGGAACCGGTCAGTCCGTTTGCCCCGTTTTCTTCAAAACCGGTCAGTCTCCGTTCTCCTTCAGGTAGTCCAGGATCTCGGAAACCCCTTCTCCCGTTTTGGAGTTCACCCGGAAGATCTTTTTGCAGCCGGAGAGCCTCAGCCACCGCTCCGCCCGGGCCGGATCCCCTTTCCCAGAATCCACATGGGTGACGATCCCCACCACCTCCCGGTTCACCATGCAGGTGATATTTGGGGGATAGAGGCTGTACGGCTCCTCCGCCGACAGGAGAAGTCCCACCACGTCGGCCTCATAGGAATACAGCGCCAGCGCATAGCCAAGCTCATGGGTCTGCGCATATTCGCCCGGTGTGTCGATGATGCTTTCAAAATGATTCACGTACTGGGTCTTGTGGTATTTGATTTCTTCTCCCTTCAGCGCCTGGGTGAGCGTGGTCTTGCCCGCCCCGCTTCTGCCGATCAGGATGATCTTTTTCATATGATCCCTCATGTCCGGAGCGTAGCAAAGCAATGCTTTGCTGCGACGGGGCGAAGAGAAATTGCGAATGCAATTTTTCTTCTGCCATAAGGGCTATTTGTGACGCTCCGGCACAAATAGCCGTGTGAACAATAAGCCATCAGGCTTATTGTTCACACATTTCCTCATGTCCGGGTGATCTCACAGACGGTATAGCCCAGCTTTTCCTCCACATAGGAAAGGATGGCCGTGGAAGCCGCCTCCACCTCCGATACGGTTCCGGTCACGATGAGGGAGCCGCTGAAGCGGTCCACAAAGCCCAGCGCCGCGCCCGAGGACTTCACCGCAATGTCGGCCATGATGATGGCCGTCTCCGCCGGGCTTACCGTCATGATGCCGATGGCCGCCCGGGAAAGCTCCACTCGCGGATCCAGCCCCAGCTTCTCATACAGCTCTCCGTCCGGATTCGCGATGATATGGGCCAGGGTGATCTGCTTTCCCGGCACCAGCTCCTGCACGATGCGCTGCTTCTGTCCGCCTTGTCCGATGTCTTCCAGTTTCATATCTGCCTCCTGCCTTCGCGCATTTCTCAATCCGCCTCCATGCCGAAGCGCTTCGCGTCAGCCTCCGATGTGGCACTCCAGGCCGCTCACCTGTTCCACCACGCGCTTCAGGTCTTCCATGTGCTCCGCAGAGGGCGGCAGGATATCCTTCATCAGATATTCCCTTCCCAGCCCCTCATATTTATCCTGTCCCAGCCTGTGATAGGGAAGCAGGTGGATCCGCTTCACACCGGGCAGGCTGTCCGCGAACCGGGCGATATCCGCGATCTCCTCCCTCGTATCGTTGAAGGTGGGGATCACCGGAACCCGGATCACAAGCTGCGTCTTTCCGGACTGCGCTATTTTTCTGATGTTTTCCAGCATGGGGGCGTTGTTCTTTCCGGTAAATTCCCGGTGTTTTTCTCCGTTCATGTGCTTCACGTCGCACAGATACACGTCCAGCCATTCCAGAACCCTGTCGATCGTCTCCATGGGGGCGCAGGCCATGCTCTCCATCGCCGTATTGATCCCATTTTCCTTTGCCGCGCGAAGAAGGGCCACGGCAAAATCCGGCTGGCAGAGGCTCTCTCCTCCGGAAAGGGTGAGGCCGCCGCCGGAGCGCCGGTAGAAGGTCCGGTCCCTGACCACCGTTTCCATCACTTCCCGCACCGTCACATCCCGGCCAATCGTTTTGGGCTTTCCCGCCACCATCATGGTCTGGACGGCGTACTCCTGGGATTCCGGGTTGCAGCACCAGCGGCAGCGCAGCACGCAGCCCTTCAGAAAAACAATGGTACGGATCCCGGTTCCATCGTGGATGGAATAGCGCTGTATGTCAAAAATTCGTCCTTTTGTATCCAGGTAATCCATCGTTTCTGATTTCCTTTCTCGGTTTCAGAAGCCCTGCTCGGTCCTGCGGATGATATCATCCTGCAGAGAGCGGGAAAGCGTGGTGAAAAGCGCGCTGTAGCCGGCCACACGCACCACCAGATGGCGGTACTGCTCCGGGTGCTTCTGCGCATCCAGCAGGGTCTGCTTGTCCACCACATTGAACTGCATGTGGCTTCCCTTCTGGTCAAAATAGGAACGGATCAGGGCCACGAAGTTATCAAGCCCCGCGTCCCCGCTGAGGGCGGAGGGGTGGAATTTCTGGTTCAGGAGCGTTCCGTTGGAGGCGATGCCGTGATCCAGCCGGGAAACGGAATTTGCCGTCGCCGTCGGCCCGTGCACGTCTCTTCCCGCGGACGGGGATACGCCGTCGGCCACAGGGGTATGGGCCAGCCGTCCGTCCGGCGTCGCCCCGGTCTGAGCGCCCAGCGGCACATTGGCGGAAACCGGGTAAAGCCCCGCCTGGAACATGCCGCCCCTGGGATTTTTGTATTTTTCCAGAGGTCTTGTATAGGTATAGGCGGCGTCTCTCGCGAAGGCGTCCACCTCATCGATGTCGTTTCCGAATTTGGGCACCTCTTCGATCAGCGCGTAAACCCTTTCGCACAGTTTTTTATCCTCCTCTGAAAGCTCCGCCCGGGCGATGCCCTTCACAATTCCGGCGATCTGCGCTTCGGAAGGGCTCTGTCCCGCCTTCTGAAGCTCCTTTAACACATCCTGCGTCATTTCCTGTACGGTAACAGCATCGAAGCCCTTTCCGAAATTCAGCTTGAGCGCCCGCTTATATTCCGCAAGCGTCACCTTTTTTTCCTCAAAGACCAGGGTCTTGACGGCGTACAGGGAATCCGCCACATTGGCGATGCCAAAGCCCTGCGGTCCCGTAAAGTTATAGACGGCTCCGCCCTCCTGCATCGTTTTTCCGCGCCGGATGCAGTCGTCCACCAGTCCGGACAGGAAGGGCAGCGGACAGCGCACCGCATGGGCCGTATCGATGGAGTTGTCCGCGTTCACAAGCAGGCTGATGAAATATTCCATCTGCTGCTTATAGGCGTCGTAAAACTCCTCGAAGCTTGTCATATCCTCCACCCGCATGGTGACCGGGCCGATCTGCTCTCCCCTGTCCTTTCCCTGAGAAAAAACAAATTCCAGAGGACGGCACATATTGAAGAACGCCGCGTCATGCCAGCCGTCGGTCTTTCCCGCCTTCTGCGGCTCCACACAGCCGATGATGTTGTAGGTTCTGGCGTCCTCCAGGGAAAGCCCCCGGTTCATCAGAGAGGGAATGATGACCTCATCGTTATAGTAGGCAGGAAGGCCGATCCCTGTCCGCGTCAGCTTCGCCGCCTCCACCATCAGCTCATGGGGCGTCAGGTTCCACACCCGGATGGACAGGGAGGGCTGAGGCAGGAACACGTGATGAGAGGCCCAGATGCACATGAAGGAAAGGTCGTTGGTCACATCCAGACCGTTTTCATCCTGGCCTCCCACGATCAGGTTCTGGAACAGGCTGTAGCCTGCGAATCCCTCCGCGCTTGCTGCGTCCCTCGCCTTGTTCAGATCGTTCAGCTTCACCCAGATGCAGTCGATCAGCTCCTGGGCCTGATCCCTGGTGATCTTCCCCTCCTCCAGGTCTTTTTTATAATAAGGGTACATGTACTGGTCAAAACGTCCGGGAGAAATGGAATGTCCGCTTCCCTCCATCTGCAGAAGCTGCTGGATGAACCAGAAGCTCTGACAGGCCTCCCGGAAGCTTTTCGCGCCTTCCCTGGGCACACGGGAACAGGTTTCCGCGATCTGAAGAAGCTCCTGTTTCCTGACCGGATCAGAGCAGCCCTCCGCCTCTTTTTGGGCCAGAGCGCTGTAACGCTCCGCATAGCCGATCACCGCCGCGCAGCTTAGGATCACCGCCTCCAGGAAGCAGTGCTTCGAGGCGTAATCCGCGTCTCCCACGCCGCAGCGGGACAGCTCCTGCGCTGCCTCCCGGATAATGCCGGAAAGGCCGCTTTCCAGAACCTTATCGTAATGAACCGTCACATGGCCCACGCCGTTGTAAAAATAGTTTCCCGGCGTGAACACGTTGTGCTCCATAGCCTTCACCGTTTCCGGCGCCATATAGGAAAGGGCAAGCTCGCTGTTGGTCTTTCCCTTCCAGTAGGTATGTACCTGCTTAAGCCGCGCCTTCGTCTCCTCCGAAATATAAAAAGGATCCGCCGAACGCTTCTCGATGGTGTCAAACTCCGCCTCCAGCCACTCCCAGGAATATTCCGGGAAGGTCTGACAGCCCCTCGGCGCCAGCGTGGAGCTTCCCACCACCAGCTCGTCCTCACGGATAATGATCGGGATATTGGCCAGAATGTGCGCAAAGGCCTTCGCCCTTCTCATAACGATGGGCTCTCCCTCGGTCTTCTGATAGCTTTCCGTCAGAAGCACCGCCCTGTCGGCCTCAATCTCCGGCATCTTTCGGTACAGAGCTTCCACAAGGCGTGGAATCCTGTCCGATTTTGCCGTTGGATTTGTGTTGAATTTTTCCATGGTTCCCTCCAATCTTCCGTTTTTTGCCATTTTTGCTTCTTTTTTCGTTTTTTCTGAATTTATCGTTGTTTTTTGTTGAATTCCAAAGATATAAAATGTTGTTTTTTATGGTTTTTCTTTCAGTATAGAGTGATGTGGGAGAAATGTCAACAGAATACAATGGGGAAAATCATATTTTATTTTTCCTAAATGATATGCTGGGTCAGTTTACAGGGTACTGCACTCAGCCCCTGAAACAAGCCGCTGTTTTATTGACATGATTTGGATAGTTTTGGTATATTAGGTTAAAGGAACAATCGTGCTACAGGATGGCGTTGACCTCATTCTACATAGAACGGGGTGGTACTTATGAAGAACGAATTCAACTTTAACGACTTGATGCAGTTCGGATTATTTTTGATCGCACTACTGATATTCATACATTTGATCAGTCATTAGTACCGCATAGAAAAACCACCCTTGAAACTTTGGCCAGGTGTCAGGGTGGTGTTTTCTACTTCTTGCAAAGGTCAAACCACTTGTGGGTGGTTGTTTGTTTCCTTTTATGTTTATAACATAACAGATTCTCCCTGTTCCTTCAAGATTTTTTATTTAAGGTGGTTTTTTAATGGATATCGAATTTAAAAAGATAACGGAATTTCCCCGCGGAACGCTTGTGGCTCTTCTGAGAGACGCCTATTCCTTTGAGCCAAAATTTGAACGGGACTGGCTGAATCAGTGGAAGGAATTTGATGACTTCTTTTTCGACAATCCCCACATCGCGGATCTCTGCGGCTTTATGACCGTCTTAGATGGAGAACCCATCGGGTTTGTTTCCTGGAATCCGACCAGCCTGCCTGAATCGATAGAAGTCGGGCACAACTGCATCCTGACGAAGCATAAAGGAAAGGGCTACGGGAAACGGCAGATGCAGGAGGCCGTTTCCCGCATGATCGCGCGGGGCCCAAAAAGGATTGTCGTCTGGACGAATGAATCCTTCATTCCCGCGCGGCACAGCTATGAAAGCGCAGGCTTTCAGTTTGTAAAAGAGAGCGAAGAGACCTTCTCCTGGTATGCAGGGCCAAGAATCCATTATGAAATCATCGTAAATTCTTAATTTTCCGGACTGACACTCCGGACTGGCGGCTCTGCCGCACCATAATATTCACCGAATTACCTTTTCTGGTTCAGAATCCATATTTGTCACAATAAATGTGTACATAATGGATAAGCTGTTCCGTTTCGAAGCCGGATTTTCAGAAGGTCACCCGTAATTCCGTCATAACAGACCAGCGGATGATATCCGTGATCCTGATACCGAGAATCTGGCAGATTACCTGCCACAGATTTTCATCATCTTTATGGAAACAGTTATGCGGCATTGACCGCATTGAAATGAATTATTATAAATAATTCAGGATAAACTCGGATATAATTCACTGATACCATTTTGCTTGAAGCTTATATAGTTCACAATATTTTCCACTATAATTAATTAATTCATCATGTGTTCCTTCCTCTATGATTTTTCCATGGTCCATCATTAAAATACGATCTGCCATTTTTATTGCTCCCATTCTATGTGTAACTAATATACCTGTTTTTCCTTCACTTATTCTCTGAAACATTTCAAATATATGACTTTCTTCAAGAGGATCAATAGCTGCTGTTGGCTCATCTAAAATAATAACGCTACTTCTTCTATAAAGTCCCCTCGCTATCGCAATACGTTGCCATTCCCCTCCAGATAAATCGGTTCCACCGAATTCTTTTCCCATTAATGTATGTTCTTTGTCTTCTAAAGAATTTAAATCAATACCAATCTTATCATATATCTCTTTACATTCCTCTGGATTTGAAACATCGCTTATTTTCACATTTTCTTCTAAAGACAAATTGTATTTATTAAAATTTTGAAAAACACCAGAAATATCTTCATATAAACGATGAGGTTCATACTCTGCAGTATTTTCTTCATTGTAATAAACAGTCCCTACAGTTGGTTGATATAGACCAATTATTATTTTAACTAATGTAGATTTACCAGCACCATTATCACCCACAATAGCTACTGTTTCACCTGGCTTTATCGTTATACTTATATCTTCAAGTACGTTAGTACTATTTCCTGGGTAAGAAAAGCCCACCTTACTTAATTTGATTTCTCCATTCTTTGGGAGACAATTTCCCTTTAAATTCATATTTTCTTGAATCGATAAAAAATCAAAAAGGAATGACATTCTCACAACATTTTGCAAAGTAGCGCCTATACTTTTAATCATATCCTCGATTGCACTTTTTACTTTATCAATTGCAAAATATATCGTTGCAAATTCAATCACACCAATTACTTCATTTTTCATACAAACCATGAGGAAACAAAAAATAAAAATATAACCACAAATATTTACTATATTAAAAAAAATATTACTCTTCAGATTTTTATTCTCTTTTAAGTCAAATTTACTTAGCAATTGTGCCAATGAACTATCATATTTTTTGACAAAATAGTTTATTACTCCAAGGAAACGGGTTTCTTTATAGTACTCTTTATCCGTAACACATTTTTCATAATAATCCACTTTTCTTTTTAAATCAGAGACTTCCTCTTCAAGATCATATGTTCGTTGCGATTTAAGCCATTCCGCAAACAAAACTGATAACGAAATAATTGCCAACGCAAATATCATTTGAGGAACTATTTCATAGAGATACCACCCTACAAGTAGAAAAAAAGGAATATAATAACAGAGTAATTGTATTAAGCTTCTTATCGCGTCAGGTGCATCTTCACTTCCCAGGGTTGACTTCTTTATCGTATTTAGAAAATCATTATTTTCAAAATCCAGCGCTTTTTTATGCGACAATTTTTGGTGAAATAAATACTGAATATACCCGTTACCCCGCCTCCAAAAGTAGCCTTGTGAAAGATATTCCCATAATTCTATTCCTTGTGTAATAACTAAAACAAATCCCAACTCAATTATAGCGATATACACATCTTTAGTCGTATTCTCTTTAATGAAAAAATTACTAACAACCAAAAATAACCCTTGCAAAAAATATATTTCTAGTAATTGTGAAAGACATTTAAAGATTGATGATAATACCAATGAAATAAAAATTGCGGGACCAGCCAACCATGAATATTTTATTGCATCCTTTATCATACTAATAAATTTGAATTTCTTCGTAATCACAATAGCTTCTCCTCTGACTTTCAAACATACTATAATATAGTCCTCTTTGCATCATAAGATCAGTATGTGTACCCTGTTCTACTATTTGTCCTTTATCTAACAATATAATCTCATCTGTAATTCTTGTAGCTGCCATCCTATGGCTTATCAGTAAAAGGGTACTATCTTTTTTCATTTCTACTAAATTTGTATAGAAATCATTCTCTACCCTGGGGCTTAAACTTGCTGTTGGCTCGTCCATTATCATAAATGGAACCTTTCTCAGCAATGCTCTGGCAATAACTATCTTTTGCCATTCTCCCCCAGATAAATCTACACCATTACCTTCAATCTTTCCTACAATAGTATCTTCATGCTCTTTCAGACTTTCAATTAAGTCATCCAATCCACTTTTATGAAGAACAGATGTATCCCATAACTCCTCATGTGAAAATATAAGATTATCTTTTAGACTGATTTGATACTTAGCAAAGTCCTGAAAAACCAATGAAAATATATTTCTCAATCTATTGTCAGAATACGTTTTTATATCTTTTCCATTAATTAGAACTATTCCGTCATAACTCTTATAAGTACCTGTTAAAATTTTAATTAACGTACTTTTTCCCGCTCCGTTAATTCCAATTAAAGAATAACTTTTACCCTTTTCCAATGTTAGATTTAGATTTTGTAAAACATATTGCTCGCTATTAGGATATTTAAATGAGAGATCTATTACTTGTAATGTTTCAAAAACCTCTTCATTATATGTATACTCCGAATACTCTTCTTCTCCCTTTATCGAAAAAAAATCATTAATTTCCACAAGATATTCCCTTTGATCAGCAATATCAAAGATAAGCCTTGAGAACGTTTGAGTTAGTTGTTTTGAAAAAGAAACTATGGTACCTGTTAGAGTTATAAACAATCCTATAGTGAGAGTTCCTCGCGATATATTTTCAAACATCATCAAAATAACATACACAGAAAATATAAGCAATACAACTGCACAAATTTTGATTCTCATCATCCATTTAGCCAATACTATAGTATTTGCATTAGATCTTTTTAAATGCGCTTCAGCATATTTTCCATTTATGTAATCACTATATCCAAATAATGTTCGTTCGTTTATATGTTCTTTATCAGACAAAACTTCTGTATAATATTTCATTAATCTTGTTAATTTGATAATACCTCTATCTTCTAAGTATACCTCTCTTCCCCCCTTAAAAGACAAAACTGCCAAAGGACAGGCAAATAATATAAAAATTGGTATAATCAAAGGATTAAAACGACTAATAATACTAAATATTCCAATAAATTCTATTGCTAAAGAAATAATAATGCAAAAACTTAAGAGCATGCCACTTAGCTGTTTATCTGCATTATTAACCACAGCTTCTATCATGTTATATTTATTCTCATCTTCCAAATCAGCTATCGAAAAATTAGTACGCTGAATTAATAATTTACGTCCAAATATTACTTTAAGGCGAATTCTTACCTTCTCAATAAAAAATTGTATAAAAATACTACTTGTTTGTCTATATATATAGGCCACTGATAAAATAACGATAACCCAAAAAATGGTCTTATAACTTGCAACATAATCTTCTATTTTATTAATTATTTTTGCTACTATATTGATCATAATAGGATTTAATAATCCATTAGCAACATAAAATAAAACTATAATTAAGCTGCTGGAAAAACTCACATTAAAACACTCTCTTATTGCCCATAAATAATTTTTTTTCTTCATATCACCTAATGAACCCCTGATGGCAAATAAATTTTTCTGTTATAGGTTTATAATTTTTATAGATACTGATAGCTTTGTCCTGCCCAATCAGGCTATACTAAGTTTCGGCGGAATTGCAACGCTAAGATGTACATGATCCTTACATACTGCTCCTGCAATAATATCTACATTTTAGTACTTACATAATGTACTGAGGATTTCCCTTACATCTATTAAAAATCCTTGATGATTATTGCGAACGAAAAGACGTAAAACGACCGCAGGGTTTACGGGATGGGATTAAAGCCCTTGAGAAAATGTAAAGGAAGTGGCGCTCACTGGCAAGTGTTTTCTACGCCACTTCCATGCACAGCCCCGCCGCAGGACGGCGTGCCACATAAATATTATACAGTGTGCGGCTCCTTCTTGCAAGCGGCTTGTGACAGACAATCGAAAGGAGAGTAACAGACAATATGTAATGACCTCCGATTTGTAGATTCGTGGATTTACCTGTATACTATAAATCGGAAAAATAAATGGTAACAGGAATTACCGCATACAAATGGAGGTCATCAAATGAATTATAACACAG
>DWWS01000074.1 GCA_019119595.1 Candidatus Eisenbergiella merdavium | reverse complement strand
CCCTTTGCTTGTTTGTGTGGTAACTAACATCATAAAGGAAAACTGTATGATCGGGAAGCAGGAATTTTTTCTGCTTCCCTTTTTATCTGGGAATCATTCCTGGTTTTGCCAATGATAATTATACACTAACTTCTATTTTCTAATATCATTTGTATTCCATAAAACAATTGTTAATAATACATTGAAATCAGGTGATTGTGAATCTATCAGAATCGCAAATATGTCTCGCAATAAAGCAAATGATAACGGTTATCACAACAAAATGAATTTATGGAGATGTTGAACAATACGTTATCTGGTAGCTAAAAAGTATCATTTTGCAGATATGGAACAGGAATTTGAACAGAAAGATAAGAAAAAGGATATAGTTATTTTATCAATCTGAGAAGCTGGTACTTTTTCTATCTAAGCGCCGTCAGTCATATATAAGAAAATGAAAAGGACTGTATTTCTACAGTCCCTCCCGGTTCTTCTGATCCCTTTACCAGCGTTCTGTTTCTGCCCTTCATTATGCCTAATGGCGACCACTGGATCTGCTGAGTCACGCACCGGCGCAAAACCCAGCGGCAACCATATAGAAGAAGTCACAAATCTTAGTATCCCGTTTCTTTCTCAAATTTCCTGTTTATTATACACTACCGTTTCTCTGATTGTAAATCCCGGAAGGAAATTGTCCGCCGTGCCGGTCAGTCGATGACCGATACAACCCTGCTCAGTATCCGGATCACCGGATCACGCCGCAGGCGATCCGCTCCCCCGCGTCTCCTGCCGGCTGGCTTCGATAGTCGTCCGGCATGGAATGGAGGATGACCGTCCTTCCCCGAACCTCCTGCGGCTGGAACCGCTCCGTATAAAAGGCCATCCAGGCCTTTCCCCCCGCCGCCTCCAGCACGGGCATATCCCCGGCGTGGGCCGGATGGGGACAGGAAGCAGGGTTATAGTGGCCGCCCGCGCCGGAAAAAGGATCTTCCGCGCTGCCGGTACAGGCGGCTCCCTCATGGATGTGAAAGCCGAAAAAGCCGATCTCGCAGGGCTCCTCCCCCTGCGGAAGGCCGCAGATATCCGCCAGCACCACCGTCCCGTTTTCAAACGGGTAAAAGGTGACAAGCCCCCGGATATCGGGATATTTCTCCGAGCCCTCCATATTCGCAAAGGCCGCCGGCTGAGCTGTGAGAAATTTAAGCATGCTGTCTGTCAAAAGTCTGATCATGTTTACCTCCATTCCGAAGCGCTCTAGCGCTGAGGAACGCGCGTAGAAATCGCGTATGCGATTTCTACGCTGCGATCCAGGGATTTGTGACGCTTCGGCACAAATCCGGATTGAAAAATGTGCTATCGAGCACATTTTTCAATCTTACCTCCTTGCCGAAGCGTTCGTTTTCGCCGTCCTCAGACGGCATTTTCCTGTATTATGATATGAGAGTGCCGCAAGGATGGCTACGAAACGGAAGAAAACGGAATCGTTTCTCTTTCTGTTTCAAACGATCCCGTTTCACTGATAAAAATTATTTTTTTGTATTTCGGCCTGAAAAATCTCTATTGAAAAACACATCCTGCAGGACAAGATACCCGTCATACGTGCCGCTGTACAGATATGTGAACAGATTTCCCTGCTCCGGATCAACATGCCGTTCCTTCAGAACCTTCTTCGGAATGGAAAGCTCCAGATTCACACCCGCCACGCTTTCCAGCGCTTCCTCGGAAAGCCTGTCCTGCAGATTTTTATCCTCCACCCGCACGGTCAGTTCTTTCCCATTCCAGTCAAGCGTCAGATAACCGGCTTCCTCTTTCTGCTCATAGGCAACAGCCCCGCATCCAATGGCAATCAGCACGGAATACTCCTTCTCTCCGGCTTTTGCCGCCGCAGCCATAAGAAGCATTCCCAAAAGGAATGCCAGCGGCACCAAAACCAGGACTGCCCTCCATCCGTTTTTCTGCCGCTTTTTATATCGCATCCGCTGAATCCTCCAGAATCTTTTTGATAAATTCCTCCGGTTTTTTCAGCAGCTTTGCAATTTCACTGACTGAATAGCCGTCCTTTGTCCATTCCTTTATTAAATCCCTCAGACTTTCCTGACGTCCTTCTTCACGTCCCTGCTCTTTTAATTTTTCTAAAGCGGTACACATACTGACAGGAAGCTTTCTTTATATTATAACAAATTCTCTCAGGGCTACAACCGCAAATTTTGAGCTTGCTAATTTGGGGCTCGTTAATGGAAACGCTCCAGGAAAAGCTTACTATGCCAGGTGAATAACACCAGGCGGATCGTTCCGGTTGTGCCGGAAAGGAAATTCTGTTATATTAGGTGCTGTAAAGCTTACGGATGAAAAAAGGAGAATCGAATGAGGAACCTGCTTCTTTGGGCCTTCCGGCTGAAATGGCTCGGACTTCTTGGCCTGCCAATGCTTATATCGGATCATCCTTTCTGGAAATGGATGTGGCTGTTCTGGCTGTTCGGCCTTCTGGAGATCGTCATGCAGCTTCCAGTGTTCATACAGAGCCTCCGGCAGATCGCCGGCATTGTGATCTGTGAAGCCCAAAACCGGCCAATGCCGGACAAGGACAATTATACGCCGCAGGTCCGTTATCGTCTGCCCTTTGAGGGTGCCTGGACGGCTGTCAACGGCGGCGTAAACAAGGAGACCTCCCATTCCTGGGAGATCAATTCCCAGAGATATGCCTATGATTTTCTGATCCTGGACGAGGAAGGAAAAAGCTTCCGGGGCGATCCTTCCGCCTGTGAAAGCTACTACTGCTACGGCCAGACAATCCTTGCTCCCGCAGACGGCGTTGTGGAGGAGCTGCGGACGGACTGCGCGGACAGCGTGATCCTGGGAAACGGCAGAACCGACCCGCTCATCCGTGACATCCGGGGAAACTATGTGCTGATCCGGCATACAAATCTGGGAAGCGATGTCTCCGCTGCTGCCTCCGGTTCGGAATATTCCCTCCTGGCCCATCTGATGCCCGGCAGCATCCGGGTGAAAAAGGGACAGCTCGTAAAATGCGGAGAGCCTGTCGCCCGATGCGGCAATTCGGGCAATTCCACGGAGCCGCACCTGCACTTTCAGGTTCAGCGCACAAAAAGCTTTTTTAGCGCCGCCGGACTCCCCATCCATTTTTCTTCCGTCCTCAGAAGCCCTCAGCCCGGCTATGCCGGTTATGACTCCCGCCCGCTTCCCGTTCATGAGGACGGCCGATTCCTACACAGAGGAGAAAGGATTCAGAACGCCATGAAAAAAAAGAAACCGGATATTCCCGTCAATCTTCTGTTCCAGGCCTGCTACAATCCGGAGCTTGAAAAGGAGATCGCGGCGTGCAAGGAGGCCTGCCACCGGTATAATCAGCTCAGCCCCAACGACCGGGAGGCCCAGCAGGAAATCCTTGCCGGACTGCTGGGAGGGATGGGGAAGGACGCGGTTTTCACACCGCCCTTCTGGTGTGATTACGGATATCATATCTTCGTGGGGGATTCCTTTTATGCGAACCACAACCTGGTCATCACGGACGGAGCCGAGGTCCGTATCGGCGACCACGTTTTCATCGCCCCCAACTGCTGCATCACCACGGCGGAGCACGCCCTGGATCCCGCCCAGCGCCGGGCCGGTATGGAGATAGCAAAGCCGGTGAACATCGGAAACGATGTATGGATCGGCGCGGGCTCCACGATCCTGGCCGGCGTCACCATCGGAGACGGCTCCGTGATCGGCGCGGGCAGCGTGGTCACAAAGGATATCCCGGCAGGCGTGATCGCCGTCGGCGTCCCCTGCCGGGTCGTCCGGGAGATCAACGAAGCGGACAAGAATCGTTATCCCCTCTATGAGCCGGATGGGGAAGACGATTCGGCCGCAGGGAAAAACTGATGCGCCTTCCCTCATTTGCCCGACAGTCCGGCCGGCTACAGCTCTCTTTTTTCATAAAAGGCGATGGACAGTCTCCAGGATAATGCATACAGGAGCACTGCCGCTGCCGCAACAGCCAGGGAGGCGCCGGCGGAGGGGAGCATCAGCCAGGAGCCAAGGTCATTTTCTCCGGTGGACAGCGGTATGCTGTTCAGTGCTCCGCAGGCCGCGCAGAGAAAAACGATCACGGCAAAGTAGGCGATCCGGCCCTTTTCCGAGCCGAAACGGAACAGAAAAGGCAGGGTTGTGGCAGGACCGATGAGTCCGAGCAGGAGCATCACGCCCGCCATGCGCGCCAGCACAGCCGGATCAAAGGCGCCGGTCCTGGCCTGGCTGACGCCGTACAACGCCACTGTCAGCAGGATGACCGGCAGCTCCCCAAGGAGCCCCGTCAGATATTTGCCGGAAACAAGCTGTGCCCGGGTGCAGGGAAGGGTTCCGCTGTAGACGTCCCATTTTTCCCGTTCGTCATAGGACAACAGAGACGACGGGATCAGCCCCATCAGAATGCAGGGATAGACCAGGAGAAAAAAGCTGGCGCTGCCAAGCAGAGATATTCCAAAGAAAACCACCACGATCAGGAAAAATGCCCTGCAGTATTTCTCCGCCATATAAAAATCCTTTAAAAGTAAGCCCTTCATGCGTTGTTCCTCCCTTCCCGCGAAGGCGCCGGTTCGTGCCGGTCACCCTTTATCATGAAAATAAACAGCTCCTCGATGCTGGCCGTGCCAAGAGTAAATCCCGCGGGCACCGCGTCCCGCCGCACCATGGCTTCCACACCATAGGGGGATTCCTTTTTCCCCAGAACGGCCGACGGCTCCAGCTCCCTTAACTGCTCCGCCGTGCAGCGCAAAATTCCGTACTGCTCCCGCAGCGCGTCCTTTTCCTCGTAGAGCAAAAGCCTTCCCTGATGTAAAAAAGCGATATAGTCGCAGAGCTTTTCCAGATCGCTGACGATGTGGGAAGAGATCAGAATGGAGTGATCCTCGTCCCTGGTGAACTCCCCGAACATTTCCACCACCTCGTCCCGCACCACCGGATCCAGCCCGTTGGTCGCCTCGTCCAGGATCAGGAGCCTGGGATGATGGGACAACGCCACGGCGATGCCAAGCTTCATTTTCATCCCTCTGGAAAATTCCTTAAATTTCCGGTCGGCGGGGATGGAGAGGCGATGCAGATAGTCCTCATAGGCCGCGTCGTCCCAGCTTTTAAAAATATTGCGCATCACCCTGCCAATCTGTCCTGCCTTCAGGCATTCCGGAAGTCCCACCTCATCCAGCACCACGCCGATCTCCTCTTTGAGGGAACGGATATCGCTTTTATTCTCACGCCCGAGAATGGTGATCGTCCCGGTATCTGCCTGAATCATATCCAGGATCAGCTTGATGGTGGTACTTTTTCCCGCGCCGTTCTCTCCCACCAGCCCCATGATGCAGCCGCCCGGCAGCGTCAGGTTCAGATGATCCAGACAAAAGTGCGGATATTCCTTTGATAAATCTCTGATTTCCAGTGCGTTCATTCTTACCTCCATGCGGATGCGACGCCAATGTGCGCGCCTCCTCAAACGTCAGTTTCCATCTTCCATGATGCAGCTCAGCATTTCGATCAGATCCTCTCTGGTCAGATTGCAGGTCGCGGCAAGCTGTGTGATCTTTTCCAGATATTCTTCGATCTTCCGCAGATTTTCTTCCCGCAGGAGCTCCACGTTCTTGGGAGCGACAAAGCAGCCCTTCGCGGCGATGGTATAGATGAAGCCCTCCTTTTCCAGCTCATCGTACGCCCGCTTGGTGGTGATGACGCTGATCCGCAGGTCCTTTGCCAGATTCCGGATGGAGGGGAGCGCCTCGTCCTCCGCAAGCGCGCCGCTTATGATCTGTGCCTTGATCTGGGAATAAATCTGATCGTAGATCGGCGTGCCGCTCTTATTATCGATAAATATGTTCACTCCATCACCCCTTACTATTGTTCTTTCTGTATATTAACAATATATACAGTATAAACAGTTTTGTCAATCCTCTTTTTTTAGAAACTGCAATTTGCCAAGTAGATTTTTAGAAAACAATTAATACAATTTCCTGATTTGGGTATATAAAAACGCTATCAGTTATGATAGCGTTTTTCAGGAAATATGATAAAATTATTCCGGTCGTAGCTTCAAATCGTTTTTTGCTTATGTATGTTTGAGTTTGGATGGACAAACTTCGTGATTAGGATCATGCCATAGAACATCAAAAAATTCACCTTGTCTAATTCCAACTATTCTCCACAAATTATTTAATGAAAACGAAAAAATATTATCAGAAAACTCATCCAATTCTCTTACCTTAAATCTATCTCCAGCCTCTTTAGACAAGGTTGCTATATCAATCAAATGATGCTTTGATCTACCATCGTCATGTGTTTGACGTTTTACTTCAGCCCATGTCATAGTGCTATAAGATAATAATTTGTCCATAAATTCTTTATGGTTAAAATCATCACGTTCTAAATCGAATGCAAATTTTTCTGCCCTATCTATTTTGTCAAACCGCCAAATAATTTTTTTATTATCAGAACCATATTCTTCTTGTTTTATTGTACGTTTAGAAGATTTTGATTTTGTATTTCTGTTAGTGCTTTTGGACATTTTTACAAACTCCCGTAATACTCCCCAATATCAGCTTTTTTAATTACTGTTTGACACTTAACACCCTCTGGCAGCGAACCTCTGGCATTTCTCCAAGGATCTTCGCTATGTGAGAGTTCTCTCAAATCAAAAGGCTCCATGTCTCCATAATCTTTCAAAATAATATCAATATCTTGCTTTTGGTCGAGTGTAAGGTTGTCCGAAGAACCATAAGAAATATCGTCAGTTCCCACAATAAATTTACCTTGATGTACACGGAAAAGTTCTGGACAAACTGGCCCATTAGCCCATGCTTGGAAATCTTCATCGAAAAGAGGTGATTCCGTCCATGCAAGTTCCCATGCCTGTGAATAATAACATAATTTTTGAAGTTTCCATGTACTCATACTACCTTTTTTTTCTAAAATATATTTTGCGACATCAAAAACATTTGCCATATGATCACCACCTACTCCAAAATACTCCACTACTGTCTGTTAGTATTATACTACGCAAACATTTGTTTGTGTAGTACCTTATTCCCAATTTAAGAATTTATTAATATTATTTTTCACTATCTTCTTAATATTATTCCGTTTCCTTATCATCATTCCCGCCATCTTCAGGTCTTCTCTTTATTGAAAAAATCCATTGCCTTTCTTGCCTTAGAAAAATAGTTCAATAGGTGCAAAATAATTTCCTTTTCTTTTAAAGTCAAATCAGAAATATCTATTATTTCATCAGAAGTTCTTTCTAAAATATAGTCTGTCGATGTCTTGAATAACGCTGCCAACTCAATAACACGTTGTGTAGAAGGGACACTGATCCCCATTTCCCATGCATTTTAGAAGATCTGGTTAATTGGAGCCTTTTTGCTAATTCTGTTTGTGTATATCCATTTTTGATCCTAAGTTCTCTGATTCTATCTCCAATCATACTTATCTCCACTCTTCCTCCATGCGGAATTGTTTTGCCGGGCATATAGTTTGCCAGGCATATGCTGCCTTGCATACGCGAATTTATGATCCTGTGTCTGCTTTCTTTTATTCTACTATAATTTTGAAAGAATGGAAGCACAATTCCGGAAGAATGGCAACGGAACGGCTTCTCAAACCCATTCAGGAAAGCTATAATAAAATGGAAGCCATTTATGAAGACAATGCGAACAACAGGCCGGACAGCTTATTGTTTCACAAACCGAACAACTCCGATTGGCTGTTTGTGTCGGAGCGTGCGCCAGGGCGCAGATGGGAGCAAAGAATGGAATCCATGACAGAGAAAAAGATCAATTCAGGCAGAGGCTTCGTTCATTACTGGACGGCGGGGCCTTCACCAGAAAAGGCTTCCTCCAGGGAGGCGCAGGCTGTTTTCTTCCTGCCTGGACTGACCGCCAACCATCATCTGTTTGATTTTCAGACCGCTCATTTCGCTTCCCGCTTCCGGGTGCTGGTCTGGGACGCTCCCGCCCATGGGAAATCCAGGCCATATTCCTGTTTTTCCTATTCCATTCTTGCGGAGGAGCTGCGGGCAATCCTTGCTGCGGAAGGAATCGGGCACGTCGTCCTGATCGGACAATCGGCAGGAGGCTTTGTGGCGCAGTCCTTTGCGGCCAAATATCCGGACATGGTCACGGGCATGCTGCTGATCGGAACCTGTCCCTATGGACCGGCCTATTACAGCGGATCGGATCTTTTCTGGCTGAAGCAGACAAAATGGATGTTCCGGCTGTTTCCCGATCGAATCCTGAGACATAGCATGGCGCGGATGTGCGGCGCATCGGATGCCGGAAGAAAAAACATGCTTCAGATGCTCGCGGATTATGATAAAAAGGAGCTCTGCCGTCTCATGTATCTCGGCCTTGCGGGCTTTATCCCGGAAATCCGCGATACGCGCCTCTCCTGCCCGGTCTGGCTGCTGGTGGGCGCCCGTGACAGGACGGGCAAGGTGAGAAAATATAACGATCTGTGGCACCAAAGGGAGGGCTATCCGTTATTTCTCATAAAAAACGCCGCCCATAACGCCAATGTTGATCAGCCGGAGGAGGTGAACCAGATCATTGAGGGATTTTTGGAGGGCTGCATGGCGGGAGATTTGCCTCTGTTCGTCTAACCTGATTTTTCTCTGCCTCCACATTTCCAGAGCGCCATAGGGTGTTGCGCGATTCGTTCCAGACAGTCTGTATTAGAAAAAACCAGCTCCGGCCGATACTCCTTTCGGTTAAATGCCTGCCAGAATTCAATTTCCGCCTCCTGTAGAATGAGAAAACCAGACAAATATTCTATCGTCTTTTTCTGCACAGTTTTCAAATCAAAATGTTCGCCACGACGCAGAACCGGAATCAGATCCGTTTTGATCCTTTGCGGCACCATCACCAGAATATTATCAAAGGCAAATCGATCCGGTGCTTTTTCGCCTGCAATGGCGCTGTAAAAAATAGCGCATTTCCGCAACAACGGTTTTTCTGTCTCGTCAAAAAGACCGTATTTCTGCACATTATAAACGTCATATAAATCTCTCGGAGCCGTACGGTTCAAAAGCGCCACAATCTTAGCAGCAAAAATTTCAAGGGGATGAACGCTTAAAACCGTTATCGGGTCTTTTTGCCAGAGCAGGTTTACCTTCCTTCGGGCCACAGGGAGAATATGACAGCGGAGCATATAATTAATCTCTATTTTTAGATTATCTTTCATCCCTCCGGCATTTGTATATTCATAAACAAAAGAATCTAACGCATGATATTGTTTTGATTTTCAAAAATCGTAAGGTTAATGGCTGTACCACCCTTTAAGGCAAGGCTGTCTGACAGCAGGGAATCTTTCTCCATAAAAGCCATGACATCCGCCAGACGGCACACCTTTTCAAAGGTATCGCGGACAAATCCCATTTCTTTTGCCTGTTTTCCCAGCGTAATACGGTCAAACTGCATCATAATTATTTACTCCCTTATCAATAAAAGTTCGTATGTTTCCTGGCGCAAACAATCTCCATCTCCTGTGATATATAAAATCATCCCGTTTTGCAAACAAATAAGTCCTGCTGCCGGAGATATGTTTCTCACATTCTTCAAAAAAGGCTCCCGGCAGTCCCATATCTTCCCGAAAAAACTCTAGAATATATCCCGTTTTCTGGTAAAGTTTTCCACACTCATATAATTCAAGAAATTCCAGAAGCTTTTCATAGGAAAGTGTGGGAACCAGAAGAAGACATCGCAAAAGTTCTTCCATACCGCCAATCTTTGTAAAATCCGCAATACTGTCAACCACTGTTCTTTCCAAAGATGTGACCCTCACACCGTTATCCATTTCTATAAGCCCCTTGGGTCCGCGATAAGCAACAAACTGATAGTCGATTCCGTCATATGAGAAAGGACGCACACGTCTTTTTGACGCTGCATAAACCTCATAATATACCTGATTGGCATAACCGTAATACTCAAATGCACTGTGATGGGAAATATAGGCATCATCAGCTACATGAGAAGCAATCTGATAACGGTTTGGAATAGGTTGCCCCGTCTCCAGGCTTATCACTGCATACAGGTCACGGCGTACACGCTCTATATATCCCTTTTCCAAATACTTTCCTATCATCCAGGCCGCCGATGCCTCGGAACCTGCTATTTCTACGAGCTCTTTTCTTGTAAAACAGCGCATGGCAGCCAATTCTCTATAAAACTCCATTTCATCACCGCCTTTGTTTTCATTATATCCCAAAATATCTGTTTATACAACTATTATGAGCAAAAAAAGAAACAAGATAAGAGCAGTATAGAACAATTATACGCCATCCGTCCCGGAATACCACTTCTCCTGCGCCCAGTACAGGCGCGCATACTCTCCGTCAAGGCGCATCAGCTCCTCGTGGGTGCCTTCCTCGGCCAGCCCGCCGTCCTTCATGACGAAAACCCTGTCCGCCAGCCTCACGGAGCCCAGACGGTGGGTAACGATGATTGCTGTCTTTCCCTTTGCGATCCTGGCAAACTGCTCGTATATCCTGGTTTCCTCCAGCGGATCGATGGCGGCGGTGGGCTCGTCAAGCACGATCAGATCATGCCTTCGGAAAAAGCCTCTGGCGATGGCGACCCGCTGCCACTGTCCACCCGAAAGGTCAATTCCGCCGAATTCCCTCGATAAAAGCGTTTCGTAACCCGACGGGAACACTCCGCTTCCTTTCTCCACTCCAGCCTTTTCGCAGCAGTCCTCCAGCAAAGTGTCCTCATAACCCCGCCTGGTATCGCTGATCGCGATATTTTCACGCAGCGTCATCTGGTAGCGGGAATAGTTTTGGAATACGGCGGAAATCCCCTCCCGAACCGCATTACTCTTCCGGGCCGCTTCCCTTCTTTTCTCCCCATCGGTTCTATAGGAAACCGTTCCCTCCTGCGGAGCATAAAGCCCCGTGAGCAGCCGTACCAACGTGCTTTTCCCGGAGCCGTTTTCTCCCACGATGGCGGCCGTCTCTCCCGCTCTGATGTGCAGGCTTACGTCGCAGACCGCCTTTCTTTCCGTACCCGGATAGGAAAAGGACACATGCTCCAGAACAATATCGGTATCGGCCGTCACTTTCTCTCCCCACTTCTCCTGTACAGGCATTTCCACAAAATCGAGATAATTTTTCACCGTCCCGTAATTCCTCACCAGCGCGCCGAAATGTCCGTTCACAAGCTCCTCCATGAACGAAAACAGGAAGCCCACCGAGGCAAAAACGGCGGCGAACATTCCCACGCTGATCTCCCGTCGCATCAGGGAGAGGAACATGATCCAGAGCACGCCCAGATACCCGAGCAGCGATAAAAATTTCAAGAGAAGCTCGATCCCGTTGGATCTCAGGCTCACAGCGAAGGAAAGCCGGCTCAGACGGCCGATCCTGTCCCGGTAGGCTTCATAAAAATATGCGAACGCACCAAGGTTTCTCGTTTCCTTAAAATACTCCTGAGAGGTCATGCACCTTTCGTAATGATCCGCCTCCCTGCGCACCGGCGCCGTACCGTCCTCCAGCCTCGCGTACAGCTTTGCGCGCAGAAACTGTCCAAGAACGGTGGGAACGAATACCAGCAGCAGGGAGAGGGACAGCACGGGCCTGACGGAGGACAGATAAGCGCTCATCACCGCATAATAGGGCAGGTAATAGGTGAACACCAGAAAAATGGACAATACGAACCAGACGGCATTGCTCTTTCCCTGCTTCGCCTTTTCCAGAAAATCCAGCATCCGGGTATCCTCAAAGGCTTCGGGAGAAAGCCGTCCCGTTTTTTCGTGATATTGAATGGACAATCTCCCGTCGATCCTCTGCACAAGGGCTTCCAGAAAAACATAGGTCGCGCCGTTCAAAAGCTGGGATAAAATATGTATGAGCACCAGAGCGCCCAGCAGGAATACCGCCTGATCCGGCCCGGAGCCTCCGGCGTAAGCGGAGGCGGCGTCAAAAAAGCGCTGTGTTACCACGGTGGTCAGTCCCAGAACGATCCCATACAGCGCCATCCCGCACTGAGCCGCCGCAAAGGAACAGGGCGCGCACCGGATCACATGGGGCGTCAGCTTCCTGAAAATCTTCAAAATCCCGTATCGCTTATCCTTGTCCTTCCGCTTCATTCATACCACGCTTTCTGAGACTCATACATTTCCGCATAAAGTCCGCCCCTTCCGATCAGTGATTCATGGGAGCCAGCTTCCTTCACCCTTCCTCCGGCAATGACCAGGATCTCATCCGCAAGGCGGGCCGCCCCCAGCCGATGCGTGATGTAGATGACGGATTTCCCTTCGCTGATCCTGCGGTACATTTCATAAACAGCGCTTTCCGCCGCCGGATCAAGAGCCGCCGTGGGCTCATCCAGAATATGAAAGGATGCCCTGCTCACCAGCGTCCTTGCGATCGCGATCCTCTGCCACTGCCCTCCGGAAATATCCACGCCTTTTGCACTCGTTCTCCCAAGCAGCGTATCCAGCCCTTCCGGAAGCTGACCGGCAAGCCCGTTTAGCCCGGCAAGACTGACCGCCCGATCCAGCTCTTCGGCGGGAGTGCCGCGTACATTCCCGATCCCGATGCAGTCCCTCATGGGAATCTCATATCTGGCAAAATCCTGATACACGACGGAAAACATGGCCTTTCTTTCCGCCGGTGAAAAATCTCTGATATTTTTCCCATTGACCAGAATCTCTCCGCTGTATGAGTCATACAGCCCTGTCAGCAGTTTTGTGACCGTAGTCTTTCCCGCGCCGTTTGCTCCGACAAAGGCGTACTGCTTTCCCGCCTCCAGCCGGAAGCTCATCCGATCCAGTATGAGCCTGTCCGTTCCGGGATAGGCGAAGGACACCTCCCTGAATTCAACGGAGGATACCTCTCCCGCCCGCTCCGCAGGCAGCTCCAACGCGCCCTTAGCCTCCGACAGGTGGGAAAATGCGGTAAGATCCTGCATATACTCTCCGTATCTGGACAGCTCGCTCACGATGTATGCAAGCTCCCAGGACATATCCTGCACCAGCCCGAAAACGGCAGTCGCAAGGCCGATGAACATACCCGCGCTGACCGTCCCCGCCCCCAGCGGGGCAAACAGGGTGCCCACCACCAGCGCAGAGATCAGGACCGTTATCAGGCTGCCGCTTTTCATTTTCAGGATACGGCGGCTCTCCGCCTGAAAATGGATCCTGTATGCGGTTCTGTACTTTTCATACCACCGCCTGTTCAGCTCCTCTGTGTAGGAAAAAAGAGCCCTTTCCTCCACATTTTCCCGCCCGGTCAGAACCTCCTGAAAATACTGCGCACGCCGCCGGTGCTTCTCGGCTTCCCGCGAGGTTTCATAAATATTTTTTCCGCTCCTTACCGCCGCGAAAAGGAAGGGGATAAAAATGAGCGCGGCAAGCAGGGCGCTCCACCAGACCTGAAAAGCGTGTATGAAAAGGATCAGTCCCACGCGCAGGAGCATTTCCAGTGTATACAAAAGCAGGTTGAACCCTCCCCAGACCCACTGGGCCGGGTCGTTTCCGATCCGCATGATCAGCTCCTGCGTTTCATGCCTTTCCAGGTGGGAGTAATCCAGAGAAGCCGTCTTTCTGACAACAGCAGGCTGCCAGACCTCCATCAGCCGGTTCCGTATTTTTTCCTTGATAACGTTGACGGCCGCCTCGCTCATGTACTGATAAAAAATGATAAAAAAGATCAGCAGCAGCGGAAGGAACACAGCCCCGCTTTCCTTCTGTCCGCGAAAGACGGCGACAGCGGTATTGACAAAAGCGGCCGTAGCCAGAATCTGCAGCGACGGAAGCGCCGCCCGGATCAGCTTATCCGCGACCCTCACGCAGACCAGGAAGCGGGAAATGCTCCAGTTGATCCTGATATAGTCCCACAGGGTGTATTTTTTATCCTCGACCCGCAACGTCTTCCCCTCCGTAAAAGTCCTCATTCCGTTTTTACTATAGCAGATTTCATTTTTCCTGTCATTTCGTTTTCCCGATATGATAAAATAAAAAAATTCCAACCTTTTTTCATTCCCCGTGTCTATATGGGTGAAAGCTTTCAACGAGGTACAGACAGATGAAAAGACAGGATGCAGAAAAGATCATAACGGAATATCTGAAGCCCATATTCGGCTTCGCCCTGAAACGCTGTAAAAGCATGCAGGATGCGGAGGATCTGTCCCAGGAGATCGTGCTGAAGGCGTTCCGCGCCCTGCTCGCCAGAGAGGATGTTGCGGACGCAGGCAGATTTATCTGGACGGTGGCCCACAACGCGCTCAGTAATTATTACCGGGATACGGCCAAAAGCATGGTCGGCGTTTCCATCGACGAGGTTTCTGAGCTGATCGCGGACCCGGCCTCCCTTATGGACGAGGACGACGACGCGGAAGCTCTCCGCCGCCTTCAGACGGAAATCGCCTATCTTTCCGGCCTGCAGCGCAGGATCGTGATCGCGTATTACTTTGAGAACCGCAGACAGGCGGATATCGCAGAGGCGCTCGGGATTCCTCTCGGCACTGTCAAATGGCATCTGTTCGAGGCAAAAAAAGAATTAAAGCGAGGTATGGACACGATGAGAAAAGCAAGCGAACTGAAATTCAACCCTGTTTCCTTTCAATCCATCAGCGTAAACGGCGAGATCGGCACAAAAGCGCCCGGTGACATCCTGCGTTCCACCCTGGCGCAGAATATCTGCTACTGTGTCCGAAACAAAGCCCAAACGGTGAATGAGATCTCGGAGGCGCTCGGCGTTTCTCCCGTATACGTGGAAACGGAGGCCGCATATCTTGAGGAAAACGGCTTCCTGCAGGCTCAGAGAGATAAATATATCGTCAACTTTATCATCAGCGAGGCGTCGGAGGAGCTGCTCCTCATGCAGAACGATATGTACCGGAAGGCCGCCGGATTGTTCGCGAATGATCTGTATGATGAGCTGACGGCTTCCGGTCTGCCGGATTCCCCGGGTATCCTCTGCGGGCAGACGGACGGAGCATTTTCTCAAAAGGCATCCGAAGCGGACCGGAATTTTCTCCTTTGGACGCTGATCCCCTTTATCGCCGCAGGGTCGGGCGGGAAGCTGCTGAAGGAAAGCATTTCCTTTGAGGAGGCGGCCACGCTTCGTCCCGACGGCGGGCACAACATCGTAAACGCGGTTGTGGTACCGGATCAAATAACCCTGCCGGCCGATTATGTTTCCATGAAAAACTGGTGCGGCCCCATGTGGAACACACAAGACGGCCTTGAGATGTGGCAGATCGACTCCGAATGGTCCCGCAGGGAGCCTGCCAGAGAAAGAAACGTTTCGGAGGAAATGCGAAAAACCCTCGCCCTCTACGAATGGGAACAGAAGCACAGTCTTTCCGAGTTTGATTATGCCTGGCTGGCGGAACGGGGATATCTGAAAACCGTCAGAGACGACAAAGGCCGCCTGCAGTCCTCCTGGCAGCTCGTCGCCCTTGCGAACGCAGAGATCAGGAGGAAGCTGCTCGCCATGGGAGAACGGATCAGAGAAAAATACCGGGACGATTTTGCCGCTCTGAAGGCTCCCTATGAAAAAGCCGTTCTGGAATCCGTTCCCGCCCATCTCAGAAAAATGAAAGCATACGAGCTGCAGTTTGTCTTTTATGCGGATGGCTGGTTCCTTCTTCACTGCATCGTGCGGCTTTTGGAAAACGGGAAGCTCCGTGAGCCCACCGAAGACCAGAGAAGGGCGCTGACCACTCTGATCGCTCCGGTGATATGAGCCTCCGGGCCAATCTCCACAGAATCTCTCCGGAATCCCTTCGGAATCTTTCCGGGCTTTCTCCGGGACGATCACTCCGGCCTTTCACCAATGGCATTTTCGTGCTATACTGATACTGCCGCAGGATGGAAAAAATGAGGAGCCAGCACTGTCCCGCCCACGCTCCGGAAATGAGGCTTATGATGGATGGAAAAACGCGCAGAGAACAGATATTGAGCATGCTTGCGGAAAGCGAAGGCCCCCTGTCCGGTTCGGCGCTGGCGCGCAGGCTGGGCGTCAGCCGTCAGATCATCGTCACCGACATCGCTCTGCTTCGCGCAGAAAACAGGAACATCATGTCCACCGCGCGCGGGTATCTGCTCTACGCCCCTTCCGTCCCGGGATGTACCCGGTGCTTCATGGTCTCTCATACGGATGAACAGCTGGAGGACGAACTGAATACCATTGTGGATCTGGGCGGCCGGGTGCTCGACGTGATCATTCCCCATCCCATATACGGCTCCATCCGGGCCGATCTGATCCTCTCCTGCCGTCAGGATGTGGCCGCGTTCATGGAGCGCCTGCGGGACTGCCGCACGAAGCCGCTCTGCACGCTGACCGACGGCGTTCATTATCACACCGTGGAGGCGGAAAGCGAGGCCGTTCTGGATTCCATCGAAAAGGCCCTTTTTTCCAAAAAATACTTGCTCATTCCGTAAGGATATGATATGTTGTCCTGTAAGGTGACAAGACACCTGTCTTGTCACCTTTTTCTGTCAAAAAAATCAGCGCAGGAAGCGCGGAATGGGGATTCTCATGGAAAAATTGAAAAAGCTGTGCAACCGGATCTTTATTGAAGGGCTTTCCGGAATGGCCCAGGGGCTGTTCGCCACCCTGCTGGTGGGAACCATACTGGAACAGATCGGGAACCTGTTGGGAGGAGCCGTGGGAGGATATCTGATCGTCATCGCCACGGTGGCAAAGAAGCTGACCGGAGCGGGCATCGGCGTTGGCGTCGCGGCCCGTTTCCGGCAGAGCGCTCTGGTGTCCGTTTCCGCCGCTGCCGCAGGCATGATCGGTGCCTATGCGAAGGAGATCACCACAGGCGCCCTGCTTTCGGACGGCGTGTTCACGCTCGGCGGCGTGGGAGAGCCGCTTGGCGCCTTTGTGGCGGCCTATCTTGCGGTGGAGCTTGGCGGCCTGGTATCCGGAAAAACAAGAGTGGACATTCTGGTGACACCCATCACCACCATCTGCACCGGTGCCATCGCGGGACTGTCTGTGGGCGTGCCCATCGCCGCCTTCATGACCCGGATCGGGGAGCTGATCAACTGGGGCGCGGTTCAGCAGCCCTTCTGGGCCGGGATCATCGTATCCGTTCTCATGGGAATCTCTCTGACGCTTCCCATCAGCTCGGCCGCCATCGGAATCTCCCTGAATTTAAGCGGCATCGCCGCAGGGGCCGCCGCCGTGGGCTGCGCCTCCAACATGGTGGGCTTTGCCGTGGCCTCCTTCCGGGAAAACGGCTTCGGCGGGCTTGCCGCGCAGGGGCTCGGCACCTCCATGCTGCAGATGCCGAATATCATCCGCAGGCCGCAGATCTGGCTTCCCGCCATAATAACCAGCGCCCTCTTGGGCCCTGTTTCCACCTGTCTACTCTCCATGCCCAACAACGCCACCGGCTCCGGCATGGGAACCTGCGGTCTGGTGGGACAGATCATGGCCTTCCAGACCTTGACGCAGAACGGCCAGAGCGCCGCGGCGGCCCTGCTTCAGATTTTTTTCATGCACATCCTGCTGCCCGGCCTGCTGGCCTTTTTGATCTCCGAATTCATGCGGAAGCGGGGCTGGATCAGGGAAGGGGATATGAAGCTGGATATCTAGGAAAAACGCAGCCGTTTCTTTCCTGGCGTACTTTTCCCATCGTTCTTATTCTGACGCTTCACCGCCTCCTGTCGTCCTGCCGCCTCTTCATCCCGCCTCTCCCATCTGGGTCCGGTACATCCGCGCGTAGCTTCCGTTCAGCCGCATCAGCTCCTCGTGGCTTCCCTGCTCCGCGATCCTGCCGTCCTCGATCAGAAGGATCAGATCACAGTCCCGGATGGTGGACAGGCGGTGGGCGATGAGGAAGGAGGTGCGTCCCTTTGCGGCCGCATCCATGGCGCGGCGGATATGCTGCTCCGTCACCGTATCGACGGAGCTGGTTGCCTCGTCCAGGATCAGGATGGGAGCGTCGGAAAGCAGCGCTCTCGCAATGGTCAGAAGCTGTCTTTCTCCCTGGCTCAGCTCCGCGCCGCCCTGGGTCAGCACGGTGTCGTAGCCCTGCGGCAGTCTCCGGATAAAGGCGTCGGCCCCGGCCCGGACGGCGGCCTCTTTTATTTTTTCAAAGGAAACGTTCTTTCTTCCATAGCCGATGTTGTCCCGGATGCTTTCCCCGAACAGGGCGGTATCCTGCAGCACCACGCCGAAGGCGGCCCGAAGATCCGCCATCCGGTAATCCCGCAGATCATGT
Organism: Candidatus Eisenbergiella merdavium; assembly: GCA_019119595.1. Classification (GTDB taxonomy): domain Bacteria; phylum Bacillota; class Clostridia; order Lachnospirales; family Lachnospiraceae; genus Eisenbergiella; species Eisenbergiella merdavium. Next base: position 75,530 of record DWWS01000074.1, on the reverse strand, counting down.
CCGTCCAGAAGGATGGCGCCCTCCTGCACGTCATAAAAACGGGTCAGCAGATTGATGAGGGTAGTTTTTCCCGCCCCGGTGGGGCCGGCCACCGCCACCTTTGTTCCGGCTGGAATGTACAGGCTCACATCCTTCAGAACAGGTTTGTCCGCACGATAGCCGAAGGTCACGTGCTCCAGCCGGATCTCTCCCACCGGCCGGACAAGGGGCAGGGCTCCGGGACGATCCTCTGGCTCCGTCTGTTCGTCCAGGATCTCAAAGATCCGCTCCGCCCCCGCCACCGCGGTCTGAAAATTGTTGTAAATGTTCGCGATATCAACAAAGGGCCTGGTAAACTGCCTGGAATACAAAAGGAAACTGGAAATGGTTCCCACGGAAAGCTGTCCTGCCGCCGCCATCAGCCCGCTCACGATGGCAATGAGCACGTAGTTCAGGTTGTTGATCACGTTGGTGATGGGCATCAGGTAACCGGACCAGATCTGTGCTCTGGTTGCCACGCGGCAGAAGGCCTCGTTTTTTTTCGCAAAATCCTCCGTCATATTTTCCTCCTGACAGAAAGCCTTGACGATCCGCAGGCCGGAAACGCTCTCCTCCACCTGCCCGTTCAGGCTGCCGAGGAGGGCCTGCTGCTCCCGGAACAGCTTTCTGGTATGCTTCGTCACCGTCCGGGTCAGAAGAAAGATCAGAAAAACCGCAAGGAGCGCCACTCCTGTGAGCAGCACGTTGGAAAACAGCATGGCGAAAAAGATCCCGATGATGGTGAAGCCATACATCATGAGCTGGGTGAGGGAATCGGAAATGGTGGTGCTGATATTGTCCACGTCGTTGGTCAGGCGGCTCATCAGCTCCCCGTGCTGTCTCGCGTCAAAAAAAGCCAGAGGCAGCTCCCTCATTTTCCCGAACAGGCTGGTTCTGATGTGATAGATCATCCGCTGTCCGGCCGCCGCCATCAGAAACTGCTGAGAAAACCGCACCAGCCAGTCCCCCAGATACAGACCGGCCAGAAGGACGATGAGCGCCGCGCAGGGACTTCCCTCGTTGATTCGGTTCACCGCCTCCCCGATCAGAAGCGGAGAAAGGATGGCGGAGCCGCACGCCAGGGCGGAGCACAAAAAGACCGGGCCAAGGCCCTGTCTGTGTCCCTTTGTCAGCGCCCACAGCCGCCGGAGCGTTCCCTTCATATTTTTCGGTTTTACGCCAGGCATCCCGCGTTTCAGCTTTCCCGGCGCTATCTGATCTGTCTGAGCCATGGATTCCCTGTTCATGCTCTTCCCCCAATCTGCGATTCATAAATGGCGCGATATACCTCACATTTTTCCAGAAGCTCCCGATGGCTTCCGAAGCCCTTCACCCGCCCGTCCTCCAGGCACAGGATCCGATCGGAGCGCATCACGGTGGAAATCCGCTGGCTGATCAGAAGCACGGTCGTCCTGTCCGTCTCCTGCCGGATTCCCTGCAGAACCCGCGCCTCCGTATTCGCATCCAGAGCGCTGGTACAGTCGTCCAGGATCAGGATCTTCGGCTTTCTCACAAGCGCCCGCGCGATGGACAGGCGCTGCTTCTGGCCTCCGGAAAGGTTGACCCCTCCCTGTCCCAGATCCGTTTCATAGCCCTCCGGAAAGGAGGAAACAAATTCATCCGCACAGGCGATGCGGGCCGCTTTTTTCAGCTCCTCCTCCGAAGCATCCTGATCTCCCCAACGGAGATTTTCCAGAATGGTTCCGGAAAAAAGAAGGGCCTTCTGAGGCACCACGGCAATGGCACGCCTCAGCCGCTGCGGATCAATCTGCGTCACGTCCTCTCCGTCAACAAGCACCCGGCCGGATCCGGCATCATAGAACCGGGGCACCAGATCCATCAGGGTGGATTTTCCAGAGCCCGTGGGCCCAATGATGCCGATGGTCTGCCCCGCCTCCGCCTGAAAGCTCACCTCCTCCACCGCGGGGCGGGAGGTTCCCGCATAGGTGAAGGATACCCGTTCAAAGGCCACCTGCCCCCGGATCCTGTCCGGGCCCACTCCCCGCTCCGGAAGCTCCTGCGCGGGCCGCTCTCTCAGCACCTCCTCCACACGGGCGGAGGAAGCAAGCGCCCGGACGGCCATGTTCAGGATATTTGACACCATCCCCAGAGAAAAGAGCACCTGCGTCATGTAGTTGACGGAGGCCATCAGCCTTCCGATCTCCCCGCTCCTTCCCGCTCTCGAGATCCACAAAAGCGCCACGATCCCCAGATTCACCGTCAGGTTGATGAGCGGCCCGAACACGGCCATGACGCGCATGGCCGATACGCCGGCCTGCGCGAAATCTCCCGCCGCCTCCGCGAATTTTTTCTCCTCCCTCTCCTCCGCCCGAAAGGCCTTCACCACCCGGATGGAGGACAGGAATTCCCGGCTCACCGCGTTGAGCCGGTCCAGCTTCTGCTGCAGGATCCCGAACCTGGGGTAGCCCAGCTTCATGTTTCCCCAGATCAACAGAGCGGAGATCAGAAGGATCACCGCGATCATGGGAAGCTGCTTCGGCGTCTGTACGATGATCAGAACCACCGCCCCCACGCAGGTGATGGGCGCCTTCATCAGGATCCGCATACAGCCGTTGAGAAAATTCTGGATCTGCGTCACGTCATTGGTGATCCTCGTGATGATGGAAGCGGGCTGCAGACGGTCGATGTTTTCAAAGGAGAGCGTCTGCACCTTCTCATAAACCTCCATGCGCATTTCCTTCCCGATCAGCTGGGAGGTTCTGCTGGCATAGATGTTTCTCGTCACCGCCCCAAGCGCTCCCAGCGCGGCGATTCCCAGCATGACCGCTCCGTAAAAAATGATCCGCTTCATATCCTGCTTCGCCACACCCTCATCCACGATGTACGACATGAAGGTTGGCTGCAGCAGATCCGCAAGGGTTTCGATTGTCAGAAAAAAGAGCGCCGTCAGGAACATCCGAAGATGCCTGCGGATATATCTAAACATCAGCTTCATGCCGCTTCCCCCATTTCAAAAGTGCTTTCTCAGGCCGTTTTTTTATTCTTCTTCCCCGGCTGACCAGGCGTCCGCCAGCTTCTCCAGAAGCGGATACAGCCCTTCCTTTTCCTCCCGGCTCAGAATCCCGAACAGCTCATCCGCCATGCGCTGCCTCTCCTGCGCCGCCTCAACCGCCGCCTTCTCTCCCTCCGGCGTCAGCAGGATGTCCAGATTCCTCCGGTCCGAGGCGCTGACCTCCCGGCGGATCAGCCCGCTCTTTTCCATATTTTCAAGCTGCTCGCTCAGCGTCGCCGCCCGCAGCCCCAGCAGCCCGGTCAGCTCCCTCTGGCTCATGCGCCCCTTTTCCCGAAGCTGAATCAGGATTCTTCCCTGCCCGCGGAACCGCCTTTTCCTGTGATATTGCATATGAGCGCATCTGCGGAACTTCTGCAGAAGCATCAGATTGGTGATCTCCATATTTACCTCCAGACCGCATAGCTGTAAAGCGCAGTTTTGCCGCCCCGCAGCATCGTAAGGGCCCTTATCATTTCTTCTCTCTCAGTTTATGGCGCCCTGCAAAAAATGTCAAGGGTCCTTATGATTTTGTGCTGGCCTCCCCTGCCATTTTGTGTTACAGTTGCCTGGAGGCCTTATCCGCCCTCCGGAAAGGATTTCAGCCATGGATTTTGATATCAGAAAATGTGAGAAGAACGACATCGAAACCGTCGTCGGCCTGATCGAAGCCGTATATGAGCAGATGGAAAACAAAGAATGGTTCGCCGCGGATAACAGCGAATACACAAGGAAAATGCTTTCTCAGGGCCGGGGAACGGCCTGGATGGCCATAGAAAAGGAAAGCGGCCAGCCCGCAGGCGTTTTTATGACCGCGGTTCCTTCCGTTTCCGGCCAGTCGGCGGATGCCGGGGAAAATGCCCTCGAAGATTATGAGGAGAATCTCGGCCGTGACATCGGCCTTCCGGAAACGGAGCTTGGGAAGGTGGCTCACATGGATTCCTCCGCCGTCCTTCCCGCCTTCCGCGGCTTCCGGCTGCAGCGGCGGCTGATGGAATACGCGGAAATTGAGCTTTACAGGGAGGGCTTCCGCCATCTGTGCTGTACGGTTCATCCGGACAACAAAAGCAGCCTTAACAACGTTTTGGCGCAGGGCTACCGGATCATGAAAACCTGCGAAAAATACGGCGGCTCACCCCGGCATATCCTGTTAAAGGAGCTGAGGTGAGCAGTGCCTCATCCGGCAACAACAGGTATTTACAGTTGAATTAAAGACCATATTTTTCCCGACGTCTTCCGGCCTCTTTGTATACCTGTTCATCCGTCCTTGCTGAAATCACAATGATTTTCATGATATTGTCAAGCCGTATCGTTTTGTAAACAACTCGAATGCCCAAATCCCGAAACTTGATTTTCAAAAGATTGGTCAGATTATTTCCTGTTTTATTTCCTAAAGGCTTACCATATCCGCCTTCTTGTACAGAAAGAGGATTCTGACTTACTTTCCGAATTCCTTTCACCACCTGAATACGAACCGAACGGTCTAACTTTTTTAAGTCTTTTTCTGCTTCATCCAGAAATTCTATCGTCCAGGTCATTCGATTGCCACATCCTCCGCTTCTTCCAGGTCATTTTCGCTGATGTCCAGATCAGCGAGTACGGTATCAAAAGAAATGCCCGGTTTCCCGGCGGCAGCTTCAAGCCGTTTGTCCGCTTCAAGCAGTAAAAGATAGTCCTCTTCTATTTCAGTAAGTCTCGTATACTCTTCTGGCGCTAAAATAACTGCTGAAGGCTGGTTATTCTTTAAAACGATCAATTCTTTTTCCGTACGGAGCCGGTCAAAAATCTGAGTGGCTTTCCCTTTATTAAACTGTGAAATCGGTACTAAACGGTTCAGGAGATTGGTTGCCGTTGCCATTGTCATCACCTTCCTTTTTCTTTTATTATATGCAGGATTCGGAAAGCTTTCAACTGTTGCATGAAAATTTATCTATAAATTTTCATGCAGATTTTCTACCTTTTCCCTGCCGCAGATACAATCCGGCCGCAGCCGCGCTCACCAGAAGCTCCGTCAGGGGAAACGCGCACCACACGCCCGTCATGCCGAACAGCGCGGACAGCAGAAAGGCCGCAGGAAGGATAATGAAAAATCCCCGCAGCAGGGAGATCACCTGCGCCGGAAGCGCGTTTTCCGTGGAGGTGAAGAAAACGGACAGGATGATATTGAAGCCGGCAAAAGCGCAGCCCGTAAAATAGATCCGAAGCCCCGTCTCCGCGATGCTCTGCAGCTGCGCATTTTTTTCACTGTTAAAGACCGCGGCGATCCCTGCCGCTCCGAAAAACACGCAGGCATAAATGCCCGCAGACAGCAGGAGCGTGGAAATGAGGGCATAACGCAGATAGATTTTTACCTGCCCGCTCTCTCCCGTTCCATAGGCGCTGCTCATCAGAGGCTGGATTCCCTGGGCGATACCGGTATAGATGGCGATCACCACAAGGGACAGGTTTGCGATCACGCCGTAGGCCGCAACTCCCGTATTTCCCTTCAGGTGCAGGATCAGGAAATTGAACACAATGATGACGACTCCCGAGGACACCTCCGTGATCAGGGACGGCAGACCGGCGGAAAGAATATATCCAAACTGCCCTTTCGGAATCTTCCTTAAAGACCTTGCCATACGCAGCGGCGCCCCGGCCCGGCCGCCGTTTTGTCCTTCCGGACGCATTCCCTTCCGCCTCTGCAGGAGGAAGGGGGACAGGATGAGCATGCTGATGATGGGCGCAAAGCCCGTGGCAAGCACCGCCCCGAAGATTCCCATGCCGAGCGGAAACATGAAAACATAGTCCAGAACCACGTTGGAAAGGCTTCCTCCGATCATGGCGGCCATGGAGCGCTGGGGCGCACCGTCATTCCGAACAAAGCAGAGCAGCAGATTGTTCATCATGAACATGGGCGAAAAAAGCAGCAGGATCTGCAGGTAGGTTTTTCCCATTTCATAAACCGCCGCATCCGCCCCAAGCAGCCGGATCAGCGGCCCGGACGCGAACAGACCGAGGAGAAAGAAAAATCCGGCGATCAGAACGGTCAGGACGACCGACGCCGCAAACGCCTGCCGCGCCGCCGCCTCATTTTTCTGCCCCTTTAAAATGGAATACCGGGTTCCCCCTCCCATCCCGATCATCAGTCCGCTTCCATTGATGAAGCTGTAAACCGGGATCGCCAGGTTCAGCGCGGTCAGGCCGTCTGCGCCCAGCGCCTTTGACACGAAAAAGGTGTCCGCGAGGATATAGCAGGACAGCCCGATCATACCGAGCACGTTCAGCGATGCATAACGGGAAAAATCCCGGAAACAGTCCTTATACTTCATCTTTTTTCACCAGCTCAATGGCTTCCTTTCCGCTCATGTGCTCCACCGTAAGCTCAAGCATGCAGAGCGCAGCCCGGCTCCGGCGGATTTCCTCCTGTCTGGATACAGTGCTTTCCTCAGGCGAATATTTGACAGCCAGCCTCTCGATGGCCTCCAGGATCTCACTCTCCTCTTCCAGGATCCGCACCCTTCCGAACGCGATCACACTGCGAAAATACGTGGTATATTTCTCCGGCACGATCCTGTCCTGATCGATCACGCAGAAGGAGGCCTTTTCCTCCTTCCGGATGGCGTCCAGCTTATGCCCCGTCTTCGCGCAGTGGAAAAAGAACCTGCCGTCCGCGTAAACATAGCTCAGCGGCACCGCATAGGGGTAGCCCCCGTCTCCCAGCAGAGCCAGCACGCCCGAGGTTCCCCGTTTCAAAACCGACTCACATTCCTGTTTGGAAAGCTCCTGCTTATTCCGGCGCATGGGACGGAAGGCTCCTTCAGTTACTTTGCCATTTTCTACAGCCATTTTTCAACTCTCCTCCTTTGTCGATAAAAAAAGCCCCGCCTCCATCCCTTCTGTGGCAATCCCGGATTGCCAAGGCCTGCTGGAATGGAACGAGGCGCTGCCCGGCGGCAGCTTTTCGTGTTCAGGCAGGCTGCATGATGCCCGCAGACTGCTCTGAACCATAAATCAATTTTCTTTTACTAAAATAGCACACGAGGCCGGAGAAGTCAATCATGGAAGTTAAAAAACGTTCGGCCTATAGGAATTTCCCCGTCAGGCTTTCCGGTGTCTCCCTGATCAGGCGGGGCGTGCCGGCCGCCACGATGCGGCCGCCCTCCTCTCCGCCTCCGGGGCCCATGTCTATGATATAGTCGGCGCTTCGGATCACGTCCAGATCGTGTTCGATCACGATCACGGTGGCGCCGTTTTCCATGAGCGTGTCAAAAACGCCGAGCAAAGTCCGCACATCCAGCGGATGAAGGCCGATGGTGGGCTCGTCAAAGACGAAAACGCTGTCCGTCTGCGCCTTTCCCATTTCACTGGCGAGCTTCAGCCTCTGCGCCTCTCCTCCGGAAAGGCCGGGCGTCTCCTCCCCAAGTGTCAGATAACCAAGCCCCAGACTCTGCAGAACCTGAAGCCGCTGACGCACCAGCTTCATATCTTCACAGGCTTTCAGGGCCGTGTTCACATCCATTTCCATCAGCTCCGGCAGCGACCAGGACTGTCCGTCCTTTTTCTCATACCGGATCTGCTGCGCCTCCTTTGCGTATCGGGAACCGCGGCACTGGGGACAGGGGATATCCACATCCGGCAGGAACTGCACGTCCAGACTGATCTCGCCTGTCCCGTCGCAGACCGGGCAGCGGAGCTTTCCGGTGTTATAGGAAAAATCCCCGGCCTTACAGCCAAGCCGCTTCGCGTCCGGCGTCCGCGCGAAGATTTTGCGCAGCTCGTCGTGGACGTTGGCATAGGTGGCGACCGTGGAACGGACATTGATGCCGATGGGCGCCGCGTCGATCAGCTTCACCTGCCGGATTCCTTCCGCCTGAATGGCAAGCACGTGCGCCGGAAGCTTTTTCCCCTGAATGGAGGCCTCCAGCGCGGGGATCAGGCTTTCCAGGATCAGGGTGGTCTTTCCCGAACCGGACACTCCGGTCACCACGGTCAGCTTTCCCTTCGGGAGCCGTACCTGAAGCGGCTTCACGGTATGGATGGGGCCGGTGGAAAGGGCTATCTTTCCCGCAGCAAACAGCGCCTCTTTTTTCTTTTCCTCCTGCTCCGGCCCGCCGTGTCTTTTTGTCCCTTCCGCACGTTCCTTCTCCTGTGCCAGGAAGGGGCCGATCCTGGAGGCCGGATTCCGGCACAGGGCAGAGGGTGTGCCCTCGGCGATCACCTGCCCGCCGTCTGCCCCGGCGCCCGGCCCCATCTCGATGATCCAGTCCGACTGAGCGAGAAGCTGCGTATCGTGATCCACCAGCACCACGGAATTTCCATCCGCGATCAGATCCTGCATCACCCCTGCAAGCCCTGTGAGATTGGCAGGATGCAGGCCGATGGAGGGCTCGTCCAGCACATAGAGAACGCCCGTAGTGCGGTTTCTCACCGCTCTCGCAAGCTGCATCCTCTGCCGCTCTCCGGTAGACAGGGTGGAAGCCGCTCTGTCAAGCGTCAGATAGCCAAGGCCCAGATCCAGAAGCCTTCTGGCCGCCGCCAGGAAGGATTCGCAGATGCTCTCGGCCATGGGCCGCATCTCCTCCGGCATGCTGCGAGGAACCCCTTTCACCCATTCCTTCGCCTGCGAAAGAGTCATTCGGCAGGCCTCCGCCAGAGAGATTCCCAGAAGTCTCGGCGCTCTTGCCGCCTCCGACAGCCGTGTGCCGCCGCAGTCCGGGCAGACGTCCTGCTTCAGAAATTTTTCCACCCGCTTCATCCCCTTTTCGTCCTTCACCTTCGCCAGGGCGTTTTCCACCGTATATACCGCGTTATAGTAGGTAAAATCCAGCTCTCCCGCCTGATTGGTGGTTTTGGAGTGGTACAGAATATGCTTTTTCTCCGCAGGGCCGTTATAGACGATATCTTTTTCCTGCTCCGTCAGCTTCCGGAAGGGCACATCGGTGCGCACGCCCATCTCCCGGCAGACGTCGGTCATCAGCGACCACATCAGAGAATTCCAGGGTGCCACCGCTCCCTCATCAATGGAAAGGGATTCATCCGGCACCAGCGCAGCCCGATCCACCGTGCGCACGATTCCCGTTCCGTCACAGGCACGGCAGGCCCCCTGGCTGTTGAAGGCAAGCTCCTCAGCCGAGGGCGCGTAAAATCCGGCGCCGCACTCCGGGCAGAAAAGCTCCTTTCCCGCAGCCACCTGCAGCGTGGGCGCAAGATAATGGCCGTTGGGACACCGGTGACCTGCCAGCCTGGAAAACATCAGCCGCAGGCTGTTCAAAAGCTCCGTTCCCGTGCCGAAGGTACTGCGGATGCCAGGGATGCCCGGCCTCTGATGCAGCGCAAGGGCCGCCGGACAAAAGCGCACCTCATCCACCTGCGCTTTTGCCGCCTGTGTCATTCGCCTTCTGGTATAGGTGGAAAGCGCGTCCAGATACCGTCTGGAACCCTCCGCATACAGCACTCCGAGGGCCAGCGAGGATTTCCCGGAGCCAGACACCCCGGCGATCCCCACGATCCGGTTTAACGGCACGTCCACATCGATATTTTTCAGATTATGCACCCTGGCACCGCGGATCTGCACGGCGCGGGCAGGCATTCGATCCGATTCTGTTTTCTTTTCCATTTTCATATCCGATCCTTTCCGCTGCTGCGGTCGCCTTCGGCCGGGGAGCTTCCCTTCCGCTCCAACCTTCCCGTCAGAACGATCAGGCCGCAGGCAAGAAGATACCCCGCTGCTGAAACCACCGACGCCTCCACCCCAAAGCCTCCTCCTGTCAGCAGGATGTTATCCGTCGGCAGAATCACAGAAAAAAGCGGCGTCCCATATGCTTCCTGCACAGTTGTAATATGAAAAACACTGGTCACCAGCAGAAAATTCCAGAGCGTATGTATCAGCGCGCTGCCGCTGATCGAGTTTCCTGTACAGGCCGCCAGAGAAAACAGAATCCCGACCAGCGTGCCGCTCACGACAAGAAGCACAACATCCGAAACGGTAATCCTTTCCATCGATGGGATATGAAGCAGACTGAACAGAAACGATGGAAGCAGTATGGCGGCGACTCTGTTCCATCTGTCTTCCAGAAGCCTCATAATAAACCCGCGAAACAGCATTTCTTCCAGGATTCCGGCCTTCAAAGCTGTCAGGGCAGACGCCGCCAGCAGCAGAAGCGTTTCCCCGGGAGAGAACCGGTTCACCGTTATCCTTCCCATGGGAATGTAGATACAGAGAACAAAGGTCGGAAGAAGAACGGCCGCAGCCACGCTCCATATATTCAACCGGAAGCTGATTCTGAACTCTTCCAGCCTCCTGTGAAGCCCTCTAACCGTATACAGACGAAACAGAAAAAAGGTAAGGATCAGACAGCCCGCCATTCTGAAAAGACTGTACCAGGCGCTGCCCGGCAGCTCTACTACAGAAAAAAGCAGGTCGAAGATCAGGCTGCAAAACAGGTCTCCTGCCAGAAACAGAAGAAAATAGATTCCCATATGTCGGATCGTTTTTCCTGTTGAAAATGAAAAGCTGCTCATAAAATTCCGTTCTCTCCTTTCCCCACATTGTTTCTATTATAGTACCTGCCCGCTTAAATTTCCACTCCTTAAGCCCTGAAACTCCTTGAGCCCTGAAAGGAACCGCAAAAAAACCTTGACCCTCCCCTCAGGTCATGCTCTATACTGAAGCCAGATCCGGATCAGCACCTTACGATACAGGAGGAAAGAGGGATGGGAAACAGGATGTATACAGTCGGGGAATTTTCCAGAATATGCCAGGTCAGCATCAAAACGCTTCACTATTACGACAGGATCGGACTGCTCGCCCCGCTGCGGGTGGATCCGTCCAGCGGTTACCGTTATTACGGGCAGACTCAGATCGAGAGGATGCTTCTGATCGCAAGGCTGAAGCGGTACGGCTTTTCCCTGGAGGATATCAGGCTGTTTCTGTCCTGTACGGATCAGGAAGCGCTTTTTTCCATGCTGCTGCAGCGAAGGGAAACGCTGAAGCTGCAGAGGGAAGAGCTTGCGCAGATCACCGGCGAGCTTTCCTCCCATCTGAAGAATTTTGAAAGGACCGGTAATATTATGGGATATCAGAAGGATTACGAGATACAGACGGTAACAACGCCGGACAGGGCCGTTCTATCCAGGCGGCAGATGATGGGCGTAAAGGATTTCGGCGACCACTACAGCGCGCTGTATGAACGGATGGCCAGAGAGCGCCTTACACCTGACGGACTGCGCGGAGCGGTCTATCATGACGATCAGTTTGATCATGAATGCTCGGACATTGAGCTGATCCTTGGCATTCAGGAAAAGGACCAGGCAGACAAACTCCTGAAGGGAAGGCTGTGCGCCATGACCATCCATAAGGGGCCCTACGCAAGCCTTTCCGATGCGTACGGGGCGCTGGTCGCATGGATCGCCCGGAACGGCTATGAATGGGACGGAGCGCCCTATGAAATTTATACCAGGACTCAGTTTGAGGGTCTTGCGCCAAAGGACTGGGAGACGGAGGTTTATTTCCCGGTGAAGAAGGGATAATGCGGCGGGCCGGGGCGAAAGCACCCGGCCTGCTGTACTTACGTTACCATCCGGAACATCCAGCCTAATAATTTCATATCCTTCCTCTCTCGTCTACGTATTATTCCGCCTTACGACCGGAATATCCAGCTCCTGCTTTTCTATGGAGTTTGAAAGATACCGGAAGGTTCCATCCTCAAATGGTTCCACTACAATCACATTTCTGAATGCATGATCCGAATTATAATCAGGCCACACGCCGTCCACAATAAGCGTAATCGTTCCGTCCGCATTTTCCGTATAGTCGACCACTTCTCCGAAGGGCGGATACGGGCTGGCAAATATCATCTCATATTCATAACTGCCGTCCGCCTCGTCATACCCGCAGTTTTCTCGCAATTGCTCTGCTGATACCGGAAAATAGGTGGTCATAATTTTTTCATACTCCTCCGCCGGAATCTTCCGGCCCTCGGTTTCCAGATTTTCTCCTGTATGGATCCGGTAGATATCCTCATACATACAGGGCATGAGAATGTCCTCAACATTTCCGGAATTCCAATCCGTGACAAGCAGATTATAATTCACATAACTCAAACCTGATATGTACTTTTTCGTCAACTCTCTGCAGTCTTCCGAAAGAGGTTTCACTCTCCAGTACTGTCTCAGGCTCGAATGTGCAATGACATATTCATACGCATAGATAAAATATCCCTTTTCAGTCAGTTTGATTTCAGCCACATCATTGACCGAGGTTCCCTGAATTTCCGGTATGCCGCCTTCCTTCCATCGGATCCCAACACAGTATGTTTGCAGCTTATGATCCCGATAAATAAAAGTGACCGCTCCGATCCGCCCATCCTGTTGTATCTCATATACAGTAACCATGGAGTTCCGGCCTTTTTGATACGCAGCATAGAAGTTTTCCATTTCTTCCGGGTTCTGCATATCAGTATCCTCTTCTACGCTTACCAGACCGATGCTTCCAAGCTGTTGCACAGCCTCTTTTCTCTGTTTAGCGGTCAATGCCGTGACACCTGAAGAATACTCCGGCGCATCAGGATCAACAACATCCTTATAAATTTCCCCAACCGATTCCGCCGCCAGCAGTACCTGTTCCTGTATCCGTCGTTTCTCCGTTTCTGAAAGAAGACAGCCGTCTTTTGTGCCTGACTCCGTTTCTTCTGCGCGCGGTCTGTCCCACTCCTGTCCTCCATACAGCTCTTTCCATTCATCAGCCGTCAGACGCGGAGTATGCCACGTGATCCCGTCATCGTCCTCTGACGGTATGATTCTGTTTGAGACATACTGTACGCCGCCATTTTCCAAAGGCCGCACCGTTACCTCATGGGCATACACGTCGGAATCTCCGGCATAGGGAAATACCACCCGAACCATGAGCGTGATGGTTCCATCTCTGTTTTGCGTGAATCCGATCACTTCTGAATACGGATATTCCGGAAATTCCGCTTCTTCAATCCCTCTTGGCTTATACTCGTACGTTGAGTCCTCTTGATGATAAACCGTTTTTGACTGTAATGTTTCACTGTCGATGCTAAAGTACATCTGAATCACGCGTTCGAAATCCTCCCGGGGAATCCGATAAACATCCACAGCTCCCAGAGTTTCATCCGGCTCATAGGGAAAGTGGTTTCCACACACCTGCGGATAAAAGATATCAAAAAGATCATAAAAATCCAAATCTCCAAAATCCTTTTCATCCCAGTCCGTGATAAACAGGTTGTTGCGCTCATAACCGACAGGCTGAAGATATTTTCGGTTCAATTCCCTGCATTTTTCATCCAGAGGCTCCACCCGCAGTGCCACATGATCCTCCGCCTCGCTCAGCGTAAGCGTATACATCTCTTCTGAAAAATAAACCGCGGAGAACATCAGATATCCCTCCTTCGTATAGGTCCAGTTCTCCGCCTGACAACGTTCAACAGTCCTTTTCTGTATCGCTCCATCCTCGTAAGCGTAATAGCTCCTCGTCACTTCCACACTTCCGTCTTTTGTCCGCAGGTCGTATTTTACAAAACCTCCAAAATAGTCAATCTGAAAAATAACCGTTTCTGCCGCTTCCTTTTGTTTTACCGCATGGCAGAATGCAGCCGCCTGATCCGCCCCTGTCATATCTATCTGATTTTTGCTGTCAACAGCCGAATATCCGCACTCTCCAAAGCGCTCCACAATGCTGCGGACCGTTTTCGGTTCGGCCAGACGGTTTTCCTCTGCAGCCTTTCGATAAATGTCCAGACAGATTCCCGCCATTTCATCCTCGTCATCCTCTGTATCCTGTGCGATTATCTCCTCTTCCTGTGCTTCTGTTCCTTCCTGTGTTATGGTGCCGCATCCTGATACGCCAGGCCACAGGGCAGACAGAATCAGCACGAAGCCACACTTCCAAAATAAACCTGCTTTTCTGCGCCGCATGATCGCCGCCTCCTGCTTTAACCTCTTCTCCGTGATTTATCAATAAAACAGCTTTTTATTCGTATTCAAATAATGGCAGCAGGGCCACTGCTGCCATCAGCCCCGGCCCCTTCAGGAAGGCACACTGTACTTCTCCGCCTGCATCCGAAACATCTGCGCATATTTTCCGTTCAGTCCCATCAGCTCCCTGTGGCTTCCCTGCTCTATGATCCTTCCCTGTTCCAGCATGTAGATGCGGTCAGCCATGACGGTGCTGGAAAGCCTGTGGGAAATGAAGATCACCGTTTTGTCCCTTGCCGCCTCAAGCATCGCCTGATTCAGCTGGTATTCGCTGATGGGATCCAGCGCGCTGGAGGGCTCGTCCAATATGATAATGGGGCAGTATTGATAAAAGGTTCTCGCGATCGCCACCTTCTGCGCCTCTCCGCCGGAAAGGTTCACTCCCTCCTCCTCAAATTCTCTGGTCAGAGGCGTATTTATGCCGCCAGGCAGCGTTTTCAGCCGTTCTGCGAATCCGCTCTGTTCCAGCGCCTGCTCGATCTTTTTCCGGTCCGTCTCATGCGCCACATCCATCTTTACATTGTCGGCAATGTCGGACGCAAAGATCTTGTAATCCTGAAAAACCGTTGCAAATGAGGAGCGATAGCTTTTCTTATCATACTCCCTGATGTCCTGCCCGTTCATGCAGATCCGTCCCTGCCGCACATCATAGAGCCGCAGCAGAAGCTTGATCAACGTGGATTTGCCTGCGCCGTTATAGCCTACGATGGCGATCTTTTCACCGGCCCTGATGGTAAGGCTGATATCATGCAGAGTGTCCGTGTCTTTTCCATAGGCGAAAGATACGTTTTCCATTGTGAGCATTCGGAATGCGCCCTCCTCCAGCTTCCTTTCTCCGCTCTGCATCCTGCTTTCAGCAGCAAGAAATGCGCGTACCTTCTCCACATACAGACCGTGCTGTTCCAGCCTGGGCAGCATCACCGCCATATTTCTGAGGGAATTTTTCAGGGAAGAGGACGCGCTGAACAATGCCATGGTGCTCCCATAGCTCAGAACCCGCTTCACCACCGTCTGATATACCAGATATCCCAGATACACGGTATTGATCAGAATATCATTGGAGCAGAAATCTCCGATGAATCCGGCAAGGGCACTCTTTTTCCCGTATTTGTTTATCACAGGATAAACCCTGGCGTTGGTTTCTGAAAATTCCTTTTTCAGCCGGTCCGCCGCCGGATTCAGACGAAGCTCCTTCGCATAGTCGTTCAGATAAAAGATCCTGTTGAAATAGCTCCTTTTTCTCTCTATCGGCTTCAGCTGCGCATCCCTGGCAAACAGCAGTCTGCCATTGTAAGACTGCATGGTCAGCGTCACCGCAAGGCTCATCAGGATAAATACGATCCCAAAGGCATCCAGCGCCACAAAAAATATCCCGTTTGACAGCATGCGGGCGGTCTGGTTCAGGAAGCTGCCAAAATCCTGGAGGATCAGATCCATACGATCAGCCGCTTCATTGATGCTCCAGACAAACTCATTATAATATTCCGGATCGTCGTACTGCTCCAGATCCAGCCCCGCCGCCTTTTCATACAACTCCATGCGCATTCTTTTGTGAAGGATCTCCTTCGCCTTCGGCGTGGTCACATTTTCCATCCATGCCGCCCAGACCAGCTTGATCAGCACCAGCGCGAGCATGAAAAGCAGATAAACGACCGCCTCCCGATATTGTGCGCCCTCGGTGATCAGCTCCAGCAATACCTTCAGCGTATATGTGAATTCAAAAAACACCTGCACCGCACAATAGATCTGAAACAGGCACAGATTGATAAAATATCCCGGCGTATACCGTATCACGATGCCGAGCATGTAGAGGATATTCTGGAAGCATCTTTTTATCCCAATGCTCTTTTGGGAGTTCTGCGTCTTATTCCACACCCTTCATACCTCCCACATAATTCTCTGCCTGTTTGCGGAACATATCCGCATATCTGCCGTTTTTCTGCATCAGCGCTTCATGGCTTCCCTGCTCTGCGATCCTGCCGTTCTCAAACAGATAGATCCGGTCCGCCAATACTGCGGTGGAAAGCCTGTGGGAAATGAAGATCACCGTTTTGTCCACGCATTCCTCCAGGATATTTTCATACAGCTGATACTCCGCCACCGGATCAAGCGCGCTGGAGGGCTCGTCAAAAACGGCGATCTGATATTCTCTGGCAAAGGCTCTCGCCACCGCGATCTTCTGCAGCTCTCCGCCGGACAGCACCGCTCCGTCTTCCGCAAATTCCTTCGTCAATATGGTATCCATCCCATGAGGCAGCCGGGAAACCCTTTCATAAACGCCTGCCCGTTTCAGGCAGTCCTCCGCCTTCCGGTAATCCTCCTCCCCTTCCGGGCTGCGCATCAGGACATTTTCCGCCACGGTCATGGAAAACACCTGATAGTCCTGAAAGGCGGTACCGTAAAGCTTCCGGTATTCCGGCAGATCCAGCTCCTTTATATTGGTTCCGAAGTATTGTATTTCTCCCTCCGATACGTCGTACAGCCGCATCAGAAGCTTCACAAAGGTGGTCTTTCCCGCTCCGTTATGCCCCACAACAGCTATTTTCTCATGCCTGTCAATGGTCAGGCTGATATCACGCAGAACGGGCTCCTCCTGCCCCAGATAGGTAAAGCTGGCATGCTGAAACCGCAGCACGGGGCCTCCGCATGCCGCTTCTTCGCAGCTTTTCGGCAGAAGCCCCGCCTGCTTTTCATCCATGACCGGCTCATATTCCAGAAACTCTTTCAGATTCGCAATGTACAGACTGTCCTCGTAGCTTTTGACGATGGAATCGGACGCCTGAATCACCATCCAGGCCACGGCGGTCATGGCGGAAAACAGCACCGTGAAGCCGCTCAGGCTCATGGACCGCGTCACCATCACCCGGTACAGCGAATAGAAAACAACGCCCTGAAAAATGACCACAAAGGTAAAAATATTTCTCACAAAGGTCAAAAGCACCTTCCGCTTCCTGTATTCCCTGATCTTCCCAAGCACGCCCTGAAAGCCTTCCTCATACAGCTTTTTCATCACCCGGAATACCTCTGACATGCGGAGCTCCTTGGCGTAATCGGCAAGATAAAGCGTCCTGTTCACATACTCCATCCTGCGCTGACAGGGAACACACTCCTTATTCATGCGGAATTTCACTTCATTGATCAGCTTTCCGAACACAAAATTTCCGATCAGGGGCCCGGCGATAAAAAGGATCACAAAGCGGTCTATCCGGAACATATAATACAGTGCGGCCGCGCTGGCAATGCAGCTTGCAAGGATCACGCACTGGTTCTCAACGATCTGCGCCAGACGTTTTTCGCAATCCTTCATCGCCAGAGTAAATCTGTTGTAAAATTCCGCGTTTTCATAACATTCCAGCTCCACGTGCGTCGCCTTTTCAAACAGCATGCCGTTGACCGCTTCAAAAATATCCGCATCCGATCTCGGCCTGTACACATGCACATACCAGGCGCTTAAAGCGCCTGGTACCGCAAAGCCCGCCATGACGAGCAGAAGGAAGGTCATGATCTGTTCGAAGCTTTTTCCCTTTTCCAGCGCCTCTACCAGATATTGAAGAAAAAGGATATCATAAAACACCCAGTAGATATAATTCAGCGAATGATAAAGGAATTCTCCGGCGACTCTTCCCTTCTGCATCCTCCAGAGCATCTTAAATATGTATCCGTTATTGGAAAAATAACCTGCCTTCATACTTTTTTCGTCTCTTCCCGCCGCCGTCATCCATGGGTATGCAGCAGGCTGTGGGATCTTTCTCCCAAAGGTTTCTCCAGATACTCCGCATAAAGCCGGGCGATCTCCGGATTCTCATGGGAGAAGCGGATGGGCCGCTTCTCGTCAATCTGATACAGCTTCGGGCCTCTCACGTCCGCCATTTCCATGCCGTCGGTGATGGGCTGGCCTCCGCCGCCCACACAGCCGCCGGGGCAGGCCATGACCTCCACAAAGTCGTACTGCGCATCCCCCCGCAGGATATCCTCCATCAGGTCTCGCGCGTTTTTCAGGCCGCTCACGGTGCAGGTGCGAAGGGTTCTGTCGCCCAGCCGGAAGGAGGCTTCCTTTCTTCCTTCCAGTCCGCGCACATCGCTGAAGGCGTCCGGCGGCGGATTCACACCCTCCACACAGTAATAGGCCGTCCGAAGCGCCGCCTCCATCACGCCGCCGGTCACGCCGAAGATCACACCGGCGCCGCTGCTTTCCCCCAGCGGAGAATCAAAAGCCTCCTCCGTCAGAAGGGCCGGAGCGATGTGTTCCGCCCGGATCATCCTGGCAAGCTCTCTGGTGGTCAGCACGATGTCCACATCCGGAACGCGGCCGGAGGAAGCGCTGTACATATCGGGAAGGGTCGCCTCCCTCTTTTTGGAAACGCAGGGCATGATGGAAATACAGCAGAGCTTTTCCGGCTCCACGCCGATCTGTTCCGCAAAATAGCTCTTCGTCACCGCGCCGAACATCTGCTGGGGCGATTTTGCCGTGGAAAGATGATCCGCAAGCTGCGGATACTGGCTTTTGATAAAGCTCACCCAGGCCGGACAGCAGGAGGTGAACATGGGCCAGCGCTTTTCCCCCGGATCGGCAAGGCGGGAAAGCAGCTCGTTCCCCTCCTCCATGATGGTCAGGTCAGCGGAAAAATTGGTATCAAATACGTAGTCGAAGCCGATCTTTTTCAGAGCGGCCACCATGCGTCCCTCCGTCGCCATATAGGAGGGAATATCCAGCGATTCCGCCCAGGCTGTGCGCACCGCGGGGGCCACCTGCACCACCGTCACCGTCTCCGGGTCCGCCAGCGCGCGGAACACCTTCGCCGTATCGTCCCGCTCCCGCAGCGCGCCCGTAGGACAATGGGTGATGCACTGGCCGCATACGCTGCAGTCCGACTCCTCTATCGTCCGGTTTTCCGAAACGTCCACCGTGGTCCGGGAGCCCGTGTTCTGTACGTCCCAGATATGAAGCGCCTGCACCTTATCGCAGATCTGCACGCAGCGCATGCACTTGATGCACTTCCCGAAATCCCGGATCAGCGGGAAATCCCGGTTCCAGGGCATTTCCGTGATCTCCTTTTTGTAGGGGACGTCCAGAATGCCCAGATCGTTTGACAGCTTCTGCAGGTTGCAGTTTCCGCTGCGCACGCAGGTGGCGCAGTTGCTGTTGTGCTGGGACAGGATCAGCTCCACGTTGGTCCTGCGCACGGAACGCACCTTGGGGGAATTGGTGAAAAGCACCATCCCCTCCTCCACCGGATTGTTGCAGGCGGTGACCAGCTTCACCTTCCCCTGTATTTCCACCACGCAGACCTTGCAGGCGCTGATCTCGTTGATCCCCTCCAGATAGCACAGGTGGGGGATGATGATCCCCGCAGAGGCCGCGGCCTTCATGATCGTGGTGCCCTCCGGCACGCTGATCTTTTTGTTGTCAATCGTCAGTGTCACCATATCGCAGCCCGGCCTCCCTTCAGATTCCCATATCCGTAATGATCGCACCGAAGGCAGCGTGCCGCCTCCTGTGCCGCCTCCTCCTTCGTCATGCACCGTTCGATCTCGCAGAAATCGCATTTCCGCTCTCCCGCCTCCCGCTCGGACATGTTCACCCTGCCGCAGGGATGCTTGTCGGCGTAATTCACCTGCGGGATCTCAACGTCGCAGGAAATGGTGTGATGATAGCCCAGATATTCGTCGATGTTGGCCGCGGCCACCTTACCCGCCGCAATGGCGCGGATCACGGTGGCAGGCCCGGTCACGCAGTCCCCGCCCGCGAAGATGCCGGGGATATCCCGGACCGTGCTTTCGGCAAGCGCCTCGATCACGCCCCTCTTTACCGGGACGCCGGAATCCTCAAAGTGCCGGGATTCGATGCCCTGCCCCACGGCGACCACCACGATATCGCAGGGGATCCTCTGCATCTCCACCTGCGCCTTCACCGGACGCGCCCGGCCCCAGGCGTCGATGGGGCCGATGATCTGGGGCTGTACCCAGAGGGCCGCAACCCTTCCGTTTTCATCCGCCTCCACGCGCACAGGCGCCTTCAGGCTGTAGAGCTGCGCTCCCTCCGCGATGGCGCCCTCCACCTCCTCCGGCAGGGCTGTCATGTCCGACTGCCTTCTCCGGTAGGCGATCCCCACCTTTTTCGCGCCCAGACGGAGGGCGGAGCGGGTGCAGTCCATCGCCACGTTTCCGCCGCCCACCACCAGCACGGTCTTTCCGGTAAAATCAGGAGGATTCCCGTCCCCGATGCTGCGAAGCATCTCCACCGCGGAGATCACGCCCTCGGCGTCCTCTCCCTCGATTCCGATCTTTTTATCATTATGTGCGCCGATGGCGATGTAAACCGCGTCAAATTCCTCTCTCAGACGGCTCAGGGAAATATCGTTTTCCCCGTTTCCGATGTTTACCCCCGTATGTACCTCCACGCCCGTGGAAAGGATGGCCTCGATATCCTCATCCAGCCGCTCTCTCGGGAAACGGTAATTGGGAATGCCGTAGCGAAGCATCCCGCCCAGCCTGCTCTTCTGTTCAAAAACCACCGCATGATGTCCCATCAGCTCCAGATAATAAGCCGCTGACAGACCGCCCGGCCCACCGCCCGCGATGGCGATGCGCTTTCCCGTGGAGGGGGCCTTTTTCGGAACGGGCACCGTGTTCGCCCGGGCGTTGTCCACCGCCATGCGCTTTAAGCCCCGGATGTTCACGGAGCTGTCGATCATGTTCCTGCGGCAGCGCGCCTCACAGGGATGCTCGCAGATCAGGGCGCAGGCCGTGGGGAACGGATTGTCCTTGCGGATGAGCTGCACCGCATCCGCATAGCGTTCCTCTCCCACCAGCGCGATATAGCCCGGAATGTCCACGCCCGCCGGACACAGCGCCACGCAGGGCACCGGCTGGGTGATGGAATAGGAGCATTTCCCGTGCTCGATATGATAAATATAATCATCCCGGATGCCCTGCAGTCCCGCAAGGACCATGTGCGCGGCCTCAAAGCCGATGGCGCAGTCGGCGGAATCCGTGATGTTGTTCGCAGTTTCCTCAATCAAAGCCAGCGTATCCATCGTCGCCGTCCCGTCAAGCACCTGCTCCAGCAGGTTCTGAAGCTGCCCAAGCCCGATCCGGCAGGGCACGCATTTCCCGCAGGTCTGCGCGTGACAGAGCTTCAAAAATGAAAGCTGGAGATCCACCGGGCACAGCCCCGGCGGGCTTGCGACGATATGCCGCTCCAGATCCTTATACAGCCGCTCTACAGTGAGCTGGGCCTGATCCGGCGTACTGATTTTCAATCGGCTCATAAACTGTAACCTTCCCTTCCTTTCCCCTGTAAAAATGAAACCTTCCCGCTGCCGTCCTTCTCAGATTTTTTTATCCTGATTATTTCAGCACCACCGTAGAGATGCTTTCCGCGGGAAGCATCAGGCGGGCCGTTTTTCCCTCCACCCGAAGCTGAACCGGCCTGCGCTGCTGCCCCGTATGCAGCAGCACGACCGCGCAGCTTCCATCCGGGTTGCGCGCCGCTGTCACCTCTATTTCCGATGAATAGCAGGAATGAGCGATGCGCGCCGCGCCGGGCCGGATGAAGCGGCTGAAATGGCCGATCGCATGGTACATGGGCTTGTACTCCACCGTATCCGTGTCTGTATGGCAGATGATCGGAGCGCCGCAGTAATTGCCCACATGGTTCGGCCCTCCCATCTCATCCAGAACCAGGTTCCAGTCGATCCAGCTGTTCATTCCGTGGTTCAGATCGCCAATGATATCATGGGCATACATTTTCGCATGACGCATGTCGTCTCCGGCATTCTCTCCGTAGCGGGCGAGCTCCACGCAGCCCTCGCTGTGCATCAGCTTAAGCCGGGGATAATCCTCCCGTACCATGGAAAGCGTCTCGAAGTGATCCCCCGTATACCAGTGATAGGCGACGCCCTCGATCATCTTTTCCGTCGTCTCGTCCACTATATCACGGGCGCGTTCATAGACCCTCTCCTTGTTATGATCCCAAATATAGATTCCGATCTGTCCAAGACCGTTTTTCTGGAGGGCCGGATACAGATGATCCCGCAGAAAGGCTTTTTCCTCCTCCGGCGTATACTCGCAGGAGTCCCAGGTCTGAACGGCAAGCGGTTCGTTCTGAACCGTCATATATCGGATCGGAATCCCCGCCTTCTCGTATTCCTTCAGATACCGGACGATATAGGCCGCATAGGCTTCATAGCATTCCGGCTTCAGATGGCCGCCGCCGTTGCGCACGCCCGTCTCCTTCATGAAGGCCGGGGGAGACCAGGGCGACAGAAGCAGGCTGACAGGCCCTCCCGCCGCGGCGAACACCTTTTTCACCAAAGGCTGCACATACTGCGCGTCCCGTTCCAGGCTGAAATCCCCAAAGCCGGGGTCCGCGGGATCGCTGACGGCGCAATAATTCCCAAGGGAAAAGTCGCAGCTGTCCATATGCACCCTTCCCAGCGTATAGCCAAGGCCGCCCTCCCCGTAGCAGGAGCGCACCACCCGGTCAAAATTCCCCCCGCTCATCCGGCTTAAGGCATGTCCCGCGGACTCCGTAAGGGCCGCTCCGAAACCCTCGATGGTCTGACAGGTTTTCTGCGGATAAAGGTTGACAACCTCCATCTCATAGTTTTTCACATCCGGGATCAGCCCCGTTTCATAGCGCTGCTTCGTCACCTCGCAGCCTCTTAGAATGCTTGTTTCCATCACAAGCTGTTTCATACATGATCCTCTCCCTTTCTTCTCTGCTTTCGTTTGTTCCGTTTCCTTTCGTTCTTCGTTCCGTTGCGGATCCCTGCCCGCTTCCATCCATTTAGGAATCCGGAACGAAGCCTCAGCGCACCGGACAGACGCCGTTTACGCACTCAGAATCTCCGATATCCAGCTCCGTCTCATCATGCTCATAGCGGGACAGCAACGACGGATTGAAGGGCTTCATGGCGGCGCGGCGGCGCTCATATTCCGCCTCGTCGATGGCCTCATAGGGAAGCAGCTCATAGAAGCTGTCGTCATAGCTTAAAAAGGAAAGGGCCACCACGTCGTCCCAGTTATCCCACACCCACTGCTCCACCTCGTCCCATTCCTGATCCCGCACATGGACGGTAATGGAGCAGTTATGATCCACGTAATGCTCCATGAACATTTTGTAGTTTTCCAGCTGTTCCACTGCGGATACGTCCGCCTTCACCCGTCCGGCAGGCGCCTTCACCGGGAATTCCACCACCTTGGTCGTCGGATCGTCCGGATCCTGCCCCACCTCAGGGAGCACCGGATAGCCCAGCTCCTCGCATACCCGGCAGAGCGGGTCCGTGGCGGTAATGCGGATCCTGCGGATATAATAGGGCGCATGGGAATAATGCACCCCGCTGGAAACGGTTGGAAGCAGGGAAAGGGTCCCTTCCGGCTTAATGGTCGTCACCAGAAGCGGTTCCTTCCCGCCCAGCCTTGCAGCCATCTCCCTTGCCGCGCTGTGGGCCGTCTTACGCATTTCTTCCAGAAGAGCGATCTGCTCTTCCCTCTCCATCTTCGTGGCGTTCACCATATCCTGCCAGCCGGTCATGGAGCAGCCGAGCAGACGGTCGCGCTGCTGCACCCTGTTCCAGTCATACATTTCCAGCTCCCGGCAGGTCATGCGGTAGCCCGCCCGCGCGGAAAGCCGCTGCGCTTCCAGAAGCGCCTTTTTATCCAGCGCTCCATCCTTCACGAATCCCATCACGTTCAGCGTGGTCAGGTTGCACAGCCCATGGCTGTCCAGCAGGATCTCCCCGCAGGGATTGCAGCCGTTAAAGTCCGGCCTGCGCTTTGCCCCCGCTTCCTCATTGATCCAGCCGGGCTCCCCGGAATACCGCATCTGCTGCAGATGCCAGTGCAGCTTTTCCCGCGTGGGCTTTTTGCGGTAATAGATGGAATTGTTGCTCATCTGCCGGTGCGCGATGGATCTGTCTATCTCCCAGCGCCCGTTCACCTGGCGGTACAGATGACTCTTTGCCTGGATGCAGGTCTCGTCGTCCGCATCGATCAGACCGATTTCCGAGGTACGGCGCACGCCGCCGGACACCACGTTTTCTCCGATGATATTTGCGATATCCAGCAGGTCAATGGGCTTCAGGCCCACCCAGGGAGCGTTCTCCCTCCTTCCCGCCGCCGCGACCACCTTATGGATCTTGTCGATCATGGTCATCATGGAGCCGTAGCCGCTGGCTGTCCCGCCAAAGGTTTTCAGCCTCTCTCCCTTGGGGCGTATGGAATCGTAAATCACCACCAGCCCTTCGATCCCCCGGTACTCCCGGTTGGTCAGAATATCAAAATAGTGGGTCAGCGCCTGCGCCCAGCCCTCCTTAGAATCGCCGATGGTCAGCGTGGCGACATCGCGGCTGAAGGTCAGATCCGTGTATTCCAGCCGTTCCTCCGCCGGCCTTGGATCGTAGGACTTATGCAGGATCCTCAGATCTGTCCTGACCGGAGGAAGCTTTTCGGCGTCGGCCCCCAGCACCCGCACGCCCACGCCGCTTCCCACCATCAGCAGATAAAACAGATCGTGATAAGCGCTGAAGCTGTCTATCACGGTAAACGCGCAGTTATAGTTCGCCATGGGATACTGATCGGCGACAGGCGTTCCGCCCACCCACAGGGTACGGCCGGAAAGAAACTGCCTAAGATGATAAATGTTGTCATACAGCTTCTCCGCCTCCTCCCTGGATGTAGGCGCAAGAGAGCAGTTGTATTCCACTGCGCGGCGAACAGTCTCCCACCAGAATTCCCTGCGGCCAAGCCTGGGAAGGAATCTGGAATAGGTCCGGGTATAAACGAAAGCGCCGAGCTGCTCCATCGGACTGGGCGCATGCTTATAGGGGCTTAGAAATTCGCGGCTCAAAAGGCCTTCCTTTTGAGCTTCCCCGGCGCGTTCCTTCTCTTTTTCCAGGCGATAACGGATATACGCCTTCGCCGTCTGATAATATTTCTGCTCAAACAGCGTTTCCTCAACCGTATCCTGGATCGTCTCGATATCCCAGATCTCCTCTTTTCTCGCGCGAAGCTTCTCCGTCACAGCCTCCGTGATTCGCCTGATCCCGTCCTCGCTGTGCTCTCCCGCCGCCGCGGCCGCAAGAGAGACCGCCCGGGAAATAAAACCGGGGTCAAAGGGTACCACCTTCCCGCTCCGTTTCCGTACGTTCATATTCAAACCTCCGGCGTTTATGCCTTTTGCTACTTCTGCATTTATACCTTTTGCTCTTTCCGCGCTTATGCCTTTTACTCCTTCTGCTCTTCCGCCTTCCCGCCCTCGCGGTCCAGATGCACATCCATCTGCGGATAAGGGATCCCGATCCCGTGATCGTCGAAGGCGTATTTGATATCCTCCAGAAGCTTCCAGCGAACCGGCCAGTAATCCTCCGTCTTTGTCCAGAAGCGTAAGCCAAGAATCACCGAGCTGCTTCCCAGCTCATCCACGAAAATATGATAGCCAAGCTCTCTGCGTATCCTCTCCTCCTCCGCCAGAAGCTCCTCCAGCACCTGCTTTGCCGTCCTGATATCCGACTTATAAGAAATTCCCACCTTAATTTCCACGCGCCGGTTTTCTTCTCTTGTCACATTGGTGATCTCGGTATCAGAAAGCGGGCCGTTGGGAAGAATAATGGTCTTATTGTCCATTGTCGCAAGCTTTGTATAAAAGACCGTGATCTCCGTCACGGTTCCTTCGCTGTTGTAGGTGGACTCCACAATATAATCCCCGACCCGGAAGGGATGCAGGATCATGATCATGATGCCTCCGATACAATTTTTCAGGCTTCCCTGGAAGGCAAGGCCCACAGTCACGGTGGCTGAGCCAAGCACAGTCGCGATGGTCGCCGCATTGATGCCAAGGTGCAGTGCGATCTGAAAAACAAGAAAGGAATACAGTATCACACGGATACAGGAATCAATGAATTTTCCCGCCTGCCCGGCGGCTCCCGTTCGCACGAGAGCCTTCCCGACGAGCCTGCGGATCAGGCCGATGATGCGTGAACCGATCAAAAAGGTAATAATGCAGATCGCCACCCGCACCAGCAGGTCCATCATGGTTTTCGGGGCATCCTGTAAGATCTGCCTTCCGATGGAAAGCTCCTCGGAAAGCTCCGCTCCCGAGGTCAGAAGGAGCAGAGCGCTTCCTTTCGGCAAAACTCCTGTCACGATTCCCAATGCCGCCGCTTTTTCCCAGATCATTTACTTCTTTCCTTTCTCCCTGCTGTCCATTTCCTTTTCTGTCGTCTCTGCGGCTTCCAGCTTCTGCTTTTTGGGCTTCGTCACCCGAACCGGCTTTTCCACCTCGCCCTTTTCCGCGATCTGCGCCTCGGCGGCGAATACCTTTTCCTCCAGCTCCTCCTTCAGCGTTTTGGGGCTGCGGCCGGAGGAGGCTTTCTTTGCGTTCTTTTTCTTTCTTGCCGCTTCCTTTTCCTTCCGCGCCTTTTCCGCCTTCTTTTTGGCGATCTCCTTCAGCTCCTCCTTTGTGTAGGGCTGATAGGAGAAAATGCTCACGCTTAAAGGAGCCTGCGTCAGCTTGATAGAATATTCCCTTCCGTCCCATTCCTCCTCGGAAGCCGTCTTGATCCGGGGATTGGTCCTTCCCTGTCCGCCGAATTCCTTCGCGTCGGAGTTGAGGATCTCCTTGTATTTTCCGTTCAGAGGAACTCCCACCTGGAAGCCCTTTCTTTCCACGTTCGCGAAATTCACCACCACCAGGAGCATGTCCGCATCCTTCTGTCCCTTGCGCACAAAGGAAAGGGTGCAGTCGTTGGCGCTGATGCAGTCAATCCACTCAAAGCCGTCCCAGCTTGTATCCTTTACGGAAAGGGCGGGAGCGGAGGTATAAAGGTGATTCAAAGCCTTCACAAACTCCTGCAGGCCCTTGTGGTCGGCCTCCTGAGTGAGCTGCCATTCCACCTCCCGGTTTTCGTTCCACTCGTCGTATTCTCCGATATCCTGTCCCATGAACAGAAGCTTTTTGCCGGGATGACACATCATATAGCCGTAGCTCGCCTTCAGGTTGGCAAACTGCTCCTCCCTGCTTCCGGGCATCTTGCCCAGCATGGACGCCTTGCCGTGCACCACCTCGTCGTGGGAAAGCACCAGCATGAAGCGCTCGCTGTAGGCATAGACCATACTGAAGGTGAGCATGTTGTGGCAGCCGGAGCGGAAGAAGGGATCCTGTCTGATATAGCCCAGGAAATCATTCATCCAGCCCATGTTCCATTTCATGTCAAAGCCAAGGCCGTCCTCCTCCAGGCTTCCGGTGACCAGAGGCCATGCGGTGGATTCCTCCGCAATGGAAATGGCGCCGCGCCCTCTCTTATGGATCATGCTGTTCACATGCTTTAAGAATTCCACGGCTTCCAGGTTTTCATTCCCGCCGTAGATATTTGCCACCCATTCGCCGTCCTGCTTTCCATAATCCAGATAAAGCATGGAGGCCACAGCGTCCATACGGATGCCGTCCGCATGGTACTGCTCGATCCAGAACAGGGCGTTGGCGATCAGGTAATTGGAAACCTGCGGCCTGCCGTAGTTGTAGATCAGCGTTCCCCAGTGGGGATGAGAGCCCTGTCTGGGATCCAGATGCTCGTACAGGCAGGTTCCGTCAAAGGCGGAAAGCCCGTAGGTATCCCTGGGAAAATGAGCGGGAACCCAGTCCAGGATCACGCCGATGCCCGCCTTGTGCATTTCATTCATGAAATACATAAAATCCTCCGGCGTCCCGTATCTGGCGGTTGGCGCGTAATAGCCGATCACCTGATAGCCCCAGGAGCCGTCGAAGGGATGCTCCATGATGGGCATCAGCTCGATGTGGGTATAGCCCATTTCCTTCACATAGGAAATGATGGCGGGAGCAAGCTCCCTGTAATTGCAGTAGGGCCTGTCGTCCTCCGGCCGCTTAAAGGAGCCGAGATACAGCTCATAGACGCTGACAGGCCTGTTGCTGTAGTCCGTCTTTTCTCTTTTCTTCAGCCACTGCTCGTCCTCCCAGGCAAATCCGGAAATGTCCCGGATCACGGAGGCCGTATCCGGCCGGAGCTGCTGGCCGAAGGCATAGGGATCCGCCTTCAGATAGGTAAGGCCGCCCTTTGTTTTCAGCTCATATTTATAATTCTGCCCCTCCAGGCTGCCCGGGATGAACAGCTCGAAGATTCCCGAATCCCACAGCCGTCTCATCTGATGCACGCGGCCGTCCCAGTGGTTGAAATCTCCCACCACGCTCACCCTGAGGGCATTGGGCGCCCAGACCGCAAAGTGCACGCCCTCCGTTCCGTCAATGGTACATACATGCGCGCCGAGCATGTTATAGGCCTCATAATGGATCCCCGCTGCGAAACGATCCGTGTCCTTTTTGCTGATCACAGGAGCAAAACGGTAGGGGTCGCCCTCCGTCTTCACCGTGCCGTCCGGCCAGGTCACCCGGTATTCATAGGCCGGAACCTCCTTTCCGGGAACCAGAGCCGCAAAATAACCCGCCTCGTCCGCAAGCTCCATCTCCACTGCCTTCCCCGTATCGGAAAGCACAAGCTCCACCTTCTCCGCACCCGGCCAGAATGTCTGGAATACCGTCGCATTCCCCGCCGCATGCGGTCCCAGCAGCCTATGCGGATTGTCCTCCTCCGAATAGATGATCGCCTCAATCTCCGGCCAGTTCATCAGCTTATACAGTTTGTCCTTCATATCCTTCACCAATTCCTTCCCTCTTTATTCCTCTTTCAGGCTGTGGATGAACAGCCCGCTTCGCAGCTTCGGCTCGAACCAGGTGGACTTGGGCGGCATCAGAAGCCCCGCGTCCGCCACTTTAAACAGCTCCCCGATCGACGTGGGGTACAGGCTGAAGGCCGCCGCGCAGTCCTCCCCGCAGCGTTTTTCCAGCTCCTCCAGTCCCCGGACGCCGCCCACAAAATCGATCCTTTCATCCGTCCTCGGGTCCTTTATTCCCAGAACCGGCTCCAGGATCAGCCGCTGCAGAACGTCCGCGTCCAGCGCCTGAACCGGATCCGACGGGGCTGCAGGTGCCGGGGCTTGAACCGAGGCTGCAGGTGCCGGGGCCGAATCCGCCGGGACTTGGGCCGGAGCTGATGGAGCCTCAGCCGAGTACACAGGAGTCTGGGCCGTGGACACAGCCGCCTCTGTCTCCGTCTCCCGCTTCCATGTCAGCCGGTACCATTTTTTCTCCAGATAGAGGCCGAAGCGGCCCTTCCCCTCCGGACGGTACGCTCCTTCCTCGGGGCTGACCTCAAAATGCGCCCCGACCTTCTCCAGAAACTCCTGCGGGGTCAATCCGTTCAGATCCCGGATTACCCGGTTATACTCCAGGATGGTCAGCTCATCGTCCGGAAACAGCACGGACAGAATGAAATTGAACGGTTCCTCTCCCGTATAGTCCGGACATTCCTTCCTGCGCTCCAGAGCCACCCGCACCGCCGACGCGCAGCGGTGATGTCCGTCCGCTATGTACAGCCTTTCCACCCCGGCGAAGGCCTCGTGAAGCGCCTGCACGTCCTCCCGCGCTCCAATCCTCCATACTCTGTGGCCGATGCCGTCGGGAGAAACGAAATCGTACAGGCTGGCTTCCTTCCTGCAGCGCTCTGTGATGGCCCGGATCTCCTCCTTAGCCCGGTAGGCGAGAAAGACCGGCCCGGTCTGCGCGCCGCAGGCCCTCACGTGCCGGGTTCTGTCCTCTTCCTTATCCTTTCTCGTGTTCTCATGTCTGCGGATCACGCCACATAAATAATCGTCCGCCGATACGCAGGCGGCGATCCCCGTCTGCACGTATCCCTGCCTTTCCAGCTCATAGATATAATAACAGGGCTCCGTCTCATGCAAAAGACTGCCCTCCTTCATCCACTGCCGCAAAAGCGTTCCCGCCCGTTCGTACACGTACTGCGCGGCAGCATCCGTTCCCTCCTCAAACTGGGTTTCCGGCCTGTCTACCGCGAGAAAGGAGCAGGGCTCCCGCCGAATCTCCTCCCTGGCCTCCTTCCCGCTCACAACGTCGTAGGGAAGGGCCGCGATCCTCTCCGCCAGCCCCTGCGCGGGCCTCCAGGCCCGAAAAGGTCTTACCTCCGCCATTTCCACTCCCGTCTGCCGATTGCCGACACATTTTCTTTGATTTCTAATTACCAGTATACCCGATTCCGCTTTTGGATACAAGCAAAAAAAGGGCGTGCCGGAAGGACTGAAGCATGACAAGTCAGATTCCCTGCGGGCACGCGATCCGGCTCGCTGCCCGCGGGAATAAAGAGCAAGCGATGATTTTTTCTGTTATTTTATTGTTATCGAATAAGCCAGCTATAATCCCGCCTGCAATCCACGACATAATCTGCATACACAATATCATCTACGATCTGGAAGATTATCATATAGCGTTTCTCAAACAAGATAAAGCGATAGGCATTTCTTGGGATATATTCCCCTCTAAGCCACGGACATCTCTGCGGCATCGATTCCAGTGAATTTGCTGCCTTTTCGAATTCTGCCGTCAACCGTTCCGCCGCTTCCGGACTGACCTGAGCCAGAAATGCGGCGTGCGAAACAAGCATTTGTGCAGCCCGTTCCGATATGATCACACGATATTTATTCTGCTGTTTCATAGCCTGCCGCCCCCTTGATCGCACTACGCATCATCGCAGCGACTTCATCAACAGAGAAGCCTTTGCTCCCCCTCATTCTGTCCTCCTCCACAGCAAGCAACTCTTCACGGAGCTTCAGCATCTTCTCTCTGCGGTTATAGGTTTCGATGTCCATAACGACCAGATCACCTTCTCCGTTCTTGGTAAGGAAAACCGGTTCTGCGGTCTTTCTGCACATATCGGCAATCTCATTGTAGTTCTGGCGGATTGCCGCGGATGGACGGATATTCATAAACATACCTCCTTCGCGAATGTATATAGCAATATTCTGTCCATATTATATCTATTTTATGCTATCAAGTCAATGCGTACAAAAAATCCGGGAATCGGAACCGCTGTCCAAACAGTTCCAACTCCCGGAAATCAAACATTTCAAAACTATTTCACCACGCGCACACGGAATACGCCGGGGATGGCGCGCAGCATGGAAATGATCTCCTCGGAGGCCTGTTCCTCCACGTCGAACATGGTATAGGCGACTTCGCCTCTGGACTTGTTGATCATGTCGGAAATGTTGATGCCCTTCTCGCCGAAGACCGCCGCGAAACGGGTGATCATGTTCGCCACGTTTTTATGGAAAACGCTGATGCGTCCGGCCTGCGTGCAGACGCCCATATCGCAGGAGGGATAGTTTACACTGTTTTTGATGTTGCCGTTTTCCAGGTAATCCATCAGCTCCTTTACGGCCATCACCGCGCAGTTGTCCTCGGATTCCTCCGTGGAGGCACCCAGATGAGGGATCACGATGCAGCCCTTCCTTCCCGCGGTCACGGGGTTTGGAAAATCGGAAACGTACCGGCGCACCTTTCCGCTTTCGATGGCGTTCAGCACCGCCTTTTCATCCACCAGAAGGTCGCGGGCAAAGTTCAGAAGGATCACGCCGTCTTTCATCTTTGCGATGGCTTCTTCATTGATCATTCCCTTCGTGCTGTCCATTAGGGGAACATGGATCGTGATGAAATCGCATTTCTCATAAATCTCATTCACGTCGATCACGTGCTTCACATCCCGGCTCAGATTCCAGGCCGCGTCCACGGAAACATAGGGATCATAGCCATAGACCTCCATGCCAAGATGCCTGGCCGTATTCGCCACCTTCACACCGATGGCTCCCAGACCAATGATGCCGAGCTTCTTTCCCTGTATCTCGGTTCCGGCAAAATTTTTCTTTACCTTCTCTGCCGCTTTTCCCACGTTCGCGTCAGCGCTGTTTTCCCGCACCCAGTTGATGCCGTCCACGATATCGCGGGAGGCCAGCAGCATGCCCGCGATGACGATCTCCTTCACGCCGTTGGCATTCGCGCCGGGCGTGTTGAATACGACGATTCCCTTTTCCGCGCATTTATCCAGCGGGATATTGTTCACGCCCGCCCCTGCTCTGGCCACCGCAAGCAGGTTTTCCGGCAGCTCCATCTCATGCATGGAGGCGCTGCGGACAAGGATGCCGTCCGCCTCCTCAAGCTGCTGCGTGTTTGTATAGCTCTCCGTAAAGCCCTCCAGCCCCACCTTCGAGATGGGATTCAGGCAGTAATATTGAAACATATCATTTATTCTCCATTTCAAATTTTTTCATGAATTCCACCAGGCTGCGGACGCCCTCCATGGGCATGGCGTTATAGATGCTTGCACGCATGCCGCCCACGCTCCTGTGGCCCTTCAGGTTTTCCAGGCCGTGTTCCTTCGCTTCCATCACGAATTTCGCGTCCAGCTCGTCGCTTCCGGTGATGAAGGGAACGTTCATCAGGGAGCGGTCCTGTCTGCGCACGGTTCCCTTAAACAGGCTGCTTTCATCCAGGAAGTCGTAGAGAACAGCCGCTTTTTCCTCATTCATCTTCTGAATCGCCGAAAGGCCGCCGAGGTCTTTCAGCCACTTGAAGACCTTGCCGCAGATATAGATGCCGTAGGCGGGAGGCGTGTTATAAAGGGAGCCTGCGTCCGCATGGATCTTGTACTGAAGCATGGTGGGCGTGCCGGGGAGCACATCCTCTGTGATCAGATCCTCTCTGATGATGACGATCACCACGCCCGCGGGGCCGATGTTCTTCTGAACGCCGCCGTACATCAGCGCGTATTTCGTGATGTCCACCGGCTCGGAAAGGAAGCAGGAGGACACATCCGCAACCAAAGGCTTTCCCTTCGTATTGGGAAGGGTTTTAAATTTGGTTCCGTAAATGGTATTGTTTTCACAGATATAGACATAGTCCGCATTCTCGGAAACGGGAAGGTCGGAGCAGTCCGGTATGTAGGAATAGGTCTGATCCTCGGAGGAGGCGATCTTGTTGGCCGTTCCGTATTTGGCCGCCTCCTGCCAGGCCTTTTTCGCCCACTGTCCGGTCACGATATAATCCGCAACCCGGTTTTTCATCAGGTTCATGGGGATCATCGCGAACTGCTGGCTCGCGCCTCCCTGCAGGAAAAGCACCCGGTAATTGTCCGGAATCCCGATCAGTCCGCGCAGATCCGCTTCCGCCTCATCCAGGATCCCCTGGTAGGTTTTGGAGCGGTGGCTCATTTCCATCACGGACATGCCGCTTCCTCTGTAATCCAGCATTTCAGCAGCCGCTTCCCTTAAAACCTGCTCCGGCAGGACCGCCGGGCCTGCGGAAAAATTATATACTCTCGCCACTTTTGACCTCCTCCTCACGCCGCTGTGTCTGCAGCCTGATCCATATAGATGTGCAAAACTATGAAGCCTATTTTACATATTTTTATCACTTTAGTCAACTACTTCATTAAATAGATAAATTATTTTCACCTGTTCTGCCCCGTCCGGAAGCAGTGTCTGCCAAAAGGAGGAAGCTTTCGCTTCCCCCTCCGCCGTTTCCGGGTAAAAATCATTCTGTCTGCCAGGGCTTTTCTGCTGTCCGTCAGGTCTCCTGGCCCTTCTTTTTCAGATCAGCCGCATCGAAGGCTTCGCTGATGGAGCCGCCCGGTGAAACCATCGGAAATACCTTATCGTCCTCCGGGATCACGCACTCGATGAGCACGGGGCCTCCCTCCGCGATGGCCGCTTCAATGGCAGGCGCGACCTCTTCCTTTCTGGTCACGCGGATGGCCTTACAGCCCAGCCCCTCCGCCACCTTGCAGAAGTCCACCTTATCCGAAAGCACGGTCTGGGAATATCTGTGCCCGTAAAAAAGCGTCTGCCACTGGCGCACCATACCCAGCACGTGATTGTTGATCACGATCTGGATGATCGGTATCTGATACCGGCTGGCGGTCGCCAGCTCGTTCATGTTCATGCGAAAGCATCCGTCTCCCGCAATGTTCACGCAGATCTTATCCGGCTGCCCCATCTTCGCGCCGATGCAGGCACCAAGGCCGTAGCCCATCGTGCCCAGCCCTCCGGACGACAGAAAAGTTCTGGGGCTGATAAAATGATAATACTGGGCCGTCCACATCTGATGCTGTCCCACGTCCGTGGTGACGACGGCCTTTCCGGCGGTCAGCCGCTCCAGCTCCTGAATGACATAAGGGCAGCTCAGGCCGTCCGGATCGTAGGTCAGAGGATATTTTTCCTTCAGCTCCATGATATGCGCCATCCATTCCGGATGTGACTGCTGCGGCAGTCTGGTGAGCAGAATTTCCAGCACGTCCTTTAAATCTCCCACCAGAGAAACGTCCGCGCGGACATTTTTGTTGATCTCCGCCGCGTCGATGTCGATGTGCAGGATGCGGGCATTAGGTGCAAAGGTCTTCACATTGCTGACCACCCGATCGGAGAAACGGGCTCCCAGCGCTACCAGCAGATCGCAGCCGCTCACGCCAAGGTTGGAGGCTTTGGTGCCGTGCATGCCGATCATACCGGTATAGCGGGGATCGTTCCCGTCAAAGGCACCCTTTCCCATCAAAGTATCGCAGACCGGGGCATCCAGAAGCCGGGCAAAGGAACGCACCTGCTCCGCCGCGCCGGAAAGCACCGCTCCGCCTCCCACCAGCAGGAAGGGCTTCTTCGCGCCGGAAAGGAGAGAAAGCGCCTGTTCCAGCTCCTCCTGCGCAAAACGGTTTGCATGCTTCGGCGGCTCCGGCTTCACGGGGGTGTACTCGCACACCGCAGCCGTCACGTCCTTGGTTACATCCACCAGCACCGGACCTGGCCGGTCTGAGGTTGCGATCTGAAACGCCTTCCTTATGGTATCCGCAAGGATGCTGACATCCTTTACGATATAGCCGTGCTTGGTAATGGGCATGGTCACGCCCGCGATGTCCACCTCCTGGAAGGAGTCCTTTCCGAGGGAAGGCAGGTTCACGTTGGCCGTGATCGCCACAATGGGGATGGAATCCATATATGCGGTGGCGATCCCGGTGACCAGGTTGGTGGCACCGGGGCCGCTGGTTGCCATGCAGACGCCAACCTTTCCCGTGGCCCTCGCATAGCCGTCCGCCGCATGCGCCGCCCCCTGCTCGTGAGAGGTCAGCACATGGAATATCTCGTTCTGATGCTGATAGAGCGCGTCGTACACGTTCAGGATCGTGCCGCCCGGATAGCCGAATACGGTATCCACCCCCTGCTCCTTCAGACATTCCACTATGATTTCAGCTCCTGTAAGCTGCATGTACATCAGCGCCTTTCTATTTGATCTCCAGAACAGCTCCTCTGTTCGCGCTGGTCACCATCTTTTCATATCTGGCCAGATATCCGGTGGTCACGCGGGGCTGCCTGGGCTGCCATTTTTCTCTTCTTGCCTGCATCTCCTCCTCAGATACCTTCACGTCCAGACGGTTCTCGGGGATGTTGATGCTGATGATATCGCCCTCCTCAATCAGGGCGATGGGGCCTCCCTGCGCCGCTTCAGGGCACACATGGCCGATGGATGCTCCTCTGGAGGCGCCGCTGAAGCGTCCGTCCGTGATCAGTGCGACGGTGGAGCCCATTCCCATTCCCGCGATGGCGGAGGTGGGATTGAGCATCTCTCTCATGCCCGGGCCTCCCTTCGGCCCCTCGTAGCGGATCACCACCACGTCGCCGGGAACGATCTTTCCTCCCTTGATGGCGGCGATGGCATCCTCCTCACAGTCAAACACCCTTGCCGGTCCCTCATGCACCATCATCTCAGGCGCAACCGCGGAACGCTTGACCACGGCCGTTTCCGGAGCCAGATTTCCCTTCAGCACCGCGATGCCGCCCGTTTCGGAATAGGGATTTTCAATGGGCCGGATCACCTCAGGATTCTTGTTCACGCAGCCCGCGATGTTCTCCGCCACCGTCTTTCCCGTTACGGTGATCAGATCGGTATAAAGCAGGCCCTTCTTGTTCAGCTCGTTCATGACCGCGTATACGCCGCCCGCCTCGTTCAGATCCTCTATATAGGTGGGGCCTGCCGGAGCCAGATGGCAGAGGTTCGGCGTTTTTGCGGAAAGCTCGTTTGCGATCTCCATGTTCAGCTCCACGCCCGCTTCATGAGCGATTGCGGGAAGATGCAGCATGGAATTGGTGGAGCAGCCGAGCGCCATATCCATGGTGAGGGCGTTTAAGAAGGCCTTTTCCGTCATGATGTCCCTGGGGCGGATATCCTTTTCCACCAGCTCCATGATCTTCATGCCCGCGTGTTTGGCAAGGCGGATCCTCTCGGAATAAACTGCGGGAATGGTTCCGTTGCCCTTCAGGCCCATGCCCAGCGCCTCCGTCAGGCAGTTCATGGAATTGGCCGTATACATGCCGGAGCAGGAGCCGCAGGTGGGGCAGGCCTTTTCTTCATATTCCTGAAGCTCTTCCATGGTCATGGTTCCGGCCGCAACGCTTCCCACCGCCTCAAACATGGAGGAAAGGCTGGTCTTGTGGCCGCATACATGACCGGCGAGCATGGGACCGCCGGAGACGAAGATCGTCGGGATGTTCACCCTTGCCGCCGCCATCAGAAGGCCGGGCACGTTTTTGTCACAGTTTGGCACCATCACCAGGCCGTCGAAGCCGTGCGCCGTCGCCATACATTCCGTGCTGTCGCAGATCAGATCCCTGGTCACCAGGGAATATTTCATGCCGATATGTCCCATCGCGATGCCGTCGCAGACCGCGATCGCCGGGAACACAACGGGCGTTCCGCCTGCCATCGCCACGCCGAGCTTTACGGCCTCCACGATCTTATCCAGATTCATATGTCCCGGAACGATCTCATTATAGGAGCTCACGATTCCGATCAGAGGTCTTTTTCTCTCCTCCTCGGTGATTCCGAGGGCGTTGAACAGGCTTCTGTGGGGCGCCTGCTGTACTCCTGTTTTCACTGAATCACTTCTCATTGCCTCTTACTTCCTTTCTGATTTCTTTATTCAAAACGGTTCCCTGCACCGGTTCAGATCCTCTGCGCGATCAGGCTTCCCATCTCGCTGCAGGTGCATTTTTTAACAGAAGCCGCCGCGGCCGTTTCGGATGTGCCTTCACCGGAAAGACTTCCGCCTCCCTCCGGCATGATGTCCGACGTCCGGTATCCTTCCTTCAATACCTGCTTCACCGCCCGCTCGATATCGTCCGCCTCTTTGTCCAGGTCGAAGCTGTAACGCAGCATCATGGACGCGCTTAAGATGGTGGCGATGGGATTCGCGATGTTCTTTCCCGCGATGTCCGGCGCGCTGCCGTGGCTCGGCTCATACAGGCCGAATTTCGTATCGTTCAGGCTGGCGCTCGCCAGCATGCCGATGGAGCCAGTGACCATGCTGGCCTCGTCGGAAAGAATGTCTCCGAACATGTTCTCGGTCAGGATCACGTCGAACTGCGCGGGATCCTTCACGAGCTGCATGGCGCAGTTGTCAACCAGCATGTGGGAAAGCTCCACGTCCGTGTAATCCTTCGCCACCTCGTTCACCACCGCTCTCCACAGGCGGGACGAATCCAGCACGTTCGCCTTATCCACGCTTGTCACCCTTCCCCTGCGCTTACGCGCGATGTCAAAGGCCTTCACGGCGATCCGGCGAATCTCGTTTTCATTATAAACCAGGGTGTCAACCGCGGTGCGCAGGCCGTTCTCCACCGTGGTCCTTCTTTCTCCGAAATACAGGCCGCCGGTCAGCTCTCTCATGATCAGCAGGTCAAAGCCCGCTTCGCTGGTTTCCTTCTTCAGCGGGCAGGCGTCCGCAAGCTCCTCATAAAGCACCGCGGGCCGAAGATTGGCAAACAGCCCAAGCTCCTTGCGGATGGCAAGAAGGCCTGCCTCCGGGCGGCGGTCCGGCGGAAGCTGATACCAGGGCGAGGTATTCGCGTCTCCGCCGATGGAGCCCATCAGCACAGCGTCGCTCTCCCTTGCCGCCCCAACGGCCTCCGGGGTCAGCGGAACGCCGTGCGCGTCGATGGACGCTCCGCCAAGCAAAATCTCCCTGTAAGAAATCTCATGTCCATATTTCACAGCTACGGCGTCAAGCACCTTTCTCGCTTCTCCTACGATCTCCGGCCCGATGCCGTCGCCGGAAATGCATCCGATATTCAGCTTCATATTCTGCTCCTTTTCTGCCGCGCAGGCGGCGCTTTCATTCTTTTCTTTTTTTCCGCTATGCGAAACGTTTTACACGGAGGAACGCACAGGACTGCCGGCCGGCTATGCAGGCCGGAAAAGATCTCCTGTATACGGGAACGCCGGACGATGGACGTTTTCACATCCGATGCCCGGCATTCCTCCCCTGCGCTTCGCGGGGAATCTCTCACAGAAATCCGTTCCATGAGTATGTTCCTGTTCACGGGTGCCCCATGAACAGGAGCATTCGCGGGCTCATTCCGGATTTTGCTTCGCAAAAAGAGCCCGCTCACATCTGTATCATGTTCTTACGCCGCAAACAGCAAGTGTTTGCGGCTGGCCCATGAGCAGAAACTATTTCTTCTATAATATCTTATTGAATATCGAATTTCAACAAAAAAGAAGCTGTGAAAACAAAATCAGCCATATCCTTTCGATATGGCTGAAATAACCTGCAGTAATGAATTCTCTTTTCGGTATATCCACAGCGAATAGCTTTCCGCTTTATTCTCCGTCCGGCTTCTCCACCTGAGCGATCGCCGCCTTCTGCATGGGGATACGGCAGTTTCTGTTATTGCCGAATTCCACGATGACCGTATCCTCGGTGATGTCGATGATCACGCCGTAAAAGCCGCTGTTGGTGAGAACGCTGTCCCCGATCTCCAGGGAAGAAAGCATGGCGTTCATCTTCTTCTGCTCCTTCTTCTGCGGACGATACATGACAAAATAGAAGAACGCGCCGAAGATGACCACATAGACCAGAATCATTCCGATCATTCCGCCTGTGCCTGCCGCCGCTGCCGTTTCAGTCGCCAAAATTCCCATTTCTTTCCAAACCTCCTAAAATTGCCGCCATGAGCGGCGTAATTCTGGTGCGGTCCTGCCCGCACCGGCTTCTTTTGCTCCGCGCCGCGGACGATCCGCCGCGGCCGGAAAATCCCTTTTTAAGGGATCCCTTATTCCGTTACGCTTCGCGCTGTAACACTATCTCTACAATCATACACAAAAAATGCCAATCGCGCAAGCCCCATTCGATTCACCCGTCGATCCTGGATTTTGATCCGGAATCATGATTCTTCTCCGCCATTCATGCGATCCAGCTTTTCCTTTTTATAGGCTGCGAAGCGCCCTTCGTCCAGGGCGTCCCGGATCTCCTCCATCATGGTATTGTAGAACCAGAGATTATGGAGCACGCACAGACGCATTCCCAGCATCTCCTTCGCCTTCAGCAGATGGCGGATGTAGGCTCTGGAGTATCTGCGGCAGGCGGGACAGCCGCAGCCCTCTTCGATGGGACGCGTATCCAGCTCATATCTCGCGTTAAACAGGTTGATCTTCCCGTGGTTGGTATACAGATGGCCGTGGCGGCCGTTCCTTGTGGGATACACGCAGTCAAAAAAGTCCACGCCGCGCTCCACCGCCTCCAGAATATTGGCGGGAGTTCCCACACCCATCAGATAGGTGGGCCTGTCCACAGGAAGATGGGGCACCGTTTCATCCAGCACATGATACATCTCCTCGTGAGTCTCTCCCACCGCAAGGCCGCCGATGGCGTAGCCGTCCAGCTCCATTTCCGCGATCCGCTTCGCGTGGTCGATGCGGATGTCCGTATAAACCGCGCCCTGATTGATGCCGAACAGAAGCTGGTTTTTGTTGATGGTATCCTCCAGACCGTTCAGGCGCTGCATTTCCTTCTTGCACCGCTCCAGCCATCTTGTAGTTCTTGCCACGGAATTTTCCACATAATCCCGTTCCGCCTTTGCAGGGGCGCACTCGTCGAAGGCCATGGCGATGGTGGACGCCAGATTGGACTGGATGCGCATGCTCTCCTCCGGCCCCATGAAAATCTTTCTTCCGTCCACATGGGAATGAAAATAAACGCCTTCTTCCTTTATTTTTCTCAGCGTCGCCAGGGAAAACACCTGAAAGCCGCCGGAGTCCGTGAGGATCGGCCGGTTCCAGGACATGAATTTATGAAGGCCGCCCAGCTTTTTCACCACCTCGTCTCCCGGCCGCACATGGAGGTGATAGGTGTTGGACAGCTCCACCTGCGTTTTGATCTGCTCCAGATCCTCCGTGGACACCGCTCCCTTGATCGCCGCGGCGGTTCCCACATTCATAAAAACAGGAGTCTGGATCGTGCCGTGCACGGTCACAAGCTCTCCCCTCTTCGCTCTTCCTTCCTGTCTGATCAGACGATACATGTCTGTTTTCCCCTTTCCACGTATTATCGGCTGCAGCCTGCCGGCAGGCCAGCGGACAGCGCCTATTATCATACCATATCTGCAATCTGCATTCAAGCTTGCCCGTCCCGCCGATCCGGGATATAATATGCCTGACGGTTCGTTCATGCGCGCAAACATACCGCCGGGCCGTCAGGATATTGATGAA
The DNA here is from genome assembly GCA_019119595.1 of Candidatus Eisenbergiella merdavium. GTDB lineage: Bacteria > Bacillota > Clostridia > Lachnospirales > Lachnospiraceae > Eisenbergiella > Eisenbergiella merdavium. The sequence continues at coordinate 35,070 of DWWS01000074.1, read as the reverse complement.
CCGATCAGGAACGGAGGAGCATTATGGCCGGAAATACATTTGGAAAGCAGTTTCGAATCACCACCTGGGGGGAATCCCACGGAAAGGCGCTGGGCGTCGTCGTGGACGGCGTTCCCGCGGGTCTTCCCGTCAGCGAGGAGGAGATCCAGCGGTTTCTCGACCGCAGGAAGCCCGGCGGCAGCCGGTTTTCCACGCCGCGCAAGGAGGCGGATGCGGTACAGATCCTTTCCGGCGTGTTTGAGGGAAGGGCCACAGGAACTCCCATCAGCCTTCTGATTCCCAATACCTCTCAGCGCTCCTCAGATTATGGCGAGATCGCTTCCTATTACAGACCGGGGCATGCCGATTATACCTATGACGCCAAATACGGCTTCCGGGATTACCGGGGCGGGGGGCGTTCCTCGGGAAGAGAAACTGCGGGACGGGTCGCCGCGGGCGCCATCGCATCCCTTCTTTTAAAGCAGCTCGGCATCCGGGTCTGCGCCTATACCAAAAGCATCGGGCCTGTTGCCTGCGAGGGCTTCTGCGAGGAGGAGATTGCACGGAACCCTCTCTGCATGCCGGATGCGGACGCCGCTTCCCGTGCGGAAGGCTTTCTGGAGGAATGCATGAAGCAGTCCGATTCCGCGGGCGGCGTGGTGGAATGCTTCGCGGACGGCGTTCCCGCCGGGCTTGGCGATCCCGTTTTTGACAAGCTGGACGCCGCCCTTGCCGGGGCCGTCATGTCCATCGGTGCCGTGAAGGCGGTGGAGATCGGCGACGGAACCGCGGCGGCCCTTGCCCGCGGCTCGGAAAGCAACGATCCCTTCCGCATGGAGGACGGCAGTGTGAAAAAGGCGTCCAATCATGCAGGCGGGATCCTCGGCGGGATCAGCGACGGAAGCCGGATCCTTCTGCGCGCCCACATAAAGCCCACCCCTTCCATCTTTTCGGAGCAGCAGACGGTAAACCGGAACGGGGAGGATATCTCCATCCGCATCAGAGGCCGCCACGATCCGGTCATCGTGCCCCGCGCCGTGGTCGTGGTAGAGGCCATGACCGCCCTGGTGCTTGCCGACGCCCTGCTCTCCAACATGACCGCAAGGCTCGATGGGATCAAGAATTTCTATCGAGTGTGAACGGACATCCGCCCGGGCGGAACATTTATTCTATAGATGAGAAAGCAATGTCCGGGCGGAGCATTTATTTAAAAAGAAATTCCCGGGCGGCAGAAAAAAGGCGTACAGAATCCATGAAACTGAACTTCGACATCCTTTTTGATTCCCTTTCAGAAATTTATTCCCTGCGCCGGTATGGGACGGCGCGTAAGGAGCTGCATATCGCGGCGCCCCGTTTCTATACAGAGCGCTGGAGCGCCGACTACATCTATGTACTGGAGAACCAGACTCTTCCGGAAGGCTTCTCGGTGCCGGTCGTCTGTACCGCTTCCGGAGGCGCGGATTTTTCCCGTGCCTCCGGGCCTGTTATGGTGGTGCAGGACTGCTGCTCCGTCCAGGAGCTGATGAATGCGCTTCTGAAGATCATGGAGGAATTTGACGTCTGGGATCATTCCATGCAGGACGCGGTGGCACAGCGGCGGGATCTCAGCGAGCTGGCAGGGATCGGGGCCCGAAAGATCGGCTGCCGTCTGCTGATCAATGACAAAAATCTGGTTCTGCTGGCCGACTCCAGATATTACAACGCCTGCGAAGGGGAACGCTTTGACTATCAGGGTCAGTTTCTTCCGGACGAGATCATCCGTACCATAAATCAGGATTACTCCCTGGGTAAGCTTCAAAAGCAGGGCTATTTTACCGGGCAGGACGGCCGGTATGGCGGCAGCCTGGTTTACTGTAAAAATCTCTGCATCGGCGAACGGTATGAAGGGACCTGCTCCGTCATGGAGGATGGGCGCAGCTTCCGGGAAAGCGACCTGGCTCTTTTTCAGCATTTCTTCCAATATGCGGACGAGCTGTTTGTTTTCTACCACGGCACAAGAGGAAAGCACAGCCGTGCCCTGCGGATGGTGATGGAGGATCTGCTTCAGGAAAAACAGATCAGCGGACAGCTGCAGCTTGAGGCGGAGAGCTACCGGAGGGATTTTGAAGATTACCGTTGTCTGGTGCTTCAGAGCGCCGGACGGCAAATGCTTCCCTATGACTATCTCTGCCTTGCCCTGGAAAGCTCCTTTGACGGCTGCATCAGTCTGCTGTTTGAAGGATTGGTGGTCGGCTTTCTTCCGCGCTTCGAGCTCTCACAGGCCGACGGGCTGCAGCAGCGGTTCGGCCAGCTTGATCTCATGGCGGGCATCAGCGCCTGCGGGCACGGGATCATGGACTGCCGGAATCTGTATTGTCAGGCGGCGGGCGCACTTGCGGTCGGGCGGGAAACGGACATCCGGAAATGCTGGTATTTTTTTGAAGAGCTCCGTCTCCCCTGGCTTTTAAGAAACAGCGTCGGCCCGCTTCCGTTTGAGAGCCTTCAGACCGAAGGGATGAAACGGCTCAGGGACTATGACGCGGCCTCCCAGGTGGACTATCTGAACACACTGAAGGTCTATCTGGATCAGGAAATGAATATCGCGGAAACGGCAAAGGCGCTCTACCTGCACCGGAGCTCCCTGCTGAAAAGGCTGAAGCGGCTGCAGGAGCTTCTGGGCGACGAGCTTCTTTCTCCGGAGGGCAGGCTGCTTCTGCGCTGGCAGCTTTATTTTTCCGCATCAAAATAGGCGTACATTTTGTATACCCCTCTCCTCCTTTTTGCCTGCATTTTATGGACTTTATGCAAAAATGGGCAAATGCTAGAATGAAAACACAAAAACCATTTATATGGAGGAGGTTTCAAAATGGGTAAATTAGACGGAAAAGTTGTTGTGATCACCGGCTGCGGCAGCGGTCTCGGGAAACAGTTTGCCATCCGGATGGCACGCGAGGGAGCCAGCCTTTCGATCTGCTCCAAAAACGCCGCGCGTCTGGAGGAGACCAGAAAGCTCTGTGAAGAAGCGGGAGCCGACGTAATCTCCTATGCCTGTGATGTGGCTGATTACGACGAGCTTGTGAAATTTGTGGACATGACCATCGAGCACTTTAAAACCGTGGATGTTCTCATCAACAACGTGCATCATGTGGTCCTTGCTCCTTTTATCGACCTGAAAATGGAAGATTTCATGTATGACCTGAAGGTGGATTTCTGCAGCACCTGGCATCTGATGCAGCTTCTTTTCCCTTACATGAAGGATAAGCCCGGCGCAGGTGCATCCATCATTAACTTCGGTTCACGCTGGGGCCAGGAAAGCCCGTGCATGTCCGGCGAATATGCTCCGCTTAAGGAAGCGATCCGCGCCCTGTCAAGAACCGTCGCAAGAGAGTGGGGACAGTATAATATCCGCTGCAATATCGTCTGTCCCGGCGGTTTCACCGACAACGCGCAGAACAACATGTCCCAGCAGCTTCCCGAGATGCAGAAATACGCCATGGAGGCGTTTAAGGACAACGCCTTCCACAGACCGGGAGATCCCTATGACGACGTGGCTCCTGTGGTAGTATTCCTTGCGAGCGACGAGAGCAAATGGCTCTCCGGCCAGACCATAAACGTGGACGGCGGCGGCTGGATGGCCGACTGATCCGCCGACGTTTTCCTTTCAGACAAAGATCCTCCCCGTTCCTGCACACAGCTCATGTGTACGGAACGGGGAGGTTTTTCAGTGCGCCCGGCGGCGCAGATTTCAGTCAAACTTCAGAATGGTTTCCAGCACCCGCTTCGCGCAGGATGCGATCTCTTCCCGGCTGACCTTTCCCTCGCGGAGCGCCTCCAGAACCCGGTCGGGCTCTCCGGCTCCCATCTTCAGGTCGTTTCCGGCGATGATCTCCTTATACTGATACGCCTTGTTCCACCAGTCCGTGGTGATCATGCCCGTAAAGCCCCATTCTGCGCGCAGGATGCCCGCAAGCAGGTCCTTACGTTCCGAGGCGTACTGCCCGTTCACCAGGTTGTAGCAGGTCATCAGCGTCCAGGGCTGCGCTTCCTTCACCGCGATCTCGAAGCCCTTCAGATAGATTTCCCGCAGGGCCCGCTCGGATACGCGGGAATCGCTTTCCTTGCGGTTGGTCTCCTTATTGTTGCAGCAGAAATGCTTTACGCTCGCGCCAATGTGGCGGGACTGGATGCCCCGCACCATGGCCGCAGCCATTTTTCCCGTGATCAGGGGATCCTCTGAATAATATTCAAAATTCCGGCCGCAGAGCGGACTTCTGTGAATGTTCATGGCGGGAGTCAGCCACACGCCCAGATTGTTTTCCTTCATCTCCATGGCTCCGGCGGCGCCGATCTGCTCCACGAGCTGCGGATTCCAGGTGCAGGCCAGCAGAGTTGCGCAGGGCCAGGCGGTGGTGCATACGCCCATTTCCGGCTGGATCCGCACGCCGGCGGGGCCGTCCGCCGTCATCACGTTGGGAACGCCGTATTCCGGCAGGTTTCCCATGCCGAAGGTGTTCGCAACGCCCGTGTTCGGCTGGCCGCACAGCAGGTCGATGAGCTGTCCGTTGGTAAGCTGCGAAACAAACTCGTCCAGGCTGCAGCGTCCCTCCGCCACATCCTGCAGCAGAAGCCTTTCTCCGGCTGCTTTGGAAGCTTCAGGGGCGCCCTCCTTCTCCCCGGGTTTTCCCGTGGAAAAGGCGAGTTCATCCCGCCAGCTTCCCTTATGGGGCTGCAGGCCTTCCACAAACGCGGGATTGATGTCCCTGCTTCCGTCGGAGGTGACAGGAAGCATCTCAAAGCTGCCGTCCGCCAGCATCCGACTCGGAAGGGCCACGGGAGCGACCCGCTCGGAAAGCTGCTTCGTGATCCGGTCAGTCATTTCCGTATGAACGAAGGGAACCGGAACCGTATTTCTCACGGAATTTCCCAGATGGAAGCGGTACTCTCCCGCCTCCATGATATAAGCCGATTTCGCCACCTTTCCCAGATCGTCGTAGCTGGCAAGGCTGTCGGTTTCAAAGGAAAGGAATACCCTCTGGGTCTCTCCGGGCGCAAGGAGACGGGTTTTCGCAAAAGCAGCAAGCGCCCGCTCCGGCTTTCCAAGCTTTCCCTGCGGCGCCTGCACGTAGGCCTGAACCACTTCCTTTCCCGCCCGGTCTCCCGTGTTGGTCACGCAGGCAGACAGATGGATGCGCCCGTCACGCTCCTCTCCCGTGATCTGATCGATGGAAAACGAGGTATAGGAAAGGCCGAAGCCGAAGGGATAATTCACGCGGGAAGCCGCTCCGGGAATGGTCTCGAAATAGCGGTATCCCACATAGATATCCTCCGTATATTCCACATAGTCCTCGGAATCATTGAAATGAGCGGAGGAGGGATAATCCTCAAAGGAGCCCGCGAAGGTATCCGTCAGCTTGCCGGAGGGGTTCGCGTCCCCGCAAAGGATGTCCGCGACGGCAAGGCCCCCTTCGATCCCCGCCTGCCAGGCGAGAAGCACAGACTGAATGGCCGGATCGTCTTTAAACCAGGAGGAATCCACCATGCCGCCCACATCCAGGACGACCGCCACCCTGGGGAAGGCGGCCTTTACCGCTTCCACCATGCGCTGCTCCTGCGGGGACAGATAAAAGTCGCCGTCGCCGGGAATTCCCTTTCGATCCCAGCCCTCTCCGGAAAAACGGCAGATCGTTACCACGGCCGTATCCGCAAAGCTGCGCGCCGACGCAAGCAGCTGATCCGGGATCTCCGGCTCCGCCGTCTGTCCGATCTGTACGCCGTTCTCGTACTGCTCTCTCACATTTTTCTCATAAAAGGCGGAAAGGGCGTCGAATATCTGTACCTTCCCTTCCTTTTCCTTCCGCTTCAGTCCTTCACAGATATTGCGGGTATAGGACGTCGTTACCTCGCCGCTTCCTCCGCCGCCGCGGACGTAATCGATCTGTCCTTTTCCAAACAGGGCGAGCCTGGTTCCTTCGGCAAAGGGAAGCAGGCCCTCCTCATTTTTCAGAAGCACCATTCCTTCCTCTGCCGCCGCCAGAGAAAGGGCGATATGTTCCTCACACGCCGTCACCAGCCTTCCGTCCTTTCCCAGAGGCAGACAGGGCTGATGCGCAATCCTTGTCCATTTTTTCATAATCTGATCCTCATTCTGTAATCTTATGGAATATCACACAGTTGGGCTGGGCAACCTTCAGCTCCGGGCCGTTCATGACCAGCAGGCCTTTTTCCAGATCCACACTGAAAAAGGTCAGAGTGCCGGAATCCTGATTCAGCGACACCAGATGCCGGTTGTCCGGGAAAAGGGCCACATCCTTGGGATATTCTCCGCTCACCGGCAGGCACAAAAGCCTTGTCAGAAGCCCTGTTTTCCGGTCGATACGATAAACCGCAGCGCTGTTGTCTCCCGCGTTGGAGCTGCACAGATAGTTGAAATCCTCCGACAGGTTCAGGGCGCTTGCGGTGGAGCCGCCCGCGTGATAGTCGTTCAGCGTGCCCACGGACTGGATCTTCTCAAAGAACGGATTGTTCCGCTCTTCCCTGTAGGTATATACGTCGATGCAGTTTTTCAGCTCATGAACGATATAAAGATACTTTCCGTCCCTGCTGAACTTCAGATGTCTGGGAGCGCTCTCCAGGTCGCTTCGGATCACGTCCACCAGGCTGAGCTTTCCGGTCACATGATCCAGGCGGTACACGTTGGTATGATCCATTCCCAGATCCGCCACGCACAGATAATGGTTGTCCCTCGTCATCTTGGCGCAGCTGATATGCGGCCGGAAATTCCGCTCCGCCACAATGCCGAGCCCCTTGAAATAGATCTCCTCCGTGATCGCGCCCACACCTCCGTTTTCATTGATGCGAAGCACCGTCAGCTTTCCATCGTGGTAGCCTGCCACGAACAGATATTTATCCTCATAATCCGTGGAAACGTAGCAGCCGCGCATGCCGTTAATGGACCCCAGATTAATGGTCGTAAGGCTTCCGTCCGCTCCTATGGCGAAGGATTCCACGCCGAAGTCCGTGATGGAATACAGATATTTCTTATTATGGGAGATCGTCACGTAGGAGGAATTGGTGATCTTGATCCTCTCCTTTTCCAGAAACCTTCCCTTCTCCATATCCACATCAAATACCGTAATGCCGTATTCCCTCTGATCCCCTATCGTGTAGGTGGAAACATAGGCCACATATTTTTCCTGTCCCATCTTCTTTCCCTCCGTCCAGCTTTGGCCGCCGTGCGCAGCCGTCTTTTCGCGTTTGTTTTATCTTACCATAAGCACGCCGTTTTGTTAATCATTTTCCCTGTAAATTTACCCCTCAAAAATTTTACAAAATACCGGATTGACATTCTGATGATATTCCGTATAATGGAAATTGCTTTTGTTTAGTAACAGTAAACTTTGAGTTTATTATTTCTGCATTCAGGAGAACCGGAACGCCGCAGGCAGCTTTGACGGCATGCCCTGATCGCGGCAGAAAAAGGCTTTGCTGCGCTCCGGAAGGGTAATCTTTATGAAAATCGGCTACAAAATAAAGGAGCTGCGCGTACAGAAGGGGCTGACGCAGGAGGAGCTGGCGGACCGCACCGAGCTGTCCAAGGGCTTCATCTCCCAGCTTGAGAGGGATCTCACCTCCCCCTCCATCGCCACTCTGGTGGACATTCTGCAGGTACTCGGCACGGATCTGACCGAGTTTTTTGCCAAAAGAGGGGAAGAACAGATCGTCTTCTCTCCGTCCGACTATTTTGAAAAGACGGACGAGGAGTGCGGCAACAAAACGGAATGGATCATTCCGAACGCGCAGAAAAACATCATGGAGCCCATCCGCCTCACGCTGGCGCCGGGCGGCTCCACCTATCCGGACAATCCCCACGAGGGGGAGGAATTCGGCTACGTCCTTTCCGGCAGCGTCACCATCCACATCGGGAAGCGCAGCATAAGGGCCAAAAAGGGGGAATCCTTTTACTTCACCCCAAATTCCACGCACTATATCACGGCAGGAGAAAAGACGGGCGCCGTCCTGATCTGGGTCAGCAGCCCGCCCAGCTTCTGAGCGCCGAACCGCTTCGGCATGGGAGGTACATATGAGCAACAGACTGATCGATCTGAAACACATTTCCAAATCCTACGGCTCCGCGAAGGTTCTGGACGACATGAGCCTGTATATCAGGGAAAACGAATTCCTGACGCTGCTCGGGCCCAGCGGTTGCGGCAAGACCACCACGCTGCGCATCATCGGCGGCTTCGAGACGCCGGACGAGGGGCAGGTGTTTTTTGACGGAAAGGACATCACCTCCCTTCCCCCGAACAAGCGGCAGCTCAATACGGTATTCCAGAAATACGCCCTGTTCACGCACATGAGCATCGCAGAAAACATTGCCTTCGGCCTGAAAATAAAGGGAAAAAGCAGATCCTACATCGACGACCGGGTGAAATACGCGCTGAAGCTGGTGAATCTGGACGGCTATGAAAAGCGCATGCCGGATTCCTTAAGCGGCGGCCAGCAGCAGCGGGTCGCCATCGCCCGCGCCATCGTCAACGAGCCGCGGGTGCTTCTTCTGGACGAGCCGCTGGGCGCGCTGGACTTAAAGCTGCGCCAGGACATGCAGTATGAGCTGATCCGGCTGAAAAACGAGCTTGGCATCACCTTCATCTACGTGACCCATGACCAGGAGGAGGCGCTGACCATGTCGGACACCATCGTGGTCATGAACCAGGGCTATATCCAGCAGATCGGCACGCCGGAGAGCATTTACAATGAGCCGGAAAACGCCTTTGTTGCGGACTTCATCGGGGACAGCAACATTTTTGACGCCGTGATGGTGCGCGACCGGCTGGTATCCATCCTTGGCGTGAACTTCGCCTGCGTGGACGAGGGCTTCGGCGCGAACCGGCCCGTGGACGCCGTCATCCGGCCGGAGGACGTGATCCTGGACGAGCCGGGAAAGGGCTCTCTGGACGGGATTGTGACTCACCTGATCTTCAAGGGCGTCCATTATGAAATGGAGGTAACGGCAAACGGCTTTGAATGGCTGGTTCATTCCACCGGAATGTTTCCGGTGGGCACGCCGGTGAGCATCCGGGTGGATCCCTTCAACATCCAGATCATGCACAAGCCGGAATCCGAGGACGAGGAGGCCGTGACCGCAGATGAATAAAAAAAAGAAAATCAGAGAAGCGCTCCTTTCCGCTCCCTACCTGGTCTGGTCGGCCGCCTTCATCATCATCCCGCTGTGCATGGTGTTTTATTACGGCCTGACCGACAAAAGCGGGGCCTTCACCCTGGAAAACGTGCTGGCGATTGCCACGGCGGAGCATGCCAAGGCGCTTTGGCTTTCCATCGGCCTCTCCCTCATAAGCACGCTGATCTGCTTCCTGCTCGCCTATCCGCTCGCCATGATCCTTGCGGGACGGGAGGGAAATCAGCACAGCGTGATCGTGCTGATCTTCATCCTGCCCATGTGGATGAATTTTCTGCTGCGCACCCTTGCCTGGCAGACGCTTCTGGAGAAAACCGGGGTCATCAACTCCATCCTCTCCTTCCTGCATCTGCCGCAGCTTGACATCATCAATACTCCGGCGGCCATCGTGCTCGGCATGGTCTACAATTTCCTGCCCTTCATGGTGCTGCCCATTTACAACGTGCTGACCCGGATCGATCCCAACGTCCAGAACGCGGCGAGGGATCTGGGGGCCAACGGGCTGCAGACCTTCCTTCGGGTCACCTTTCCCTTAAGCATCCCCGGCGTGGTCAGCGGCGTTACCATGGTCTTCGTTCCGGCGCTGACCACCTTCGTCATCAGCAGCCTGTTGGGCGGCAGCAAGATCCTGCTCATCGGAAACGTGATCGAGCAGGAATTCACGCAGGCCTCCAACTGGCATCTGGGAAGCGGGCTTTCCATCGTGCTGATGCTCTTCATCATCCTGAATATGGTCGCGACCAGCGTTCTCGACCGGGAAGGAGAAGGACAGACGATATGAAAAAAACGGTATTGCACAAAATTTATATTTTTCTGATCTTTCTTTTTCTCTACGCCCCCATCCTCACCCTGATGGTGCTTTCCTTCAACGCAAGCCGCACCAGGGCGAAATGGGGAGGCTTTACGCTGAACTGGTATATACAGCTTTTTCAAAACCGGGATATCATGGAGGCCCTTTCCAACACGCTCGCCATCGCCCTGATCTCCTCCCTCGCCGCCACCGTCATCGGCCTGATCGCCTGTGTGGCTATGAACGGGATGAAGAAAGGGGGGCGGGCCGTCATGATGGGCATCGCCAACATCCCCATGCTGAACGCGGAGATCGTCACCGGAATTTCCCTGATGCTGCTTTTTCTCAGTCTGGGAATGCGCTTTGGCTTCGGCACCGTCCTGCTGAGCCATATCACATTCAACATTCCCTATGTGATCCTCAGCATCATGCCGCGCATGAAGCAGCTTGATCCGAACGTGTATGAGGCGGCTCTGGATCTGGGTGCCAGCCGGCCGAACGCCTTTTTCCGGGTGGTTTTTCCCGAGCTTCTGCCGGGCATCCTTTCCGGCTTTCTCATGGCGTTCACCATGTCGCTGGATGATTTCATCATCACCCATTTTACCAAGGGGCCAGGCGTGGACACCCTGTCCACCAAGATTTATACAGAGGTAAAAAAAGGGATCAAGCCGGAAATGTACGCTCTTTCCACCCTGATCTTTGCAACCGTGCTGATCCTGCTCGTACTGGTCAACAGAGGGCCTGCCATCTCAGGCAGAAAAAACAAACATGAGAAGGAGATTGTGTCATGATGAAAAAAAAGCTTTTCCTTACCCTGCTCGCCGCTGTCGGCGCATTTTCCCTGTGCGGCTGCGGCTCTTCCTCCTCCGCCGGCTCTGCCGGAGAGGTGGTGGTCTACAACTGGGGAGAATATGTGGATCCCGAGGTGCTTGAGATGTTCGAGGAGGAAACGGGCATCCGGGTGGTTTACGATGAATTTGAGACCAATGAGATCATGTATCCCAAGGTGGAGGCCGGAGCCTCCGAATACGATGTGGTCTGCCCCTCCGACTACATGATCCGGAAAATGATCGACAATGACCTGCTGATGGAGCTGGATTTTGACAGCATGCCAAACACGGCCAACATCGGCGATCAGTACTGGGAGCAGTCCAGGGGCTTTGACCCGGAGAACAGCTATTCCGTCCCCTACTGCTGGGGAACCGTGGGTATCCTCTATAACACCTCCATGGTGGACGAGCCCGTGGAAAGCTGGTCCATCCTCTGGGATGAAAAGTATGAGGACAGCATCCTGATGCAGGATTCCGTGCGCGACGCCTTCATGGTGGCTCTGAAGTTAAACGGCAATTCCATGAACTCCACCGATGAAGCCGAGCTTGCCGCCGCAAGGGATCTTCTCATCGAGCAGAAGCCTCTGGTACAGGCTTACGTGATCGACCAGGTGCGTGACAAGATGATCGGCGGCGAAGCCGCTCTCGGCGTCATCTATTCCGGCGAAGCGATCTATACCCAGCGGGAAAATCCGGATCTGGAATACGTGATCCCCAAGGAGGGAACCAACGTCTGGATCGATTCCTGGGTGGTTCCCAAAAACGCACCCAATCCGGAAAACGCCATGAAATTCATCGATTTCATGTGCCGTCCTGACATCGCGCTGATGAATTTTGAATACATCACCTACTCCACGCCCAATGATGCGGCGAGGGAGCTGATCGAGGACGAGGATATCCGCAACTCCGAGATCGCCTTCCCCGATCTGGGCCAGTATGACGATCTGGAGACCTTCAGCTACCTGGGCGAGGAAGCCGACGAGCTGTACAATGAGCTCTGGAAGGAAGTAAAGTCGAGCTGACGCGCGCCCCTTACGGGGCGGTGCAAAATCCGGGCAGGAAAAGAAGCTCTCAGCCGCCGGGCGGCCGGGAGCTTCTTTTCCTGCCCGCGCTTTTCAGTCCTCGCTGAGCCTTCCGTCGATAATGTGCACGATCCTGCCCGCCGCCTTCGCCACGTTCAGGTCGTGCGTGATCATCACAATGGTGTTTCCCATATCGTTCAGCTTTTCAAACAGCTTCAGAACCTCTCTCCCGCTGCTGCTGTCCAGCGCGCCGGTGGGCTCATCCGCAAGAAGGAGGGCGGGATTTCCCACCAGCGCCCTTGCGATGGACGCTCTCTGCTTCTGCCCGCCGGACAGCTCAGCCGGCTTATGCATAAGCCGGTGATCGATGCCCAGAAGCCTTATGGTATCCATACAGCGCTCCTCGGCCTCCTTTGAGCTCATGCCGCGCACCACGAGAGGCATGATGATGTTCTGGAGAATATTGTAGGTGGGAATGAGCTGATAGTTCTGAAAAATGAAGCCAATCTCCCGGTTCCTCACATCGTTCAGCTCCTTTTCCTCCATCTCATGGATCGGATTCCCGTCCAGATAATACGCCCCGTCGTCCGCAAGATCCATGCAGCCGATGATATTCATCAGCGTGGTCTTTCCAGAACCGGAGGGCCCGAGAATGGCGACGAATTCTCCCTTACGCACCTGAAAACACACATCCTTCAGGACCGGAACCTTTTCGCTTCCCAGCATATATCCCTTATTGATATCGGTCATGTCTATGATAAGCTCCCGATCGTTTTCCATTTTTTCCTCCATTCCGAAGCGACATAAATTTGCCTCCTGCGCTGTGATCACTGTACGATCCAGATTTTTAAGATATTATCCGTGCCCGCCTCGGTGAGAACCGCAATCACGTCTCCTGCCGACAGCCGGGAAAAGGTGGTGGTAACGCCAAGCGTGGTGATCACATCCGTTCCCACCGGAATCTGCCAGGCCTTTGTCTCGCCCGTTTCACTGTAGGAGGCGCGGCCGGAACGCTCTCCCATATCCTGTCCCATTCCTGCAGAAGGCCGCTGAAGGGCGGCGTTCTGCGTCATATTCTGTGGGACGGAGCTGTTCTGACCCATGCCGGACGGGCCCTGCCGCATGATGGTCTCGCCAGATACGACGGATTCAGTCGGCGTGACGGCTCCGTCCGGCATCCCGGCATCCGTCCCGTCCGCAGCTCCCTCAGGCGCATTTTCCGTCAGAATGGTGGTTTCAATCTCATTTCCCACGATGGAATCGATCCGGGCATAAACAATCTCCTCATTTTCTCCGGCCAGGATCTGCACCGTCTCCTGAGAGGCGCTGCGGGAGCGCTGCCAGAGAAAGAAACCGCCTCCTCCCGCAGCGAGAAGGCAGAGCAGCACGGCCAGAAGGATCAGCAGTCTCTTTTTCCGCCTTCTTTTTTTCTTCAACAAAAGGAGCTCACGGGATGTATAGGCGCTGTTGTTTTCCATCTTCGCTTTCCTTTCTTTGATCTATGGCTCATTCATTATTCGTGGTTCAGGGCCTCCACCGGGATCAGGTTCGATGCCTGGTACGCCGGATAGAATCCGAAAACGGTCCCGGTCAGTACGCCGAACAGCAAGGACAGCACGCCGCCGGAAACGGAGAGGGACACAGTGACGCCGAAGTATTCCAGAGCGGGGGTCAGCCCCAGGGCGAGCATGACGCCCAGGATCGCTCCGATCAGGCTGGTACAGCTCGCTTCAAGAAGAAATTCCACGAGAATATCTCTTTTGGAGCAGCCAATCGCCTTGAGGATGCCGATCTCATTGGTGCGTTCCTTCACGGATACGAACAGCACGTTCATGATGCCAAGGCCGCCCACAATGAAAACGATCACCGCCATGCAGACCAGCAGCATGGTCAGGGTGTTGTTGGAGGCGGAAGCCGCCTCCATCCTGCTTCCCGCGTCCGAAATGGTGAATTCCGCGTTGGGATAGCTTTCCGCAAGAACGGTCTCCACATTCGCGATCACGTTTTCCACGTTATTGACATCCTCCGCGATCACGGTCAGAGTGGGGCTGACGTTGCTTCCCGCCAAATATTTCAGCCCCGTCTGATAGGGGATGAAAATGGCGGAATCCGGGCTGATCCCGGAGGAAACCGTGCCCATCTGGTTGAGTATCCCGACGACCTGATAGGGCCGGTTATCGATATAGACGGTTTCATTGTAGGCGTCGTATACGCTTCCGAAGATCTCTCTTGCCGCACTGTAGCCCAGAACGCAGACCTTTTCCTTGTAGGTATCGTCGTCCCCGCTCAGAAATTCTCCCAGGGCAAGCTCCAGGTTGCTGATGGACGCATAGGCGCTCTGCACGCCCGCGATCGTATAAGAGGCGCTTTCATCCAGCTCGCCGCCGTCAACGGCGGTGGTGGTGGTAAAGCTCAGGCAGCCGTCCTCCAGCCCCGGCACAAAGGCGAGAATGTCCTCCAGATCATCGGTGGAAAGGGTGATCCGTTCTGTGTTGACCTCATCCCGGCCGCCTCCGAACATACCGCCGAACATTCCTCCAAACATCCCGCCGCCGAAATCCGGCATCCCGCCGCCTCCGGACATCCCTCCTCCGGGCATTCCGCCTCCTCCGCCGGGCATGCCTCCGCCTGACATGCCGCCCCGGCCCCCGAAGTCATTTCCCTGGTACTCATAGGTAATATCTATGGCTCCGGCGTTCAGGTTTTTAAACTGCTCGGCCACCTCTTCCCTTCCGCCTGTCCCGATGGCGATGACCAGCATGATCGTCGCCGCGCCCACAATGATTCCCGTGGAGGTGAGAATGACCTTAAATTTGTTGGAGGCCAGATTCAGCCACACAAGCCTGAAAATTTCTGTCAGCCTCATGAACCGCTCACCCCGCTTTCGATCAGCACCGTATCGCCCTCCGAAAGCCCTTCGATGATCTCAACATAGCTTCCGTCTGAAAATCCGGTTACCACCTCAACGCTTATCACGGCTCCGTTTTCATCCCGCATGCGCACATAGGACTTCCCGTTTTCCCGGTACACGGCGCGGTTGGAAACGTAGGTGACGTTTTTCGTCTCCTTCGTCACAAAGGTCAGCTCCGCCGTCATTCCGTCGTACAGCTTCGCGGTATCTCCGGACAGCTTTACGGTCACATCCGAATAGGTGGTTCCTGTGGAGCTGTCATAGGCCGCGTCCCCGATCTCCTCCACCGTACCGGAAAATTCTTCATCCGGCCAGGCGTCGATGCTGACGTTCACCCGGTCGCCCTCGCTGATGTTTTCCAGATCCGTCTCCTCCAGGGAAACGGTTACCGTAACCTCGTCATAATCGCTCAAAACTGCCAGCGTGCTTCCCGTATCCACCGTATCGCCCTCGGCCAGGGATATCTCCGTGATGACTCCGTTATAATCCGAATTCAGGGTCCGCCCGCCAAGGACAGCGTCGAATTCATCCAGCTTTGCAACGGCGTCGTCATAATCCTCCCGGGCGACCTGGGCTTCAAATTCGCCCATCCCCACGCTTACGTCATAGCGCTCCGAAGCGTTTTCATAGCTGAGCGTCCGAAGGGAAAGCTGGGCCTTGGCGTCGATCTGCCCCTGCTCCAGATCCTTCTGAGCTCCGGTAAGCCCCGCCGTCAGATCCTCAATCTCCGCATTGGTCTCCTCTATGGTCTCCGCGGCGGCTTCGATCTCATCCTCCAGCGTTTCGATCACGGACACCGCGTCCTCTCTCGCGTTTTCCGCCGTGATCCAGCCATAGGCGTCGGAAATCATATCCGTCGTTTCCACCACGTATTCCGCATTTTTCAAAATCTCCTGCTCCACAGCCAGGTCCGCCTGATACTCCGCAAGCCGCTCATTTTGCTCAAGCAGCTCCCCGTTCGCCTCCTGGAGCTGTTCCTCGATATCCGTAATGGCCTCCTGGAGCTGCCGGATCGTGTTGTCATATTCCGCCTGGGCCAGAACATCGCCGTAGGCAGTGTCCGTTTCATATTTCTGCTGCGCTTCCAGGCGGGTCATGGCAAGCTGGGTCTGCGTCTGCTCCAGCGTCACCTGGGCGTCGGCCATGTCCGAGGTCAGCTCCTCTCTGATTTCATCGATGCTGTCCTGGGAAATGAGATAGAGCGGATCGCCCTCGGACACCTCCTGTCCTTCTGTGATCAGCACCTCCTCCACGACCAGGCTTCTGGAGGAGGATGAAACGGAGCTTCCTGCTGTCATTCCCTGAAAGATATTTCCATTTGCCCCGCCCTGCTCCCAGGAAAAGCCTCCGTCGCCGCTTTCCGTATAGGCGCTCATATCCAGCTCAAAAAGCTGCTCTGTGGTTCCCACCTCTACGCTTCCGTTTTCCTGCAGTCCCACAGTCAGCTCTCCGTACTGCACCGCATCCTCCCGGTAGCTCACCTCCTGTTCCCCGTTCTGCACCAGATAATAGCCGATTGCTCCGCCCGTAAGCAGGACAACGATTCCTCCGGCCGCAAACAACGGCGCCCTTTTTCCATGCCGTTTTTTCTGTCCGGCAGGCATCTTCTGTACGACGGCATTTTCGCCGCCCTGTTCCTTTTTCTTCTTTTTTCCGGCTCCCATGATCTTCTTCCTTTTTTATTCCGAATTATGAGTTATTCTCCGTCTACGGTCTTCCGCCCGGCATCTGCTGTCCGCCCATCTGAGGGAAGTTTGCGCCGTCAGGAAGCTCCATGCCTTCCATCCCATCCGTTCCGGCATCCGGCTCATCCGCTCCGGCTCCGTTTTCCTCTCCTGCCGACTCCCGCAGGCTTTCTTCATCCAGCCCCGCGCTGACCGTGCTTGCGATATAAACCGTATCCCCTTCGGAAAGGCCTTCCACGATTTCCGTTTCCGAACCGTTGGAAAAACCGGTGGTAACGGGCTTGAGCACCTTATTTCCTTCGGAGTCCTCCACATATACGCCGGTGCTTCCGTCCTCTCCGGTGACGATGGCGCTGGAGCTTATGTAGAGCACATTTTCCACGCTGTCCGTCACAAAAGTGATATCCGCGGTCATACCTCCGTACAGCCTTGAGGTATCCCCTTCCACATGGATGGTGACGGGATAATTCACCGTCGCGCTGTAGCCGCTGTCCGCCGAGGTGGTTATCGCGCTCACTGTTCCTGCATAGCTTTCGTCCGGATAGGCGTTCATTTCTATGGTCACAGTGTCTCCGACCGAAATATGAGAAATATCCTCCTCGGAAACGTCGATCGTAATGGAATAAGAATCCTCCGCAGCGTAAGAAAGCATGGTCCCCGACGCCGTAAGCCGGTCTCCCGCCTCATAGGCGATTTCCGTGACAAGGCCGCTTCCTTCCGAACAGATCACGCCGTCCTCTCCCACAAAGGCTTCAAATTCCGCAAGAAGCTCCTGGGCGTCCGTAAGGGTCTGCTGCGCCTCATCCACAGAATCCTGCAGGGCCTCCAGCGTATAGCCATACACATCGCCCGCAAGGCTTCCGCTCTGAACCGCGCTGTCATAGTCCTGTCTCGCCAGCATTTCCTCCTGCTCAAGCGCGGTCTGGGCCTCCAGGATTTCCTCGTTATGCGCAAGGATTTCAAGGGTGTTTTCTTCGATCCCATCCCGGTAGCTCTGGAGCAGATCGTCCAGCTCCTCAAATGCGGAGAGAGCCGTCTGATAATCCGCGTAATTAGCCACATAAGCGGCCACGGCGGAGGTGTCCGTTTCATCCAGAAGCTCCTTAGCCTTCTCCATCTCATATTTCAGATCGTCGTATTCTTCCTTCGTGTCCTCATCCACCAGCTTTTTGTTCCAGTCGTCAATCTCCGCCTGTAGGACCTGGATATCCGCATACAGCAGGTTGATCTGCTGCTGCAGATTGTTCATGACGGCATCGTAGCTGCGCTGTGCCGTATCAGATTCTGCCAGAGAGCTGTTGTAGGTGCTTTTCGCCGTCTGTGCCTGCGTATTGTATTCGCTGTTCGCCTCCGCCAGCTCCACGCGGGCCTCCGACACGCTGTTTTCCAGATTCCTCCTGACGCCGGCTATGCTTTCCTGCGTAAAACGGAAAAGGGCGTCGCCTTCGCTGATCCGCTGTCCCTGAACGACGCAGACCTCCTCTATCTCAAGGTAGCGGCTGGTTTCCCCGTCCTCCTCCTCGTCGTCCTCCTCCTCGTCGTAGCTGATATCCAGATCGTATGTAACCGTGCTCACCGCCATCTCGACGCTTCCGTTTTCCATGATCCCCTGAACCAGATCTCCCGACTGCACCTGCGTTTCCATATAGATGACCGTTTCCCGGTTCATGAGGGACGGCCGGATGAATACGGTATAAATGCATACGCCAAGAAGGGAAAGGAACGCGGCTGCCGCGGCGATCAGCTTGATCAGGGTTTTCTTCTTCATTTTCATCATCGCTCACTCTCCCTCCGTTCCGGTTTCCGAAGCGACGGCCTCTCCGCGCTGTGCACCTGTCGTCTGCAGATCCGCTGTGGAAACACCGAAATATACGGTGGCGGAGAGATTCTGAGACAGCGCGCTCACGTCTCCTGTCAACTCCACCACAACGGAATAGGTCACGCTGGAGCGGCTGGAGGAAGCGGAGACCGGATTGACCGAGCTCACCACACCGTCGTAATTTCCATAGTCGGATACCACGACCACAGCCTTCTCTCCGATCTCAATGGAGGCGATATCCTCCTGATCCACGGAAGCGGTGACCGTCACCGTATCCGGATTGCTGTAGGCCAGCACCATACTTCCGCCCGTCAGTTGGCCTTCTTCACGGACGCTCACCATCATCACCGTTCCCGCGCTGGTGGTATAGAGGTATCCGTCCCCGATCACCTGCTCAAACTCCAGGAGATTTTCATCGGCCTCCTCCTTTGCGTTCAGCGCGACGCTGATCTCGTCGTCGATCCTGTTGATCTCCGTCTGATAAGTTTCCTGTGCCAAACCGCTTTGGGAAACGGCCGCGTCGTAATCGCTCTGGCTGCTCACCTGCTGCTTTTCATACTCGATCTGCGCCTCTTCGAGCTGTATCTTCAGGAGCTCAAGATTGGTCTGCGCCTGAGCCAGGGAAGTCTGGGCCTTTGCTTTGGCCGTCTCATAATTCTCCACCGCCTCCTCATAGGCGGCCTCATTTTCCTGAACCTCCTGATCCAGCATATCATATACGGTCAGCTTCGTGCTGTCGTTGCTGACGCGGCTTCCTGCGCTCATGCCTCCTCCGGAGGCTTCAGGCGCCGCTCCGCCGGACTGCATTTCGCCTCCTGTCTGAGAGCCTCCTGTCTGAGAGCCTCCTGTCTGGGAGCTTCCGGACGCGTTTGACGGATACTGATCCTCCAGCCAGTCCACGTCCCACTCCTCATAAAGCTGCATCAGGGCCGCAAAGGTCGTATTCAGCTCCTCCTGCTTTTCCGCCACCTCATAATAGGTATAATAGTAATCCGATTCTATGGAGGCGGTATATTCATCCACCAGCTCCTGCGCCTCCCCGATCTGCTCCTGAAGGGATTCGATCGTCTCCTCATACTCCTTCAGAGATTCCTCATATGTATAGGAAGCATAGGTTCCGTTCAGCAGGCTCGTGTCCAGCGTCTGCTGCGCGGTGATCCTCTCCTCTTCTCCGTCAAGCAGGGCCTGTCTGTAGTCCAGACCCGCCTGGGTCGCTTTTTCCTCCAGCTCCCTTCTTGCCGACTCCACGCTGTCGTCCGTCAGCTTCAGGATCGCCGTTCCCGCCTCGACCTCGTCCTGGCTGGAAAGGTATACCTCCTCAATGACCAGCTCCGTATCCAGATAATCCAGGTCAAAGCTCTCCTCCTGCATTCCCACAGAGGTGCTTCCTCCTGCCGTCACCACGTCTGTCCCGAAATCCAGAGCCATCTCAGGAGCGCCTTCCTGACGCTGCCCTTCCATCCGCACGGACTGATACCAGACGAAGCCGCCCATTCCTGCCGCCGCTGCAAGCACGACGACGCAGACCGCAAAGATTATCCTTCTTCTTCGTTTCGGCTTTCCCGGCTTTTCGTTTTCCTTCTCCTTACCGCTCATCTCTTCCCCTTTCCCTGCCGTCAGACAATGTCCGACGCCGTTTTAGCAGAATGATTAACACATTAAATACTTTTCAGATTTTATCGAAAACTTGTTTCCTTTTTTTGTTTAAATTGTGAAAATTCTGTGTTTTCCCGCAAAACAGCAACCTCAGACGGCACGGCTTGTCCGGAACGAGCGGCACCAAAGACAGGAAAAGCCCCCCGGCGGCACTTTTCATGCCATCGGAGGGCTTTTTTGTTCATCCCTGCTTCCATTCCGGGCGTCTTTTGTCAGTCTCCGCAACCGCAGCCCGGGCCGTCAGAAAACGGCGGGAAGGGTCTGGGCAGAGGGCCGTTCCCCTGTCTGGGTTCCGGGCAGGGCGGCTCTGGCCTCATATCCTGGCAGGGGCATCCGCCCTCTCCCGGTCCTCTTCTCTCTTCCCGGTTCCTGCAGGAGTCTTCCCTGCTCCGGCCGGCGGAGTCTGCATTGGAATTGCAGCCACAGGATGTGCGCTCGCAGGTTGTGCGCTCGCAGGTTGTGCGCTCACAGGACGCACGACCGCCGTCTCTGTCATGACGGCCGCAGCCATTGCTTCTGCCGTCGCAGCCCCGGCCTTCGTTTCCATTGTTCCGGCATCCGCCGCGGTTTCCGTTACCTTTTCCGCAGCAGCATAAAAGCAGCAGTAAATATAAGCAGTTCATATGATCATCTCCTTTACGATACTATATGTAAAGGAGAAAAAAACGTTCCGGAGAGGCTTCCGCTGAAATCGCCGCGTCAGCTTCTTCGGAACGTCCGTTGATCTGCGGTATTCTCTACCGCGTCCGATGCTTTTTTCTCAAAAGGACTGTCCTTACATATTGAAAGGTCTTCTCCTCACCCTCCTGTGCCAGCATGGTTAGAAGCTTGAGAAGAAGCGCTCTGGTTTTTTCATGCACGACAGGAGCTTCTTTGGAGCCCAGAAAATACTCCAGCGGAGCCGCGTCCGTATACCGTTCGCCCAGATAGACCTTGGACGCGGCGATCCGGTCCATCAGCATCTCCGCCACATATCTTGCCGGCATTTCCACCGGAGCCATGCCTCCCGGCACATTCTCCGTGCTGTAATCGATCCAATATTCGTAATGATGCCTGTTCCTTCCCTTATGATGCAGCCAGGCGGCGGAATATCCCTTTTCCTCCCGCTCCGCGTTATTGGGGCTTCTGTTTCCCTGAAAATATCTCGCGCCCACCAGAAATTCCGTCGGACTGTATTTTGACAGGTCATGGGTCAATCCCTGCCGGTAAAGTCCCACGGCAAAGCAGCCCTTCATCACCAGATATTTATGATACGTAATTGTCCTGAAATGCTTCCAGGCGCCCGCCAGCATACGGGCGCCGCCCTTCTTTTCATTATTCACTGTCCTTCGGTCCTGCCTTCTGAATCTCGTCCGGCCTGTCTTTTTCCGGTCCGGCTAAGGGCCGGGAGGCTCTGGCCTTTCCTCTGCCGGGTCTTTTTGCATCTTCCTTCACATCCGCCTTCCGGGATCGGCTTCCGGACGGCCCGGCCTGCTTCTGCGGCAGGGCCTGCCCGCGGCTGACCAGGATACGGATAGAACGGCCGGGCACTCTGGTATGCTTTCCTTCCCCCCCGTATGCTTCAGCCGTTTCGCTCTCTCCCTGATCCTTCGGCCCCGTTCCCAATCCGTCAGACGTATTTTCCGCCGCCCTTACGGCTGCGTCCTTTTCCGTCTCCTTCTCAGCCGTCTCCTCCTCAAAGGTATCCAGAATCCTCATCCAGGTTCGTCCCTCCGGCAGTGCGGGAAGGGCGAAATCATGCTCCTCCCAGTGCATATTGTAGGCAATATAGAAGGATTCGTCGTCCTCCTGGCGGTTTCGCTTCGCGTAGCTGCCGCAGTACATCAGTCCCGCGATCCTGCTTTGGCGGTCCGTTCTCAGCTTCCACGCCTCTTCGCCGTGATAGGACAGATCCGGGAAGCCGCAGGACAGATAATCCAGCATGGTCAGCTCCTCCGGACAATGCAGAATGGGATGGGCCTTTCTTATGGCTACCGCGCTTTTTACAAAAGCAAGAAAATCCCCGTTTTCCTCCGCGAGCCTCCAGTCCAGCCAGTTCACCGCGTTGTCCTGACAGTAGGGATTGTTGTTCCCCCTGTGGCTGAAGCCAAATTCATCTCCGCTGACGATCATCGGCGTTCCCTGCGCCGTCAAAAGCAGAAGCATGGCGTTCTTCATCTGCCTTCTGCGAAGCCTCAGAACCGCCTTTTTCCGTGTTTTCCCTTCCGCGCCGCAGTTCCAGCTGAAATTGCTGTCGCTGCCGTCCCGGTTGTCCTCGCCGTTTTCCTCGTTGTGCTTTCCGTCATAGGAAACCAGATCGGCCAGGCTGAAGCCGGAGTAGTTGGTAATATAATTTATGACGCCGGCCTGCGAGGGGTTTCTCTTCAGGCAGGACAGCACGGAGGGAAGCATGTTCTCATCACCCTTTAAAAAGCCGCGCATGGGATACAGGAAGCTGTCGTTATATGATGCAAGATTTTTATAAACGGGCGTTTCGCCGTTTTCATAGATGTCGCCGCAGGGCATCTCCTCGCAGAAAAGCTTGGTGTTGCCAAGCATGGGCTCCGTTGCGAGAAGCACCACCGGCACCTTCATCCCAAGCAGATGAAAGCCGTCCACATGATACTCCAGAACCCAGTGACGGATCACCTCCAGGATATACGTCTGCTTGACGGAGGGCGGAAAATAAAACTGCATGATCAGCTCAATCCCCGCCGCGTGAAGCGCCTTCACCAGGCTCTTAAATTCCTCCGCCGGATGATCCGAGGCCGCATAGGAAAATTTGGGCGCAAAATAGTAGCCCTCCTTATAGCCCCAGTAATTGATCCTGGGCGTTTCTTCCGCTTCAGGGTCCTCCATGTATCGCTTCTTTGCCTCCTCCATGGTAGGCTCCTGCCGCTTTTCACGCTCCAGCTCAAGGAATTCACAGGAGGGCATCAGCTCCACCGCCGTGATTCCCAGCTCCTTCAGATAGGGGATCTTCTCCATGATACCCGCATAGGTTCCCTTATGCTCCACACCGGAGCTTATATGTCTCGTAAACCCTCTCACATGCAGAAGATACAGGATGCTGTCGGAAAGAGGCGTCATGGGCGGCCGGTCCTCGCCCCAGTCAAAGCCTTCCGCACAGATCCCGCCCTTCAGAGCAGGGCTCACGCGCCGCCCCCACTTCTCATTTCCGTAGATCACCGCTGCGTAAGGATCCGTAATCACCTCGTCCCCCGCGTAAAAATTATATTTGAAATCGCTGCCTGTCAGGCCGTCCACCTGCAGGCAATATATATTGCCCACTTTTTTCCCCATATGGAAGGGAAGGCGCACAGGCGCTCCCCGGTCCTTCAGGTACAGAAGCACACCGCACTCCTCCTTCGTACGGAGAGCTGCCGCGAAGTTCAGCCTTCCGTCGCGGGTTACGGATACGCCCATTGGATAAGGTACACCAGGATAGGTCTTAATCTGCTGTCTTGCTGTCATGTTTTTCATCTCCTGTTTCTGTATCGGGCAACATATAAAGAATATAGGTATTATAGCATATCAGGAGACGGGGTGCCATACAAAATTAATGGCTGGAATGAAGAGAGGGGAATGAAGAGAGCGGGCCATGCGGCCCGCCCTGCTTTTATTTCTGCCCCAAAAGTCGGATGACTTCCAGAATACTATTCTTCTGCTCCTTAGTGAGCAAAGCCCATTGTTCAAACAGCTCCCTGAGTTCCGGTGTCAGTTCCACCATTTCATTTTCTGCGAAAAACCGGGACATAGGGATTCCTAAGCCTCTGCACATTGTCTGCAGGGTTTCCAGGGACGGAGACCCGTTTCTCCGAAAAATGTTTGCGACCGTCGATTCAGACAGACCGCATTCTCTTGCCAGCCGGTAGACGGACCAGCCTCTTTCTGCCATAAGCTGCTCAAGTCTTTCCAGTATTTCCGTTCGTAAAGTTATTTCCACAGAACACTCCCCAATCTCATATTTTTCTTTACCGGCAAGTCAATAGAAGCCATACATTTTTTACCAGACACTGCAGCAGGATTATTACGATCGCCGCAATAAAATGAGCTGGCCTTAATGCATATCTCCGGCGGACAACAGACAGGCCGAAAAGAATATTGGAGAAAAAGAATATACTATATACAGCAGCCGCATATAAGACAAACGGATGATAAAAAAAGCTTCCGACAATATCTCCATGCAGCAGACAGAGCACCGCGTGAGTCCCTCCGCATCCCGGGCAATATAAATGAAATTTTTCATAAAAAACGCAGTCGGGTAAAATATCCGCTATGCTGTTGCCGCCTGCTGTATATATAAATGTAATCAGAATAACCGCAGCCGCCACGGCAAGACTGCTGACAGCAAACAGCCATGTCTGCGTTTTTTCATCAAAAGGCTCCATGATACTTACTCTAAACGATTGCCCTGTGCATCTTTATCGATACGTCCGTTTAAAATCATAATCCCTTCAACCAGTCCCCATATCCACATTCCCAGAACGCCGAGGAGAGTCAAACCTGCGCTGCAGCATGACAAAAGAATACAGGCTCCCGAAACACAAACCTGTATTACTGCCTTTTTTGTATATCCCAGATAAAAATTGTGCACCCCGAACTCTCCCAGCAAAATTCCCAGCAGCCCTGCGGTCATCTTGCTTTTGCTGTTTCCTTTAGATGAATTCTTTCCCGCCGCTAATCTGATACCGCAGTTCAGACATATATCCTGTCCAGGATTTACGGCAGTCCCGCAATTAGGGCAATACTTATCGCCTTTTCCTCTCGCCGCTCCGCATTGCAGGCATACTTCCGCATTTTCGTTTGCCAGCTCCTTACCACAATTTCTACAATACATTCCGTTTCCTCCTGTCATATGTAAAATATAACTGACCTACTCAGGCTAACATAAGGCTCCTTCTATTTCCAGACAGGCACAAAAATTAGACAAAAAAAATGCCTCACAGTATTCCGCCATATTCCATGATCATATTTCTGATCAGCTCCAAGGTTTCTTCACAGGAACGGGCCATATTTCCCGCCTCCAGGAAACGGCAGAAATCGTAAAACTTCTGGGAGATGCCGGATTCCGTGATCTGAAAATACCGGAGACCGCTCTGAGAGCTGTTCCAAAAGGCAATGCCATTATCCACATTTGAGCTTGAAACAACGGATATATGCCTGGGCAGCCTGATACAATCCTCCCGGACACAGATACAGGAATGCGGGGTACTCTGAATATACTGATAATATCTTTTGAGAAGCCAGCTTCGCGTAGGCACATCCAACGGCCGGTAGAGCGCATCCGGATAGCCTGATATTCTTCCTTCTTCCATCAAATAGCGCAGCCCTTCAATAGAAAAAATATGAACCATGTCTTCCTGCTTCATATGCAGGATCCGCATTTGTATCGACCGCATCAGTTTACCCCCCCCCGTCCTCTCCGCCAATCAGGATATGCTCTTTCAGCAGGCTGACAGGAATCAAATGCAAAAGACAGGGGGACTGTTCCAGATAATAGTTCCGGGTCACATAGCCTGTGTCCATCATCAGGTTTACCTTATCCATATATTCCGAAATATCAGAACGGTTCACAAGGGGCTTTGCCATACGGAATTTTTCCAAAAATTCTGCCTTCAGCGCTTCGATCTGCCCCTTCCTTCTGAGAACAATTCCGCAGTCCATGGCATCATTCACGCCCAAAGCCGCATCCTCTGATAAAAACCAGTTCGGAAAAAGCCCGCAGGAATTTTCTTCCTCATTTTTCAGATAATAGAAGGAAGGGTGATAATTATCGTACAGGACTGCCGGTTTAATGACCCTGAGCCTTTTAAGATTTACCAGTGTATTTTCATCGTCCCTGTTCTGCCACATCGGAAACAGATGATCAATGCTTCCGCAGGCCATCCCGCTGATCATCTGCATCAGACGCTCCATGGATTCCTGCTTCACTGCCGCCGTCCAGATACAAAGCCGTTTTTTCTCATTGTCTGCCAGCATGCTCTGAAGGAAACAGAAAACCTTCTCCCGACTCAGAACCGCTTCCTCCGTCCCTTCCTTTTTGGGAAAGCTCTGCCGGTCCATAACATTTTCCGAAACATCCTGCTCAATGATTTGTATCAGTTCCTTCATACAGCTCCATTGTGTTTTTCCCATCTTTTCCTGCCTGTAGAGCTGGAGAAGAGTCTCTCTTGCCTGTGTCACACACTCCATTGCATCCAGAAGTCTTTTCAGCTTTTCTTCATCCTGGGGAATCCGTTTTCCTCTGCTCATTTTGGAAATATAGTCCAGCTGCAGTCCGCTCGCCTCCGCCAGATAGCGTAACGGTTTATTTGTGTTTTTGATCTCCTGCGCGAGCTTTTCTGAAAAATCGCTCATCCTGTATGCCCCTCCTTTGTTTTCTCCTTCCTTGCATCCCAAAAGAATGCAGAAAACGAATTTTTGTATTATTAGCTTTTAAATGTATTTTAACGTTCAGTTTTCAAAACAGGTACTGTTTTTTTGTATGGTTATATAATTACAAATGTAATGCCGTCCAGACGCCCGTTCCGGAAAAAGAGCTGCATAAAGAAAGCCGATTCAGAAAGCCAATCCAGCTCAGTTTTATATCGCCAAAGACGTCCGTTTATGTTATACTGTCCACATGGCAGGAAGGCCTGCCGGATATTTTATCTGTTTTTTTCAACTGACAGGAAGAAAGGGAGGTAACCATGAGCAGCGATTACAGAAAGCCATCCGGCGAGCCGGAAGAGGAAATGAGCGTGGAGCTTGAGCTGGAGGACGGCACAAAGGTCAACTGCGCCGTTATCACGATCCTTGAGGTGGAGGGAGAGAATTATATCGTGCTCCTTCCTCTGGACGAGGCCGGAAACAACGAAGACGGAGAGGTCTGGTTCTACGGCTATTCGGAAAATGAGGAGGATCCCAATGAGGAGCCCGAGCTTCGCTACATTGAGGACGATGCGGAATATGAGATCGTGGCGGACGCCTTTGACGAATATCTGGACAACTGTGAATTTGACGAGCTGATCGGGCCTGACGGGGAATGAGCCTCTCCGTCTCAAAGACCGAGATCACGGAGGAACCGGGAAAGAAAGCCCGGTTCTTCTTTTGTTCCGGCCACCCACATCAGGGTGAGCCGCTTTCTCGCCCGGGTCATTGCCACATAAAACATCCTCCGTTCCTCCTCCACCTGCTCTCCCTTCATGCTTTTCTTATGGGGTATCGTCCCTTCGTTGCAGTCCGGCAGATAAACACAGTCATACTCCAGCCCCTTTGAGGCGTGCATGGTCAAAAGACTTACGCAGTCCTCCCCCGGCCTTTTTGCCGCCGCGCCTTCCAGCTCCTTTTCATAAAAAAGAATGTGCTCCTCAAGCTCCTCCTGTGTGGAAAACGCCTTTGCCTGCTTTTGAAACCAGTCCGCTTCCTCGCGGAGCTCCTTTATACTCCTGCCTTCCTCCAGAGTGGACTGTCTCAAATATTCGTCGTAGCCCATCCCCTTACGGATATAGTTGACGGCGGCGTAAACGTCCATCCGCCCAAGGCGCGCCAGCTCCATCTGCAGCTTTCTCAGGATTTCTCCCATATAGGGCCTGTCCCGGTAATATTCCTTCAGCCTTTCTAAGTCAACCGTCTCCGTTTCCACAGCGCTTCTGGAAATATAA
This sequence comes from Candidatus Eisenbergiella merdavium, assembly GCA_019119595.1. Taxonomy (GTDB): domain Bacteria; phylum Bacillota; class Clostridia; order Lachnospirales; family Lachnospiraceae; genus Eisenbergiella; species Eisenbergiella merdavium. The sequence goes on along the minus strand of DWWS01000074.1, from coordinate 7,578 downwards.
CGCTTCGGGCGGTTCATGATGCGGAAAAAATCAGCCCGCTTCCTCCCTGCGAAGACGAAGGCAAGATAGGCCCGAAGGTCCAGTGCAGTCCGGCTGCGGTAAGGGCTTTTCAGCTTCTCCCTCATCCAGAAGGGAACGCCTTTTTCCGCCAGCAGCTCCGCCAGCTCTCCCGCATCCCGGTTCGTCCGGAAAATGACGGCCGCTCTGCCTCTCTCCTTCCCCATTTCTTCAAGCTCCTGCACGATTCTTTCATTCTGCGCCCTCCGGTCAGGAAAGCCCAGAAAGCGGACTGCCTCCCCGTGCTCAGCCGCAGCCCTGCTGTTTTTGGGAAAACGGCTTTTGTTTACCTGAATCAGCCTTCCCGCACAGTCCAGGATCTCCGGCGTGCTCCTGTAATTGACCGAAAGCTCCACCCGCTTCGCCTGGGGATAATCCCGCTGAAAGCCCAGCATGAGCCGGGGTCTTGCACCGCGGAAGGCATAGATGGACTGATCGTCGTCCCCCACCACGAACAGATTGTTTTCCGGAAGGGCCAGCATGCGCAGAACCTCATACTGCATGGGATTGATGTCCTGAAATTCATCCACCAGGATATATTTAAATTTTTTCTGCCAGGCCGCGAGGATATTTGGGTACTTCACAAAAAGCTCCCGGCAGCCCAGAACCATGTCGTCAAAGTCCAGCTTGTGCCGCTCCCCGGCTTCCCGGCTGTAGGCGCTGTAGACCGCGAGAAACTGCTCCTCCTTCAGGACGCAGGTATCCCCAAGGCTTTCCTGTATGTTCTTCGGGCAGCCGTCGTTTTTATAGCGGCTGATCTGGCTCAGCAAAAGCTCCTCCTGATCCTCTTCCATGGAAGGAAAGCCCTTCTGCCGGAGCAGGACGGTTTTGATCAGCTCTCTTTTTTCATGCTCGGATAAAATATTACCGGAATGGTAATGATAAGCGCTTTTCAGAATGTGATAATAGATGGCGTGGAAGGTTCCAAAGTTCACCGGATAGAACTTTCCTTCCGTCAGGCGGAGAAACCTGCCTTTCATTTCGTCGGCGGCCGCCTTTGTAAAGGTGATGACCAGTATGGAATCCGGCTCAGCCCCGCCCTCCTCGATCAGGCAGCGGATCCGCTGCGTAACGGTATATGTTTTTCCGGAGCCGGGCCCCGCAAGCACCAGCATGGGGCCGTCCCGGTGGGCGATCGCTTCCGCCTGGCCGGGGTTTGGGCCGTCCCGGCGGACGGCCGCCTGTGCCTGAACGGGGCTGGTTCCGGAGGCCGCCTCCCTTTCAGAGACAGCCCCCGGCGCAGAGAACTGCTGCCCCGCCTGCGCCGGCTCTTTTTTCAGGAAATCAGCCATTCAGACTGCCCTGCAGCAGCTCGATTCCGGTGCGGATCCGCGTAAGGGACTCTTCCTTTCCAAGGATCTCCATGATCTCCGTCGCTCCGGCGGGGGTCATCTGCCTGCCGGACACGGCGGTACGGATGGGCCACATGACGTAGCCGTTCTTACAGCCTTTTTTCTCCACATAGGAAAGGAGCAGCGTATAGAGCGCGTCGTTGGAGTAATCCTCCTGCTCCTCCAGAAGCGGAAGCACCTCGGAGAGCACCTCAAGAGAGCTTTCCTGCGTGGTCTTCATCTTCTTGTGGGCGTACATGGACGTATCATATTCGGGAAGGGTCTCAAAGAAGTCCACCAGCCCGGGGATGTCCGGGAAGATCTCGATCCTGGTCTTGACCATCCCGGCAATCTTCTTAAGATCAAACTCCTTCGTCAGCGCCTGCTTCAGATAAGGCTCGGCCATTTCATAAAAACGGTCAAAATCCATGGCCTTGATGTATTCGCCGTTCATCCACTTCAGCTTGGTATAATCGAACACCGCCGGGGACTTGGACATGTGGCGGTAGTCGAATTCCCGGATCAGCTCGTCCATGGACATGATCTCCTGGTTGTTCTCCGGGCTCCATCCCAGAAGCGCCACGAAATTCACGATGGCCTCCGTCAGAAAGCCCTGCTCCAGAAGATCCTCATAGGAGGAATGTCCGCAGCGCTTGGACAGCTTATGGTGCTCCTCATCCGTGATCAGCGGGCAGTGCACATAAACGGGCACCTCCCAGCCGAAGGCCTCATACAGGCGGTTGTACTTGGGCGAGGAGGAAAGATATTCGTTTCCGCGCACCACATGGGTGATCCCCATGAGGTGGTCGTCCACCACGTTGGCAAAATTGTAGGTGGGATAGCCGTCGGACTTGATCAGGATCATGTCGTCCAGCTCCGCGTTCTCCACCGTGATGTCTCCATAGATCTCGTCGTGGAAGGTGGTCGTTCCTTCCGTGGGGTTGTTCTGGCGAATCACATAGGGTACCCCCGCCGCAAGCTTCTCTTCCACCTCTTCCTTTGAAAGGTGCAGACAGTGCTTGTCATAGACGTTGATCTCCTTTCCCGCCACGGTGCGGGTGAGGGTGGCAAGCCGCTCCTTATCGCAGAAGCAGTAATAGGCTTCCCCCTTTTCGATCAGCTTTTTCGCATATTCCAGATAGATGCCCTGCTTCTGGCGATCGCTCTGCACGTAGGGGCCCACCCCTCCGTCCCGGTCCGGACCCTCGTCATGGACCAGCCCTGTTTTCTGAAGGGTTCTGTAAATGATGTCCACAGCGCCCTCCACATATCTCTCCTGATCCGTATCCTCGATACGCAGGATAAAATCGCCTCCCTCGTGCTTGGCGATCAGGTAGGCGTACAGCGCGGTGCGCAGATTTCCCACGTGCATTCTGCCCGTGGGACTGGGTGCGAAGCGTGTTCTTATTTTCATTCTCATCGGTTCCTTTCCAGGCCGCCCGGTTCCTTTCCGGCCGACATTTTCTATGCATCAGTTTAAGCAAATCGGGGCTTTTTGTCAATCGTGTTTTCCCGGCGTTTTCCGGAACCCTGTAACAGCCTGGCCTGCGGCAAAAGGATCTGAGGTTATTTTCCGTTATACAGATATTCCAGCAGCTCTTCTCTTTCCATCTTCCCTATTCCAAGATAATCCAGATCATATTTTGATGTTTCAAAGTAATTCGTCTCGTGCATGGCTCCGCCTAGGACGATCATGGAATCGATGATCGGGGTAGAAACGCCAAATTTCACACCCAGGTCATGGTATATCTTGCATCCAACCGGAATATCTTCCGTAATATATCTGTGATCAATGCTGTCGGGGCCTACGTTTCCTTCATCGCAGGGCTGATCCAGCGGAAATACAACATTATCCTTTCCGTCCTCATCTGTTCCCATGTACTCCTGCGTCAGGATGCTCCGCCTGGAGAAAAAGGATTCATAACGATATTCCGGAACCTGAATGCCGATCGCTCTGGCGATCGCTCTTTCCTCTTCGTAAAACTGATATTGGATGCGGCAGATGGAGGGGCAGAGTCCATGTGAATACAGGGAATACGTACCCGGCTCTTTCCCATATATACAGGACCAGTTTTCCATAGCGGATACTCCAAGGACAGATGCCGGGACATGAATGACCGGATTGATATTGGAAAAGCCTATGTCCAGGATGGTATCTCCTTCTGCCGGCCCCAGCCCCTGTGTGACCGCATCCATACATGGCAGATATTTTGTGGACTCCATAAAGGCTTCCATATCGCTCATGGGCTGGCTTGCTCCCCTCAGTGTGATCGCCCGGTATTTTACCCCGACATGCGGCATCCGGAAGCCGCCGACGGATTCTATCCTTGTTCCATAAGGCGCAGACGCCCATCCTCCTGTCACCACATTTTTATGGCATCCCATTTCTTTCATATATTTTCTGAGCAGAAGGCTTGCGTAATTATCGGTAAAGATATGGATTACCTGCCCGTCTTCCAACAGAGGGACCAGAGTCCGGAGATACTCTTCATGGGCATGTGCCGGAATCGCGATCACGATCAGGCCCGCCCCCTTTACCGCTTCTGCCATGTCCGTACTGACCATATCCGGAAATGCTCTGCCGGAGCGTTCAAAGCCGTAGAGGTTTCTTTGTATCCCGTCCAGAAGGATCCCTGTTCTTTCAAGTCCGTCTATGGACGAACGGCTCCTGGAATACAGACGTACTTCCCGGCCCGCCAGCTTACAGTCCGCGGCGACTGTTTTTCCAACCGCACCACCGCCCAGAACTGCGATCGGCATTTGCGCTAAGTATGACATATCTCTTTTCATCAAATCCCTCCTTTCCAAAAGGCAAAGGCGCCCTGTCTATTACAGGACGCCTTTGTCATGTTTATAATGTAACATGATTTGACCGCTTTTGTCAAAACTGAAAAAAATGACTGAAAAAAATGACAAACTGAAAAAAATGAAGTGTACAAAGCGTTTTCCAGAAGATTTTTCCCGATCATGTCCGGTGTTCCTCCGGGCTTTCCTTCTCCCGGCAGCCTTAATAAAAAATTAAGAGATTCTTTTCCTCCTCTTCCATGAAGGCGCCGCCCTACCGGGATATAATAAGAACAACAGGACAACCGTAAGGAAAGGAGATGCCAGATTGAAAAAGAAACTGTTCTCAGTACTGACTGTATTTTTACTTGCAATGGCGCTCTGCGCCTGTACGTCAGGCTCGGTTCCCGGGGATGAGGCTGGCTCAGGAGCAGAGGCAGGCACCGCAGAACCGGCTGACGCCGGAACGGAAGCCGGAGACGCAGAATCAGGCGGCACAGCAGCGACTGACGCCGAAACGGAAGCCGGAGACGCAGAATCAGGCGACACAGCAGCGACTGACGCCGAAACAGAAGCCGGTACCCCAGCAGCGACCGAAGCCGAGGCCGACGACACTTCATCTGCGGAAACTGCTTTTCCGGAAGCGGAAACCGCTTCCTCCGGCGGTTTGTCAGAGGAAGCGGCTCTCACCTCCATTCTGGAGGGTGAATTCACAGGCTGGGCGGACAGTCATACGGTGGAGGTCATCGTGGAGGATGCTCCCATCGCTTTCCAGGTGCAGGACGAAGGGATAAGGGCTATCCTGGAATCCTTTGAGGAAGGGACTGTTTTTTCCTTTCAAGTCGCAGAGGAAAACGGAATGCGCATGATCGTCGGCCTGCTGCAGGGATAGACGGCAGGGCCGGACGGGAGCCCGCGCACACCTCCCTGTCCTATCTCAAAAACAGCGATCCCACCTGAAAAACGACCACGCTCGCCGCCCATGCCAGCACGAGCTGGAAGGCGAGCATTCCGAGGGTGAATTTCCAGGAACGGCTTTCCCTGTGGATCGTCCCGATGGTGGCCGCGCAGGGCACATACAGCAGGCAGAACAGCATCAGACAGAAGGCGTTCAGGCCGCCGAAGGCCGGATCAAACTGCCGGATATTTGCGATGATGGTTTCCATGCCCGCCGCGGAGTTCACGTTGGAAACGCCAAAGAGCACGGAGAAGGAGGAAACCACAACCTCCTTCGCGGAGATTCCGGAGATCAGCGCCACGGCGATCTGCCACATTCCAAGCCCTGCCGGAGCGAGTACCGGAACCAGGAAGCGTCCGATGGCCGCGCCAAAGCTTTCGGAAGGATCCGTCACCATGCCGTGCACGCCGAAATTCAGGACAAACCAGATGACGATGGAGGCAATGAAGATTGTGGTTCCCGCCTTCGTCAGATAGTCCTTCAGCTTGTTCCACACATAGGTGCGGATGGTTCTGGCGTTTGGCCTCTTATATTCGGGAAGCTCAATGAGCAGGGACTGGTTTTCCTTTCCCTTTTCCAGACGGTTCTGAATGAGGGCCACCAGGATGGCCGTCACCATGCCGATCACATACATGGAAAAGGCCGCGAGCATGGAGCAGTCCGGGAAAAACATTTCCGAAAAGAGCACGTAGATCGGAAGTCTGGCCGAGCAGGACATGAAGGGCGTCACCAGCATGGTCCGTCTCCTGTCGTGCTCCGTTTCCAGCGCACGGGTCGCCATGATGGCCGGAACCGTACAGCCGAAGCCAAGGATCATGGGAAGGAATGCCTTTCCGGAAAGGCCCACACGCCCCATGATCCCGTCCATCACATAGGCCACCCTGGACATATAGCCGCTGTCCTCCAGAATGGCAAGGGCAAGAAACAGGATGAAAATATTGGGGATAAAGGTCAGGATGCCGCCTACTCCGGCCACCACGCCGTCCACCACCAGGGAAATCATCCAGTCCGCCGTATGTATGGCCGCAAGGCCGGAGCGCATCAGATCGGACAGAACGGCAAGAGCGTATTCCAGCCCGCCCTTCAGGAAATCGCCCACGGCAAAGGTAAGGAAAAACACCAGGGCCATGATGCACAAAAACACTGGAACACCCCAGACCGGATGGGTCAGGATCCGGTCGATCTTATCCGTCCCCGCCGCCTTTTTTGCCTTATAAAACAGAACCTCATCGATCAGCGTTTCGATATATTCGTATTTTTTCTCCGTGATCTCCTTTTCATAGCTTCGGTCCGTCACACCCGCAAGCTCGATGGGATGATCCTTTTTCACCTCCGGATCGTCCTCCAGAAGCTTGATGGCGTGCCAGCGCAGAGAGGAATGATCCGGATAGCTGTCCTTCATCCGCTCCTCCAGCACCGCCAGCTTCTTTTCAATCTCCTCTCCGTAATTCAGGATATCCCGCTTCGGCCCCTCTTCATAATGGTGCACCACCGCATGCATCAGGATATCCAGCCCGGTGCGCCTTGCCGCGGAAACCGGAACCACGGGGATATCCCCCAGCATCTCCGGCAGGCGGTGCAGGTCGATCTCCATGCCGCGCTCCTTTACGATGTCCATCATGTTGAGCGCAAGGATTACGGGCTTTCCCAGCTCCAGAAGCTGGAGGGTCAGATAGAGATTCCTCTCCAGGCTGGAGGCGTCCACCACGTTGACGATCGCCTCGATATCGTCATCCAGCACGCATTTTCTGGTCACCATTTCCTCTATGGTATAGCAGGTCAAAGAATAGATGCCGGGCGTGTCCACCAGCTTCAGATCATAGCCCTCGTAGCTGATATTTCCTTCGTATTTTTCCACCGTAACGCCGGGCCAGTTGGCCACCTTCAGCTTCGAGCCTGTGACCGCGTTGAAAAGCGTGGTCTTTCCGCAGTTGGGATTTCCCACGAAAGCCACATGAATGTGATTATCTTTCCGCATTTTCCGCCTCGACCTCCTTCACCAGAATATGGGATGAAATATCCTTCCCAAGCGCCAGCCTTGTCCCGCGCACATAAAGGATCAGCGCTCCCTTCTTTTTTCTGTTCAGAAGCTTCAGCGGCGTTCCCTCGATCAGCCCGAGGGCCTGCAGCCGTCTCGTCACTCCCTCCGGTGTTTCCATGTCCTCCACCAGATACTGCTTTCCGATCTTTCCTTCATAAAGTGTCATAGGTACCTCGATTTCAGAAATATGTTATCCTAAAGTATATATTTGATATTGATTCTCACTTAGGAAATTATATTCTTACCTCTGTTTATTGTCAATCGTCCCGCCTTTCAGGTATGTGTCAAGTAATCGTTGGCACTTTTTCTTCTTTTTTTGATGTCAGTTTATTTGTTGATTTTTCTGATAATTCAAATCCTATTTTCTCGGTTTCATATAAGGTCTATTTTTAACTGAACGCTTTCAT
>DWWS01000073.1 GCA_019119595.1 Candidatus Eisenbergiella merdavium | reverse complement strand
GCAGCGCTCTCTGTCTGCCTTCTTCCCTTTCTTAATCTCCGCCTGAAGTGCTTCGCAGCCGTCCGCTCTCGTTTTCAGGCTTCCAAATCCATCATTCTTACGGTCGTCCGACTGAACGAATATCTTTTTCCCCATATCCTGCCAGCGGTTCCTGATCTTCCGTTTCACACAAACATCCGATATTTCTCCGAAGCCGTCAAAATTCTCTCTCGGACGATTTCCATTCAGTGGATCCCCGTTCGGGTTCGCATCATTCACAGAAATCAACATTAAAAAATCAATTTTTCCTTTCAGTTCACTCATTTTATTCCTCCTCCTTTTTCTTTTTCAATGCGTATGACTGGTTATGAAATCCCAAAAGATATAAGCCGTTTAACGGATTGTCATTTTCAAAATCTTCGATCAGGAACATCTCACAGATTTCATCCAAAAGTCTCTGATAAACCAGCCGCTCCGGCGCCTTGAGCTGTCCCCAGTATGCCGTCAGTTTCTCCTCCAACACCTTCCAGGTACGATATGGCCGTTGTGAAAATGCACTCATATACCGTTTTGCATTCGTCTCACGCCCATTATCCTTTTCAAATGTACGGTATTCGATCCTGTCTGCAACCGCCAGCAGGCGGCCATACAAATAGTCCCTTTTAGAACATTTTTCATCCAATGCCATTGTCCAGTCCTCCTTATATCTGATTTTACGTTGCTGTTTGATGAAGGAACAGGCCAGCGATAATACCCGCTCCCACAAAAAACGGCTCTCAAAAGAAACCGGAGAAGATGCTCTGTGTTCTGCCAGAGCTACCAGATCCAGCGGCACTTCTCTCCCATCCAGCACGCATGGCATCCAACGCTTTACAAATCCTTTATATATGTTTTCTTTCCCCTTCATGGAAAAATAACCGTTCTTCTCGATTCCGTAAAGCAGTTCTGCCGCATCCTTCACACCAACCATCCCGGTAAACGTATACCTGCCATTCTCCCCCGTTTTTGAATGCTCCCACGCGCAGCGTTCATGCCACTGCTGCAGGCTGTCCAAATACCGTGAGGCAGAGATTTCTCTGAACTCCTGTATGGAAAGCCGTCCTGTTGTCGCCGCATCCAGCACCAGAATATACATCCTGGAGGACGGGTTTATATACTTCCGGCACCCCCAGATAGCCCTTTTTAATCTGGCTGCTTCCGCCTGTCCCACGCGTCCTGCATATTGATCTTCTTCATTTGAAGCATCTTCAAAAATAGCGACCTCCGACATGATTTCCATTTCATCCAATCCGTCAGTCAATGCTTCTGCTTCTTCACATACTCTTGCAGAATCTTCCTGCCAGTCCGGCAGTCCGCGCAGATGGCTCTCCCAGGTGACCAGATACATCCCTCCGTAATTGGTTCCCTGTTGGCGGATAAGCCATTTCAATGCATTATGCACCTTCTGAGAATCCTCGTAGCCGATGGAAAAGGCTTCCTCTTTGTTGAGAAATCTGCCTCGAAAAGTAAAATTTGTTTCATCATTGGATGAGATCAGCTTGGCTCCATCTCCCTCATTGCGTATTTTCTTAGGCTGCAAGTAGGAAATTCTGGTGATTTCTCCCGTCAGATAAGAAATTCCTCTGTCCCCATCCTGTGACCGACAGAACTGAATATAGCTTTTCTGCAGGCTTCTGTCCTTCCAGCATTCCGGAATATATATACCGGATTCGTCTTCCAAAGTAGTTATTTCCAGTGACGAATCCGATTCGATGCGGAAACGGACAAACGCATCCTCCTGCGCTACGATCTGTATCTTTTTCTTCGGATCCAGCAGTCCATTCTCACGCGTTTCCAGAATCCCTGTATCTATCAGGTCTCTGATCAGCCTGTCTTTGGAAAGATAACGATAAATTGCCTGAACCTTAGGATGACAATATTCTGACTCCGCCCATTCCTGCAACCCTTTCATATACAGCTCATGATTTTTCGTACAGTCCTTCCCCTTGACATAAACCGCATAATCTCCCGCCAGGTATTTCAGATTGTCGCACAGCGGATGGGGTTCTATCCCTGCCGTTCTGCTGGCGGATTTGTCTGTCACCGGAATCAGAGTCCGTTTCTCATCCTCATCATTTGGCACCGTATCTGCCCGCAGGAATTCACCGTTTTCATCCAGGGTCACTGTGATCTGCGCTGCCACCGTGGTATGATAGACAGGAAGCAACATTGTTTTCCCGCCGTCGATCAGCCCGGCTATACTCTCGTTCTCATCATACAGACTGCACAGCACACTAAATAAACTCATCCTGCTCCCCCTTCCCAAACTCTTCCAGGCCGCTGAATTTTTTATCAGGAAAGCGTTTGATCTCCATCGCGTGCAGATGCCTTTTTTTCACACATTCCTCTGGCGTACAGAATTTGATATATCCCTTCCGCATCACCGGATTCCAGAATCGAACCGTCAATTTTCCCCTGTCTTCTTCCAGCTCTGCCTCATCTGCATAAGTCATGCCATGATAAGAAAATCCAAATGCGATCTCTCCCGGCGCACCATCATAGTATCCGGTGCCTTCACCAAATTCGCAGGGCTCCACATATCCCTGACACTCTCTTGTTCCCAGGAAGATATCTCTCCTGCCTCCCCGCTCGATCATGCGCTTTGCCATATTATGATACTTATTTTCGTTCCAGTCATGGGCGAGCTCAGGACGGTTTTTATTCTGTACAAAATGTGCCCGTACCTGATACGTCACATCCTTCAGGTACGTGCAATATGCCAGCTCATTTCCGCCGTTATACACCAGCGGACGGATAGACTTGGTTTCCATTTGAATCGGCTTCATTACGCGCGCCTCATCAATGATCCATTTAATCGTCGGTTTCCAGAATACGCTGTGAAGAATCCCTTTCAGCGCCTCATAAGTTGGGATCTGATAGGAGAATTTTTCACCGCCCACCCTCGTAACCGGATCTGAAAACAATGCATAGTCCCCACTGACCTGAAATTCCACTGTGTTTCGGAATTTCTTTTCCTCCAATTTCTACACCTCCTTTTTCTGTTTTTCTATGCTTCAGATCTCCCCTGTTAAGTCAAGGATTGACCGAATCACCTAAAATGACAGAAATCCCATCTCTTCCGGTTCCTGTTTCACACCTGTTTGGGCGTCGTAATATCTGTCATCCAGCACCAAAATACCATCTTCTCTTTGAAAAACCACACCTCTTCCCATCTTGTTCAACAGATATTCCGGGATATTGACAATGTAACGCTGCAATTTTCTCATCAGCCGTTTCCGTTCTTCTGATTCTGCAGCGTGCCCTAATGTATCCAACAATACGCCGGCATCCCCATACGGAACAACCACATCTGTTCCACGCTGTTCTTCGATCAAAGAAAATGCTGCCCCTGCCGTCTGAAATGCCTGCCTCAGACACGGTCCATATTTACGCGATCTTTCAAACAATTTGTTATCAGACAAAAGATCTACCACATCCGTCTGCATTCCTTTTACTTTCACAGGATAGCAGCAAATCGACTGGTTCCTAGAATAAGCCGTATAATACCGCTCGATCATCTTTTCTGAATCCAGGCGTTCTCCGTCATATTCACAGTTTTTCCGATAGCTGTTTAATACCTGTCTCATGGCCTCCTGCGCCTCTCTGATCTCCGGCAGAGATGATACATTTTCCGCCGTCTCCTTCAGTTGGATCAGAATAACGGTTCCCATTTTCCCCACACCATTGCGGTTGCAGCGGCCTGCCGCCTGTATCAGACTGTCCAGTCCCGCCATAGAACGGATCACACATTGAAAACTGACATCCCATCCTGCCTCAACGATCTGGGTGCTGATACAGGTTACCTTTTTCCCTGTTTTTAATGCTTCTTTGACCTTTTTCAGCACATCATTCCGATGTGCTGCACACATGGAGGTACTCAGATGGAACACTTCCCCCTCTACTGTTCCCTTTACTCTATCGTAGACCTGTTTAGCTGCGGCCTTTGTATTAAAAATGGCAAGAACCTGCCCCTCCGAATCCGCTTTCTTTCGAACAAATTCCGCCGTTTCCTCAATATCCCATCGCCGTGTTCCCCCTTCTGTACGGTCTTCAAATACAACACGCCGGAAGAACGGTTCATAAACGGAAAGCGGCTGTGTCATCAGCGTTGTCTTCATCATTTTGTTTCTGGGAACAGCCTCTGTCAGCGGCTGTGTGGCTGTGCACAGAACCACCACCGAACCGCATACCTCCGTCAGAAAATTCACCGATAAATTAAATAATGCCATCACCTTCTGCGGAAATGCCTGCACTTCATCCAGAATGATCACACTGTTGCAAAGAGCGTGAAACCTGCGCAGGTTGCGCTTTTTCTCTTTAAAAAGCGTATGAAAAAACTGCACGGCCGTCGTCGCCACGATCGGCACCTCATCCCAGTTTTCTATCAGACGCTCATAACGCAGACTCTCCTCTTCATCTTCCGGAACGACCTCTCCGTGGTGCTCCAATACCCATTTTTCATTTCCGACAGCATCTATCATGTCGGCAGTGTTCTGTTCCAGGATGCTGCGGAACGGGGCCACATAAAAAATATGCCGCATACCGCATTCTGCCGCTTTTGTCAGCGCGAAGCGAAGGCTGCTCAGTGTTTTTCCCGCTCCAGTCGGCACTGCAAGGCGATACCGGGACGCCTTCTGATATGCTGCTTCCCTGCATCGTTCAGAGATTTCTTCCCGCATACTGTTCAGCGGCGAAGCTGCCTTTTGATCCGTTTTCATATTCTGCAGCTTCAGCTCCAAATGGCTCAGCGCTTCTTTCCAAATCCGATGCAGTTCTTCATCGGCCAACCTCCTTTTGGCATCCTCATTCTGCACAAACGCCACAGTATCTGTTACATCCGCATCTCCCAAAAGAGAAAGCAGCATACGTTCGCACATACCCAGGTAAAATTGGACGGAACCGTACCCGCCGCTCTTTTCTTTCGTCTTTAACATCTGGTTCAAATATTCTGCCAATTTCATAACGTCTGCCCTGGCAGCCCGGCAAAGCTCTGGCAGATCATTCTCTCTGCCCGATTCTCTTCCGCTTTTTACCGTTTCCTCTTCACAGATCCGCCGCAGTGCAGCAATCTCCTCTTTTGTATACTTTTTTCTCCGCCTTTCCGCCAGAGAAGTTTTATCCTCGACTGAAACACAGTCTGCTGTTCCATGGTGCATATAAATCGCAGTGCGCGCCAGATCTGCAAAGATACTGCCCGGCTCATAAGATTCCACGATCAATCCGCCCAGCGTGGAATGATCCAGCTTCTCTCTTCCCGCCCAGGTGTCTTCCCTGCAGCTTTTCCAAAAATATTTCTGCCATTCTTCAGCATATTTACCTGCGTCGTGGGTCAGTCCGGTTATATAGGCTGTCTTTTCCAAAAGAGGAATCCCGCAGTTTCTCTCGCACAGTTCTCCTACCGTCTGCTGGTGTTCCCGATTCAGCTGATAGGAATCATCCTGTTCTCTGTAATGACTGTAGTAATCCATGAAATTCCTCTCCTCTTGCCATCTGTGGCAGCACTTCATTTATGAAGAACAGCAAAATCCGTTCTTTGTTTGTTTAGATGATATATGTAGCATTCTTATATTATTATTTATCAAATAACAAAAGGCATGGCAATAAACATACCACACCTTTCTCATGAAAACCTACTAAATTTTTCAATCCACTTACTTAACTGCTCTGCAATCAAGGAAGACACCTTCATAATAAAGGAGCTGTCAGGAATCCGTCAAGTTAAACTTATCTTCCAGGCCAAAGCAAGTTCGAATTGAAATCATGCAAAGGCGTTGGATTTCTTTTGCTGAGCTTACTATAACATTTTATTTGCGCAGAGTCAATTACTATTTTCTAATTTATTATTAATACCTATTAAATAAATTTAAATATATAATGCAACAGTCCCCCTTACACGGGCCGCAAAAAGTAAGCACTTGTTGATTCCAATGCATATTGTACTAATACATTATCTTTTCCCTTATTATTTTCTAAGACATCTTTCAGCTCTTTTTCATCATATCCTTCTCTCATAGAAAGGAAATCAAAGTGATACGGATCTTTTGTTATTTCCTGTGCTAAATCTCCTTGCGGTTCTGGAAGACTTGCATTAAAATTTGTAATTGCTTTTCCTTGTCGCTCATGCCAATCTGTACTTAACCAATTTAGCAATACTGCCCTTGATCAATTCAATTGTCTTTTTTTATTGTAACCCCCTACTTTTCCAAAACATGGGCTTTGATCTCGTCGTAGGTTGCTTTGCTCTTGACAGATGTTAAATACAGCTCATCCCTCTTGAGTTCTATCTCAATATGATGTCTGACATTGAGTTTGGACAATAGGCACACAGTCTCCACATGCACCGTCCCCGGAAACATATCGCACCCTCTTACCTTCTGAACCTCATACCCCTTCTCCCGCAGATATCTCAAATCCCGCGCCAGCGTGGCGGGGTCGCAGCTTACGTACACGATCCGCTCAGGCTGCATCTTCACCATGGTTTCCAGGCATCTCTCATCACAGCCCTTGCGGGGCGGATCCACCACGATCACATCCGCGCGTATGCCCTCCCTCTCGTACTTTTCCGGGAGCACCTCCTCGGCCTTGCCCACGAAAAATTCCGCGTTGGTGATTCCGTTGATCTGCGCGTTCTCCCAGGCGTCGCGGATGGCCTCCGGAACGATCTCCACGCCGTACACCCGTCCCGCCTGTTTTGCCAGGAACAGGGAGATCGTTCCGATCCCGCAGTAGAGATCCCACACGGTCTCCTTTCCGGTCAGGCCTGCGTAGGCAAGCGCCTGTGAGTAGAGCTTTTCCGTCTGGACAGGATTCACCTGGTAAAAAGAAAGGGGCGAGATGCGGAAGGTGACGCCGCCGATGGAATCCTCGATGAAGCCGGCTCCGCGCACCACGCGCAGCTCCTTTCCCAGAATGACATTGGTGCGCTCCCGGTTGGTATTGACGGACAGGCTGGTCATGCCGGGAAGCTGCCAGAGCGCGTCGGCAAGGATCTCCTCCTCCGGAAGGCTGCTGCCGTTTAACACCAGGCAGACCATGAGCTGGCCGCTCTGAAAGCCCTTACGAATGAGAGCATGGCGCAGAAGTCCCTTTCCGGTCTGTTCGTCGTAGGCGCTGATGTGAAAGCGTTTCATGTGCGCCAGGATGATTTCCAGCACCTGTCGGTTTTCCGGCACGCCGAGCGCGCAGTCCGTATTGGGGATGATGGTGTGGGTTCGGCCCGCGTAGAAGCCTGTCACCACATTTCCGTCCCGGTCCGTTCCGAAGGGAAACTGGGCCTTGTTGCGGTAATGCCAGGGATCTTCCATGCCCAGGATGGGTTCCATGATCTCATCCACCCTTTCCGGGGTCAGGCCGCCCAGGCGGATCAGGTTGTTCCTGATCTTATTTTCCTTGAATTCCAGCTGCCTGTCATAGGAGAGGACCTGAAGCTGGCAGCCGCCGCACTGGCGGCTGAAGGCACAGACGGGCGTAATGCGAAAAGGAGAAGGCTCAAGCACCTTCTCCAGCTTCGCGTAGGCATAGCTTTTCTTCGCCTTCATGACCCTGGCCTGCACGGTATCCCCGATCACGGCGTCCTTGATAAACAGGGTAAAACCCTCCGCATCTGCAAAATCGTCTGCGGAAGCGTCCGCACCGGCGCTTCCCACTTTTCCGATTCCCTCGCCGTCCATGCCGGTATCGGTTATTTTCACTGTAAAAATATCGTTTTTCTTCACTTCCATATCCTTTTTTTCAATCCATCCTTGTCAGCCGGATGTTAGACTCAAACAGCCGGTTATATCCAAGCCAGCCGTACCCCGTCGCTCCCTGAAGGGCCTCGGAGAAGGTCTCCAGCTTCGCGTCCGCGTTATCGGCGAGATACAGGGCGACAGCCTCAAACAGGGCGGGCTTTTTGGGCGAGCCGTATTCATATTCGCCGTGATGCGCCAGAATGCAGTGCTTCAGCTCCGCCTCGAGCACGGGAGGAAAGCCGGGGATCTGGCGGGCCCTTTCTCCGACCATTTCCGCTCCCATGACGATGTGGCCAAGAAGCTGTCCGTTATCCGTGTAGTCGTTTTCCGGGAAGAGGGAAAGCTCCTTCGTCTTGCCGATGTCGTGACAGAGGGCCGCGGTGATCAGCAGATCCCGTTTCAGCATGGGATAGGCCTTGCAGAAGTATTCGCACAGCTTTGCCACGCTCAGCGTATGCTCCAGCAGGCCGCCCACGAAGCCGTGGTGGACGGTCTTGGCCGCGGAAGAGGTGCGGAACGCGCGGATGAAGGCCTCGTCCTCCACAAAAAAGCTTTCCTGCAGCTTTTTCAGGTATTCGTTTTCCGTGCGGCCGATGAGGCCGAGAAGCTCCTTGTACATCTCATCCCTGTTTTTTGAGCTGACGGGAAGATAGTCTGCGGGATCGTATTCCCCCTCCTGGCAGACACGGATCCGCTTCACATTCACCTGAAGCGAGCCCTGAAAGCTGTTCACATCTCCGTAAACCTCTATGTAGTCCAGAGCGTCAAATTCCGCGATCCCCGCGTTGTTGGGATCCCATACCTTGGCGTCCATGGTGCCCGTCTTGTCCTGCAGGATCACCGTCTCGTAGGCTTTTCCGTTTTTTGTCACGGCCGACTGCTTGTGCTTGCAAAGATAAATGTCAAACATCCGGTCGCCTTCTCTGTAATCTCTGATATATTTCATTTTTACCTCCATATCGCTTCCCTACTCCAGCGTATTGAGAAGCACATCCACCGCCATCTCCTGATATTCGTCCTGAACCTGACGCATGACGGTGAGCGTCACCTCCGTGTCGGGAAGCAGTCCCATGAGCGTTTTGGTATAGTCGGAAAAAGAGGCGATTGGTTCCGTTCCTATCTGAACGATCACGTCGCCGCTCTGGATGCCCGCCACCATGGCGGGAGAATCCATGACAATGCCGGTCACGTATGCGCCCGCGGGCACGCCCTGGGTCTCCTGGATCTCCTGTGGCACATCCGTGCCGAAGATGCCGAGGAAGGCGGAGGGCTGCCCGTTGGAAAGCTTCTCGATCAGGTTTTTCAGCCCGCTGATGCCGTAGGCGGTGATCAGATTGGGCGTGTCCTCAGAGCTGTTTTCCTGGCAGATGATACCGAGCACCTGGCCGCTCAGATTTGTGATGACACCGCTTCCAAAGGTGCTTCCGTAGATATCGGTGGTCAGAAGCTGGTAATTGCCGTCCGTCAGATGAAGCGCGCTGTCCGAGGAGGTGATCATCCCGTAAACGACCGAATTGGCCGTTCCCAGCGGGCGTCCGAGCGCCGCGACCGGCGTCGCAAGAAGACCGCTGTTGCTGGAGCTTCCCAGCTTTGCCGGCGATATGATCTCCCTTGTGGTATCCGGAATATCGGTCAGCTTAACGCTGATCACGGCCAGGCCGACCGTGGGATCGGCCTGCTTCAGCTCAGCCTGCACCTGCGTATTGTCGCTGAACACCACGTTCAGCTCCTCCGACTGATCCACGATCTCCTTTTCTGTGAGGATCAGAAGCTCCCTGCCGTTGTCCGCGACGATCAGCCCGGCATTCTGCCCTTCATTTTCATAAGGATTGTTCAGCCAGTCCGTGTCGGAGGTGATCCCGATCACCGTCACCATGGACTTGGATACCTCCTGGACCATTTTATAAAGGTTGCTGTAAAGCGTCTGGTAATCGGAAATATTCAGCTCCACCCGCTCCACCACGGTTGTCTGCACGGGCGGCGCGCTTTCCTCCTCGCTTTCCGTTTCCAGCACCATGTCCTCCGGAAGCATCTCCTCGTTTTCCGATTCCTCCTGAAGCTGTACCGGCTCCGGTTCCTCCTCCGGATACAGCCAGTTGGAAAAGACAGGCTCAAGCACCAGAAAGGTGAAGCAGGCGATCAATCCGAAGATCACGGCCATGGAGGCGGTGATCATGGTTCTTTTCAGAAGCTTTCTTTTATTGACCGGTCTTTCCTTGACCTTTTCCTTTATGAAGCTGATATCCGTTCCTGCGGATTCCGAGGCAGGCTGCGGCTTTGACTGCTGCTGTTTCTGCTCCGCCTGTCCCGTTTCCTTCTTTCTTTCCTGTTCAGGCATAATGACTCCATTTCAAAATTTCATACGCGGGCTGTCCTTCTTCCCGCAAAAGCGCCGGGCCATTCACCGGATATCCGGATGCGAGCCGATGACCTGTCTTGCCGCTTCCACGCTCCGCCTGTAATTCTCCCCGGCCGTTTCCCTCAGATAGCCGGGAGACAGAAGGGCCGCGTTATACAGCTCCTCCAGGGTATCCTCCTGCGCCTGCGTCGTCTCCGAGGGCGCGACCACCCGGGTCTGCCACACGGACATGCAGCGGGTATACTCCACAAGCCAGAACAGCGGCTCCATACTTTTTTCCATATACCTGTTAAATTCCGAGGAATTCTCCCCCGCGATTTCCGCAAGCTTCCCGATATGGGAGGGAAGAGGCTCCTCTATTCCGCCGTCGGGCAGGATCACGCATTCGCAGGGATCCTCATCCTCCCTGTGCGCGTTGATAAACTCCATGATCTTCATTACGGCCGCCTTTCTCTGCACTTCCAAAAGCGCTTTCTCCTGCCAAAACGTCTCCTGTATGCAGCCTTTTCTTCTCCACCGGCACCACCGCCGGACGGTTTTCGCCCGCCGGGATACCCTTCACGCTCCTATCCTAGCAAAAATGCCGCCCTTTTTCAACAGGGAAAACGTTTTCCATAAGAACATTTCCGGGAGAACCGGATGCAAAAACGCAAAGGACTGGCTATGCCCCCGGTTCCATGATATAATGATATGCGCGCAAAAGCGCGCAGATGGGAGCAGACATGAATAAGAAGGTTTTGAAAACGCTTGAATATAATAAGATCATTGAACGGCTTGCGGAGCACGCCACCTCAGATCCGGGCCGAAGGCTCTGCCGGGAGCTTGTGCCCATGGACCGGCTTGCCGATATTGAGAGCGCCCAGCAGGAGACCGCCGACGCTCTGACCCGGCTGTTCAAGAAGGGAAGCATTTCCTTCGGAAGCACCAGGGAGCTTGGCATGAGCTTAAAGTCTCTGGAGATCGGGAGCACGCTTTCCATCCCGGAGCTTCTGCACATCGCTTCTCTGCTGGAGAACACCTCGCGGGTGAAAAATTATGGAAGAAAGGACCGGGAGGATATCCCGGACGACTCCCTGACGCCGCTGTTTGCCGCGCTGGAGCCGCTGACACAGCTTTCCCATGAGATCTGCCGCTGTATTCTTTCGGAGGAGGAGATCAGTGATGATGCCAGCCCCGGCCTGAAGCACGTGCGGCGCAGCATGGCCGTGACCACGGAGCGGATCCGTTCCCAGTTGAACAGCATGGTGAACGGCAATCTGCATTCCTGTCTGCAGGAAGCCCTGATCACCACAAGAAACGGGCGCTACTGCCTGCCCGTGAAGGCCGAATACCGCAGCCAGGTGCCGGGCATGATCCACGACCAGTCCTCCACGGGAAGCACCATTTTTATCGAGCCCGCCGCCGTGGTAAATCTGAACAACCAGATGCGGGAGCTGGAGCTGAAGGAAAAAGAGGAGATCGAAAAGGTTCTGGCCTCCCTCAGCGCTCTTGCTTCGGAGCACACGGTGGAAATCGCGGAAAACCAGCATGTGATGACCCGCCTGGATTTCATTTTTGCCAAAGCCTCCCTTGCCCTGGAGCAGAACGCCACAAAGCCCGTTTTCAACGAGGAGCACAGCATCAACATCCGCGGCGCGAGGCATCCGCTTCTGGATAAAAAGAAAACCGTGCCCATCGATATCCGGCTGGGGAGGGATTACGACCTGCTTATCATCACCGGCCCCAACACGGGCGGAAAAACGGTTTCTTTGAAAACAACGGGGCTGTTCTGTCTGATGGGACAGGCGGGGCTTCATATTCCCGCCCAGGACCGTTCGGAGCTTTCTATTTTCCGCGAGGTGTACGCGGACATCGGGGATGAGCAGAGCATCGAGCAGAGCCTGAGCACCTTTTCCTCCCACATGACCAGCATCGTTTCCATCCTGAAGGAGGCGGACGCGGATTCCCTCTGTCTCTTCGATGAGCTGGGCGCGGGAACCGATCCCACGGAGGGCGCGGCTCTTGCCATAGCCATCCTGAACCACCTGCACGACCGGGGCATCCGCACCATGGCCACCACCCATTACAGCGAGCTGAAGGTTTACGCCCTCTCCACCTCCTTTGTGGAAAACGCCTGCTGTGAGTTTGACGTGCAGTCCCTTCGGCCCACCTACCGGCTGCTCATCGGCATTCCCGGAAAGAGCAACGCCTTCGCCATTTCCAGGCGGCTCGGGCTTCCCGAGGAGATCATCGACGCGGCGGGCGCCCAGATCAGCGCGGAGGATAAAAGCTTCGAGGATCTGCTCACCGATCTGGAGCAGAGCCGCGTGACCATAGAAAAGGAACAGCAGGAGATCGCCGCATACAGACAGGAGATCGAGACCCTCAAAAAGCGGCTGGAGCAGAAGCAGGAGCGCATCGACCAGTCCAGGGACAAAATCCTGCGGGAGGCAAACGAGAAGGCGCGCGAAATTCTGCAGGAGGCAAAGGATACGGCGGACGAGACCATCCGCATCTTCCAGAAGGCAGGCCCCGGCGCTTCCATGAAGGAGCTGGAAAAGCAGCGGGAAAAGGTGCGGGGCAAGATCTCGGAGAAAAACAGCAAGCTGTCCGTCAAGGCGGAAAAGCCCGCCGCCTCCGGCCTGAAGCCCTCCCAGATCAGACTGGGAGAATCGGTGCGCATCGTATCCATGGGGCTGAAGGGAACCGTCAGCTCCCTGCCTGACCACAAGGGAAACCTGTTCGTCCAGTGCGGCATCATCCGCACCCAGACCAATATAAACGACCTGGTTCTGGTTCAGGAAAAGGACAGCTATTCCCCCGGCGGCGCAAAGCGCACCGGCTCCGGCAAGATCCGGATGTCCAAATCCCTCTCCGTTTCCCCGGAGATCAACCTGCTGGGAAAGACGGTGGACGAGGCGCTTACCGAGCTGGACAAATATCTGGACGACGCCTATCTGGCCCATCTGACCACCGTGCGGGTGGTGCACGGCAAAGGCACGGGCGCTCTGCGGAACGCGGTGCAGAGCCACCTGCGCAAAGTGAAATATGTGAAGTCCTACCGCCTCGGCGAATACGGCGAGGGCGACGCGGGCGTCACTATTGTGGAATTCAAGTCCTGAGGACGCGGATGGCGGGAGCGATGCGCCCCGTCCGCCCGCAGGCTTTGAGAAAGGAATATTATGGTAAATAAACAGAAAATATTGATCGTAGACGACGACAGCAACATCGCGGAGCTGATCTCTCTGTATCTGACGAAGGAATGCTTTGACACCATGATCGTGGGTGACGGGGAATCCGCCCTTCAGATGGTTGACAGCTTTTCCCCGAACCTGATCCTTCTGGATCTGATGCTTCCGGGCATCGACGGCTATCAGGTCTGCCGGGAGGTCCGCAGCCATTCCAACGTGCCCATCATCATGCTCTCCGCCAAAGGAGAGATCTTCGACAAGGTTCTCGGGCTGGAGCTTGGAGCGGACGACTACATGGAGAAACCCTTTGACTCCAAGGAGCTGGTGGCCAGAGTGAAGGCGGTCCTGCGCCGCTATAAGACCGCTCCCGCAGTAAAGGAGCAGCCGGATATCAAATGCGTGGAATATCCGGATCTGATCGTCAACCAGACCAACTACTCCGTAATCTATAACGGAAAAACCGTGGATATGCCGCCCAAGGAGCTGGAGCTTCTGTATTTCCTCGCATCCTCTCCCAACCATGTTTTCACCAGAGAACAGCTTCTGGATCAGATCTGGGGCTATGAATACATCGGCGATACCCGCACCGTGGACGTACATATCAAGCGCCTGCGGGAGAAGATCAAGGATCACGAAACCTGGCGGATCGCTACCATCTGGGGCATCGGCTATAAATTCGAGGTGAGACAATGAGGAAAACCCTCTATCTGAAATTCCTGCTCGCCTATCTGATCTTCGGCTTCTTCGGCTTTGCCGTGGTGGCCACCTTCGGCTCCAGCATGACGCTTGAGCATATGAAAAGAGAAAAGGCGGACTCCCTCTACAAGGAGGCCACTCTGATCGCAAATACCTATGCGGCCGACCTGTACAGCAAGGAGGTGGATCTGGAAACGGTAAACACCCAGATGAATTCCCTCGCGGCCTATCTGGATGCGGTGATCTGGATCATCAACCCCTCCGGCCGCATGATCCTGGACACGGAAACTCCGGTGGATCTGGAAACGCCCCGCATCGTGGAGGGCTTCAACACCACCGATTTTGCGGGCTCCTATTATACGGTGGGTAATTTTTACCAGACCTTTAACGAGGACATGCTCAGCGTATTCGCTCCCATCACCTCCAATTTTAAGGTGAGCGGCTATGTGGTCATTCACGCTTCTATGGCGGAGCTGAAGCTGACGAGCGAAGGGATTTTGAGCATCACCTATATCATCCTGGTCATCCTGTTCCTGCTTTCTCTGATCATCCTGATCTTTTTCACGGAAATGGTTTACCTGCCGCTGCGTCGGATCACGGAGGCGACGGAGCAGTATGCCGCAGGAAACATGCATTACGAGATCCAGGTGGACAGTGAGGACGAGATCGGCTACCTCGCCGCCACCCTCTCCTACATGGCCAGCGAGATCGCGCGCAGTGAGGACAACCAGAAAAAATTCATCGCCAACGTCTCCCATGACTTCCGCTCCCCCCTGACCTCCATCCACGGCTATCTGGAGGCCATGCTGGACGGAACCATCCCGCCGGAGATGTATGAGAAATACCTGCATATCGTCCTCAACGAGACCGACCGGCTGACCAAGCTGACCAACAGCCTGCTCACCCTGAACAACCTGAACACCAGGGGCATGGTTCTGGAAAAAACGGATTTTGACCTGAATGCGGTGATCCGGGACACGGCCGCCTCCTTTGAGGGAACCTGCCAGCAGAAGCGGATCGCCATTGAGCTGGTCCTCACCGGCGACCGGTTTTATGTCAACGCGGACATGGGAAAGATCCAGCAGGTGCTCTACAATTTGCTTGACAACGCCATCAAATTTTCGCACAACGATTCCGTCATCAAAATCGAGACCACGGAAAAAAACACGAAGGTTTTCGTTTCCGTCAAGGACAGCGGCATCGGCATTCCCAAGGACAGCCTGAAGCTGATCTGGGACCGCTTCTACAAAACCGATCTGTCCCGCGGCAAGGATAAAAAGGGCACCGGCCTTGGCCTTTCCATCACGAAGGAGATCATCCAGGCGCACAACGAAAACATCAACGTCATCAGCACCGAGGGCGAGGGCACGGAATTTATTTTCAGCCTTCCCGTTTCCGACGAGGATGACGACTGAAAAATGCAGACAGGCGGCCTCCGGCCGATATCACGGTTTCCTATTCTCCCGTTGCGGCCCGGTAGGCCTCGTTTCCGGAATCGGCCCAGTCCGTTCTGCCGCTGCTGATCACCTCGCCCGTATCGTAAACCCAGGCGTAAATGTCCAGTATTTTCGCCTGGTCGGGCGACCAGGCGCCGTCCTCGCCCTTATTCACCGTATAATACACGTAAAGCCCGCATTTTCCGTTCTCCGACTCCCGGTCGTACATCAGATATTCCACTGTCTCATCGCTTTCCGAGAGGATGATCCTGAGATTCCCCTTCGCGTCGAAGCTTTCCGAAAACGCACAGCCCCTGTCCCGGAAAAGCTCCTCGTAGACCGCACGGTATCCATCCCTGATCCGCAGATATGTCTCATCGTACCCGCTTTCTTCCAGAACCAGAGCTTCGTCAGCTTCTTCTGCCGGAACCTCCGGAACGGATTCCATCAGGTTTTCCAGATAGTTTTCCACATATTCTTCAAAGGGATCCCACGACAGGTATCTTGAGGATACCTCGCCGGACATGGTGATCGTAACCTCCTGATCTGCCTGATCGGAACCGGTGAGCACCGCCGTAACACAACCCTCCGACCAGGAGACGCTCCAGCTCTCAGGGCGGACGGCACGGCCATTATCCAATAATGAAAAGTCAAAACGGGCGATCGTCTCCTCCCCTTCCTCCAGGACAAGCCTTCCCTTAGTGCTCCCGCGCCGGACGCCACCGTCCTGGATGCGCCGGAGAATGCTGTCCCTGGACTGCAGCAGAAGGGTGTGCTGTCCGTCCGGAGACACGGAAACATCCACCGTAATGATCGAAGCCTGTCTGAGCCCTGCCCGCACCGCGAAATAGATCAGGCATACCGCTATGGTGATGACAGCTTCTTTTAATAATGCTTTTTTCCTCGTTACCTTTTTCATCTTTCCTTCTGAAAATTGACGCAAGAGACTCTATTCCTGATGATCTTTCATTCCGGCCGCCCGAAATTCCACCATGCTGTAGCCCTTCAGAGAGGCGGAGGGAAGCTCCTCCATGGCGCGGGACATCATCTCCCTCACCCTTTTCGTCAGTCTCATGTTGTTTTCATTCAAAATCTCCCTGATCTCATCCTCTATATCCGGGAAAGCGAGGACGAGATCCGCTCCCGCCTGCACCAGCTCCTCCAGCCTCATGCAGTCCGGTATTTCCATCTGCTTTTCCATGATCAGATAATCCATCAGCTCAAGCATGGACGGCGGCACGATCCCATTCGCCCTGTAATCTTCCAGCTCCTGCCTTGATTTTGAATAATAATCCAAAGCCCCAAGCTGTTCCCGCCGTTTAAGAACGCATGAAATGTCGCCTTGATCCTCCAGACAGGAAAGGTATACGGCTCCATCCTTTTCATATCCCGACAGCATCCCTCCGAATTCCAGGACGGGAAACAGATCCTCCAGCTCCTGCCTGCTGCAGCTCTCGCCCAAAAGGGAGCAGAATCTTTCGTGCAGCTCATCCGCCTCCATCACCTGGTAAAAATCCAGGATGGAAAGCAGCAGCCGTTCCTTCTCCGCCTTCTTCTCCAGCCGCTCTTTTCTTTCCTCCTCCATAAAAGAAGAAGAAAGCTCCACGGCGTCCGGCGTCAGATACAGGATTCCCCCGTCCTCTTCCTCAATCAGCATCAGGCCAAGGGCATCCATGATGCCCACATCATTCCGGGCCGCCACGCACTCCTGCAGGCCGATCCTTCTGTCCTTTACCAGCTTTTCCAGAAGGCAGATGGTTTCCGCGCACACAAGTCTCTCCAGCAGCTCAGGATTCTTTCTCAGCGCCTCTGCGATCCTGGCTGCCGCCTGCCTCCGGGTTCCGAAACTCTCTTTCTGATTTTCCGCCTTCTTTTTCTCCCCGATCCCCAGAACTTCCAGGATCGCATAAAGCGATTCCATATCCTGATCAGCCAGCAGAACCTCCATGCCTTCATCCTCATCCAGCACATCCACCTCGAGATACTCCTTCGCAGCGAAATGCATGCCGCTCATATCCGGATCCGCCTCCGGACCAAAGGGCAGCTCCCAGTCTTCCTCATCCCCCAGCCATTCTTCCGCCTCCTCATCATCCCAGTCCGGATACTGCTCCAGCTCGCCCTTCGCTTCCAGAAGCTGCGCTTTTTTATTCCCTCTGCCCTCTTCGATGCCCTCCACCGTCACGTCAAAACGCCATTCATCGCCGAAATCAAACAGATACAGCCAGCGGTCCCCCTTTTTCAGACCAAGCGTTTCCAGCACGGCTTCGGCCGCGCTCCTGTGCTCCTCATCATAAGGTGAATAATAACCGTTTTCGTCATAGGGCTTCCTGTCCGGGCTGAACAGATACAGATGATCCGCCGTAAAATCATAGGAATCCAGGATCGCCAGATGCAGCCCGTCCAGCGTCCTCCCTCCGCCGATCCGGATCACACGGTAATTGTTTTTGTATCCCTGCGGTTTTATCCTGAAAATATATTCCTTCGCCATCTTCGTTTCCTTCCCTTCTCTTTTGCACAAGCCTGTGATCCCATTATTCCATAGATACCATAAAAAACAAAGAGAAACCGGAGCCTTTCCTGCTGTTCTTACCGCTTCTTCGGCTGTTTTCCCGTTTTTCTCCAGGCAGAGAAAGCGGCTGATCACAGCCCCGTCCCGTCCCACAGGGGAACAAAGCTTTCCTTCGCCGTGCCTCCCTCCTGGATAAACCCGTTCTCTATGCCGAGTCCGATGGCAAAATCGATCAGACGATCATAAGCCCTTCTTCCCACGCGCCGGTTCAGCTCCGGATAGCCTTCCAGGCCGCGCATAGGCGTATACTGATTCATGATGCTGATATAAATGCGGTTTCCGTAGGTTTCATGCAGAAAGCGCAGAACCCTCCGGGAATCCATGCTTCCTCCGGGCAGCACCAGATGCCGGACGATCACGCCGCGCTTCATCAGCGCCATTCCCTCCTCCCCTTCCTCAAATACCGCCTCCGGTACCTGCCGCACCATTTCCGCGATGGCGGAGGCAGCCGTTTCAAAATAATCCGGCGCGTTGGAATAGCGCTTTCCCGGCTCCGCCGACCCGTATTTCAGATCCGGCAGATAAATGTCCACCAGTCCCTCCATCAGCTTCAGGGTTTCCGGCTTTTCATAGCTTCCCGTATTATAAACCACAGGAATGCGAAGGCCGTTCCGCTTTGCCATGCGGAGCGCGGCGGCCGTCTGGGGCACGAAATGGGTGGGCGTCACCAGGTTGATATTATTCGCCCCGTCCGTCTGAAGCCGGAGAAAAATTTCCGCAAGGCGCTCCACGCTCACCTCCTGCCCGGCCCCTTCCTCAGCGATCACGCTGTTCTGGCAAAACACACAGCGCAGCGGACAGCCGCTGAAGAACACCGCGCCAGAGCCTTTTTCCCCGGAAATACAGGGCTCCTCCCAGTAGTGGAGAGCCGCCCGGGCCGCACGGATCCGCGCTGTCTGGCCGCAGTAGCCCTTTTTCCCGGAAAGCCTGTCCACATGGCAGTTTCTGGGGCAGAGCGTGCAGTCCCGCATGATCTCTTCGTAGCCGAACCGCCGCGCCTCCAGGACTGCGGCATGCATTCCGGCCTCCGCCGGCATATTTTCTCCGGCTTTTATTTTCTCCGGCTTATCCGTCTCTTTTTTCTTCTCCGAAGGCATTTCCTGTTTCATCCTCTCTTTGTTTTTTTCACCCGCTTTGCTATTACTATAGGAGAAACCGGCATATTTGGCAAGGCGTGCCGGCCGGATGCACCGTGGGCTCTTCGGATTCTCCCATAAAAAATGCGCCAGACTACCTCGTTTTCCCGAAATAATCTAACGCAATTCTCTGTTCCAATGTTTATCAGAAAATGATTTTTTTAATAAAAAACCGTGCGTCCTGCTTCGAACCATATACCCCTGTGCGTTACCTCTACAGTTAACTCCGCCAGGCACCCTCACGGCACACGAAAAATTCTGCTTAGTGCTGCTTTGTTCCCAACCTGACACGGTTCACAGACATCCGTTGCGTAAGACCCAAACTTCATCGCCACTTATAGAGGGCAGCCACAAAAGCGCTGGCCCTGGGCCGGACATCACCCCTGCTATAGCGGATTTCAGGTACAGGAGGCCGCTGCTCTCCCGGCTGCACGGTTTATTCAGTATACCTTTTTTCAGGGTGGTTTGTCAATCCCTGCGCGGCGGCTTTTCTCGCCTTTCTTTCCTCTTTCACCCGCACCCTCAGCTCCTGAAAGAACTGCTTCAGCATATCGCTGCATTCCTGCTCCAGCACACCCCGGATGACGTGAACCTGGTGATTGAACCGGGAATCCTCCAGAATATTGAAAAGAGAGCCCGCGCAGCCGGCCTTGGGATTCATGCAGCCGATCACCGTTTCCGGGATCCGGGCCTGCACGATGGCTCCGGAGCACATCTGGCAGGGCTCCAGCGTCACGTAGAGCACACAGTCCTCCAACCTCCAGTCTCCCAGCCTTTTGCTCGCTTTCCTGATGGCGGTGATCTCCGCGTGGGACAGGGTGTTTTTGTCCGTATTGCGGCGGTTGTAGCCCCGTCCGATCACCCGGCCGTCATGCACGATCACGCAGCCGATGGGCACCTCTCCCAGCGCATACGCCTTTTTCGCCTGCTTTATGGCCTCCTTCATATAGCGGACATGGCGCTTTGCTTCCTCCTGCGTCATTCCGGCCTTCCAGTCCGCTGCAGGATTCTCTGCAGCCTGCTCTTCTTCCCGCAGTTTCTCCGCAGCCAGCATCCCCTTTTCTGTCGGCAAATCTTCTCCCGCTGGCGCCGCCTTTTCCATCGCCGTTTCTCTTACCCCTGTCTCAGGCGTCAGCTCCTGTATCTCATCCATATTTTTCTTCCTTCTCCATCTGCGTCTTGCGCATCCGTTCCAATCTTCTTATAATAGAAAATCATAACAGGAAAAGGTGTCAAATGCAAATCTGTGGTTTTAATAAAACAACTTTATTGGATTTTCCCGGCCATGTGGCGGCCACCGTTTTTACGGGCTGCTGTAATTTCCGCTGCCCCTTCTGCCAGAACGGAGATCTTGTCCTCCATCCCGCAAGGGTTCCTCAGCTTGATGAGCAGGAGGTTCTGCAGCTTCTTACCAAAAGAAAGGGCATCCTTACCGGCGTCTGCGTCACCGGAGGCGAGCCCACTCTACAGCCGGATCTGGCTGATTTTTTACGGAAAATAAAGGAGCTGGGGCTGTTGGTCAAGCTGGATACCAACGGGTATCTTCCGGAGGTGATCGAGGGACTTTTCCGTCAGGGGCTTCTGGACTACATAGCCATGGACATCAAAACCTCTCCGGAGCATTATGCCGCAGTGGCCGGCCTTCCCGGCCTTCAGATGGACCGGATCGAAAAAAGCGCCGCCTTCGTCCAAAGCTGCGGCCTTCCCTATGAGTTCCGCACCACAGTGGTGCGTGAGCTGCACCATTCGGAGGATTTTCTTTCCATCGGACGCTGGCTGAAGGGAGCGCGGGCTTATTTTCTGCAGTCCTATCAGGAGAGCGAGGGCGTGATCTCCCCTGTTTTCAGCGCCTATTCCAAAGAGGAGCTGGAGAGCTTCCGAAGCATGCTGCTTCCCTTTATTCCCAATACCAGCCTTCGCGGCGTGGACTGAACCGCGCCGTATAGACGAGGCCGGGCCACATGGATGGAACCGCGCCGCACGGGCCGAACCACATCCGTATACATATGAAAGAGCGCTTCGCTACTCGTCCCCGGAAATACGCGGAAAGCTACTTCGCGTGTGCTTTGAAAACGCCTGGCTGACCGCCGGTTTTCCTTTTCCATGGTTAATGGTAAGGCCCTTGGCCCTATATTCTCACCCGCTTCATGTAATAGCCGAAATCTCCCTGCTCTGCAGGCTCTCTTTTTCCCTCGAACGCTTCAAAGCCAAACATCTCCGCCGCCATTTTTTCCCGGTCATAATAAACGCCCGGAACACCAAGGTAGAAGCTTTCCCCTTCCTCTTCCGGGTACCGTCCCAGAATCACATGCCGGTAGTTGTAATAGCCGTGGAGCAGAAAGCTGTTGTGTACCAGCTTCTGATATTCTCTGCCCAGGATCACGAAATCTCCGGGTGTGATGGAAAGAAACATTCTCTCATCCCCAAAGGGATGAACACCGGGGTACATGTGCACAAGCTGTTCCCACTTATCCTCATAATAGGTACGGGCAATTCCGCCGCCAGGCTCGTCAGAAGCCTGTCTGTTCCGTCCGCGGGAGGCTGTCTGCGCGCCTGTGTCCGGGGATGATGGCCGCAGGCTGGCTGACGGGGGTACGGGCCGTGTATCCTCAGGCTGCAAAAGCCTCTGTATTCCTGCCGCGTATGGAGCGGGACGGGAACTGACTGACGGCGTGGATATCTGAAATTCATTCGGGCGCAGCGTGCTTAATGCGCTCCGGCCGGCCGCCGCCCGCAGGCACCGTCCTTTCAGGCAGTACTCCTCCTCCCGCTCCGAATCTGCCTGTCTTCCTGTCTCTCTTATCTCCTTCCGCTCCGCCTCCTTCCTCTGCCGCTCGCTCCGGTCAGTATTTCTTTCCGCCATGGGGCTTTCCGGACCAATTCCTTCCTTATGGGAGGGTTCTGATCGGACGGCTTCCAGGAGGTCAGGCTTCGGTCTGGCAGTTCCCTGCTCTGTCCGTCCCGTCAGCCTCCAGGTCCCTTTCAGATACCTTCCGCCGGAAAGCTCTGCCCTCAAGCCGCAGATCTCCCCAAAAAGTCTTCCGCCCCTGGTTACAGCCCCCGGCTCAAAGGTACGCACATAGCTGCCCTCGCCCTTCTGCAAAAGAATTTTATCCACCAGCGCTCCCGTCTCATCTCGGAGGTCAAAAAAGCCGGTGTCCGATTCTTCAAGCCCGCGGATTCGGATCTCCCACCGCAGCTTCCGGTCCGTTTCCTCCAGCTTCAGAAATCCGGCATTCCCGGCCCGTTCTCCGGCCTTCCACAAATCCATGTACACGATCTGCCTGTTATAATAGAACACCCTTGTCCTCCTTCCCGAGGCGTTTTTCTATCCTTTACAATTTCCATTCTATTCCCGTCCGTTTCCGCTTATGAAAAATTTTTTGCATTTTTATGTGCCTTTTATGGCACATAAAGGGATATACAGATGTAACCATTTCTATTTTTGTTCCGCAGCGGCGGGACAGCCAGCAGGAGGTACTTATGAAACAGAATGAAAAAGGATTTGATGATCACGGCGGCTTTTCCAGGATCATCGCAGGACGCATTTCCACACAGCTATCCAGACATAACTGGTCGCTGAAAACGCTTTCCGACAAATCAACCGTCCCGTACGAAACCATCAAGAAGGTAGCGAACGGAAAGATCGGGAATCCATCTCTGAAAAACATTCTCAAGATTGCAGAAGCCTTCGACTGCAGCATTGATTATCTTGCCGGGAGGCAGGATTCCGCCTTGTAGCAACAGCGCCAGGCGGGATAGCATTGCGTTCCTTCTTCAGCAGTGCTACAATAAAGCCGTTCCATACCTCAAACTGATTCATCAGCCATTTGAGAAGGAGGTTAAAATGTTTCCTGATCCTGAAACCGCCAGCCAGCTTCTGGAGGAGGGCTGGCAGCGCAACCCCGGCCCCTGGAAAAATCATTCCCTGACCACGGCGCGCTGTGCCAGAGCCATCGCAGAGCGTCTGAAAAAGCAGGGCTGTGATATTGACCCGGAAAAGGCTTATGTTCTGGGTCTGCTTCACGATATCGGCCGGCGGGAGGGCGTCACCTATCTCGCCCATACCATTGACGGCTACGACTACCTTATGAGCCTGGGCTATGACGAAGCCGCCCGCATTTGCCTGACCCACTCTTTTCCGGAAAGAGACGTGAATACCTACATCGGCAGACACGACGTTTCTTCCAGGGACAAGCAGCGGATCATCAAACTTTTGGACGGCTTCACATATGACGACTATGACCGCCTCATCCAGCTCTGCGACAGCATCGCCATGCCGGACGGCCCTGTGGATATCCTCGTACGCATGACGGACGTTAAGACACGCTACGGCAATTATCCACAATCAAAATGGGAGAAAAATCTGGAGCTGAAGGATTTCTTTGAAAGACGGATGGGCTGCAGCCTGGAGGAGGCCACAGGCGTTTGACCTTTTCCGAGCCTGCCTCAGTCTGTCGGCGGCTCGGCCCGTGTTCCTGCCGCTTCGGCAAGGCGGTCCCAGAGCTGCCGCCTGCACTCCTCTGATTCCAGAAGGCGCTGCGAAAGTCCTTCCAACTCGATGGGCGAGCCGTTCTTGGCTTCCGGGTCCTCCGGAAGCCCGGCAAGCTCCCCATACCAGTTTCCCCGGAAGGCAGACGACTGCCAGCCCAAAGCAGGCTGCCCCCGGAAGGCAAATATGTTCCGGGTGAATATATGGGACTGGCCTTCCCGGTGGCAGCAGATCATCGGTCCTGTCTCTCCCGTATGCAGAAACAGATTTCCATACAGCTCAGAACGGATCCCATAATCATCCTGAATCAGGCAGCGCTCGTCATCCACGCTGATATTGTAGCGCAGAACGGTTCCCTCGCACTCTCTGTTCCGGTTGATCCCCGTGCAGTCCAGCCAGAAGCCGCCCTTATTTCCATGGGTGTAATTGTACTGAAAAACGGTGGTTCCGGCCGTTCCCCAATCCGTATCGAACGCGGTTCCGTCATTTTCAAAGAGCCGGGTGCGTCCCACCTCGTTTCGCTGGATGAGAGCGTCCGACACCGCGCATACCCAGATTCCCGCGATCAGGCGGGTATCCTCAAGGCTTCCGAGCGCGCCGGCATCCAGGCACACATTCCCGTCGATCAGAGGCGAAATACAGTTTGCCACAATGATCCCGTCGCTCCCCGTTCGCTCAATACGGTTTCCTCTTACCACCACATGCGTGTGATGGATATCATTGATGAAATCCTCCTGCTGATTGACCCGGATTCCGCTGGTAAGCACGTCATGCACATAATTTCCGCTGATGATGATATCATGCAGATGATTTTTCCCGGAGGATCGTCCCGGCATGGTCACATAGATGCCGGAATTCCAATACATGCTTTCATAGACGTTCCGGTTCCGCCGGTTTTCTCCCTGTACGTCAAAAATTTCACAGTTTTCAATCACAATTCCGCGGGTGATTCCCTCCGCACTTCCGCAGACGCAGATTCCCTGCCGCACGCCGCGCTCCTTCGCCCGGTTGGTCACGGCAATGTTTCTGACCTGCCAGAAGCTTAAGCCCTCCAGCAAAACGGCCGCGTACGCGCCGTCTCCGTGGATCACGGGGAGCGCCCCCGCCGCCCCGTCTTCCGCCGGCTCACCTCCCGCCGCTCCATAGGCGTCCACCGTTACAGGGCTTTCCGCGCTTCCGGAGCCCTTCGGGCGAAGCATTCCATGCCAGCTTCCTCCCCGCTTCAGACGCAGAGCGTCTCCGGGCTGAAATTCCTGCTCATTGGCCCGTTCCAGCGATCTCCATGCCTCCTCCGGCGACAGGCCCGTACGGGTATCGTCGCCGTTTTTGCTGTCAAGATAAAAGGTTCTTTTGGTGTTCATTCTGTAAAATCCCCCCAGGAATAAGTATGTATTGACGTCAATAAGTATATATCAACAGCCGATTTCCTTAATCATTGTAATCATAACTACCGCTTTTGTTCTGCCTGCCTTACCGCCTTTGGCAGCGCCTGTATACCCCCATCGCTACTCTGCCCGCAAGGCAGGCCAGTCCCGTAAGCAGCAGCGCACGCTTTGCCTTCTCAGCCGCCTCCTCCTTTGTTGCCGGGCAGAGCCTGTAAAAAAAATCCTTCACCGGCCTCGTCGTCCGCTCTCCCACCAGATCTCTGTAGGTAAGCAGCCTTGTTTCATAGGATGCCGGATTTTTTTCATAAAAGACGAATTCCCGCGCAGCGCGGTTCACGCCGTCTCCATACTCGTTGAAGCCGCAGGACGGAGTGTATCCCAGGTCTACGCCAAGCCAGCTTCCCACAAAGCTGTTCTTGTGGTCATGCCCGCAGTAAACGGCGAAAATGTCACCCTGCTCCCGAAAGCTTTCAAGCTCCCGGTTATCCGCATCCGGAACGCTGACCGCTTCGCAAAGCCTTCCTTCCCTGCATTTTCCAGAATCAAGCACATAATATTCCCCGGCATGTGTACGGTAGGTTCGTACCGCCCCCTTCGTTTTCCGGTCCACTCTCTTTAAAAGCCTGTAATACTCCGGCAGAGGGATATGCTGGAATACAATACCGGGAACCGGTCCGCCGTTTTCCTGGGCAAGGGTATCCCGCACTCCCTTATACCAGAACAGGTCGCCGGGCGGCAGGGGCTGATATCCGCCCTGCGGAAGGTTTCCGCCTGTATCAAACAGATAAACCGCCATGGCCACCCTCGCTTCGTCGCTGCTTCGCACTCCGATCGCAAAGGTTCCTTCCTTTGTGCCATGATGAATTTCCTGCCCTCTCCGGTTCAGCCAGTCCACACAGCCGGGCAGGCTGCGATAAATTTCCATCTGCTCATCGTTCTGAAGCCCACATTCCAGATCATGATTCCCGAAGGTCACCGCAAAGGGAATCTTTCTGTCCGTGATCGGCTTCATGATCCTTCGTATGGTTTCCTCCGCCCGCTCTCCTTTGCCGACGAAATGGCGGCTTGCTCCCTTAAGCTGGTCTCCGGTCAGAACCACAAGGTCGGGTCTGGCCCGTTCCAGCGCCGCGTTCATCAAAAGCAGCGTATCCTCAGATACGTTGGGTATTTCCTGTATGTCTGCAAACTGTAATATATGAAAGGTTCCGTCTTCTCTGAATTTCATCCTGCATCCTTCCTTTCCAAATGCCTTCGGTATATCTTTATAACTTTGCGCATACACCAACAGGCATTTTCCAGAAATGAGGCGTCAAACTGCCATTGGAAGCTACCACCCTATCATAATCACATCTTTTTTTAAAAACAACAAACTACATAAAATCTTAAAGAAAGTTTCACATAGAATTAACGTTCCGCTCATCCCCCGGCTTTTTCATGCCGCAAGGCTGAATCTGCAGACAGATTCACATATCTCCCAGCCTTGCCGCTCCCACGATGCCGGCGTCATTTCCGAATTTTGCCGGGCGCAGCAGCGTCTGCACCTTTGAGGCTCTGGAATAGACCATCCGGGCGATATGCTCCTGTACCTGCGGCAGGAAAAGCTCCGCCGCTTTGCTGATACCGCCGCCGATGACCAGCTCCTCCGGCTGCAGAAGATTGATCAGGTTCGTCAGCCCCTCCGCGAGAAGCCGTGCATAGGCGTCGCGGACGGCAAGCGCCGTTTTGTCTCCCTCCCGCACCGCCTGGAAAAACAGCCTTCCGTTCATCCGGGAAGCATCGCCCTCCACAAGCGCATTCAGGCCGCTGTCCGGATGCTCCTGCGCAGCCTGCGCCGCCTGTCTGACCAGCGCCGAGGCGGAGGCATAAGCCTCAAAGCAGCCCTTCCTGCCGCAGTTGCAGTCAATTCCGTCATAGCGGAGCGTCATGTGTCCGATCTCTCCCTCTGCGAAATTCACCCCTCGGTAAAGCTTTCCGTCCAGCACGATGCCGCAGCCGATCCCGGTTCCAAGCGTCACCATGACAAAGGAAGAAGCGCTGCTGCAGCTGAGCAGATATTCCCCCCAGGCCGCCAGATTGGCGTCGTTGTCGATCAGCACCCTTTTATTCAGCCTCTCCTCCAGTATATCCCGAAAAGGTACGTCGGAAAAGCTCAGATTATTCGCGTATTCGATCATACCTGTCTGTGCGTTGAAGCTTCCCGGCACTCCAATGCCGATGCAGGCGATCTCCTCCTGCTTCAGCCTGTTTTTATCAAGCAGCATAAGAATATTTTCCTTAAGCTCCTCAATATATTTTTCCGCCCCCTGTTCGGTATTCGTGGGAAATTCCACCTGATCCTTCAGTGTAAGGCCGTCTACCAGACCCGCCGCAGTATGAGTACCTCCCATGTCGATTCCAATGCTATACATCTTTTTTCCTCTCCTCCCATCCTTTTTCAGTAGTGACCAATAATTTTCAATCCTATATTTCCTGTTTTTTTGCCACGCTTTTCCCTTAACGTATACCGCTCCGAGGCGTCTTCCAGCTCCTGCGCACGGATCTCC
Organism: Candidatus Eisenbergiella merdavium; assembly: GCA_019119595.1. Taxonomy (GTDB): domain Bacteria; phylum Bacillota; class Clostridia; order Lachnospirales; family Lachnospiraceae; genus Eisenbergiella; species Eisenbergiella merdavium. Next base: position 44,987 of record DWWS01000073.1, on the reverse strand, counting down.
GGTCTCCCCTGGAACAATACCCCATTGAAAAAATCCGCAAATCGTTCGTTATCATCAAAATAGTCAAGTAAGACATCATTCTGTTTTCCCAATCATATATCCCCGCCTTTCTCTGGCCGGCGGGAGGATCCGCATATATATAGAATGTTTCCCGCCGTATTAATGATAAAAATGTGTTTGTTGTGAAATACGGCAGAAACGCCGGAAATCCAACAGAAATGTCAGATGTGTTACGGTTATGATAACGCAGCCGGGAGGGTCTGTCAATCATTTTATAGCGTTTTGCAGCAGTGCCTTTTCCTCTTGACATCACCCGGATGCCCTGCTATATTATGTGCGTATAGTTGTGTTTATGTGGAGATAAGTGGATATGTTTGCAAATGAACGAAGGAATCAGATTCTCGAACTGCTCAGCCGCCGTTCCTCCGTAACGGTCACGGAGCTGACCGGGCTTTTTCAGGTTTCCCTGGAAACCATCCGGAGGGATCTGGAATATCTGGAGCAGCAGGGCGCACTGAAGCGGGTGCACGGCGGCGCGCTGAGCATGAAACGGATGCAGAGCTATACCGGGCTTTCGGAGCGGAGCACGGAGCATCAGGCAGAAAAAAAGCAGATCGCGCGCTCCGCGCTTTCCCACATCCGCGAGGGAGAACGGATCGCGCTGGATGCAGGATCCACCACATGCGAGCTTGCGCGCCTGCTTTGCGGTTCCTTTCAGGAGCTGACCATCGTAACCGCTTCCCTTCCTATTTTTAAAATCCTGTCAGAAAATCCCGGCTTTCAGGTAATCCTCACGGGAGGCTTTTATCTGCCGGATGAAAAGGCGTTTTACGGCCATCTGGCGCTGGATACGATCCGCCAGCTTCATGTATCAGCCTTTTTCCTCGCTCCGTCGGCGCTCTCTCTGGGCTTCGGCATCAGCGAGCATGTCAGCGGTCTGATCGAGGTGCAGCGGGCGTTTACCGGTATCGCGGATCAGGTGATCGTCCTCGCGGACAGCTCCAAATTTGAGACCTGCGCGGCCCTGAAGGTCTGCGATCTCAGTCCCAGCTTCCTGTACCTGACCGATGATCAGCTTTCGGATGAGATCCGGAAGGCCTGGAAGGAGGCTTCCCTGAATATCATAAGCTGAACCTGCGCCGTTTGCAGACCCTGTAAACTCAGACAAACCGCCCGTTTCCCAAGCGGGCAGCTCCCGCAGCATCGGGAAGAAAGGAAAAAACAATGAACCGCAAAACTCTTCTGATCCTGGCGGACGGTTTCCGCCCTGACGCTCTGGCCGCCTGCGGCCATCCCTTCGCAGAGAGGATCCTTTCCCTGGGCAGCTACTGCCTGAACACGCTGACGGTCTGGCCCTCCGTCACCCTGCCCTGCCACATGTCGCTTTTTCACAGCGTTTCTCCGGACAGGCACGGGATCCTGACCAATACCTATGTTCCTCAGGTGCGTCCCGTAAACGGCCTGTGCGAGCAGCTGAAGGCGGCGGGAAAGAGCAGCGCCTTCTTCTATGACTGGGAGGAGCTTCGGGATCTGAGCCGTCCCGCCAGCCTTTCCTACAGCTTTTTCGCCTCCGGCAGCCGCTTTACCTACCAGAAGGCGGACCGGATGCTCACGGAAAACGCCATCGCTTTTCTGGAAAAGGAGGCTCCCGATTTTGCCTTCGTCTATCTCGGCCTTACTGACAGCGTCGGCCATGACTTCGGCTGGATGGGAGAAGAATATCTGGAGGCCTGCAGGCAGTCCATGGAGGAAACGGAGCTCCTGGTGGACCGCTTCCGTGACGAATATACCATTTTCTTTACCGCAGACCACGGCGGCCACGAACGCAGCCACGGCTCCAGGGAGGAAAGCGACATGCTCATCCCGCTCGTCTGCATCGGTCCGGACTTCACCCCCGGCCCCATGGAACACACGCCCTGCATCACAGACATCGCCCCCACCATCGCGAAGCTGACGGGAGCTCCCGCCGCGCCCGAATGGGAAGGAAAGAGTTTCGTGTAATGGCTTACCCCGACCGCACGCTCCGGAACGAGGAGGAATAAAAGGAGATCGCCATGAAAAGCGTACTTGCAACCAGAGGACAGCGGAATCTGTTCTGCTTCCTCTGCTGTCTGGTTTATTTTATGAGTTATCTGACGCGCATGAATTATGCCGCCTGTCTTGCGGAGATCCAGGATTCGCTCTCCCTTGCCAAAAGCGTGGTGAGCATTCCCGTGACCGGAAGCTTTCTGACCTATGGGGCGGGACAGCTCCTCTGCGGCTTTCTTGGGGATCGTTTTTCTCCCAGAAAAATGATCACGGCAGGGCTTGCCGCCACCTGTACCTGTAATCTTCTGGTGGGCCTGTTTCCGGATATCCGCCTCATCATCCCGGTCTGGTGCATGAACGGCCTGTTTCAGTCCATGCTCTGGCCGCCTCTTGTCCGGATCATGGCGGAAACGCTGGATGAAAAGCAGTACCGGAAATGCTGCGTACAGGTCTCCATGGCCTCCTCCATGGGAACGGTATTTGTTTATCTGTTCGTTCCCCTCTGCATCCGTTTTGCCAACTGGAGAGCCGCCTTCCTGTTTCCTGCTTTCGCAGGGGTACTCACCGCCCTGGTCTGGTTTACCGGCATCGGCAGACTTCAGGCGGACGGGGGAAATGCCGTTCATGCCATCCATGTGGAGTCCGCCTCGGAATCCTCTGTGCGCATGAGCACGCTGCTTCTGCAGGCCGCTCTGCTCCCCGCCATGATCGCCATCATCCTGCACGGCATCCTCCGCGACGGGATCACCACCTGGATGCCCGTATACATATCGGAAACCTTCGGCCTGAGCAATTCGGTGTCCATCCTGACCGCCGCAGTGCTCCCCGTATTCAGCATTCTGAGCATCTATCTGGCTTCCGCAATGCTGGAACGCATCCGCAATGAGTTTTCCGCATCCGCCCTGCTTTTCGGCGCGGCGGCCTGCTGCTCCGCCCTGCTGGTATTTCTCTACCGGCATGGCCCTGTTCCCAGCGTAGTCCTGATGACGCTGACCGCCGGATGTATGTACGGCATCAACCTGTTCCTCATCAGCCGTCTGCCCGCCCATTTTTCCCGCTTCGGAAAGGTGGCGACGGTTTCCGGCATCCTGAACGCCTCCACCTATGTGGGAAGCGCGCTCTCCGCCTGGCTTTTCGGTCTGATCTCCGACCGTTTCGGGTGGATCGCCGTCATCAGCATGTGGATCCTCATCGCCCTTGGCGGCGCTCTGATCTGCGGGGCTTTCTTCCGCAGATGGAGCCGCTTTTCACGGGAGGGATAAGACAGCCTCAAAAAAGCCGGGCGGACTGCTGGCAGCCTGAATCAGGGATCAATATACCTGCAGGATCTTCTTCCTGAATGTAAAAAAGGTAAACACAGCGGTCACCGCAGCAATCAGCAAAAGCTGCGGGACCGATTCCCGGTAAGCAAAATCTTTAGATATCATCAGCTGCCGGACAAAAATTGTTATAAGCGACGTAATAATCGCAGCCGGAACTGATTTACGGATCATTCCAATTATAAACGGCCAGAGTGTCAAAATCGCACATGCAGCAATACAAACCAGTGCAGAAGGAATCCAGGTTTCCAGGAATGAAGGCTGGAAAGCGCCGTCCAGCATATCAAAGGCATAATCTGCAGCGACAATATAGCCGCACAGGCAGACATAGCCCGCAAGCATGGAAACGGCGGTAAATACCATTATGATGATCAGCTTGACAGCGATGAGCTGTCTGCGGTTTATGGGACAGGAAAAAAGAATCGTGATCGTTCTCTGGTTATATTCTCCGATTATCAGCCGCGCAGTCAGCACTGAAGCATATATCAGAAAAAGCATCATAACCAGAAGCCCGATCACAAGAAAGGTACTCTCAAAGTCATCCTTTGTCTGCTGTGGATCTGTCATACTGTCTACCATTGAAACGGTAAGAAAAAGCATGCAGAAGAGAATTGCCGCAGCCGAAAAAAGAACATTTGGCATAATTCTGAATTTCTTTAATTCCAGCTTCAGTAAATGCGTCATGATAATCCTCCTTCTGTCAGCCGGAAGAAATAGTCTTCCAGTGTATCATGTCTGCGCCACAGGCTTTCCAGACCGACACCCTCCTTTACCAGGGCCTCTGAAATCGTTTTTCCCGAAATCTCGGAATCATAAATCCGAATATTTTCATCGTCCTGCACGCTGAATTTCCTGATACCCATTTTTTCCAGCAGCAAAGCGGCATGCGCCGTATTATCCACCTGAAGACTGATATATTCCGTCTGATGCTTATGAATTTCATCCATGGAAACTTCCGCCAGGAGCCTGCCCTGCCTGATGATCCCGATTGTATCTGCGATCAGTTCAACCTCAGACAGTATGTGGCTTGAAATTAAAACAGAGGTTCCTTCTTCATGGTTCAGATGCCGGAACAGATTCCTCATTTCACGAATGCCCTCCGGATCCAGCGCATTGACCGGCTCATCCAGGATCAGAATTTCGGGTCTTGTAAGAATCGCTCTCGCAATTGCCAGACGCTGTTTCATTCCCATCGAATAATGTCTGACTCTTTTATTTCCGGCTCTATGCAGGTCAACAAGCCTCAGTACCTCATCAATCCGCTCCTTATCAGGAAATCCCATATATTCACAGTAAAGATCCAGATTCTGCCAGGCCGTCATTGTATCGTAAAAGTACGGATTTTCAATTATCGACCCCATCCTTTTAAATATTTCAAAACCGGATGCCGTAATTTTTTCACCAAAAACACGGACTTCTCCGGAATCAGGCTCCATCAGGTTCAGAATCATTTTCATGACTGTGCTTTTTCCTGCACCGTTTGGTCCTACAAAACCATAGACAGAGCCTTTTTTCATATGAATATTTACATCGTCTACAGCCGCAGTTCCCTGAAAGGATTTTTTCAGCCCCAATGTTTCAAGTATAAGATCCATTTTGTATACCTCCTCTGCGATTGTCATTATACAAAACAGACTTTTCTTTTTTCTGCCTGAATTCTAACTTTTTTCTAACTTTTTATAATGATGGAAAAAACTGTTTTTTCATTTTTTGTACTTTGAACCGTAATTTCCGCCCCCGTCTTTGCGGCAAGGCTTCTTGCGATCGTCAGGCCAAGACCGTTCCCGGAGGATCGAGGCGCTGTGGTATAGTTTCTGGAAAAAATCCGTCTCCGGTACTGCTCCGGTATCCCTTTTCCATGATCTTCAACCTCAATGATTGTTCTGTTTTCTGCGGAGGATACCCGCAGGGCGAGGTATTTTCCCCCGCCTCCATGAAGGATTGCATTATCAATCAGGTTTTTCAGAATCCGTTTGAGGGATTCTGCGTCTGTATCTGCGTAAACAGGAACAGAAGGAAGCAGAATTTCAACGCTGAACCGCTCATCCTCCAGCAGATCATAGTAATCCAAAATGACATCATGACAAATCTGCGAAATATTTTCTCTCTGAAGCTTCAGCGGATAATCTCCTGAGGCGAGCCTGGCCAGCGTAAAATAATCGCCAATCGTCCTGATCAGCTCATCCGCCTTCGAATCCACCTTTCCTGCGATCGCCCGAACCGAATCCGGCAGCCGCACAGTATCATCAGTCTGCAAAACCAGCATCTCCGTATTTCCTTTCAATACTGTAAGGGGAGTACGAAGATCATGGGAGATATTTGTCATAACCTGCGCCATGGCTTCTTTTGTCTGTTCAAAGCGGTTTTTCTCCTTATAGAAATCATGAAGCAGCCTGTTTTCCGCGCATATCAGCTCCTTTATGGAAGCATGATCCGTAGGCAGAAGAAGAAAGCTGTTTTCTGATAAAAGCTGAATCGTATTCAGCCTGCCGCTGATATACCGAATTTCCTTTTGTATATTTAGATATCGTTTCACCTGCAAAATCAGGGCAGCCAGCAGGATACAGGAAAGCACAACAAAAAAATCCATTCAGAATTCCTCCATTTTATATCCGATCCCCCACAAAGTTTTAATATAGACCGTATCTGCTCCGGCCATATCCCTCAACTTCAGCCTGAGGCGGTTAATGTGGGTATTAAGCACATTTTCATTCCCCCAGTATGGTTCTTTCCAGATGAGCTCATACAGCCGCTCCTTTGAAAATGCCTGTCCGGGATGCTTTGCAAGCAAATACAGAATATCAAATTCCGTTGGCGTCAGATCAACCGTTTTACCCAGACATCTGACGCAATGTCTGGCTGCATCTATCTCCAGATCTCTGATCTTTATTATTGCATTCTCCATCCGGTTACAGCCGGTTCCGGCCCGCCTGATATTAGCTCTGATCCTGGCGGTAAGCTCAATAAGAGAAAAGGGCTTTACAACATAATCATCTGCACCAAGATTCAGTCCCAGTGCCTTATCCGCATCACCATCCCTGGCAGTGATTATGATGATCGGGACAGTGCTGAGCTTACGAACATTTTTTATGATTTCAAACCCGTTCATATCCGGCAGCATCAGATCAATGAGCGCAAGGGCATACTGTCCAAAATCCAAAGCGCTTTCCATAACTGTTTTTCCGTCTCTGAAAGAGCATACCTCAAATCCCTCTCCCGCCAGATAGTCCTTTACCATATTTGCCGTTTCTTCATTATCTTCAATCAGAAGTATCCTGTTTTTCATTATACCTGCTTCCACACTTTCCGCTCCTCCGGCGCATTTTTAGTGAAACCGCTTTTACGGCCTTTGTTTCTGCTTTTCGCCTCTGACATGTTTCATTCAAGGTTTCATTATAAAGCATATGATCACCACTGGTCAAAATAAAAAACCTGTGCTATACTTGCGTGAAACGCGCAGGGAAAATTATGCACAGGAGTTTTTTTATATGAGTATACTGAATGTAGAGCATCTGACCCACGGCTTCGGAGACCGGGCCATTTTTCAGGACGTTTCCTTCCGTCTTTTGAAGGGAGAGCATATCGGCCTGGTGGGCGCCAACGGAGAGGGCAAGTCCACCTTTATGAATATCATCACCGGAAAACTTGCACCCGACGAGGGAAAGGTCGAATGGGCAAAGCATGTGCGGGCGGGCTATCTGGATCAGCATACGGTGCTGGAAAAGGGAACCACCGTCCGCGAGACCCTGGCCTCGGCCTTTTCCTTCCTGTTCGAGCTGGAAGCGCGGATGAATGAGATCTGTGAAAAAATGGGGGATGCTTCCGAGGAAGAGCTGGAACAATATATGGAGGAGCTCGGCACCATTCAGGAGCTTCTGACCGCCCACGACTTCTATCTCATCGACAGCAAGGTGGAGGAGGTTGGGCGCGCCCTCGGCCTTGCGGACGTGGGTCTGGATCAGGATGTTTCCAGGCTCAGCGGCGGACAGCGCACCAGGGTCCTTCTGGGAAAGCTTCTTCTGGAAAAGCCCGACATCCTGCTGCTGGATGAGCCCACCAACTACCTGGACGCGCCGCACATCGAATGGCTGAAGCGGTATCTCCAGGACTATGAGAATGCATTCATCCTGATCTCCCATGACATTCCCTTTCTCAACAGCGTGGTCAACCTGATCTATCACATGGATAACCGGTCGCTGACCCGCTATGTGGGGGACTATGACAAATTTGTGCAGAGCTACGAGGCGAAAAAGGCCCAGCTTGAGGCCGCCTATAACCGCCAGCAGAAGGAGATCGCGGATCTGAAGGATTTCGTCGCCCGCAACAAGGCCCGCGTTTCCACCCGGAACATGGCCATGTCCCGCCAGAAGAAGCTGGATAAAATGGATGTGATCGAGCTTGCCGCCGAAAAGCCGAAGCCGGAATTTCATTTTAAGGAAGACCGGGCGCCGGGCCGTTTTATTTTCACCACAAAGAAACTGGTCATCGGCTATGAGGAGCCCCTGTCCTCGCCTCTTGACCTTTCCATGGAGCGCGGACAGAAGATCGTTCTCACCGGCGCCAACGGAATCGGAAAGACCACCCTGTTAAAGAGCATTCTCGGCCTGATCCCTCCGCTGTCCGGAAGCGTGGAGCAGGGGGATTATCTGAGCATCGGCTACTTTGAGCAGGAAATGGAGGCGGACGCGAACACCACCTGTATTCAGGAGCTCTGGAATACGTTTCCCTCTTACACCCAGTATGAGGTGCGCTCCGCCCTGGCAAAATGCGGCCTGACCACGAAGCATATCGAGAGCCTGGTGCGGGTATTGAGCGGCGGCGAGCAGGCGAAGGTGCGGCTCTGCAAGCTCATCAACCGTCCCACCAACGTCCTTCTGCTGGATGAGCCCACCAACCATCTGGATGTGGACGCCAAGACCGAGCTGAAGCGGGCGCTTGCCGCCTACCGGGGAAGCATTCTCATGGTCTGCCACGAGCCGGATTTCTACGCGGATTTCGTGGATGAGGTCTGGGACTGCACGAAATGGACGACGCGGGTGTTTTGAGGGTGTTTTAAATATCCTGTAAGATAATGTGATAAAAGGAAGGGGTGAAAAGCCGGATGGATATCATCAGCCAGTTTATGGAAAATTACAAAAAGAAGATCAGCTTTTATGAGACGGCCGGACACGTGGCCGAGGATATGCTGCGGGACGCCCTGCACTCCTCCGGTATCCGCGCCATCGTCACCTCGCGGGCCAAAAGCCCTGTCAGGCTGAAAAACAAGGTGGCTCAGAGAAATGAAAAAAGGGAGCAGCCCTACCGGAGCATGACTGAGATCTATTCGGATATCGCAGACCTGTCCGGCGTGCGCGTTTCCCTCTATTTCCCCGGCGACCGCGCCAAGGCCGATCAGGTGATCAACAACCTTTTTACCATATCGGAAACCAAAAAATTTCCGGGCCAGTCCAGGCAGCCCTCCTACAACAAGCGCTTTTCCGGCTATTGGGCCACCCACTACCGGGCTTCCATGAAGGAGGAGCTTCTGGAGAAAAAACAGAAAAAATACGCCTCCGTGCGTCTGGAGATCCAGGTGGCCTCCGTCCTGATGCACGCCTGGTCCGAGGTGGAGCATGACCTGGTCTATAAGCCCATGCAGGGCACGCTTTCCGATGAGGAGCTCGCCATCCTCGACGAGCTCAACGGCCTCGTCCTTGCGGGCGAGATCGCTCTGGAACGGCTCCAGTCCGCCGGAAACGCCAGGCTGCAGAGCAAGAACGCGGCCTTCGGAAGCCAGTACGATCTGGCCGCTTATCTCTATGATTATCTGAGCACCCGGTATAAACGCTTTGATATCGAGCCGAAGATGGGAAATGTGGAGCAGCTCCTGCGCCTGATGAACCGTCTGAAGCTGGACAGCGCGAGAGAGCTGGATCCGATCCTGAAGGCCACCCGGCTGGTGGACGACAGGCGCACCATAGCCCAGCAGCTCACCGACCAGATCATCTGCGGCAATGAAAAGCGCTACGCCCTCTATCTGGAGCTTCGCGCCGCCTCTGAAAAGGGCGACGCCTCCTCCCAGAAGCCGGATAAGCGCCGAATGGAAGCTGTGGAATATTTCCTGAGGCCCTGGATCAGCCTGGAGGCCGTTCTGATGAAGCTGACCAGCCGGAACAATCCCAGAGCCAGAGGCACCTTTAACCTGAACAGCATCAAGCGCCTCAAGCTGCTCAAAAAGGACAGCCTGGAAAAGCTCCAGACCCTGCGCGCTTTCCGCAACGGTCTTGTCCACGGCATCGACAATCCCTCCCCGGCCTCCCTCATCAAAATGGGAGAGGCCGTGAGGGAAATCCTTTCCGAGCTGAACGAGACGCAGGCAAATCAGGAAAACCAGGCCTTCATGGCGTCCAGAACCGCCACAAGCTCCTCTTCCCCGATCACATAGGGCACCATTGCGTACAGGCAGTTGAGGAACGGCCTGCTGAACACGCCTCTTTCGCAGGCAAACTGCTGATAGCCCTTCAGCACGGCCGGATCGTACACCTCCATGCAGACGCAGCCTCCCATGATCCGGATCTCGCGGATCTTCGGATGAGAAAAGTCCTTTAATTCCCGCCGGGTGATCTCCTCGATCCTGCGGATCTTTTCCATATAATTGTCCCGCTCAAACAGCTCGATGGACTTCAGAGCCACGCTGCAGGCGAGAGCGTTCCCCATGAAGGTCGGGCCGTGCATCAGCGCATGCTCCGGCCTTTCATCATAAAAGCCCTCATAAACCTTCCGGGAGGCCACCGTCACCGCGTGGCCGATATAGCCCCCTGTCAGCGCTTTTCCGAGAACCAGGATGTCCGGCAGCACAAGATCGGCAACAAAGCGGTTTCCCGTCCGGCCAAAGCCCGTCGCGACCTCGTCGAAAATGAGCAGCACGCCGTATCTGTCGCAGAGCTCTCTCGCCTTTTTCAGGAAGGACACGTCGTACATCCGCATGCCTCCCGCCCCCTGCAGAAGCGGCTCCACAAGAAAGCAGTTCAGCCTGTCGTGATATTTTTCAAAGGCCTCCTCAAGCGCTGCCGTTTCCGTGGGGATATGCACCACATATTTGCTCGGCCCGTATGCCTTCAGGACAAAATGATAATCCTCGTCGTCTCCCGCCTCCATCGTCTTGAAGGTGTCCCCGTGGTAGGCATGCTCCAGGGCAAGGATCATGGTGCGCTCCTCCTCCCCCCGGTTCATGTAATACTGCAGCGCCATTTTCAGCGCAACCTCCACCGCCACGCTTCCGGAATCGGAATAAAAACAGTAATCCAGATCTCCGGGAAGCCAGCTCTGCAGCTTGTCCGAAAGCTTCTGTACCGGCTCATGCGTCAGGCCGCCCAGCATGACGTGGGAAAATTTCTCCGCCTGCCCGATCAGCGCCTGATTCAGCTCCGGATGCTTATATCCGTGGATCACGCTCCACCAGGAGGACACGGAATCGATCATTTTTCCCTGCTTCGTATACAGATAGACGCCCTCCGCGTCGATCACCTCGTAAGGGGCCTTCATCGTTTTCATCTGCTGATAAGGATACCAGATCATCGCTCATTCCTCCCTTTTATCCGGGCTGCACCAAATCGTACAGCTCCGCCAGCTCCTCAGCGGAAATCGTAAGCTCCCCGGCTGCCTCCTCCACGCAGGCGATCACCTTCACTCCGGTCAGCTCCTCGCACATGCGCAGGTTATCCTCGTGCAGCACGTTTCCGGGCTGAAAACGGTTGAAAAGGATCGCCTTGAGCGGAATTTCCTTTTCCTTCATATAAAATGCCGTAAGACCCACGCTGTTGATCGTTCCAAGTCCGGCGTCCGCCACGAGAAGGCAGCCAAGGCCCAGGGCGCGGATCACATCCGTCAGACCGATCCTTTCCCCGTCCTCTCTCAGCGGGCAGAGGATTCCGCCCGAGCCCTCCACCGTCACATATTCGTATGTCCGGCACAGGGAGGCAAATCCCTCCTTCACCACATCCATTCTGACCGGATCTCCCTCCAGCCTGGAAGCAAGGTGGGGAGAAAAGGCGTGCTCATACACATAGGGGCACATTTCCTCCAGAGGCTGTCCGATCCCGGAAACCTCCTTTACATACAGAGCGTCCCCGGGGATCAGGCTCCCGTCCGCCCTTCTGTCGTTTCCGCTCATGGCCACCTTGTAATAGGCCGCGTTTTTTCCGCTCTCCCTCAGCTTTTTCAGGATCAGGCCGGATACAAAGGTTTTTCCCACATCCGTTCCCGTTCCCGTAATGAACAATCCCTTACTCATGATCATACCTCACCTGATATCCCAGCTCCTCCAGAAGCTTCCGGTCCGTCGCCACCGTGATTCCCGCCGTCGTCAGCATATCTCCGGAAATCGCCGCATTGGCCCCGGACTGAAAACAGCCAACTCCCTTATCCGCAAGAAGGCCGCGCCCTCCGGCCAGGCGGATGGCGGCCCCAGGCAGAATAAAGCGATAAATGGCCACGATCCGGCGCATTTCATCGCCTGTCAGCCTCTCCTGTCCCTCCAGGGGCGTTCCCGGCACAGGATTCAGCATGTTGACCGGAACGCTCTCAATGCCGAGCTCACGGAGCGACAGCGCCATGTCGATCCGATCCTCCCATCCTTCTCCCAGTCCCATGATCCCGCCGCTGCAGACCGAAAGCCCCGCCTCCTGCGCCGCGCGGATGGCCGCCACCTTGTCGTCAAAGGTATGGGTGGTGCAGACCTTCGGGAAAAAGGAACGGGAGGCCTCCAGATTGTTATGCACGCGCGTCACGCCGGCCTCCTTCAGCCTGGCAAACTGCTCCCGGTTCAGAAGGCCGAAGGAAACGCAGACCGAGATCGAGCACTCGCTCCGGATCCTTCTCACCGCCTCGCACATCCGGTCCACCTCCTCGTCCGAAAGACGCTTCCCGGAGGTGACGATGGAATAGCGCAGCACGCCCTGCCGCTCGTTCTCCTTTGCCTGCTCGACGATCTCCTCCGCCGGAAGCAGCGGATACTGGGCGGCCTGCGTATGATTGTGAGCCGACTGTGCGCAGAAACGGCAGTTTTCCGGACAGCGCCCACTCTTTCCGTTGATGATCGTGCACAGGTCAAAGCCGTCGGAGCAGAACGCCTTTCGTATCTCATCGGCGGCCGCGCACAGCTCCTCCAGCGGCTGCTCCACCAGCGAAAGGGCGTCCTGCCTGGTGATCTCATATCCTTCTAAAATTTTCTCTTTCAGCATCATATCCATTACCTCACATCCTCTTCGACCGGATCAGCCTCTTTCCAAGGAAGGCTCCCACCACGCACAGAACGATATCTCCCGGCACCGCCAGGATAAAGCAGTAAAGGATCAGCGTCCACACGCCGATCGGCGTTCTCAGGTAAAACATGCTGATCAGGTAATAATAAACCATTCCCACCAGATACACGATCCCAAGCCCGGTAAAATTGGCCGCCAGCAGCCGCGGATATCCCGGCTTTCCAACGCTGTTGGCGATCTCGCCGGTCACCCAGGCGCCGATGGCAAAGCCGATGATATAGCCAAAGCTGGGCTGAAGCACGTAGCCGATCCCTCCGCCCTGCGCAAAAATGGGAAGCCCCGCAAGCCCCAGCAGGATATACACGCAGACGGCAAGAAATCCTCTTTTCCCTCCAAGCAGCAGTCCCGCGAGCATCGTAAACAGATACTGCAGGGTGAACGGAACCACCGGAACGGGAACCTTGATAAACGCCCCCGCGGCGATCAGCGTCACAAACATTGCGGTCAAAATCATATCCCTCGTCTTACTGCTTCTCAAACCTCATCCTCCTTCTGTCAAAGGCCGCCTCCGGCCCTTTCTGTCGGGTCTCAGGATAGCATATCCGGCAAATATTGTCAACCAATCTCAGGTGTAGGTTGACAATATTTGCAGAGCAAAACGCCGGGGTCTTTTACGGCATCCTCCGTCTTACAGCTTTTTTTCACACCACTCCGCAAGCGGACATTTCTCACACATGGCGCGGCGGGCGGTACAGACGGAACGGCCCAGGTAGATCAGCTGAAAATTGATCCGGTTCCAGTGATCCACAGGAAGCACCTTCATCAGCTCCTGCTCCACCTGCACCGGATTTTTTCCCTTCGCCCAGCCCAGACGGTGAGAAATACGGAACACATGGGTATCCACCGTCACTCCCGGCGTCCCATGGGCGTCCGCAAGAAACAGGGTGCCCGTCTTTCTTCCCACTCCCGCAAGCTTCAGAACCTCCTCCAGCGTATCCGGCACCCTTCCGCCGTAGTCCTTTTCCAGCTGCTCACAGCATTTCTTTATGTTCTTCGCCTTGTTTTTATACAGTCCCACGGAACGGATGTAGCCTTCGATTTCCTCCACATCCGCTTCCGCCACATCCTTCGTGGTATGAAATCTCCCGAACAGCCCGGGCAGCGCTTCGTCCACCTGCTTATCCGTGCTCTGAGCGCTCAGCATGATCGCCACCAGAAGCTGCCAGTCCTGATTATGATAGAAGCCTTCCTTCTCGGTTCCGTACAGCTCGTCCAGCCGGGCCAGGATATGATCCCGTTTTTCCTTTTTTGTCATTGGTGTTCCTCTTTCTGTCCTTTCTCCTCAATCTTCCTCTCCGTATCCTTCACCGCCTGCTGCTGCAGCTTCTCCAGGAAGGGAAAGCCCAGCACGCTTCCCGCCGCATAGGTCTTCTGCAGCTCATATTCCAGCGGAATCCAGGTGGAGATATCGCTTTCATTGTGCTGGATCACCGCCTCCAGCTTATCCAGCGCCTTATAAACCCGCGCTTCCCGGCTCTGAAGCGCCTCCATTTCCGCAAGGAGGTCTGTAATTTCCTGATACAGCGCCTCCGGAAGCCCCCGAAGCAGGCCGTCCAGGGCTTTCTTTTCCGTCCGCTCGTGATCCTCTGTCTTTTCAAAGGTGGGGATATCGCCGGTCACCGCTTCTCCCAGATCGTGGATCAGGCACATGCGGATGACCCTGTCAATATCCACATCCGCCAGCTCGTCCTTCAGAAGATATGCCATCAGCGCCGTCCGCCAGCTATGAGCTGCCACATTTTCCGTCACGCCGTCCGAGGTGACGCAGTGGCGCGGGACAGATTTCAGTTTTTCCACGCTTCCCAGGAATGCGATAAACTGTTCGGCTGTGAAGCCTTCCGATCCTTTCATCCAGACCGCCTCTCTTTCCGCCGCCGGAGGGCGGCACCTTTTTTCTGTGCGGGAACGGAAAGGTTCCCGCTTTCCGATCCTTTTCGAAATTGTATCACATCCTCCTCCCTTTCCCCAAGTCCCTGCAGCGATTTTTTGAAAGCTCTCCCGCTTTCAGGGGTACAAAATTTTGTTCCCATATGCATACTGCACAATTTTTACCTTTTCAAAATGTATCTTTCATACAATATATCTTCCCTTTTTGCCTCCTTCTTTTTGCCCAAAAGGTGGATTGCACGAAAAATCGGGGGACAAAATTTTATCCGGCTTACAAAATAACGAAGTCCATCGTATAGTCATATCAAACAAAGGCTCCTGCGTTCCATCAAAACGGACAGGGCGAAAACAAAAAAATTAAGAGAGGAGTGGGATCTATGGTAAAACCGGCAAAGCACCGGCCTGTCGGAGGCAGAAAGAAAATGAATCTAAAAGCCGCCATGAGAAATCACTGGCAGCTTTATATTCTGGTTCTTCCTGCAGTCATTTATTTCTTCGTATTCAATTATATGCCCCTGTACGGCATCCAGATCGCCTTCAAGGATTATAAGGCGGTCAACGGCATTGCGGGAAGCGCATGGGTGGGGCTGAAGCATTTTAAGGAATTCTTCAATGCCTATTATTTTCAGCGACTGCTGGCCAACACCCTGCTGCTGAATGTATACTATCTGCTCTGGAGCTTTCCGATCCCCCTGATCCTGGCGATCCTGCTGAATCAGATCAGAAGCGACAGAAAAAAACGCTTTATCCAGACGAGCATTTATGTTCCCTATTTCATTTCAACGGTGGTGCTGGCAGGTATGCTTTATATCTTCCTCTCCCCGACCAGCGGAATCGTAAACCTGATCCGCACCTCTCTTGGAATGACGGCGATCGACTACATGTCCGACGCGGGAGCGTTCCGTACCTTATATGTACTTTCCGGCATCTGGCAGTCGGCAGGCTACGGCACCATCCTTTACATCGCGACCCTGTCCGGCGTGGATCCGTCCCTGTATGAGGCGGCGGAGATTGACGGAGCGAGCATCTGGCAGAAGATCCGCTATATCGATCTGCCGAGCCTGGTGCCGACGGCGGTCATGGTCTTCATCCTGGACTGCGGCAAAATGCTCAGCAGCGATACCAACAAGGCTCTGGTCATGCAGACGCCGGGCAACATCCCTACCTCCGATATCATCGGCGTATACGTCTACAACGTGGGTCTGGGAAGCGGGCAGTTTTCCTACACGGCGGCCATCGGCCTGTTTGTCAACATCATCAATTTCATCCTGATCATTTCCGTGAACAAGATCGCGAAAAAGACCACGGACGTCGGACTATTCTGAGGAAAGGAGGCATCGGACAATGAAAAAAAGGAGCAAGAAAAAGCTGAGCCTGAGCAACCGTCTTTTTTACCTGTTCAATTCCATTTTCTGGATCGTGGTCATGTTCATCATCCTGTATCCGCTGTATCTGGTGTGCATTGCCTCCGTTTCCGATCCGGACGCGATCGTGCGCGGGGAGGTCATCTGGCATCCGGTGGACTTTTCCCTGATCGGCTATGAATCCGTCCTTGGATACGCGGAGCTTTGGTCCTCCTATGCGAACTCCATTTTCTATACGGCGGCGAGCATCTGCATCAGCATCGTGATCACGCTGGCGGCTGCCTACGCGCTTTCCCGGAAGGTATTTCCCGGAAAAAGCGCCATCAATCTTTACTTTGTGATCACCATGTTCTTCAACGGCGGCCTGATCCCCACCTTCCTGGTGATGCGGGACATCGGCCTTTACAACACCAGAGCGCTCATGATCCTGATGGGCTGCGTCAGCGTATGGAACCTGATGGTAGCAAGAACCTACATCCAGAGCAATATCCCTGAGGAGCTGTATGAAGCGGCCATGCTGGACGGCGCTTCCCACTTTCAGTATTTCACAAAGGTGGTGCTTCCCTTAAGCAAAACGATCATCGCCGTTCTTGCCGTTTACTACGGCGTGGCAAAGTGGAACGACTACTTTACCGGGCTGGTATACTTAAGAGACCGGGCTCTGCTTCCCCTGCAGACGGTTCTGAGAGAGATCCTTGCCACTCTTCAGGTGGATATGACAGGAGACTACATGATGACAATGGCGGACAGCGCCGCAAACATGCAGGAGGCCATGCGGATCGCGAACGTATCCAAATACTGCATCATCGTGGTCGCCACCGGCCCCGTCGTCATCCTCTACGCCCTGCTGCAGAAATATTTTGAAAAGGGCGTCATGATCGGCTCTCTGAAGGGATGATTTTTCAAATCGGGCTCAGGTTTGTATCAGAAACGGCATCGTCCGTTCTTTCACAAATAAACCAGTAAAGACCGCCCGCGGCGACCGAAAGCCGCGGCGAAAAAAAGGAGGTACTTTCATGAAAAAGAAAACAGTGGCAATGTTGCTGGCGGCCGTAATGGCGCTCACATCCTTAGCCGGATGCGGTTCCGGCTCCGGTTCAGGCGAATCCGCCTCTTCCGGCCAGACGGCAGGCACAGAGGCCGGTACGGAGGCCGGCGCGGAGGCCGCGTCCAATTTCAACGCGGAGGGCTACCCCATCGTAAACGACGAGATCACCCTTAAGGTGATGCTGGCGATCCGTGACACGGACACCATGATCGCTCCCGAGGAAATGCCCGCCGTCCAGAGGCTGGATGAGCTGACCGGGATCAAGACCGAATGGGAGGTCATCAAGGGCTCGGACTGGGATACCAAGCTGAACCTGATGTTTGCCTCCGGCGAGTATCCTGACGTGATCATCGCCCCCAACGGCCAGGTGGACGACGAGGAATACGGCGTAACCCAGCAGCTTCTGATCCCCATGGATGACCTGATCGAGCAGTATATGCCCAACTACACCTCCCGCCGGGATGCAGAGGACGATGATCCCACCGTCAGCCTGGTGGCGTCAGACGGACAGACCTATTCCGTCGGCTACCTGGTGGGCCAGAACATCAACACCAACCAGCACTATTTCATCAACCAGACCTGGCTGGACGCCCTTGGCCTGGAAACGCCCACCGATGTGGAATCCCTGACCGAGGTGCTGCGCGCCTTCAAGACCGGCGATCCCAACGGAAACGGAGAAGCGGATGAGGTTCCCCTGGAAATGGGTCTGGATACCGGATTTTACGGTATTCGCTATATTCTTCCTCTCTTCGGCATCCCCTGCGATCCGGACAAGTGGATCTACATCGACAATGACAAGCAGGTACAGTTCGCGGCGACCCAGGATGGGTTCCGGGAATGCATGGAATGGCTGAACATGTGCTATACGGAGGGACTTGTGGATGCGGAGCTTTTGTCCCAGGACCTTAACACCATTGAGACCAAGCTGGCCGGAGGAAACGTAGGATTCTTTACCGCCTGGAGACTGATCGCAATGGCATGGGATGAAGGCGTGGCAAAAGACGCCGTTTTCTGGATGCCCGATACCGAAGCCACCAGCTGCTACAGGTATCTTGAGGTAGCAAGACCCGGCGCATATATCACCGCCACAAATGAAAATGTGGAGGCAACCGCAAGATGGCTGGACGCCATGCTGGAAACGGAAATGCAGTTCTCTCTGTACTACGGCGAGCAGGACGCGACGGACGGCACCGGCTGGGCCTATAACGAAAACGGAAAGATCGATTCCATCAATGACGGAACCGTTGAGGTCCGCAATTATCTGGACTGCAACACCATGTTCTGGGCGCCCGGCAAATACATCTCCGACACCTTCAACATGCCTGAACAGCGCACGGAAAAGACGGACTACTGCCTGCAGTCCGACGAGGCGGGAATCATCCAGAAATACTCCAACGATTATCTGGATATGGCTCCCCTCACCTCCGAGCAGCTTCAGAGCATTACGCTCAAGGAAACCGATATCAACAACGCTGTCGTTGAAAATATCGCAGGCTTTGTGTCCGGCGGCGTGACGGACGAAAGCTGGAACAGCTTCGTATCCCTGTTCGACGGAATGGGCGTTGCTGACTATGTAAAGATGTATCAGGACGCTATCGACACCATGGAGCTTGAGTAAGGCTGCTGAACAAAGCTGACAGAATGGAAAGCCGCATACGCGGCGCAGTGCTGACGGGTATGGCCGTGTCCAAAATGGACAGGGCCATACTTGCCATTCATCCCTGTACAGGGTAAAATAGAGGAAAAATGCCGGGGGAGACGCCATGAACAAGCTGAAAAAGGAACTGAATTCCCAGAATGTGCTCTACTATATTCTTGTTTTCTATCTGATCGTGATCCTCGTCATCGCGGTTCTGGGCGGTTACCTTTTCCGCTATTACTACACCACCGTTTATGCGGATTTTCAGTCGGGGAACGAGCAGCATCTCTCTTCCGTCGTCAGCCGTCATGAAAATGATCTGCGCATCCTGCAGGATATCGCCACTCAGATCGGCCTGTCCGACGACGCCACCCGCTTCCGGCTGGAGGATCAGCCCCAGAAGGCCATCCGGCTGGAGGAACAGCTGAAGGGCTACACCACGGTGAGCCAGTTTTTCAGCCTTCTATTGTACTGGTATCATGAAGACGATTACCTGTACAGCTATTCCACCTCCGTCAGTCTGAGAAGGTTTCTGGAAAGCGGCTTTCTTCCCGAACAGCTTTCGGGCGAGGAGCTTTATTCTCTTCTGGAGCAGCCTGCGTCCACATTTTCCATCCTTCCGGAGCAGAACGTGGACGGGGGCTGGCTCACCGGATATATGGCGGACCGGGAAAAGGTCATTTATCTTCTGGGCATTTCGCCGAAGCTGGAGGAAACCCTGATCTTCATCGTCCCGGCCTCCTATTACACCGGTCTGCTCGCGCAATCGGGGGGGGCAGACGAAGGGATGAGAACCGATTTTCTCTATTATGAGGGCTCCCTGATCGTAAGCAGGGGGACGGATGCGGACACGATTCCCGAGGCCGAGCTGTGCGCCCTGCTTGAGGGACGCTCCGGCGGGTCTGAAAAAGTACGTCTGGACGGACGCCGTTTTCTTCTGAGCGTTCAGACAGGCGACAGCGGCATCCTGTACGGAAGCCTGCAGCCCATGTCCGTTTTTCACGATAAGGTTCTTGCCGAGCAGTGGGGAATCGTTCTGGTGGTTCTGATCTGCGCCATTCCCGCCACCTTTGCCATCATCGTGGCGGCGGGCAGCGTTATGAGCCGGGTCAAAAGGATGAACCTGCTTCTGAACGAAGCGCCCCATTATGATCTGGACAGCATCGAAAGCGGCATTCAGGTTCTGGTGACCAGCTACCGCGATACGGAAAAGGAAAGCCTGTCCCTCAAAAAAACCCGCTTTATCAGCGATTTTGTCCGCGGCAGCTACGCCTCCCGCCAGGAAGCCATCGCCGCAGCCCAGGAATGCGGCCTGAACATCAACTACAGGCTGTATCTGGCTGTGCTGACCAAAAGCCGGGAGCTTTCCAATGAAAACATGGTCTATTCCCGGATGCTTGAGGCCATCGCAGGAGAAAGCAGGACGGACGGCTTCGGCATTCATCTGATCGGCAACAATCAGAACCTGTTTCTGCTGTTCGCCGATAAAAAGGAGGAATTGGAGCCTCTTCTTTCCCGCCTTCTTGCCATCGGAAAGGAATACTGCACGGATTATATCATGGCGGTCAGCGACTACCATCGTTCCTTTGAGGAAAGCTCCCGCGCCTATCTTGAGGCAAACACCGCCTTTGACAACCGCCTGCTTCTGGACAACAGCAAGATCATCCGCTTTTCCGACGCGGCGCAGAAGGATTATGCGAATCTGGTGGATGAAAAGGATCTGAACCGTCTGAAAACCGCTATCCGGAATCAGGATAAGACTGCGGCAGACTCTGTGGTGAAGGATATATGCAACAGGCTGAACGGAGAAAAGGCTTCCCTGTACGCCTTCCGCATTCTGTACAACGATATCATGCACACGCTTCTTGCGGAATGGAAGGGGGATAAAACCGAATTCGACGACTTTTATAATGTTTTTACCCTCTCCCAATGCCTGAACATCCAGGATTTTTACGAGCTTCTCAACGACGCCTGCCGCAAGATCATCGATAACAGGGAAGGGATCGGCATCCAGAATTCCGACATTGTCCAGAGGGCCGTTTCCTACATGCAGGAGCATTTTTCAGACCCCGGCCTGACCATGAACGCGCTTGCGGAATACCTGCAGGTCAGCGCGGTGACGCTTTCCGTGGAATTTCGGAATGAGCTGGACATCCGCCCTTCGGACTATCTAGCCAATCTGCGCATGGAAAAGGCCAGGGAGCTTCTCAGGGACACCAACATGCTGATCGGGGATATCACCCTGGCGGTGGGCTATGAGGACGCCCACGTATTCCGCAGGCGCTTCAAGCAGTATACCGGAATGACGCCGGGACAGTACCGGGAGCAGTAGCCCTCCCGACGCGCCGGGGGCGGGCCCGCGGTTCCTTCTGCGGCTCCGCTCCCGGTTCCTTTTCCGATCGCTCCCGCTGCCTTCGGCGGCCTGGCCCCGGCAGCCCTTACAGGTACTGCCTCATCCCGCTGCACAGCTTTTCCTCAATGGAGATCAGCCTGCCGCAGAGCTCCCTTGAAGCATGGTCCGCGCCTCTGTACTGGTTCAGGTATCTGCTCAGAGATTTCGTCCCCATGTTGCAGCCGTCCGTGATCAGATCCGCCACCGTGGCGTCGCTGTCGTCCATGCTCATTTTCATGTTCGTTTTCATCCAGGACATTCCTTTGGCGATCGCCGCAGGCTCCTTTTCCTGGGAGCCGTAGTTTTTCAGCAGGGAATGGATCTCATTTTCCAGCTTTTCATGGTGCTCCCTGCTTTCCTGAAGAAGCCGCTTCAGGCCGGGGCCGGAAACCTTCTCCAGCACCTCGTCGATGGACGACACCGCCATTTTCGCTCCCGCGTCACATTCCCGGAGTAATCTTATCGTATCTGTTTCCTTCATGACAGGCCACCTCCATGCCGCCGACCGGCGGCGTTTTCTTTTACCGCTTATTATGCCGGAGACGGCCCAAAATATACGTCTGCTCCCAGGCCCCTGTCAGATCAGTCCGCACAGGTAGGCGCAGGCGTTCATAACGGTGAGCTGCTGCTTCCCTGCGATGAAATAAAAATCCAGCGCCTGCTCTCCCTCCGCGCACAGGCAGGAGCCGTAAAGGGGAATGTCGCAGCTGATGACGGGCTTTCTGGAAGCGATCAGCATACCGTAGCCGTTTTCCGACAGCAGCAGGGGAAGCTCCTTCCCTCCGTGGGAAATATATCTGGCCGAGCCGTTCAGGGCGATTCCCTTCTCTCCGTTCATGCCCGGCGCATACAGCTTCTCTCCCTTCGCCCTGTCCAGATACAGCCAGGAGCGCACCAGCGCGCCGCTGTCCTCGATCAGCCGGCAGTCTTTGCCCCGCTCCGCAAGCAAGGGCTTTTTCTCTCCCGACAGATAGCGGATAGCGCCGGAGGCCTTATCCACCTGCAGGCACAGCTCCGTACCGGAAAACTCCACCATGGCCCTTGTGTCCTTCAGCTTCCAGCTTTTCTCCATCCGGTTCACCGCTATGCCCGGGCAGACCCCGTCCGGCATCCGGGAGCCCTTCACGAAGGTCACGCGCACGATGGCGCTTCCCACGGGACAGAGCCGCAGAGTGCCGTAGCGGCTCTGCAGATAAAGGCCGTCCGGATTCATGGTACAGAACCGCACCGCCAGATCGGTTCTTGGCCGTCCCGCCGGGCGGAGCCGGTCCGCGTCCGGCATGTCTCCGAAGGCGGGAGCTCCTGCATCAGGACGCCCGGCTGCGGAGCTTCCGTTTGCGGGGCTTCTGTTTACAAGGCTTCCGTTTGCAGGGCTTCCGGCTGCGAAGTGGACGGCTGCCGCCGCTTTCTCCGGCACAGATCCTCCCATCATACCAACGCCCCGTTTCTGTGCCTGCGCATAGGACTCATAGGGCTTCCTGACGGAAACGTTTTCTGACAGGGACGAGGAACGAAGGGACGCCGCGGGCTTTTCCCGCCGGGGCGCTGTGGGCTGTATGCCGGATGAAACCACACGGTTTTCCTGCCTGGACGCAGCGGGCCGCTGCCGGTCCAGTACCGACGAACGTTCCCGGTCTGCGATTGCGGGGCGCTTTTGCTGTGGCTCTGCCGGATTCCGGAAGTCCGGGGAACGTCTCCGGTCTGTCTCAGCCGTCTCCTGTACAGCGGTATTTCTCACAATGGAAATCCGCTTCTTTTCCTTTCTCGGAGCCGCCTCCCGCTTTTTCTGAGGAACAGGGTCCGCGATGAGGCCGGTCAGATCGCCCTCATGCAGCACGCAGAGCTCATGCAGGGCACGGGTGGCCGCAACGTAGAGGAGCCTTGCGTTTCCATCGTCCAGGGGGTAATCCTCCCTGGTGGGATCCAGGATCAGCACCGCGTCAAATTCCAGTCCCTTGGTGAATTCCACGGGAAGCACCATGATGCCGCTTGCGAAAACTGCCTTTTCCAGGTCGCTTTCCGCCACCGGGATCAGGCCTTTCAGCTCTTCGGCCGTGCGCGAGGCTTCCTCCCTGCTCCGGCAGATCACCGCGATGGTATCGAAGCCCTTTTCCTGCCATCCCCGGCAGACCCCGGCGCATTTTTCGATCAGTGCCTTTCTGTTTTCCGTTTTGAGAACCTGCACCGGATCCCCGTGGCGGATGATGGGCTCCGCCGAATAGGAGACAAAGCTTCCATGCTCCAGGATGCGGGCGGCGAATTCTGAGATTTCCACTGTGTTGCGGTAGCTTTTTTTCAATACGCCGAAGCTGTCCCGTTCGCCGGAAAGGATCAGGCCCTTCAGCTCCTCCCAGTCGTTCAGGCCGTAGCCGAAGTGAATGTTCTGAGACACGTCTCCCATGATGGTATAGGTACACTCCCGGATGCAGGAGGCCAGCACCCGGTAGGCCATCATGCCGAAGTCCTGCGCCTCGTCGATGACGATATGATGGGCCTCGCTGATGACCTCGGTTTCCTTGATCCTGCGGTACAGATAGGCCAGCGCCGCCAGGTCGTATACGTCAAATTTCCGATCGGGAAGCTGCACCTTCGCGCCCTTTTCCTTCTGCTTTGTCAGAAATTCCCGGTACAGCTCGTAAATGGAACGCTTCCAGACTTTCTTTCCGTACCGCCCCCGGTAGGCCTTCAGAATGGCCTTTCTTTCCTTTTCCGTATACTTGACGCCCTTTCCCAGAAATTCCTCCCTGATCTTGTTTTCCAGGCGCTCGTTGAGCATGTTGATCTTGCTCTGCACGGAGATCGAGGGATTCTGCCGGATGTAGCGCTCCACCGCATCCCGGTTCATCAGCTCCACCGCCTCTCCCGGCGCGGGCGGCCTGCCGCCCGTCTCGTCGAACACGCCCGTTTTTCCGTCCCGGAAGCCCTCCACAAACTGCCTGGGATTCAAATAAATGCTCCCTCTTGGAATGGTTTCCCATTCCAGCGCGTCACAGTAGGCCTCGAGCGCCTCGAACCATTCGTTCGTCCCCCGCTCCCAGCCGTCCCTGTCAGCCTGATCCGCCGGACGTATCCGGTATTTTTCCTCATCCCAGTCTTCGTACAGAAGCCGCACGAAAAGCTGCTCCATGGTCATCTGCCGCACGCCGTACACATCCAGGTCGGGAAGCACGCCGGTGATGTATTCCAGCAGGATCCGGTTGCTTCCAACGATATAAAAATCCTCCGGCTTAAACCGCTCCTGATAATTATAGAGAATGTAGGAGATCCGGTGCATGGCCACCGTCGTCTTTCCCGATCCGGCCACGCCCTGCACGATCATGTTATGATAGGGCGAACGGCGGATGATGTCGTTCTGCTCCTTCTGGATCGTGGCGATGATCTCCCCCAGCACCGCCTGCTTGTTCTTAGCCAGGTATTTCGTCAGAAGGTCGTCGTTGGTCACCACCTCGGAATCATAGAAATCCAGAAGCTTCCCTTCCTCGATCTCATAGGTGCGCTTCCCCTTCAGGTCGATCTTCACCCGTCCGCCGCCCGGAACCGGATAGCTGCATTTTCCCAGGCCGTTCTCATAATAGGCGTTGGCAACGGGCGCTCGCCAGTCTATCACCACCCAGTGGGTGGTGTCCCTGGAAATGCCGCCCTTTCCGATGTACAGAGTTTCCTCCTTTTTCAGCGCGTGATCCTGAAAATGGATCCTGCCGAAATAGGGCTTTTTCAGCGCCCGCACATTCCGCTCCAGCGCCCGCTTCATGTGGTCGTGCAGGGTGATGGTATTGTTTAACAGGGTCAGCACCTCCACGTCGTTGTCGTGAAAATGCTCCAGCATCTCGTCGATGTCCCCCTTCATCCTGGAAACCTCCGCCTCATAGGTTTCCACGTTCGCCCGGACCACAGCAAGCGTTTCCTTCAAGTGCGCCTCTTCCTTCCGTCTCTCCGGACTGCGCTCCGCATTTTTCTGATTCCTTTCAGTCTCCATTTTTACCTCCATGCCGAAGCATTTTCCAATCTTCCCTCCATCTGTAACCCGGCCCGCCATTCCAGATCGCCTGCGGTGATGGGCGGGCCGGATTCAGGGCGGAACACGCATCCTCCGCGCTGGTCAGCGATGTGACCAGCACGGGCCTGAACAGACACCCGATTATCTAATATTGTAATCGGCAGGCAAAAAATTACTAGACTTTTCTTTTCGGCTGTGTTAAACTACATCATGAAGTGTGAGAAAAAACAGGACTGCAGGTTATAACGGCAGTCCTGTTTCGTTTTATAAAATATTTTTATCCAATATTATGTCTATGCTCCCGTTCCCTTCTTCTCCTGCCCTTTGTCCCTGCTTCTTTCTCCCATAAAAAAGGCAGCCCTCCCGCCCGCATTTCTGCAGCGTTCCGGCCGCTTTTTTTATGAAAGATATCGGAAAATCTCCGGCTTTTAATAAGCGATCATATCCTGATCCAGCTGGGAGATCGCATCGCTGCTGAGGCCGTAATAGCCCGCATCGTCCTTCTCCACCTTTACAATAACGGAAATCTGATCCTTCCATCCCAGATCCGGTATGTTCGCGCTGATCGTATCTACCACGATCTGCGCAAGCGCGTCGTTAATGGACAGATCGTCCGGATAATCCGCCGGATCAGCCGATTCAACGAATTCATCCACCGCCGCGCTGATATCCTCCTCGCTGTTTACGATCACATCGATGGGGCTGATCAGCACCTCCACGTTATAATCATCGCCGTTCTTTACCGCTTCCTGCACCTCAAACTTTGACTGCTGATAGATCGTCTTGTACATATCCACGATCTGCTGGTACACCTCGTCGGAAACCTCGCCGATTCCATAATACTGCAGAAGGAAATCCGCTTCAACCTCGATCCCCTGCTCATACTCCTCCGCCGCTTCCTCCTCCGTGATCTCCACCTGCTCCATATACTCCGTGGGATCTCCCAGATAGATGTTGTTCAGCGCGCCGCGTACGTACTTGGTGGCGTCGAAGCCCCCGCCGCATCCGGCCAGCAGAAGCACTGCGGCCAGCACCCAGACAATAGCCCCTCTTTTTTTCATTCCATTCTCCTCCTTTTTTTGTATCCCGTCCAGAATACCGCAGAAGGATGCTTCCTGTCAATCTTATCCGGAGCCTTCAGAAAATATTAAGAAACCCCGCTTCTCCCGTCCAGCGCCCTTCCCGCCAGATAACGGGACAGGTTGAAGGTTCTGATCCCGTTTTCCTGCGCTCTCGCTTCCATTCTGGCAAAATAGCGCTTCATGGCATCCGTCTCCCCACACAGGAACGCATAATTTTCTTCCGAGGCAAGCACCGGGGCCGCATCCGCTGAAAGGCCGGACAAATATATGAAATCTCCGTAAAATTCCCCTCTCTGCTCCGCCGTCAGCTCCAGTCCGCTCTCCCGGTTCACATATTCCATGTTGAACCGAGCGATCCAGTAATCCGGCTTCGCAAAGGCAAGAATGATGTAGCAGACCGTCACCACGACCATAAGATACCGAAACAGCGGAAAATCCTTCCGGAAAATGCTGCACAGGATCCCCACAAGCGACGCCGCGATCACGGCAAGGGCCCAGAGGACGAGAATCCGAAGGAAGGTCAGCCGGTAGGCGCCGATATACAGAAGCATCCGGTAAGCGCTTGAGGCCGCCATGCATCCGGTACACAGGGAAATCACCGTCAGGATCCCCTTCAGTGCCCTGCTCTCCCGGAAAAAAGACAGACAGACCAGCACAATGGCCAGATTGATCAGGCAGACCGCAAGGAGCTGGAAGAAGCCCTGTCTGGCATAGGACGCATAGGACTGGCCGTCCGGAAGTCCCGATTTCTGAAAAAACAGATACACGATCTGAATGCCGCAGAAGATCAGATAGACAAAAGCAAGCACGGACGTGACGGTAATCGCGAGCACCGGCTCCTGCCTGCGGCGATCCGCGCATTCCTCCCGGATCACCCTTCGGTTCAGCATGGCAATGAAGCTGTAGGAGACGAAAAACATGAACGCGAGCATGAAGCAGACCATGAAAATATCAATGGGCTCCACATAGTCAAACAGATGGATGAAAAGCTCCCGGAATACCAGATCCGCGCTGGCAAGCAGCGCCAGTATGACAACCAGCAGCGGACACAGGATCAGAATTCCCAGCAGCACGTAACGGCTCTTCGCATTTTTTCCTTCCTGCTCCCGCCCCTTCAGCCAGGCGTTTCCGTCGCTGACCGGATACCCCAGCGAGGCGACGGTCTCCAGAGCCCCCTGTCCCAGAGAAAGCATATATTTAGAGAAATTCCAGCGCCCGTCATTCATATACTGATGCAGCATCATGCTGACCGTAAGCAGAAGAATACCCGCCTTCGTCATGCCGTTGATCGCGCTGTTGTCCGTCAGAAAGACGCTGACTCCCAGAAGCAGAATGCTGACCAGATAGAATATGCTGTCTTTTTTCCATGGAACCCCTGACCTTCTGGTACATA
This sequence comes from Candidatus Eisenbergiella merdavium, assembly GCA_019119595.1. Lineage (GTDB taxonomy): Bacteria > Bacillota > Clostridia > Lachnospirales > Lachnospiraceae > Eisenbergiella > Eisenbergiella merdavium. Next base: position 17,536 of record DWWS01000073.1, on the reverse strand, counting down.
AGTAAAAATAAACAAGGGTTCCTGCCGCGAAAAAAGGGTAAGTGATCCCCGATGCGTTCCGGTACAGACAAAAGGTATAAAACAGCGCGTACAGCGCGCTCGCTCCGCCGAAAAAGGCGTAGTTTTTCCTCATAAAGATCCTGTGCTCATCCGCCTGCACGGTTGTTTTCTGGACGTTTGCCGCGCAGACCGCTCCCTTTTCCATTCTTTCTTCCATAAAACCTCCGTTCCGAAGCTCCCGCTCCCGGACATCCCTTACGTCCACAGCGGCCCTCCTTTTATTCCTGTTCCTCACCGTCTTCCACATATTGCAGGATATCCCCAGGCTGACACTCCAGCGCCCTGCAGATCGCGTTCAGCGTGGAAAGACGCACCGCCTTCGCCTTGTTATTCTTAAGGATTGACAGATTGGCGAGCGTGATATCCACCTCCCCGGCAAGCTCTGTCAGCCCCTTTTTTCTTTTGGCCATCATTACGTCAAGATTGATCACGATGGACATGCTCCACCTCCTTTTTCAGCCGCGCTCATCTCAGATGCGCTCATTCCGGCCGCGCTCATATGGTCAGATCATTTTCCAGCTTATAGGCCACCGCCCTGTCAAATACCTGGCTGAGCACCCTGCTGAACAGTCCGGCGATCACAAATACCAGGATGATGATCATGACCGCGGGGGTCAGATACAGGAACATCCGGCCCGCCGTTACAAGCGCGATCAGAAAGCTGTATGTCCCCATCCGCTTTAAGCTCTTCACATTCGCTTCCACAAAGCAGTCGTTCGCAAGAACCGTCCGGAACATCCTCCGCAGCTCATACAGAATCAGCTCCGCCAGAACGCCCGAAACGGCGAACAGCACCACGAGCTGCACGTAATACCGGGCAAACCAGGAATTGATATACCCGTAAATTCTGATGGAAACCGGCAGCGTCACGATCACTGCAAGCCCTGAAAAAAACATGATGTCAAGGAGCAGCTTTGTTGCCCTGACCAGATTGTTTTCTTTCATTTCCGCACTCCCTTCCTTTCTTCAGTCTTTCTTGTGGGGTTCGATCTTCCTTTTCCATAAAATAGCATGAAGCAAATTGAAAGTCAATATATTTTTATTGATTTTCGATAAATTTTTATTACAGTTCGATATTTTTAAACATCAAACCGCCTGTTCCTCAGCCGATTCATTCGGCTGTGAGAACAGGCGGTTTGGGTTTCTGACCGTTATCGTACTGCTAATGATATTTCATGCTTTATGCAAAGCTGTCATTCTCTCCTATCTTCAATGAAAAGGCCGTCGTTCTTCAATCGGAAAAGGAATAAAGCATCTCCCACTTAAATTCCTCTTCGTCAAAACGGTACTGAGGCAGAAGCGCGGGGCCGCAGGAATTGGAACCCACGCCGCTCATCTTATAATCGGTGCAGACCACCACGCAGCCGGCCTTTTCCAGCTCGTAATTATGCTTCTTCTCCGTAAGCTCCTCCGGCATATATTCCGAAGCGTTGAAGGAGAAGGGGCGTTTTCCCTGTGCAAGAAGAGCTCCGACGCGCACGTAATGGCAGTTGTAATGGCTTCCGTTCTCCTGCGGGCGGACATAGTCCTGATGCAGCGCGCCCACCGTGGTGAAAAAGTGGTCCATATAGCTGGCTCTGTGCTTGTCAATGTAGCTCTCATGAGGCCCGTATCCGAAATAGGACACCGGCGTATCTCCCGTCTGTGCGTTTCCGTCCTCCTGCACTGCGGGCAGGCAGAATTTCAGGCCGAATCTGGGCAGGAAGGGAAATACCGGATCGCGTTTTCCATCAAGGACCAGCTTCACCTGTCCCGCCGCGTTGATGCTCCATACCGCGTGCAGGCGCAGGAAGGGCTGTACCACAGGCGCCGCGATGGAAAAATCACAGGTGATCGTCACCACATTCTGGCGCAGCTTCGCCTCCGCGCGGTAGACCTTCACCGTGCTCCTGTCATAGCCCGCGTTCTGCCACTCTGTCACAATATTTCTGTCATTATCGGTGGGCGCGCGCCAAACGTTCCACTCCACCGGAGCGGTAATGCAGGCTTTTCCGCCCTGTTCCATGCGGAGTAAGTTTCCTTCCTTTTTTCCGAATTCATAGCAAAAGCTCTCTCCCTGCACGCAGAAAACATAAGGGGTTTCCGAAAGCGCCACGCTTCCCTTTTCTGCGGAAGAAGCCTTTTCAAAGGGCAGCTCCTTTTCCTTATACTCGGAAAGGGCGATCTGATCGAAGCCCATCACATGGCCGATCTGGGTCAGCTTATCCTTCGCCGCCTGGAAGTAGGTCAGCTTTAAGAAGCAGTCCTCCTCCTTCGCTCCGGGCAGATCGATGCGGATGTCCGCAAAGCCGTGAGGCGCAATGTCAAGTACGTCCACGCTTCCCTCGGAAAGCAGCTTTCCCGCACTTTTGATCTCATACTGAAGCCGGACATAGCCGTTTAAATTTCTGAAATCCAGCTTATTATGCAGGCGCACGATCCCTTTCTTCCGGTCGATCAGCTCCGCGCGCACAGGACGGATGGCGTTTTTCCACTCATACAGCCCCTCGTGCGGCCTGCGGTCCGGAAATACCAGGCCGTCCATGCAGAAGTTTCCGTCGTGCGGATATTCGCCCGCATCTCCGCCGTAGTGGTACATCTCCCTGCCGTTCTCCGCTCTTCCCTCATAGGTGGCATGGTCGCACCACTCCCAGACGAAGCCGCCGCAGAAGCCGTCATACTTGTAGATCTGCTGCATGTAATCCTCAATGTCTCCGGGACCGTTGCCCATCGCATGCACAAATTCACACTGGACGAAGGGCTTTTTCTCTCCCGGCTTCGAAAAATATTCGTCGATATACTGGGTGGAGGCGTACATATGGCTTTCCACGTCCAGCATGGACTCGTCCTTTTCATGTCCCTCCGGCTGGAAATGGCAGCTTTCGTAATGCACCAGCCTGGTGGGGTCATACTGCTTCACCCAGCGTCCCGCTTCCTCGATATTGGTTCCCATGCCGGATTCGTTTCCAAGGGACCAGAAGATCACGCAGCACTGGTTTTTGTCGCGGATCACATTGCGTTGGCTCCGGTCCAGAACCGCCTGCCTGTAGGCCGGATCCTCCGCCAGCTGGCTGAAGGTTTTTTCCGTGCTTCCTCCATACTGATCGGCCACGCCGTGGGATTCCAGATCGGCCTCAGCGATGACGTAAAAGCCGTATTCGCTGCACAGCTCCGGGAACCAGGGCGCGTTGGGGTAATGGCTGGTGCGGATGGCGTTGATGTTGGCCTCCTTCATGATGCGCAGGTCGAACATGGCGTCCATCCGGGACACCACCGCGCCGGTGAAGGGGCTGCTGTCATGGCGGTTGACGCCCTTGAATTTCACAGGCTTTTCATTGATCAGAACCACGCCGTTTCGGATGGAAACGGTACGGATGCCCACACGCTGGCAGATCGTCTCCTGCTCCGTGCCGAGCTTTACCGTATATAAATAAGGCTCCTCCGCGTTCCACAGAACCGGCTGTTCCACCTCGAAGGAAACCGTTTCGCTCCCCTCTGCCGTCTGCTCTCCCAGCAGCCGCTCCCCGTCATACAGGCGGCAGACCACCTGAGGATCTCCCACCGTATCCAGGCTGATCCTGACCTGCGCCGTATTCCTTTCAAAGTCCACAGGCGTGGTCACCGTATAATCCCGCACCCTCTCCTGGGGACGCAGAAGCAGGAACACGTCCCGGAAAATGCCGGACATGCGGAATTTGTCCTGATCCTCCAGATAGCTTCCGTCGCACCATTTCAGCACCAGGACGGCCAGACGGTTCCTTCCTGCCTTCGTCTTTCCGGTGATGTTGAATTCGCTGGGGCTGTGGGAAACCTGGCTGTAGCCCACAAATTTCCCGTTCACCCACACGTAAAAGCAGGAATCCACTCCTTCAAAATAGAGGAACTGCTCCTTCTTCGTCTCGTTTTTATCCAGGTCAAAATCCTTGATATAGGCCCCGCAGGGATTGTTGTCCGGCACATAGGGCGGATCGCAGGGGAAGGGATAGCGGGTGTTGGTATAATGCTTCTGATCGTATCCCGTCATCTGCCAGCAGGAGGGTACCTCCAGCCTGCCGAAGCTTTCCTCGTCAAAGTCCTTTTTGTAAAATTCCGGAACCTCCTCGATACAGGGAAAGTACCCGAACCTCCAGTCCACACTGGAAAGAAGCCTTCCCGTCTCCTTTTCCTGTCCGTCAAGAGGCACATACCAGCATCTCGTTTCCTCACACCCCACATGGAGGATCTCCGGATCTTCATAGTATTTTTCCAGAATCATATGTACTCCTTTCTTTTCGCAGCGCCAAAGCTCCTTCCCGGAAAGCGCTCCGGACGCGGCCGCCGCCCCGTCCGTCTGAAGCGGCGGCCGGCTGCGTTCCCTCCGAATCATGATACTGTAAATTATAATGAAAATATGGTACACTTACAAGAAGAATCGGCAAAAGGAAAGGGAAATTATGAAAGATAATCTGTATGAAATAACGGGTACTGTTACGCTGAACAAGGGCGCCGGACGCTCCCTGAAGGCAGGCGGCATGTGGGTTTATGACAATGAAATCTCTTCCGCAAAAGGAACCGTGCGGGACGGCGGTCTGGTTCACGTTCTGGATTTCGACGGCTTCTTTCTGGGAACAGGCTTCATCAACCGCCGCTCCAAAATCACGGTGCGCCTGCTTTCCCGCAAAAAAGAAACGGTGATCGACGAGGCATTCTGGGAAAGGCGGGTGCGGGACGCCTGGAATTACCGGAAGCAGACGGTGGATACGGGAAGCTGCCGCGTCATCTTCGGAGAGGCCGACTGGTTTCCCGGGCTGGTTGTGGACAAGTTTTCCGATGTCCTCGTGGTGGAATCCCTGGCCCTTGGCATCGACCGCTTCAAGCCCCTGATCGTGGGCATCCTGCGCCGCGTCCTTTCTGAGGACGGCATCCGGATCCGCGGCGTTTATGAGCGGAGCGACGCAAAGGTCCGCCTCCAGGAGGGCATGGAGCGCTTCAAGGGCTTTCTGTCAGAGCCCTTTGACACCCGCGTACAGATTGAGGAAAACGGCGTGAAGTATCTGGTGGACGTGCAGGACGGCCAGAAAACCGGCTTTTTCCTGGATCAGAAACACAACAGGGCAGCCATTCACCGGATCAGCGCAGGCAGACGGGTGCTGGACTGCTTCACCCATACCGGCTCCTTCGCCCTCAACGCCGGAATCGCCGGAGCACAGAGCGTTCTCGGCGTGGACGCTTCCCAGACCGGCATCGACATGGCGGAGGAAAACGCCCGATTAAACGGTCTCCAGGACCGGGTGCATTTCACCTGCGCGGATGTGTTCGATCTGCTCCCCCGGCTCGAAGCGCAGGGAGAGCGCTACGGCCTGGTCATTCTGGATCCCCCCGCCTTCACCAAGTCCCGCAATTCCATCAAAAACGCAGTGAAGGGCTACCGGGAGATCAACCTGCGCGGCATGCGCCTGGTGGAGGACGGCGGCTTTCTCGCCACCTGCTCCTGCTCCCACTTCATGGATCCGGAGCTTTTTTCCAAAACCATCCGCGAGGCGGCCCACGGCGCGCACAAGCGTCTCCGGCAGGTTTACTTCGGAACCCAGTGCTGCGACCACCCTATTCTCTGGGCGGCGGATGAGTCTTATTATCTGAAATTTTATATCTTTCAGGTGAGGGAGGAAATTTAGATCAGATCCGTTGACTCTATACTTCTTTAGAAGTACAATATGTTTATACTAACTCCCGGGAAGTATGGAGGTAAAAATGAGTAAAAAAATTATATATCACGGTTCGCCCGATATTATCCAAACGCCTGTGTTCGGAAAAGGCAGATCATATAATGACTACGGAAAAGGATTCTATTGCACAGAGCACTTAGAGCTTGCAAAGGAGTGGGCCTGTACCGAAAACACAGACGGCTACGCAAATAAGTATGAAATGGATACTGCCGGTCTTGCGGTTCTGAATCTCTCCGCCAAAGAGTACACAATTCTGCATTGGCTGGCACTGCTGATGGAATATCGCAGATTCCGTATCTCCACTCCTGTGATGAAGCGGGGTGCGGATTGGCTGAAAGAACATTTTCTCCTTGATCTGACACCCTATGATATTGTTATTGGCTACCGTGCAGATGATTCCTATTTCTCTTTTGCCAGAGCGTTCGTGAATAACGAAATTTCACTCTCGCAGCTTTCCTGCGCCATGCGTCTTGGTAAGCTGGGTGAACAGTTCGTTTTGAAAAGCCCTGCAGCGTTTGAAAAAATCCGGTTTGTTTCTTATGAGATTGCAGATAATACCGAGTATTATGCAAAAAGAAAAGCCCGGGATGACGAAGCAAGAGCCGCTTTCCGTGCAGAGCTTGAACGAGATGCTTTAGACGGCCTGTATATGAGAGATATGATCCGTGAGGAGGTGCAGCCCGATGATCCACGCTTACGATGACCAGTACCTTGATGACGCTATGGAATGTCTGGGCGAAGCTATGGACTACGCTTCAAACAGCTGTCAGATGAATATGGATGAATTTCTTGGTCTGTTTATCGTCACGGGCTATGCAGAACAGTTTGCCGCCGGCGTTCCAAAATATGTTTCCGGTATATCCGGCACGGAGCTTGTGATGGATATTCTCACAAGGTCCGGAACAGACGCGGACTTCCCGCAGGCACAGATTGACTATGATTATTCGCCGCAGTACTGGTGCGGCTGGATCCTCGCTTATTATCAATGGTACACCGGGCGCAGCTTCAAGGAAATCCGGAAGCATATCACAATGAAGGAAATCGAAAAGCTGTATCCGGCTCTGCACGAAGCATCCGAGAAGAAATTTGTGGATACTGTCAACCGCATGATACGCAAAGAGAATCTGCCGACACGCCTGCAGGCCCAGCGTAAGATCAGCGGTTACACACAGAAGGAGCTTGCAGAAAAGGTTGGCGTCAATCTTCGTACTCTGCAGCAGTACGAAATCCGTGCCAAAGACATAAACAAAGCTGCTGGAGCTACGATTCTCTCTCTTGCCAGAGCGCTTGGCTGTCGGGTTGAGGATCTGTTGGAATACGACAGCAGCGAGGTGGAAGGCAGCGGGGAATAAGGCCATTTCAGGACAGATCAGCCAGAAACGCATCAGGGACGGTGAGAACATGAAGTACAAGCTTGCGGTCTGTGACGATTCAGACGCAGACAGAGAATATATTTTGAATATGGTGCGGCGTTGGGCGGCGGGTTCCGGTCATGTGGTACACATCGATACCTTTATGTCGGCCGAAAGCTTCCTGTTCCGTTATGCCGGAGAAAGCGACTACGATATACTGCTCCTTGATATTGAAATGGGTGAGATGGACGGCGTTACCATGGCAAAGCAGCTTCGGAAGAGCAACGACACAGTTCAGATTGTGTTTATCACAGGCTACTTCGATTATATCTCCGAAGGATATGAAGTGGCAGCGCTCCACTATCTGATGAAGCCGGTCCGGGAAGAAAAGCTCTGTTCTGTGCTTGACCGCGCCATCGAGAAGCTGGCGAAAAATGAAAAAGTGCTGACCTTTGACGTCGGCGGCGAATTGGTGCGTGTGCCTGTCTGTCAGATACGATACGCCGACGTGTTCGGAAACTACGTTACCATCCACGCTCTGTCAGATACCACGGTGAAAATGACCCTCAGCGAGCTTGAAAAGCAGCTCGACGAGCGTTTTTACCGTGTTGGACGCTCCGTCATTATCAATCTGACGCAGATCATCCGTGTCGCCAAAACAGAAATCAGGCTGGCCGACGGCACACCCATCCCTCTGCCGAGGGGTGCTTATGACGGCGTCAACCGGGCGATCATTAACATGAGGTAGGGCTATGGGATTATTTTCAAAACGCATGGAGAAACAAATGGAATCCTATCAGCACGAGCTGATCGAGACCCACTACCGGGAAGTAGACAATATGTATCGGCAGATTCGCGGCTGGCGGCATGATTACCGCAATCACATTCAGACCATGAAGGCCTACGCCGCTGCAGAGAACTGGGAAGCCATCAGGAATTATCTTGCTCTGCTGGACGAAGATCTGACAACGGTTGATACAGTCCTCAAGACCGGAAATCCCATGACTGATGCCATTCTGAATTCTAAAATTTCTCTGGCAAAATCCAAAGGGATCGAGGTCGAAGCGGATGCATATATCCCCGTCAGGCTGAAAACCTCCGAGATTGACCTGTGCTGTATCATCGGCAACCTTTTCGACAATGCCATCGAGGCAACCGCGAAGCTCCCCGAAGCGAAACGGGTGATCCGGGTATATATGGATATGAAGAATACCCATCTTTATATTTCCTTTACCAACTTCACCGCAGGCAAAAAACTGCAAAAGAAAGGTGGTCTGTTCCGCAGCACCAGAGGAGACGGGCACGGCTTCGGACTCGTCCGCATCGCTGCCATTGTGGAACGGTCGGGCGGCTACATCAGCCAAAACAGCGAGGATGGAGCGTTTACAACTGAAATACTGCTTCCGCAGGTATAAAATCGCGCGCGTGTGCATTTCATCACCTGGAAATGACGATTCGTCCCCAAAATCATTCGGGGACGAATTTTTGTGCATATAATAGCGCAAAAAGGAGGGCGGTTTCTGTGTTAAGGGAAAGAACGAAAAAAGCAAAATCTTCCAGGCCCAGATATAACATGGGGCAAAACTCATGGTTTATGGTAAAGCTCGCCTGGACTTCGGGAGAAAAAAAGGTTTTTGTGCTCAGCCTGCTTTCAGCTCTTACAGCAGCTGCATTAAACCTGCTCAATCTGTATATTTCACCGGCAATACTCTCCGCAATGGAAAGACGGGCTTCGGTGTGGGATCTGATCTGGGCGATCCTTGTATTTGCGCTTGCCTTGATGCTTGTGTCGGCTGTCTCGTCGTATGTGAATATGAATGCAATATTTGCCAGGATCAGCATCCGTGCTGTGGTGACAAATCTTTTGAACCGAAAAGCCGCGACCACATCCTATCCCAATGTGGATGACGACCATTTCATAAAGCTTCTTACAAAGTCCCGGGAATGTCCAAATTCCAACGGCGCAGCGCCGGAGGCAATATGGATTACGCTTTCGACGCTGACAACGAATATGATCTGTTTTGGCATCTATGTCAGCCTGTTAAGCCTGGTACAACCGCTTTTGATCCTGATCATTCTTGCGGCTACAGTGATCAGCTGTCTTTTTAGTAATTACGCGAATGCCTATGGCTATCGTCATCGCGAAGAAGCAGCGGAATATGAAAGACATATGTATTATATTTCGGAGTGTGCGAGAGACCTGGGCGCAGCAAAAGACACACGTATTTTTGGTTTACGTTCCTGGCTCGAAAGCTTATATGAAAAAGCAATGGATGCCCATACTGCTTTTCACAGGAAAGCACAGAGCGTTTATATTGCGGCAAAAATAGTGGATCTTGTTCTGACTTTTCTTCGCAATGCGGCTGCGTATGCTTTTCTGATCGGATTCGTACTTCAGAATGGTTTAGGCGTGGCAGAGTTTCTTTTATATTTTACTGCGATCGGCGGGTTTACCGGCCGGGTATCCGGAATCATGAGCGATTTCAGCGCACTGTACAAACAGTCCCTCGATATCACTACGATCCGCGAGTGCCTGGAATATGAGGAACCTTTCCATTTGGGCTGTGGTAAACCGTTGAAAGCGGAGACGGACAGAAAGTATGAGATCCGGCTGGAGCAGGTATCCTTCCGTTATCCAGGAGCCGATCAGTACGCTTTGAGCGATATCAATCTTACGCTGCATCCCGGCGAAAAGCTTGCCATAGTCGGATTAAACGGAGCCGGTAAAACGACGCTGATCAAACTGATCTGCGGTTTTCTCGATCCAACCGAAGGACGTGTGCTGTTGGACGGAAATGACATCCGGGACTATGATCGTACTGACTATTACACGATGTTTTCGGCAGTTTTTCAGGACTTTTCATTATTGGCAGGATCGATCGCGGCCAATGTTGCGCAGAATGATGTGGGAATCGATATGCAGCGGGTGAAAGAGTGTGTAGAAAAGGCCGGACTTTCCGCTAAGATCGAAGCATTGCCTGACGGTTATGATACCTGTCTGAATCGTGCGGTATATGAAGAAGCAACAGCGCTTTCCGGCGGAGAAACACAACGCCTGATGCTGGCGCGTGCGTTGTATAAAAATGCTCCGTTCATTGTTCTTGACGAGCCTACGTCAGCGCTGGATCCAATCGCGGAATCACAGATATATCAGAAATATCACGCAATGACAAGCGGCAAATCATCGATCTATATTTCGCACCGTCTTGCAAGCACACGCTTCTGCGACCGTATTATTTTGATCGATCATGGCGGTATCAGCGAGGAAGGAACACACGAAGAGCTTTTGAACAGGGGAGGCAGATATGCAGAGCTTTATGAGGTTCAAAGCAGGTATTATAGAGAAGGGGAGGATGAAGATGGAGAAGAAAATGCCGTGGGCAAAGACGCTCCGATTAAATCATCGGGCTTTTAAGCTGTTCTGTCAGTACGATCCGCAGATGGTACTGTCCAGGATCATCAGCGTGATATGGAATGCCCTCACTCCTTATTTAGAAATCTTCCTTCTGGCGCTTATCATTGATGAGCTCGCGGGGGAAAGAGCCATGGAACATCTGAAAATACTCGTTACGATCACCCTTGCTTCAGCCGCGTTTATCGCTCTGGGTGCTGCAATTCTGAATAGGTGGAAGGAGACGCATAATGCGGGACTCTGGTTTAAAATGGAACATATTTTCATGGAGAAACTCTTCGATATGGATTACGTGAATCTGGACGAGAGCCGGACCTCGGAGCTTCTTTCCACCATACGGCAAAATGAGGGCGGCACAGGATGGGGACTGCATCGTGTGATCGCAGACTATGAGTCTCTGTGCTCGGCGGTGTTTACCGTTTTGGGCGGCATTGCATTGACGGTTTCCCTGTTTATCAGTAAGGTGCTGGAAAGCGCAGGCGCATATACCGTATTAAACAATCCATTATTTGTTGTGCTCATCATCGCTGTCATGCTCATGATCGTATATGCCGCTCCGGCACTCTCCAATAAAGCGGAAAGCTATTGGGCGCTGAGCGTAAAATTCTTAAACCAGGCAAACCGTCTGTACAGTTTTTTCGGCTCTCTTGGTTATCAGAGACCGGTTGCAGCCGATGTGAGAATGTACCGCCAGGATATTATGTGCGAAAAACATAACCGGGAAAACAGGGAAAACACCTTTGGCTCCAAAAGTCTCATGGCCAGGTACGGAAGAGGCCCGATGGGTCTCTATAAGGCTGCGTCAGCCGCAGTATCGGGAATTTTTACGGGAGTTGTTTATGCCTTTGTCTGTCTGAAAGCATGGGCCGGTGCGTTTGGCTTCGGCGCAGTGACACAGTATGTTGCCGCTGTTGCAAAAACATCAACGGGAGTATCCCAACTGGTTTCAGCTTTGGGGAGTATGCGTAATAACGCTTCCTTTCTCATTCCCGTTTTTGAGCTCCTTGATACCCCAAACAAGATGTACCAGGGCAGTCTTACCGTTGAAAAGCGACGTGACAGAAAATATCAGGTGGAGTTTTGCAACGTCTCCTTCAAATACCCCGGCAGCGAAACCTACGCCCTCCGCAATGTAAATATGAAATTTGAAGTCGGCAGACGTCTTGCGGTCGTGGGTATGAACGGAAGCGGCAAAACGACCTTCATCAAACTGCTATGTCGCCTGTACGATCCGACCGAAGGCGAAATCCTGCTGAACGGCATTGATATCCGCAAGTATAATTATCGGGAATACATGGACATTTTCTCCGTTGTGTTTCAGGATTTTAAGCTGCTCAGCCTGAAGCTTGGTGAAAATGTGGCTGGAAGGACAGATTACGACAGGGCCCGCGTCATCGATTGCCTGGAAAAGGCCGGCTTCTCTGACCGGCTGCTCCAAATGAAAGACGGCACGGAAACATACCTTTACAAGGACTTCGACAGCAAAAACGGCGTTGCCGTTTCGGGCGGTGAGGCCCAGAAGATCGCCATTGCCCGCGCGCTTTATAAGGATGCGCCGTTTATCATTCTGGATGAGCCTACCGCCGCCCTCGATCCCATTGCGGAGGCAGAGATTTACAGCAAATTTGATGAGATAGCCAGTGACAGGACCGCTATCTATATCTCCCATCGCCTGTCCTCCTGCAGGTTTTGTGATAAGATTGCCGTGTTCCACGAGGGCGCCGTGATCCAGCAGGGCACGCACGCCTCTCTCCTTTCTGACAAAAACGGCAAATACTATGAGCTGTGGCATGCCCAGGCGCAGTATTATACGGAGTGATTTTCACAGAGAAAAGCTATCCTCGGAAGACTGCGCCGGTCACACCGCAGGGCGTAAAGCAGCTCTCTTGATATATGCCGTGACGATCTCTCCCTTCAATGACTGGATAGACAATTTCGGTAACAATATTCGTCTAAACCAAATTGTGATTTTATTATAGCCAGAATCAAAACGACTGTCAGCGCATAATCCGGCCAAATTAAAGTATCACTTTGATTTGGCCGAAATTCAAATCATCACATGACCCTGCTTACAAAGGAACTCCTTCTCCTGCCCCGTGCGACGCGGCCAGGAATATACGTCCTGTCATTCCACTCCCAAAACCGTATAAGCACCGCAGCCCTCCACAGCCGCCTTCAATGCATCCTCCTTCACCTGATGCTGTACGTATACCTCCGTAAAGCCGTCCCGGAAAACCACGCTGGTCACTCCCGCGATGCCGGAAAGCGCTTCTCGGATTCTGTCCCTGCATTTTTCACAGGCGATCCCGTCGATGTGAAGAACCTGATAGTCCATCCGCTCGATCTTGAAGATCACCGGCCTTGTCCCGTCGGAGCAGCAGGCGATCATGACGCGCTCGTCATTCATCCAGCCGCGCATGATGGAGCCGCCCTGCAGGCCGGCATAAATATATCTGGAAATCGCATCCCACGCCTCCGAGCAGTGCGGGAAGGCGCTGCCTCCTGCCACCGCTTCCGGCTGTGCCGCGGTCTGCCTCAGCGTATTCTGCCCAATATGCCAGAAATCGTCGGCCGCGCCGTAGCGCTCAAAAATGAATTCATCCCCCACATTGTAGCAGGGGCAGGCTCCTGCGGCCGGATCCGCGCAGAACTGCGCCTGAAGCTCCGGGTACAGCTTCTTGTCAATAACGGTTACCTTTACTTTGTGCTGCATAAAAACCTCCGTTCCGGAGCGTCTCAGACCGCTCCTTTGTTGTTTCGGCAGCAACCCGGTCAGGGAAAGGACTTCCATTACTGTTCGCAGGACTGCCGCCTGTTTTAGCCGGAAATATACCCGGCGATTGAAAAAAGCCCGCCTGATGTGATACAATCAGGGCGATATGACAGAGGCACGGACTTCGTCCGAGCGAGCCTGTACTGTCTAAAAACTGTGAGGTGACGCCATGCTGACGCCGCGGTATTTCTTTTCCGATGACTTCCGGCAGTTTGAAGCCTTCTTTCTGTCGCATCCGCATACAGAAAGAACGTTCCGGAAGGGGGATTTTCTCTGGGAGCCGGGACGCCCCTGTGAAAGGCTCCACTACATCCTTTCCGGTGCCGCCGTCCATTACGCCGACCATGAAAGCGGGCGCAGAAAGATCATCAGCTTTCACGGCGCAGGCACCGTTTTTCCCGGCTATCACCGTTCGGATTTTAAGATCGAGCTTTCGCTGGCTACCGAAGCTCTGTCCGAAACACGGACGCTGGAATTCACCGTTCCTCAGTTTCAGGAAATGTTTGAATCCAGCAATGCTCTCAGCGAGCAGGTGGTCAACTGGTATTCCACGTATGTAAACCTGCTTCTGTTTGAAGCCGTTCACCAGGAATACAATTCCTCTCTGGTGAAGATCTGCAACCTGCTTTACCTGCTGGCCTCCCCTCCCTCCTGCACCCTCGATCTGACGCAGGAGGAGCTTGCCGGACTGCTCGGCCTGAGCCGCGTGCAGCTTACCAGGGGCCTGGGCGAGCTGAGAAGCAGAGGGATCATTTCCACCGCCCGTCACAGGATTCGGGTGCTCGACCTGTCTCTGCTGGCAGAGCTGTGCAGCTCGGAAACGCTGTAGACTGCCCCGGACGGCTCAGAGACTTTTTATCCTATATCATCATACACACTTACAGGACTGTTGTCTGCTTCAAATGAAGCAAAGGAAACTGCAAGATGTACGAAAGAATACTGACAGATTTTGATATCCATACCATCATGGATTCGGGACAGGTATTCCGCATCCGCCCGCTGTCCGCAGAAGAAACGGCCGCCGCATCAGAGGGATCAGACGGCGCATCATGGGGGACGGACGGCATCTTTCTCGCCGCCGCAGGAAAGCACGCCGTTTTCATCCGCCAGCAGGCAGAGCAGGAAGGAAGGGTACATCTGTTCTTTTCCTGCACGGAGGCAGAATTTTCCGAATTCTGGGAAAATTATTTTGACCTGGGAACCGACTACGGAGCCATCCGCCGGTCGGTGAATCCGAAGGATGCCTTCCTTTCCTCCGCCGTCCGTTTTGGATACGGCATCCGGATCCTGCGGCAGGATCTCTGGGAGACCATCATAAGCTTTCTCATTTCCCAGAATAACAACATCACCCGGATCAGGAGGAGCATCGAGGCGCTCTGCGCCCGGTACGGAAAGCCCTGCGCTCCGGCCGTCCTTCCCGCCGCCATGACGGGAAGCCCGTCCGATACGCCTGCGCCTAAGGTACATGCCTTTCCCACGCCGGAAGCGATTCTGGCGGAGCCGGACAGCCTGAGCGAACTGGGGCTCGGCTACCGGGACAAATACATCCTCCGGATGGCGCAGCGCTGCGCAGGCCCTTCCGGGCGCGAATGGCTCCAACGCCTTCAGGAAAGCTCCTATGAGGATGCTCTTCGTCTCCTGCTCGCGGAATACGGGATCGGGAAAAAAGTGGCGGACTGTATCTGTCTGTTCGGCCTGCACCACGTGGAGGCGTTTCCCATCGATACCCATGTCAGACAGATCCTTGCGGCATGCTATCCGGACGGTTTTCCCTTCGACCGGTACGATGGCTTCGCGGGGATCCTGCAGCAGTATATGTTTTATTACAAGCTTCAGGCCAAAAAAATACAGGAGGAAGATGCGGATGGACGCAACAGATAAAAAGATTCTTTCGATACTAAAAGAAAACAGCAGGGAAAGCGCCTCCGATATCGCCAGGCAGGTGTCCCTTTCCATTCCGGCCGTCACGGAGCGCATCCGCAAGCTGGAGGCCGGCGGCGTGATCGAAAAATACACGCTGCGCATCAACCCCTGCGAGCTGGGGTACAATCTGCTTGTCTTTGTGCTGGTAAAGATCGATTCCTCTCGGAATCTGGAGGCCTTTCAGAGCCGTGCGGCGGCCCTTTCCAATGTGCTGGAATGCCATCATATCGCCGGGCCTTCCGACTATCTGCTGAAGGTGCTCGCCAAAGACCTGCCGGATCTGGAGGAATTTCTTTCCTGCACCCTGAAGGACCTTCCCGGTGTGGCGGAAATCCAGACCCTTTTCTGCCTGTCCACGCTGAAGGAGGAATTTTCCGTATGAAAAAAGGAAGCTGATGCCTGACAATCAAAAGCTGAAGCGCTGACATGCAGACTGCCTTCAGCGCTTCATCGAACGCAGTCTCTTCTTCGTCTGCGCGTCCACGCGGAAGGATTCCGTCGTTTTCTGAATTGCCCGGTTATAGGTAAAATCATCCAGGCGGCAGGAAGCGAGATAACCTTCCGTTTCCTTCGGGAAACGCACATAGCACATGGAAACCGCCCAGGCAACGGCCATTTTTGCATAATAGCCGGGATGCCGTACGCTGTCATATAAGGAAAACAGCCTGTGGATATGCGCCGGGTCGATATAGTGATCCAGGGACATGACCACAGCAAAGCGGACGAAAAATTCCTTCTCTGACTGAAAATAGGGCAGAATGAACTCCCACACCTCATCTGGATATTCCCGGGCAATCTTCATCGTGCTGCAGAAGCTGTCGCAGACAGACCAGTTATCGATCAGCGGCAGAAAAGCCTCCGTTTCCGCAAGGATTTCCGAAAGCGGAGCCTTTGCCCTGTCATGGGCATAGCCGATCACAAAGCCCTTCAGCATGATCTCCTCAAAGCAGGCTCCCGCTCCTGTTCCTTCTTTTTCCCCTTCCCCCTGCTTCGCAAGACAGTCCGCATACCCCTTCCAGTCCCTGGCCGCAAGCTGTCCCGCCAGCTTCCTCAGCTTCGGAAGCCGCACGCCCAGGATATTTTCAACTCCCGGAAGCAGCGACGCGGAAAACTCCCGGTATTCCGGCTCCGCGAGGGCGCAGAGCCGCTCCCTGATCTCAGTCCGCATTTCGGAAGCGGTCCGCATACTTTTTTCCCTCCTCCACATAATGACGGGCATTTTTCAGACTTGCCGCCTTTTCCTCCTCTGTGGCCGGACGCCGCACAACGGCAGGGCTTCCCAGCACAAGGGAGCCTTCCGGGATCACTGATCTTCCCGTAACCAGTGCGCCTGCCCCGATCACGCAGTCCGCCCCGATTACCGCCCCGTTCAGGATGATGGCTCCCATTCCGATCAACGTCCTGTCTCCGATGCTGCAGCCATGAATGATCGCCCCGTGCCCGATGGTCACGTCCTCTCCTATGCTGACCGGGAAGCCCTCATCCACATGCACCACCGCATTGTCCTGAATGTTGCTTCCCCGCCCGATGGAAACCGGAGCGTCGTCCGCCCGCACAACCGCATGGAACCATACGCTTACGTCAGCTCCTATCGTCACATTGCCGAGGATGTCGGCATCCGGAGCGATGAATGCCGCCTTTGGGAATGTCTCCTCTTTTCCGCCCGCAACGCCCCAGCTCGTTATATTCCCGTTCTTCTTTTCCATATTTTCCTCCATTTCGAAGCGCCTTGGCACTAAGGAACGTGCGTAGACCAAAGCCCGCCGATATTCCTGCATAAATCCGTTTATCAGCACTCCCATCATAGCAATGCGGCCGCTAAAAAGCAATCCCTTCCCGCTACGCTCCGGAATCTCTTCAGGTATGACCTGAACCCGCCTCGAATGCTGAGAACCGATTACAGGGGATATGAATGGGTATAAAGGGTAAGAAGGCCGGGTATCAAGGACTGCAAAGAATTTCTAAAAACCATTGACATTTCCTCCTTTTTCTTGTATTATTGAATAGCTTAATGAAGAAGCAGCGAAGCGTGGCTCAGTTTGGTAGAGCGCTGCGTTCGGGACGCAGAGGTCGCAGGTTCAAATCCTGTCGCTTCGACGCTGGAAAACCCCTGAAATTCAATGTTTCAGGGGTTCTCTTTTTTCACGGATTCTTCTGTTATACGGAAGAGGAGACTGTCTGAATGAACTTCACCGCTGTCCTGGATGTTGTTATCAAGATACTCAACTGCATGGTTGGTATCATTAACACATACATAGCAGTGAAAAAGAATTTAGATAATCAAAAAGACAACCACCACGGCAAAAGGTAAGGTTGTCTTTTTGATAGCCAA
>DWWS01000072.1 GCA_019119595.1 Candidatus Eisenbergiella merdavium | reverse complement strand
GCCCTCTGGGGCTGGCAGTACACAAGTACGGGCCGGGTGGCCGGCATCAATGGCAATGTTGATCTGGATATCTGCTATCAGGATCCGGTCGGTACCCAGGAGCCCGGG
The DNA here is from genome assembly GCA_019119595.1 of Candidatus Eisenbergiella merdavium. Lineage (GTDB taxonomy): Bacteria > Bacillota > Clostridia > Lachnospirales > Lachnospiraceae > Eisenbergiella > Eisenbergiella merdavium. The sequence goes on along the minus strand of DWWS01000072.1, from coordinate 75,313 downwards.
GCGGAGCCGGGGAGCATCTGGTGTCTGTCCATTGCTGATGTCTGGTCGGAAGCAATCGCCAAGGCTGCGGCCGCGGTGTACCCAGGCTGTCTGGTACATAAGGCTGCCGTCCTGGATGTGGGCGACATTGAGATCTGGATCGCGTCCATTGCGGATGTCTGGACACAGCCGCAGGTCGAAGAGGCTCAGCGGCAGTTTGCCGCCCTGGGAGTCTCCGGCGTTGTACATAATATCCGGGTGCTGGAATAGCATGAAAAGAGGCGGGAGGATTACCCTTCCGCCTTACCACATAGCCCTGAAATCCGTGTTGCATTTCGTGTTGCATCGTGTTGCAAAATACGGCGTAATATGTAGAATAATAACACATTTACGCAAATATTTGCACTTCGTCAAAAGTGAAAAATCCCGTAAATACGCCGTTTCGCGTAAATACGGGATTTTTTTGAACTGCGGATAACAGGACTTGAACCTGCACGGTCTCCCACTGGAACCTAAATCCAGCGCGTCTGCCAATTCCGCCATATCCGCCGATGTGCATCATTATACGACGCGCGCTTCCCGGTTGTCAAGCCGGAAAGCGCATAAGCGCGGCTTTGCGAATGGCGAATGGCGCGGAATGAGCAGTAACATGTGACCAGCACGGGCCTGAACGAAACATAGGCGCCGTTTACGGGTCAGCCGCAAATACCCGCTGCTTTTCAAAAAACTTCAGGATCACTTTTTCCCAAAGAAGGAGCAGATCAAACCGACGCAGCCCTCAAGTCCCACGCGGGAGCTGTTTACCATGATATCGAAGCTTTCCGGACGGCCCCATTTCTTATCGGAAAAGAAATTGTAATAAAGGCCTCTCTGCTTATCCATCTTCCGGATCAGGGCTTCCGCTTCCTTTTCAGACAGATTCTGGCGCTCCATGATCCGCGCCACCCTGTCCGGCCATGCCGCGTGAATGAAGATGGAAATGACGCCGGGATAGTCCTCCAGAACGGAGTCCGCACAGCGCCCGATGATGATACAGGACTCCTGAGCGGCGAGCTGACGGATAATCTGGGACTGGACGTTAAAAAGCATATCATTTAAAGGAAGGCCAAACCCTGTCATCTCGTCCGCATACTCGCTGGGGACGGTGTAAAGCCAGGGATTGGCCCGTTTTTCATCTACATCCTTCAGATATTTTTCGCTGATGCAGCTTTTCTCAGAAGCCATGCGGATCAGGCGGCTGTCATAGCATTCAATGCCGAGCCTTTCTGCGGCCTGCTTGCCGATTTCATGCCCTCCGCTTCCGAATTCCCTGCTGATGGTGATAATAGTGTTCGCCATGCCGATACCCCCTTTCGGTCGAGTGAATGAAACGCTTCTTCTGATTTTATAGTACCTCTTTTTGTGAAATATGTCCAGAAAAAAAGGAAATGAAAAAGCAAAATCATCATTATGCATGAAAAAACAGAGGTAAAAACAAAGAGCGTACAGGAAAGCGCAGAAGCGGGATCAGGCGTCCGCTTCTGCGCGCATATTGCGTTTCAGCCAGTTCCCGCGCAGATAGTAAATAATGAACATGACGGAGGTGACGGCCCAGGTCAGGGGGTAGCTGAAGGCTACGGCGGCGAGGCTTCTGTGCATGGGGACGAAGCCCAGGATCCAGATCACACGCAGCACGCAGACGCCGAAGCAGGTCAGAAGCATGGGAATGATGGAATCACCGCAGCCCCTGGCTGTTCCGCCAAGGATCTCAATGCAGATATAGGTGATATAGGTCGGAGCGATCACATGGATGATGGTCATGCCGATATCCACTACGCCCGGATCGTCCGTGAACAATCCGAGGAAGATGCGGCCTCCCGCCATGACGATGGCGCTTAAGAGAACGCTGGTGAAGGCGGCCATTCCAATACAGACGCGCACGCTCTTGCGGATCCGGTCATATTTCCCCGCGCCGAAATTCTGTCCGGCAAAGGTGGTGACGGAAACGCCGTAGGCGCTCATGATCATCCAGAACATGCCGTCCACCTTACTGTAGGCAGTCCACGCCGCGATGGTATCCGTTCCGAAGGAATTGATGCTTGCCTGAATGATCAGGTTGGAAACGGAATACATGGTAGACTGCAGGCCCGCGGGAAGTCCGATCTTGATGATGGCGGACAGGATGCTGGGAGAGAAACGGATTTCCCGCGGATAGAGCTTATACATATCGTCGGTCTTCATCAGCGCGTAGAGCACCATGGCGGCGCTTGCCACCTGAGAAAGGGAGGTGGCGATAGCCACGCCCGCTACGCCCATCCGGAGCACTACCACGAAGAACAGGTCCAGAACGATATTGGTCATGCAGGAAGCGATCAGATAGTAAAGGGGACGCTTGGAATCTCCGATCGCGCGCAGAATGCCTGAGCCCATGTTGTAGATCAGGGACGGAATCACGCCGAGAAAATAGATCCTCATATAGACCAGGGACAGGCCCATGATATCCTCCGGCGTATTCATGGCACGAAGAGCCAGTCCTGCGAAGGCGATCCCGAGTACCATGATGACGGCGCCGCCCGCGATGGAAAGGGCGATGGAGGTATGTACCGCCTTTCGCACGTCGTCCCTGTGCCTGGCTCCGTAGAACTGGGAAATGACCACGGTTGCGCCGGAGGAAAGGCCGGTAAAAAAGCCCACAAGAAGGTTGATGATGGTGGAGGCAGGCCCGCCTACTGCGGCAAGGGCCTCCTTTCCCACAAAATTCCCAACCACAACAGCGTCCGTCGTGTTATAGAGCTGCTGGAAGAAGGTACCGAACAGGATGGGAAAAAAGAAAAACAGGAGCTGCTTCCAGATAACGCCTTCCGTGATCTGATTCATGTTTCCATTTTTATCGGCTCTTATTTTCCCGATTTTCATAGGTAGATCCGCCTTTCCGCTTTCGTTTTTTTTAAAAGAATATAGATTTTAAACGGGGTACAGAACCCCGGAAATAATTCCGGGGCGAACGCCTTTATTATAAGAGAAGACAGGCAAAAACTCAAGAGGAGAAAGGCTTCTTTTACATGTTGTCTGTTGCCGTTGACTTCCGATCCGCGGTACAGTATCATGGATTTGTTCAGTCAGAATAGAGCGTTTCAGATTGGAGGTAGAGCATGCAGATCGAAATGCAGAAGCTTTTTGATATTGTTAAGGAAGGCGGAGCGCTTTTCAGGAACCGGGAGGAGGCGGCCCGTATCCGGGTAAAGGGCCTGTCGGATTATGTGACGGAGGTGGATTTCCACGTACAGGAGCTGATCCGGACGAGGCTTGTGCAGGAATGGCCCCAGGTGCAGCTCATGGGAGAGGAAAAGGACAACAGTGAGATTGATTTTTCAAAGGCGGTGTGGATTCTGGATCCTGTGGACGGAACGACAAACCTGATCCATGATTTCCGCCAGAGCGCGGTATCTCTCGCGCTCTACGACGGCGGGAAACCGGTCTGCGGAGTGATCTACCAGCCCTATACGGAGGAGCTTTTTCACGCGGTGCCCTGCGCGAGGGGAGGGCGCTCGAAAGGAGAATGCGGCGCGTTCCTGAATGGAAAGCCCATCCATGTGAGCAATGCGAAGACCATGGGCGAGAGCCTGATCTCCATCGGAACAGCTCCCTATGAGCATGAATACGCGGACAGGAATTTTGACCTGTTCAAAAGGATCTTTCTGGATTGCCAGGATATCCGCAGGCTTGGTTCGGCAGCCGTTGATCTGGCCTATGTCGCCTGCGGCAGGACGGACGCCTTTTTTGAGATGAACTTAAAGCCCTGGGATTTTGCCGCCGGACGCATCCTGGTGGAGGAGGCCGGCGGCACGGTTACGGATTTCGCGGGAAACAGCCCGGACTTCAGAAAGAAGGGAAGCATTCTCGGAAGCAATGGGAAGATCGGGGAGCTGCTGGTGGAGCGGTATATGAACTTTTAAACGGATAAGCGGGCTGTAAGAAAAAGGAAGCAGGCCATCTTGTAAAAAATGGGCAGAAGCTTTCCCTTGACAGATGTTTCTCGGATAGGCAAAATAAGAAAATGTAATGCAGGTATAACGAGAAAAGAAAACGGAAGGGATATACAGTATGAAAAACATAAGCTTTTGGAAAAGAATAGGTACCGCCGCGCTTTTGACAGCAGCCGTCCTTTTTCAGCCCCAGACCAGTCTTCCCGTTCATGCGCAGGAGCCGCAGGCAGCGGCAGGACTTCAGACGCAGCAGACCGCCGAGGAAGCGGCTGCGGCCGCACAGGCGCAGGCGGACGCCCTGATGGCGGCGCATCTGGTGGCGTGGGAACGTGCAAAGGAAGAATACGCCGCCCAGCTTGCCGCTTATCAACAGGCCTTAGCGGAGCAGCAGGCGCAGGCCCAACAGCAGGCATTAGCCCAGCAGCAGGCCATTGCCCAACAGCAGGCGCAGGCCCAGCAACAGGCTCTGGCGCAGCAGGCCATTGCCCAACAGCAGGCATTGGCCCAACAGCAGGCGGGAGCGGCAGTCCAGGCAGGAAACGCTTCTCAGGCGGCTGGACAGCCCTCGCAGGCAGGGCAGAGCACGGACGGGCTTGCAAATACCGTACCGCTTTCCCCTCTGGCAGGAAAGACGGTCTCCATCCTCGGGGACAGCATAACCACCTATCAGGGCTGGATTCCGGAGGGCTACGCGTGCTTTTATCCGGATGCGGATAATGACATTAAGGATGTGACTCAGACCTGGTGGATGCAGGTGATTCAGAATACGGGAATGCGGCTTCTGGTGAACGGCTCTTACTCTGCAAGCGCGGTATGCGGTGATTCCAGAGCGGAGGATTCCAGCGCGGGCTGCAGCAACCGCCGTATTGTGGATCTGATGGGAGCGGACGGCACAGTGCCGGACGTGATCCTGGTGTTTATGGGTGTCAATGACTTTTTCCACTCCATCACCCTTGGCAAATTTTCCGGCACCCCGTCCTACCGGACAGATCACTATATCTGGGATTTTACGGAAGGCTATGAGCTGATGCTGCAGAAGCTTCAGGCGGTTTATCCAACCTCTCGGATTTACTGCATGACCCTGCTTGAAGCGAATTCCGGGGATCATCCCAGGGTAAACGGAAATGGAAACACGATCGCGGATTACAACAGCAGGATCAGGCAGGTCGCGGCCGCCCATGGCGTTCCTGTGATCGACGTGCACAACTGCGGGATGGAGGTTTACGAGCTGAACCGGTATACCAGCGACGGCGTGCATCCCAACCGGGAGGGTGCGTCGAAGATCGCTTCCTATGTGACGAACGCGCTTCTGCTGGCAGGCTGACGGGAGGAATTTATGGTTTCCTGGCTGGTGTTTCTTTTGGCGGCGATATATCTTTATCATGGATATTTAAGCCGCAGGATGGACAGAAGAAAGCTGTCCCACAGCTCCTATTATGAGGTCGCCTACGGCGGGGAGAAAAAATGCGCCGATCAGGCCGCGGCCATTCTGAAGGATGTGGGGGGATACGGCAGGCTTCTTTTTAACTGGCACTACATTTCGGAAAACGGGCCGGCTTTGGCGGATGTGATCCTGCTTCATGAAACCGGCGTTTATGTGCTGGAAACGAAGGATTATGGCGGCTGGATCTCGGGAAATCCGCAGGAGGAATACTGGGTGCAGACACTGGGAGCAGGAAAATATACCTCCTATCAGAATTATTTTTACAACCCTCTTCTTAAGCTTTCCGGCTGTATCGCCTGCATCAGGCAGGAGCTTCCTGAGATGAAATGGCTCCCCTGCTACAGCCTTGCAGTATTTGGAAACGGCTGTGAGCTGGAAAATGCGGGACTGTCGGACGGCAGGATGAAGATCATACATCTGAAACAGCTTTCCTACACCATGTACGGAATGATCCGTTCCTCGCGAACCTTCCTCTCCCGTCAGGTGATCGACGAGATTTATGAACGGCTTGAAAAAACGGAAATGCAGGAAAGCGGGCTTGACAAAAGCCGGCGGCTTTATTATAGTTAGAACAGACCTGAGAGCGGAGGATCCCTCTCGGGATGACTGACAAAGATGAGGAAGAAGAGGAGTACGCATATTCGATCCCCAGAGAGGGCGGCCCGCTGGCTGGAAGGCTGTCCGGAAGCAGGATGTGCGGAAGGTAGCTTTGGAGTCGGAGGGCAGAACGAAGCGGTGCGGCGGAAAACGGGCCGCGGCTTTCAGTAAGCTTTCACGCTTCATCCCCGTTAAAGGATGAGACTCTGACAGGAGTTGCAAGGAGGCCGGAAGGCGTATGCGGAGATCCGCAGGCGAAATGGACATGAAGAAGCTGCACGCAGTCCGGCGAACAAAGGTGGTACCGCGCGGATGCGCCCTTTGCCCTGACGGGCAGAGGGCTTTTTTTATGGCGGCAGACAAGGAGGAAGATATGAGCAGAGAGCTGGCAAAGACCTACGATCCTCATGGCATTGAGGAAAAGCTGTATCAGAAATGGCTGGATAAGAAATACTTTCACGCAGAAGTGGACAGGAGCAGAAAGCCCTTCACCATCGTGATGCCCCCGCCGAACATCACGGGGCAGCTTCACATGGGACATGCGCTTGACAATACCATGCAGGACATCCTGATCCGCTTCAAACGGATGCAGGGCTACAACGCGCTCTGGCAGCCGGGAACGGATCACGCGAGCATCGCGACCGAGGTGAAGATCATCGAGAAGCTGAAGGAAGAGGGCATTGACAAGCACGACCTGGGGCGGGAAAAATTCCTGGAGCGCGCCTGGGACTGGAAGAAGGAGTACGGCGGAAGGATCACCAGCCAGCTAAGGAAGCTGGGCTCCTCCTGCGACTGGGACAGAGAGCGCTTCACCATGGACGAGGGCTGCAACAAAGCCGTTACGGAAGTATTCTGCAAGATGCATGAAAAGGGCTGGATCTATAAGGGCAGCAGGATCGTCAACTGGTGCCCGGTCTGCAACACCTCCATTTCTGACGCGGAGGTGGTATATGAGGAGCAGGCGGGTCATTTCTGGCACATCAAGTATCCGCTTGCGGATGAGAACGGCGAGCCCAGCAAAACGGAATTCCTGAAATTTGCAACCACCCGTCCGGAGACCATGCTGGGGGATACGGCGGTCGCGGTCAACCCGGAGGACGAGCGTTATCAGGCCCTGGTGGGAAGAAAGGTGTTCCTGCCCTTTGTGAACCGTCTGATCCCCATCGTTGCGGATTCCTATGTGGACATGGAATTCGGAACCGGCGTGGTGAAGATCACCCCCGCCCACGATCCCAACGACTTTGAGGTGGGAAAACGGCATAACCTGCCGGAGATCAACATCATGAATGACGATGCCACCATCAACGAAAACGGCGGGAAGTTCGCCGGAATGGACCGCTACGAGGCAAGGGCGGCGATCGTGAAGGAGCTGGACGAGATGGGGCTTCTGGTGCGCATCGAGGATTATACGCACAACGTGGGCACCCACGACCGCTGCAAGACCACGGTTGAGCCGTTAGTCAAAAAGCAGTGGTTCGTGAAGATGAGCGAGCTGATCAAGCCTGCAGTGGAGGGCGTGAAGAACGGGGACATCCGTCTGATCCCTGAGCGCATGGACAAGATTTATTATAACTGGACGGACAACATCCGCGACTGGTGCATTTCCAGGCAGCTCTGGTGGGGCCACCGGATCCCGGCCTATTACTGCAGCGAATGCGGCGAGGTGGTCGTGGCAAAGGAAATGCCTGAGGTCTGCCCGAAGTGCGGCGGCACCCATTTTACCCAGGACGAGGATACCCTGGATACCTGGTTTTCCTCTGCCCTCTGGCCCTTCTCCACGCTGGGCTGGCCGGATAAAACGGAGGATCTGGACTATTTTTATCCCACGGACGTGCTGGTGACGGGCTATGACATCATTTTCTTCTGGGTCATCCGCATGATCTTCTCCGGCTACGAGCAGATGGGAAAGAAGCCCTTCTCCACCGTGCTGTTCCACGGCCTTGTGAGGGACTCCCAGGGAAGAAAAATGTCCAAGTCCCTCGGAAACGGCATTGATCCGCTTGAGGTCATTGACAAGTACGGCGCTGACGCCCTGCGCCTGACGCTGATCACCGGAAACGCGCCCGGAAACGACATGCGTTTCTATTATGAAAGGGTGGAGGCAAGCCGCAATTTTGCCAACAAGGTCTGGAACGCTTCCCGGTTCATCCAGATGAATATGGAAGGAAAGACGATTCCCGCAGACTGCATGGAGCACCTGCAGCCCGTGGATAAGTGGATCCTTTCCCGCTTAAACGGCGTGGTGAAGGAGGTCACCGACAACATGGAGAATTTCGAGCTTGGCATCGCCGTGCAGAAGGTTTATGATTTCATCTGGGACGAATTCTGCGACTGGTATATCGAGATGGTCAAGCCCAGGCTTCACGATACGGACGATGCGGACAGCCAGAACGCCGCGCTCTGGACGCTGAAAAATGTTCTGATCAATGCGCTGAAGCTGCTGCATCCCTACATGCCCTTCGTGACCGAGGAGATCTTCTGCAACCTGCAGGATGAGGAGGAATCCATCATGATCTCCTCCTGGCCGCAGTACAAAGAGGAGTGGAATTTCCCGAAGGAAGAGGAGGAGATCACGATCATCAAGGAGGCGGTGCGCGGCATCCGCAATGTAAGAAGCTCCATGAACGTTCCGCCCAGCAAAAAGGCCCATGTGTTCGTGGTGAGCACGGATGAGAGGATCGCTTCCGCCTTCACCGAAGGAAAGCTGTTCTTCGCCTCCCTGTCCGGCGCCTCCGACGTCACCATCCAGAAGGACAAGACCGGGATCGCGGACGACGCGGTATCCGTGGTGATCGCGGGAGCCACGCTCTACATTCCTTTCGCGGAGCTTGTGGACATCGCCCAGGAGATCGAGCGCCTGACCAAGGAAGAAAAGCGTCTGACCGGCGAGCTTGCCCGTGTCAACGGCATGCTGAGCAACGAACGCTTCCTTTCCAAGGCGCCGGAAAGCAAGATCGCCGAGGAAAAGGGGAAGCTTGAAAAATATACGCAGATGATGGAGCAGGTACGGGAGCGTCTCGCCGCTTTGAAAAAATAGGCGCGGCGGCTTTCGGCCGGGGAGGAGAATGCCGCAGGACGGGATTCTCTGAGCTGAAAAAAGTTTTGGGACGGGGACATTTCTTCGGGAATGTCTCCGTCTCCTGCGCACAGGACGCGCGCCTTCGCAAAAAACGCTTCGGCTATGGAGGAGGTAGATTGGGTAATGCGCTTTAATTATGAACAGGCTGTGGACTACATCAACGAGGTTCCCAGATTTACGAAGAAAAATACGCCCGGGGACACGGAGGCCTTTTTTGATTTCCTGGGGCGGCCGGGGGAAAACGCCAGGCTGATCCACGTGGCGGGAACTAACGGGAAGGGCTCCGTATGCGCCTATATCGCTTCCGTGCTGAAGCGGGCCGGAATCTCCGCCGGACTGTTTTCCTCCCCTCATCTGGTGGATATCCGGGAACGGTTCCGCCTGGACGGGGAGATGATCTCTAAAGAGGAATTTGCCTCCTGCATGAACCTGCTGATGGAGCGGCTGGAGGAATTTCGTTCACAGACGGAAAAAAAGGAATACCATCCCACCTTCTTTGAGCTGCTTTTTTTCGTTGGGATGCTCTGGTTTTCCCGCCGGGGGGCGGAAGCGATCGTGCTGGAAACAGGAATGGGAGGCAGGCTGGACGCCACAAATGTGATAAAAAAGCCCCTGGTCTGCGTCATCACCCGCATCGGTCTGGACCATATGGAATATCTGGGAAATACGAAGGAAGAGATCGCGGCGGAAAAGGCGGGGATCATCAAGCCTCATGTTCCCGTGGTGTTCTGGGATGAACAGCCCTCCGTCACCCGGGTGATCGTCGAAAAAGCGAAAAGCATGGGGGCGGAATGGATTCCCGTGTCGGAAGAGGAAGTCCGTTTTTTTCAATTTAAGAATAAAACCGTTGATTTTTCCATGCGCTCTGGGTATTATGAATATATTAGGGTCTGCCTGCATACCTCGGCGCTCTATCAGCGCCAGAATGCCGCGCTCGCGGTACGGGCGCTTGAGGTGATCGGAAGAACGCCGGAGGGAGAGAAGCGTCTCACCCGAAGGGTGATCGAGGAAGGCCTTTCTGCGGCCTGCTGGGCCGGACGGATGGAGGAGGTTCATCCGGGCGTGGTGATCGACGGAGCGCACAATGAGGATGGCGTCGCCGCGTTTCTGGAAAGTGTTTCCAGGGATGGCTGCCGGGGAAAAAGAAGTCTTCTTTTTTCCGTCGTGTCCGACAAACGGGGCGGAAGGATGGCGGAGCAGATCCTGAAAAGCGGCCTTTTTGAAAAGATCGCCGCCGCTCCCATGGAAAGCGGCAGAACACTTACGAAAGAACAGTTAAACGATATATGGCAGGGGAAGGCAAAGCTGTATGACAGCCCGGAGGAGGCCTTCGTTTCTCTGATCGGGGAAAGGACGGAGAAGGATATGGTATACGCCGCCGGCTCCCTTTATCTGGCGGGGCAGCTCCTTGCCTGTGAAAAAAACGATTGACCGGATTTTTCTGGAGGATATAGATGATGTTGGATTTTGAAGCGGAACTGAAGAAATTTCATCCAAGCCTTGAGGTGGACGAGGTAGAGGAAGCAATCTATAAGCATGGATTGACGGATATCACGGATCTTCTTGTGGAGATCGAGAAGGACAGAAAGCCGCAGCAGGCGGAAAGAAATCGAGGGACGGAAGAATGAACTGTTATAACTGCGGGGCGCTTCTGACGGAAAACGATTTCTGTACCGGCTGCGGGGCCGATGTGCGCCATTATAAGAAGATCATCGGCCTTTCCAACCTTTATTACAACGACGGACTGGAGAAAGCGAACGTTCGGGATCTGTCCGGCGCCATACGAAGCCTTACGGAATGTCTGAAGCTGAACAAATTTAATATTGACGCCAGAAATCTGCTGGGACTGGTGTATTTTGAAATGGGAGAAACCGTGAACGCCCTCAGCGAATGGGTGATCAGCAAAAACCTTCGGGCGGAAAAAAACATCGCGGACGACTATATCGAGGCGGTACAGAATAATCCGACCCAGCTGGAAAATCTCAATCAGGCCACCAGAAAATACAACCAGGCGCTGGTCTACTGCCAGCAGGGGAGCCTGGACCTGGCTGTGATCCAGCTGAAAAAGGTGCTTTCCATCCATTCCCGTTTCCTTCGTGCCCATCAGCTTCTTGCCCTTCTGTATATCCAGGCGGAGGATTGGGAGAAGGCGAAGCGGGAGCTGAATAAGTGCGCCAGGATCGACGTGCGGAACACGACTACCCTGCGCTACATGAAAGAGGTCAGCGGCGCGATGGTAGAGGACGATGCGAAGGGAGCGCACCGCAGCCGGAAGACGGACGATGTGATCAAGTACCAGAGCGGGAACGAAACGATCATCCAGCCGGTCAATGTGCAGGAGCCCAAAAAGAGCCTGTCCTTTCTGATCTATCTGCTCGTCGGGGCCGCTGTCGGCCTCGCCGTAGCGCTCACCCTCATCATGCCGGCACGGATACAGACCCTTCGCACACAGCTCAACGAGGAAAGCCGGGCGGTGGGAGAACAGCTGGATAAAAGAAACGCGGAGCTTTCCGAGCTGCAGGCCCGTGTCTCCCAGCTGGAAACGAGCAACGGGGAGCTGACCGCCGAGCTGGACGCCTATGCGGGAACGGACGGAACTCTTCAGACCGTGGAGAATCTTCTGAACGCAGCCTATATTTATCTGGATACGCCGGAGGATATTGAAAGCCTGGCGGAGGCGCTGGAGGCTGTGGATGCGGAAAGCATGAATTCCGATACCATCTCAGAGGCATACCGCAGTTTGTATGATAAGCTTCTGGAAATCGCGGGGCCCGATATCAGCCAGACCTGTCTGCAGAGCGGAAACGCGGCCTACCGGGACGGCGATTATGATACGGCGATAACCGAGCTGGAGCGAGCCTTCAATTATGATGAAACCAACAGCGACGCGCTGCTGCTTTTGGGGGATGCCTACCGCAGAAACGGTGACAGCAGGAATGCCACCCGGATTTATAACCAGGTGATCGAGCTTTTCCCCAGAACGGAAAACGCCAGAAGGGCGGAGAGCGCCCTCAGCGAGCTTGAAGGCTGAGACAGCCGGGAGATTCGGGAGACTATCTGATAGATTTAGGCCTTGAGGCCTGATAGCCTGGCAGACTGAGCGGCTGAAAAGGGTAACAGGGCCGGAAAACAAGATGACACTTAGTTAATAAAGTATAAACTGAATATTTCTTTCAAAACAACGAACAAAAGAGAACTTGTCCTTAAATTTTAAAGGAGGTTCTCTTTTTTTCTGCTTGAAGGAGAAAGGAGCGAAGGTGAAAGTATTACAGGAGGATTTCAGAGTGATCGACGGCTGCCTGTGCATCAGGATGCCGGAGGAGGTGGACCATCATCACGCGGAGGATATCTGCAGGATCGCGGACCACTACATTTTGGAGGAGCAGGTGGAGAATGTGCTGTTTGACTTTGAGGATACCAGATTTATGGACAGCTCCGGGATCGGCATCCTGATCGGACGCTACCGGCTGATTTCCTGCTTCGGAGGGAAGGTATACGCTTCCCACCCGGACGGCCAGATCCGGAGGATGCTGGAAATGTCCGGCATGAAAAAAATCGTAGAGATTCTTTAATTAAAATGCCGCTTGCGCGGCAAGAAAGCCGGAAGAATCCCTGCGGGATTCTTCTCCTGAAATAAATGCTGCTGACGCAGCAGAAAGCCGAGGTTCGGAAAACGGGTTCCCCGTTTTCCTGGAAGAATCCCGTTGGGATTCTTCTCTCTTAATAAAATGCCGCTTGCGCGGCAGAAAGCAGAGGTAGAGATGAAGAACGAAATGAGGATGGAGTTTGATGCGGTTTCGGAAAACGAGGGCTTTGCGCGGGTGGCGGTGGCAGCCTTTGTCACGCCGTTAGATCCCACGCTGGAGGAGGTGGCGGATATCAAGACGGCCGTTTCGGAGGCCGTTACCAATGCGGTGATCCATGCCTATCCGGACAGGCCGGAGGGAGAGGCGGGAAAGGTGGAGCTGAGATGTGTCGTTCAGGGGAACGAGGTACATATTGAGATCGAGGATCACGGAATTGGGATCGCGGATGTGGAAAAGGCCATGGAGCCGCTGTTTTCCACCTGCCCGGACAAGGACCGGTCCGGTATGGGCTTCGCTTTTATGGAGGCGTTTATGGACGACCTGGATGTGGAGTCCGCTTTGGGACAGGGAACCGTGGTGCGGATGGCAAAAAGGCTGGGGACGCTGTCTCTGGCGGAAGACGGGGAATGAGGGGAGGACGGCGTGAAGGAAATATCAGTGCTGATTGCGCGGGCACAGGAAGGTGACCGGGAAGCCAGAGAGGTACTGATAGAGAAAAATCTGGGGCTGGTTCACCATATCGTAAAGCGCTTTGCCGGGCGGGGATATGAGATGGAGGATCTTTTCCAGATCGGGACGATCGGCCTGATCAAGGCCATTGACAAATTTGATCTTTCCTATGACGTTCAGTTTTCCACCTATGCGGTGCCTATGATCACCGGGGAGATCAAGCGGTTTTTAAGAGACGACGGGCTGATCCGGGTCAGCCGCACGCTGAAGGAAAACGGATGGAAGGTGAAGCAGGCGGCGCAGAAGCTTTTGCACAGTCTGGGCAGAGAGCCGACGCTGGAGGAGCTCGCGGCGGAAACAGGGCTGGAAAGGGAGGATGTGGTGCTCGCCATGGAGGCTGGCGTGGAGGTGGAGTCCATTTATAAAACCGTTTATCAGTCGGATGGAAACGAGATTCAGCTTCTGGATAAGGTGGCCTCCGCCGGGACCTCAGACGGCTGGAAAGATGAGGAAAAGGACAGGCTGTTGAACCACATGCTTCTGGACCAGCTTTTGGGAGAGCTGCCGGAAACGGACAGGGAGCTGATCCGGATGCGCTATTTTGAGGACATGACACAGAGCGAGGTGGCGAAAAATCTGGGTATCAGTCAGGTGCAGGTAAGCCGCCTGGAGAAAAAAATCCTTCTCGGCATGCGGCATAAGGTGCTGTGCTGAAGAAGCGCTCCGGACAGTAGTGCATAAAACAGGCATATGCTTCAAATACTGAAGAAAAAGGATGGCCGCTGAATCCGGCGCTGACGCAGCCGGAGATAATGATTTCCGGGGCTTTTCGGCCCCGCCTTTCTTTTGAAAGGAATGAAAAGGGACGGCGGGCCGGAAAGGAGCGAAAATGGCGGCTCGGGAAACGCTGTATCTGAAGCTGGAGAGAAATGTGGAAACACAGAAAAAGGATATTTTCTTAAGCGACCTGGGAAAGCTGGTGTGCGCCGATCAGGAGATCCTTGCGAGAGCGAAGGCGCTGAAGGTCTGCTGCTTCCGGGAGGAAAAGCAGAAGCGCTGTATCGTCAGCGTGATGAAGATCCTGGAGGAGCTTCAAAAGCTGCAGCCTTCTCTTGAGGTACAGAATATCGGGGAAACGGAGGTGATCGTGGAACGGGTAAAAACAGAGCAGAAAAAAGGCCCCTGGCTTTACCTGAAGATCGCCTTCGTTTCTCTGATCTGTTTTTTCGGTCCGGCCTTTACCGTTATGGCCTTTCACAATGACATCGGCATCGGAGACGTGTTCGGCAGGATTTATGAAATGGTGATGGACGAGCCCTCGGACGGGGTCACCATTCTGGAGATTTCCTATTCCATCGGACTGGCGGCCGGCATCATTCTCTTTTTTAACCACATCGGCGGAAGACGGATCACCAAAGATCCCACGCCCATCGAGGTGGAAATGAGAAACTATGAGGATCAGGTAAACAACGCCCTGGTGGAAACCGCGGACAGAGAGGGGGAAATGATCGATGCTTCCTGACGGCGGCGTATCAGATTTTTATCTGCAGGCCTTCCTCGCCTTCGCCGGGATCAGCGGCGGCCTTCTGGTATCGGGCGGCGTGTTCACCATCCTGATATCCGTTGGCCTGACGCCGCGCTTCGCGGGGAAGACCCATACCGGACGGTACATTTTTCTCTATGAGGAGATGGTGGTGTTCGGAACGCTTCTGGGAAATTTTCTGAGCGTATTCGGCTATGCGCCCGTTTTCTTTCAGAAGCTGAACGGGCTTTTTGCGGGCCGCGCGGACTGGCTCCGGGAAGGGCTCACCTCAGGCCTGCTGGCGGTTTTCGGCCTGTTTGCCGGGATCTTTGTGGGCTGCCTGGCGCTGGCGATCGCGGAGATGCTGGACTCCATCCCCATTTTCGCCAGGCGCGTTTCCTTCCGTCACGGCCTTGGCATCGCCGTGCTTTCCGTGGCTCTGGGAAAGCTGGCGGGAAGCCTTTACTACTTTTTCGGAGGGTTCAGATGATGTCAACCTCTCCTTCGTGCATCATATAGGCGGCAAACACATACAGCACGGCCCAGAGAGAAGCCGGATATTCCCCCGAACAGGCGAAGATCTGCGGCCGAATGGAAAAAAAGGGAGAGATTTTGCCGATGACGGTGGAGTCCCTGGAGAACAGGACGCTCTGATCGTTCTGCCGGTCCGCTTCCCAACTGCCGTAGGGAGTCCGGATGTCAAGATGGACGCCCTGGGGAGGACGGATCATGGAAACGGGGCCGCTGCAGGGACGGCAGGTCAGCTCCGCCTGCGCGTATTCCGTCCCGTTTTGTTTTGCCAGATAGAGGATCCTGTCTCCCTCACGAAGGATCTCTGTTTCACATACAGTTTCGCTGCCGCTCCGGATCAGCTTTGCGGAGCCGGTGAGCTTTTTGGGGAGGATACGGAACTCCTCGCCTGCTGTTTTGTGTGCGCTTTCTGCGGCGCCCCTGCCGGAGGCAGCTGTCTCTCCTGCGGCACAGGTAAGATGATAGCCGCCGATAACGGGTTTGATCTGAAGAATCATAACGCACCTCCTGTCAGCGTATAAAGAATGCCTCCGACGACGCCGCAGCCCAGCATGATAAAAATGGGATTGGTCTTTCCCCGCCGCAGGATCAGAAAGGCAAGAAGGAAAAGAAGAACGGCAACCGGGTCAGCGTCGGCGGGATGCAGGGAAATGCCCTCCTGATTCCATACCGCCATGCACAGGATCGACAGTCCGGCGGAAGCGATAAGAGCCACGATGGCCGGACGCAGTCCGGACAGCGTCCCCTGTATGTACGCCAGATTTCCATATTTAAAATATAGCCGGGCCAGCACGAGCACGATGAGACAGGAGGGCAGGACGCAGCCGGCCGTGGCGACAACGGCGCCGGGGATTCCGGCGGTGCGAAGCCCCACGAAGGTGGAGGAATTGATGGTGATGGGGCCCGGCGTCATTTCGGCAATGGTGATCAGGTCGGTAAATTCCGTCATGCTCAGCCAGCCGTGGCCCGCGACCACCTGCTCCTGGATCAGCGGAATGGCGGCCATGCCGCCTCCGAAGCTGAGAAGCCCGATCTGAAAAAAGCTGATAAACAGATCCAGATAATTCATTTGACGATTTCCTCCTTTTGTCCGTCTTTTTTAGAAAGTGTGAAAAAGGTGCGCAGGATGCCGTATATGGCGCAGGCGAGAATGATCCAGAGCACGTTCACGTCAAAAAACCAGGAAGCGCAGAAGGCGGCGGCCATGACAAGAACGGACAGGATGCCGCTTTCCCGGTAAACGCTGCCGCACAGGTTGACGGTCACATCCGCGATCACAGCCGCGATGCCGGACTGCATGCCCTTTAAAACTGCGGCGACGATGAGATTTTCCCGGAAGGCCGTGTAGCAGAGGGAAATCAGGGAAATGATCACGAAAGGGGGGATGATGGTCCCGAAAACGGCGATCGCGGTTCCTATGAGGCCCGCCGTGCGGTATCCAACCAGGATCGCCGCGTTGACGGCTACAGCTCCCGGCGCAGACTGGGCTATGGCTGCCAGATTCAGCATTTCCTTTTCTTCGATCCAGTGAAGCTCATCGGAGAATTTTTTTTTCAGAAGAGAAATGATGACATAGCCGCCTCCGAAGGTGAAGCTGCTGATCGTCAGAGTGGAGAGAAACAGGGTGAGATACTTTTTCCTTTTGTTCATGTGAGTGACGCACCTTTCTTTTTTCTAACAGGCTATACACACCATACCCCTTGACCGGATATTTGTAAAATACTATAATTTTATAAAGTAAATAGCTATTTTATTATATAAGTGTACGGAGGAGGAGAAGCCATGACGCTCAGACATCTGAAGATCTTTCTGGCCGTTTATGAAACGGGAAGCACCACCGGAGCCGCGGAGGAGCTGCTGATCGCCCAGCCGTCAGTGAGCGTGGCCCTGAAGGAGCTGGAGGAGCATTACGGAGTCAGGGTTTTTGAGCGCATGGCGAAGCGGCTGTATGTGACGGAGGCGGGGCAGGAGCTGTATCAGTATGCCAGGCATCTGGTCAGCCTGTTTGAGGAGACGGAGGACGCTATGAAAAGCCTGGGAACGTCCGGCACCCTCCGTGTGGGAAGCAGCGTCACCATCGGCAACTATTTTCTTCCCGGCTATATCAGAGCCTTTCGGGAGGAATATCCCCAGATCCGGGTGCGCGCGACGGTGGAAAATACGGATACCATAGAAAACCTGCTTCTGGAAAACGGGATCGACGTGGGACTGGTGGAAGGGCAGGTGCACAGCCCTTTTCTGGTGCAGCTTCCCTATCGGAAGGACAGTCTGGTCATGATCTGCTCCACAGAACACCCGTATGCCTCCTACGAAAGCATCGTGCCGGAGGTTCTTGCCGCCGAGGATATGCTCCTCCGGGAAAAGGGAAGCGCGGTCAGAGAGCTGTTCGACATCCGGATGGCGGGCACCGGACTGGAGATCGAGCCTGTGTGGGAAAGTGTGAGCAGCCATGCGCTCATCCGGGCGGTCAAGGAAAACATGGGCATTTCCGTCCTTCCCTACTATCTGGTCGAGGAGGATATCCGGCGGGGCGAGGTGAAGGCGGTCGCCGTGGAGGGAATGGATTTCACCCGGGAATTCAGCATCGTTTACCACCGGAATAAGTACCATTCCAGAGCCTTTGACGCATTTGTGAGAATCTGCGGCGGAGGAGTTGAAAAGAAGGCGGAAAAAAGGTAGAATCAGGGAGGTTGGAGAGCGCTGCGATGAGAATGCGCCGTTCTCGAATAAAAAAAGCCGCGGATGCGGCGGAAAGACAAGAGGAAAACATGGAAAAGAACACTGTACTGAACAATGGAGCCGTCTGGTACGATACCGACGGAAATGTGCTTCATGCGCACGGCGGACACATGCTGTTTCATGAAGGATACTGGTACTGGTACGGAGAAAACAGGACGGAAAACCGCTATGTGAGCGTATACCGTTCGGAGGATCTGCTCAACTGGACCTTCTGCCGCCATGCGCTGACTACGGATTCCCCCACCGCGGAGCACCGGGTGCGCACGGACAGGAAGCTGAAAAACACGGACGGCGGTAAGATCAACGTGGAGCGCCCCAAGGTGCTTTATAACGAAAAGATTGGAAAATTCGTCATGTGGATGCACGTGGAAAACGGAAAAAATTATCATGACGCAGCCTGCGGCATCGCCGTCTGCGACAGACCGGACGGAGAATTTACCTATCTCGGCTGCTTCAATCCCTTTGGCTATATGTCCAGAGACTGCACGCTTTTTCAGGATAAGGACGGCACGGCCTACTTCATTTCCGCGGCAAGGGATAACGGGGATCTGCACGTTTACCGTCTCACGGAGGACTATCTGAACGTGGAATGCCTGGTACATAAGCTGTGGCAGGGAGAATACCGGGAGGCTCCCGCGGTGATGGAGCGAAACGGGAAATACTATATGTTTTCCTCCTTCTGCACGGGCTGGGCGCCCAACCAGTGCAGATATGCCACTGCGGACAGCATGGAGGGACGCTGGAGCATCCTTACGGACATCGGGGATGAGGTGACCTACCGTACCCAGCCCGCCTTCATCCTGCCTGTGGGAGAGGGAGATAAGAAAAAATGGTATTACGTCTCCGACCGTTGGAACGGGGAAAACTACGATGATTCCAGATATGTGATCCTTCCCCTTTCCTTCACGGAGGAAGGCCTGCCGGTGATGGATTATACGGATAAGTTCTGTCCGGAATTATAAAAAATGAAAAAGTGTGCGCCCGACGTGACTGCCATCAGATCATATCTGTCTTTCGCGCGGGCTGCATTTTTTTCGCCGAAGTGCGATCCGCCGGCGGGTTCAGCCCGCCTTTCTGTCCTGCGTCAGGAGCGCGGCGGCGAGGGCCGCAAATGCTCCGGTGAGCTTGCAGACGATAAGAGGCCCGGTCAGACCGGGAGCGACTCCCATGGTAAAGGCGATGTGCGCGCCCATCAGGGAAGCCGCGCTCACCAGGTAGGCGGATACGGCAACGCGCCCGCGGGGGCTCATATCCTTCAGCATGGTCAGGGCGGGCAGGACGCTGACGGTACCGATGAGGATGGCGGTAACGGCCGTTTCATCCAGCCGCAGAAGCTGCCCCGCCTTCTGCAGGGGAACGCGCAGGAGCCGCTGCACGAACAGAGCGGCAGGCAGGCTGCCCAGCATGACCACGCAGATGGAGGAGACGGTCTGCATGGCGTCCATCACCGGGGTGATCCACCGGCTTTCCAGATCCAGAAGATAAAGAACGGCCCCCAGAGTCAGCCCGAGCGTGATGAGCGCCTTCAGGATCCGCACGAACAGCCCGAAGCCCTTCACCATTTTCGCGGGACATTTCCACAGACCCGCGGAGAGGAGCAGGGCGCAGACGAGCAGAACGGCGAGCCTGCGAAGCAGCAGACCCGGCGCAAAGCCGAAGAGCAGCCCTCCGGCGAGAAAGCCCGCCGGCATGGTGATCAGCCCGAGAATGACGCCCTTCAGGAAAAATCCGCTGTCCGCTTCCTCAATGACCCCGATGCCCACGGGCAGGGTGAAGGTAAGGGTACAGCCGAACACAGCCCCCACGAGGATGCCGAAAAAGCCTCCCCATTCGGGCGAGTCCGCAAGCTGCATGGCGAGCTGATAGCCGCCCATATCTATGGCAAAAAAGCCGCCCGCCAGCGCCGGATCCGTTCCAAGAAGGCGCAGCAGCGGAGCGAGCAGCCGCTCCAGCAGAAAAGAAAGGGCAGGGGAAATGCAGATCATGCCCGCCATGGACAGAGCGGTGGGGCCAAGAAGCCGAAAGGCCTCCTCAAAACGTTCCCCATAGCCCTTTTTGTTTCCCGCAATACAGTCGAGGCCGCCAAGCACGGCTGCGGCGGCAAAAAATATCATGATAATCCGGTTCATGTCATCCTCATTCCGGAGCGTGCGACGGGGCGAAGAGAAATCGCGAATGCGATTTCTCTTCTGCCATAAAAGCAATTTGTGACGCTCCGGCACAAATTGCCGTGTAAAAAATAAGCCATCGGGCTTATTTTTTACACTATCCTCCGTAAGCAAAAAGCATAAAGCCTCCGTCCTGACACATCCGCTGTGGGATATGCCGCGGCTCTTCGGCCGGCGGACGGAACGCCTCCAGCCCATTATAGCGTGCGCACGGGACGGAAGCAAGCCGCTTTCACAGGGAAGCCGCTTTCACAGAAGCAATGGGCTTTCCCAATGAATAATCCGCCCCTTTTTCCGCATACTATGTCCATAAACAGGCGGGCCCGTTTCTGGAAAGGGCCCCGGAAACGGAGCGGAAATGGACGAAAAGCAGAAAAAGGAATATGAGCAGTATGTCAGCAGGATCACGCCAACCCACAATCTTTTTTTTCAGATGATAAAAGCCTTTGTGACGGGCGGCGCGCTCTGCGTGATCGGTCAGGTGATACTGAATGTCTGTGCCGGAATGGGGCTGGACAAGGAAGCCTCAGGCAGCTGGTCAGCGCTTCTTCTGATCCTGTTAAGCGTGCTTCTGACCGGTTTTAACATTTATCCCTCCATCGTCAAATGGGGAGGGGCAGGTGCGCTGGTTCCCATCACCGGCTTTGCCAATTCCGTGGCATCCTGCGCCATCGAATTCAAGAAGGAAGGCCAGGTGTTCGGCGTGGGCTGCAAGATCTTTACCATAGCGGGCCCGGTGATCCTGTACGGGATCTTTACCTCCTGGGCGCTGGGCGTGATCTACTGGGTATGCAAATGGATCGGGATCCTCTGATATCCCATAATGAAATTTAACAGGAAAAGCATTGACAACCGTCTGCCGGTGAGCTATTCTGAATTTGTCTTAAAAAGCCGGAAATTCTGTTCCGGCCTGAAACGTGCGCTCGCACATTCTGGCAGTTTCTGCCGAATTATTTCAGTACAAAGTACAGACAGCGGCGGGAACCCGGAAAACAGAAAGTATTTTGCTTTACAGGGCTTTCAGGACAAAATGCGTATGTCTTCCGGTTCCGGCTGCGGACGGGAGGACAATGACAGGAAACGAAAGAGAAGGATACGGAAAAACACGTCTGGCAGATGAGATCCTTTCCGCCGGGCTGAGGACGCAGTATGATACCCATGCCAAGCGGCTGCTGAGCGCCGGACCGGTTCTGGCGAGGATCCTGCAGAAAACGGTGGAGGAATGCGCGGGCTTTACAGCGGAGCAGATCATGGCCTGGATCGATCCGGAAATCCGTATTTCCTCGGAACCGGTGGAACCGGGGAAGGATAGAACCCGGCTGACGAAAGCGGAAACTCGCAGCCGCCTGCCCGGAGAAGGAGCTGTGACCTATGATATCCGTTTTCACATGCAGCTTCCGCCTGAACAGGACAGGCAGGAAAACGGGAAACGCATCCTGTTTGATCTGGAGGCGCAGAAGGAATACTATGTGAAGTACCGGCTGGTTACAAGAGGCATCTATTATGCAGCCAGGATGCTTTCTTCCCAGAAGAACAGAGAATTTACGGGATCCGGCTATGCCGGGCTGAAAAAGGTCTACAGTATATGGATATGTATGAATGCGCCGGGATACGCGGCAAATGAGCTGACAGAGTACCGGATCGCAAAGCTGGACCGGGATGGCACTGCGCCGGAGGCGGAGGAGAGCTATGACAAGCTCAGCGTCATCCTGATCTGTCTGAATGAGCAGAGGGACCGCGGCGAGCCGGGCAGTTTGTACCACTTTCTCAATACGCTGCTCTCATCCCGGCTTGCACCGGAGGAAAAGCTGTATATTCTGGAGGAACAGTACGGGATCAGCATGCAGATGAAGATCAGGGAGGAATTGGAGGCTATGTGCAATTTAAGTGAAGCCATCGAAGAGAGGGCAATGGCGAGAGGAATGGAATGCGGAATAGAGCAAGGAATAGAGCAAGGAATAGAGCGTGGCTCGTTTATCGCATTCTGTTCTCTGGTAAAGGACGGGCTCCTGAAAACAGACGAAGCGGCGAGACGCATGAAAATGTCAGAGGAAGCTTTTGTCGAAAGGATGAGGGAAGAAAACGGGGCGTCAGAATGAAATACCAGGGGAAAACATATGACAGGGTCATGCTGGTCGGGGGCTCCGGAAGCGGTAAATCGTGGACGGCAGAACGACTTGGCAGACTTACCGGAATGCCGGTGATCTATCTGGATAAGGAATGCTGGCAGCCCGGATGGAAGTATCCGCCGAAAGAGGAGTGGGAAGCGAAAAACAGGGAGTTCATCGCAAAAGAGGAATGGATCATAGACGGAAATCACAGGGAAACCCTGGAAATGCGTTTGCAGAGGGCTCAGCTGCTTCTTTTTTTCGATATCAATCCGCTCCTCTGTATCTGGAGGGTCTGGTGGAGGCATGGGTGCAAAAGGCCGGATCTCTCAGAGGAGCTGGAAGAAAAAAGAAACCTGGATTTTTACAGGCTGCTTGGTTTCATCTGGACGTCGTACCGAAAACGGAGGGAGCATATCCTCAGCCTTCATGAAAAGTACCCCGTCATGATGCTGCAGTTCAAAAGAACGGGACAGGTTAAGAGATTCCTTGCGGATGTGGAAAAGGAAAACAGAAAATCAGGATAAAGGAGAGAAACAGCATGGATTCCAGAGAAGCAAAAGAAAGGATGATGGAGGGCAGGATCTATCCGCCCGGAGACGAGGAGATCATGGCGGAGCAGGTGATCTGCATGCAGAAGCTGTGGGAGTATAACCAGATTCAGCCGAAGGATATGGACAAGCGGTTTCCCAAGCTTCAGGAAATGTTTGCCGAGATCGGAGAGGGGTGCTACATCGAGCCTCCGCTGCATTCCAATTTCGGCGGAAAGCATGTGCATTTCGGGAAAAACGTATATGCAAACTACAATCTCACCATGGTGGACGACAGCCATATCTATGTGGGGGACAATACCATGATCGGCCCCAACGTGACCATCGCAACGGCGGGACATCCCATCGATCCTGCGCTTCGGGATGTGCAGGCGCAGTTCAATATGGAGGTACATATCGGAAGAAACGTCTGGATCGGAGGCGGCTGCATCCTGCTTCCCGGCGTTGCCATAGGGGATAACACCGTCATCGGCGCGGGAAGCATTGTGACGAAGGACATTCCGGCCAATGTGGTGGCCTACGGCAATCCGTGCCGGGTGGTGCGGGAGATCGGCGAGCACGATAAAAAATACTATTACAGAGACAGAAAAGTGGATGTGGTGGTTCGTAACGGACAGCTCGAGCCGATGGAGGAATAGAAGGACGCAGGGGCTTAGAGCGGTTTCCTTTTCCTTTGTTCTGCGTAAAATCCGTCCAGATATCCTGAATAGTTTCCGGTAAAAATCCGGATACTATTGAAAACGGCTATACCGTCCGGGAGACAGCATAAGCCGGAGGAAAGGACGGATGCCGCCGGATGGCGGCATGACGGGAAAGGAAAGCATGAACAGAGAAAAAAGAAATCCGATTCTGGGACAGCAGAGCATCGTGTTAAACGAGCCGGTCTATCTGACCGAGAGCGCGTCGGTAGTGGGAAAAAAGGAAGGAGAGGGTCCTCTGGGGAACCTGTTTGATCTGGTGGGAGAGGACGATCTGTTCGGATGCAAAAGCTGGGAGGATGCGGAGAGCTGCCTGCAGCAGCAGGCGCTTTCCCTTGCGCTGAAAAAGGCGGGCTGGAAACAGGAGGAGGTGCGTTTCGTGTTCGCAGGGGACCTGCTGGGGCAGGAGATCGCCACCAGCTTTGGCCTGGAGCAGTTTGACCGGCCTTTGTTTGGCCTGTACGGGGCCTGCTCTACCTGCGCGCTTTCTCTCACCCTTGCGTCCCTCATCATAGCCGGAGGCTTTGCGGAACGAGCGGCCTGCGTGACCTCGAGCCATTTCGCCAGCGCGGAAAAAGAATTTCGTTTCCCTTTGGCCTATGGGAACCAGCGCCCGCTTTCCGCCACCTGGACCGTGACGGGAAGCGGCGCGTTTCTGCTCTGCGCTCATCCGGATGCCGCGTGGCCTCCCCGGGCGGCCATCACCGGGATGACGCCGGGCAAGATCGTGGATTTCGGCCTGAAGGACAGCATGAATATGGGAGCCTGCATGGCGCCCGCGGCCGCGTCCACCATCAAACAGCACCTGAAGGATTTTGGAAAAAGACCGGAGGACTACGATAAGATCATCACAGGAGACCTGGGAACGGTGGGCCAGACCGTGCTTCTTGACCTTCTGGAAAAAGAGGGAATCGACATTTCCGCTAACCACATGGACTGCGGCATTGAGATCTACGACGCAAAGGAGCAGGATACCCATGCGGGAGGCTCCGGCTGCGGCTGTTCTGCGGTGGTGCTTTCCTCCTATATCCTGAAAATGCTGGAGGAGGGCGTGTGGAAGCGCGTTTTGTTCGCCCCGACGGGAGCCTTGCTCTCCAAAACCAGCTTTAACGAGGGGCAGGCTGTACCGGGAATCAGCCATTGTCTGGTGCTGGAAAGCCTGCAGGAGGGAGCGGGCGGGAAGAAGCTAAGATAAGATTCCCGATAAAGAAGGTTAAAATGCAGCCGGGCTTCGAAGCAAAAAGCAAAAGCCCTGGCCGCGGCCCTGGAAAAAACGCTTGCGAAAGACGCATGGCACAGATAAAATGAAAGACGGACAGCAAAAAGGGACGGCAGGGCCTGTTGCGCATACCGGAAGAACGATCCGCTTGCGCTCTGCCTGAAAATGCTTCCCGTCCGTCTGCTGTCCTGAAAAAGCCGTTTGGCGGCAGAAAAGAGGTAAGCCATGCGGACCATGGAATTTAAAATGGAACGTCCTGGCCTTCTGAAGGAAGGGGATCATGTGACGGTGACGGAGGGACTGCTTCCCAGCAACTATTATTATACCATCGACCCGTCTCTCGCCATGTCGGCCAACTATCCCTTCCGGGAGCGTCTGCTCGCGAGAGAAGGGGATGTGACCGCAGTCATAGAAAATGAAAGAGGCTTTTATGTGACGGTTGCATTTGAAGAACAGGGGGGATGAAATGAGACAAAAAACGGTTTTGATCGCGGGTGCGTCCCGGGGGCTGGGACTGTGCTTTGTCAGAAAATATCTGGCGGACGGCTGGCGTGTGCTGGCAGGAGTACGAAACGAAGGAACGCTGGAGCCTCTGATGCGCGAATATCCGGACAGCCTCCATGCGCTGCGGATGGATGTTGGGGACACCGCCTCCATACGGAAAGCGGCAGAGCAGGCGGCTTACATAACAGACAGGCTTGATCTGATCATCAACAATGCGGGGATTCATGCCCGGTCCTCCTTTGAGGCGCTGGAGAAAACAGACCTGGACGAATGCGGCCCGGTCTATGAGGTGAACGCCGTGGGCCCGCTTCGGGTGGCGAAAGCCTTTCTTCCCATGCTCAGAAGGAACGGACGGGGCCTGATCGTGAACATTTCCTCTGAAAGCGGAAGCATTGGTGATGCCCGCCGGGAAAAGGAATTTGACTATTGTATGTCAAAGGCAGCGCTGAATATGGCGACGAAGCTTCTGGATAATTATCTGTCAGACAGCGGCATCCGTGTGATCGCAGTGCACCCCGGCTGGATGCGGACGGACATGGGAGGGCAGAATGCCGACCTGGATCCCGGCGAAACGGCTGCCCGCCTGGCGGAGCTGTTTGAACGGTTTGATGTTAAAAGCGGAGAGCCGATCTTCCTTGATAATAAAGGAAACGCCCTTCCCTGGTGAAAACGGCCCGCTTTGGTAAAACAGTCCGCCTTGGAGAAACAGTCCATTCAGGGCAGTTTTTGGGAGAAGGCTTTCGGAGAAGTTTTCTGAGAAAGATTTCCAGGAAAGAATTTTGAGGGGATTTTTTAAGAAAAAATTTCTGAGAAATTTTTTCTTGTTACCGCAGGGAAACGATGATAGGATGGTAAACGGCACGAGCCTCCGGTTCGTGCATGAATAAAGTGCCGCCAGAGGCGGCAAGAAGGAGGCCGGCACGACCCTCTGGTTCGTGCCAAAGAATGGCATTCGCCATTCTTTTATAAAGGAATGCCGCCAGAGGCGGCAAGAAGGAGGATGGCACGAGCCTTCGGTTCGTGCCAAAGAATGGCATCCGCCATTCTTTTATGAATTAAATGCCGCCAGAGGCGGCAAGAAGGAGGAAGTTATGTTAAAAAAGATTACGACAGAGAAAGCGCCTGCGGCGATCGGGCCTTATTCCCAGGCGATCGCGGCGGGAAATTTCCTTTTTGCTTCCGGACAAATTCCGATCAACCCGGCGAGCGGCGAGGTTGAAGCGGAAGGGATTGAGGCGCAGACCGAGCAGGTGATGAAGAACATAGGCGCTATTCTGGAAGCGGCGGGAACGGATTATGCAAAAGTAGTAAAGACCACCTGTTTCCTTGCAGATATGGGAGATTTTGCGGCGTTTAACGGCGTATATGAAAAATATTTCACCGAAAAGCCTGCAAGAAGCTGCGTTGCAGTGAAGGCTCTGCCTAAAAACGTGCTCTGCGAGGTGGAGATCATCGCCCTGCTGGAAGACTGAGCGCACAGGAGAACAGGAGAATCCGGATATGCGCATAAACAGGGATGAGAATATTGTCCTGATCGGAATGCCCGGCGCGGGCAAGAGCACGGTCGGCGTGGTGCTGGCAAAGCATTTGGGCCGCCGCTTTCTGGATTCCGATCTGGTCATTCAGGAAAAAACGGGGAAGCTGCTTCATGAGATCATTTCCGGAGAAGGACTGGAAGGCTTCCTTGCCATAGAGAACGAGATCAACAGCAGCCTTGAAAAAAATGGAAGCGTGGTCGCTACGGGCGGAAGCGTGATATACGGCGCTCAGGCGATGGAGCATTTACGACGGACGGGAATCGTGGTGTATCTGAAGCTGTCCTATGCGGAAATCGAAAGCCGTCTGGGCGATCTGAAGCAGCGGGGGGTGGCCCTGAAGGAAGGGCAGACGCTCCGGGATCTGTATGAGGAAAGAGTTCCTCTCTATGAAAAATATGCGGATCTGACTGCGGAATGTGACGGAAAAAGCATCCGCGCCATTGTGGCGGAGCTGGCGGCAGAGTTCTCTGTGGCCGCGGATGCCTGAATGTCGTACAGGCATCGGATGCGCTTTTGACGCGTTTGGTGCAGAGGGAAAAGGGCAGAGAAGGAACAGAAAAAGAGAAGAGAAATACAAGAGAAAGAACAGAAAGAACAGAAAGAACAGAAAGAACAGAAAGAACAGGACAGGAGACCGGCGGCGGAAAACGCGGGCCTCCTGTCCTTTGTGTTTACGTCAGGGGCCGTAAACACAACTGTGTCGGAATTGTAAATGGAGTGTGAACACTTTCTAGCATTTCTGTGATTCGGTTGTTTTCCCCTTTTGCGGGGGGTATAGTTATAAGTAGAAAGAAATGGGAGGATTTCTGCAGGGCTTACAGGGTTAAGGATTGGGGGATTACATGAGAAAAAAAATATGGGCAGCTTTACTTCTTCTGACAGCGGCGGTGAATGTGCTCGCATGGAACAGTCAGGCGTTCTGTGACTGGCATGTGAAGCATCTGTTCCCGCTTTCCGTCAACATTTACGGAAGGCTGATGTCGGTCTTCCCTTTTTCCGTGGGAGAGGGGATGATCGTGCTGGCCGTTCTTCTTGCGGCCGCGGCTCTGGCGATGGGATTCGCGCGCATTTTCGTGCGGAAAGGGAGAGGGAAGCGGCTCATTTCTGTTTTTTTCCGTTCCAGTGCATGGGTGTTTCTGGCGGTTTTCATGATCATGACCTTCAACTGCTTCATTCTATACCACGCTTCCGAGTTTGACGAGACCTATATGGCGGAAAAGGCGCGGCGCACCTATACGGATCGGGAGCTGATACAGGTAAGAAATCATATCGTGGGGGAGCTGAACGCGCTGACGGAAGAGCTGGAGCGGGATGAAAACGGCTTTATCGTTTACCGCGGAGACATGAAGCGGCAGGCCATTGCCGCGATGCAGAACCTGGGTGAGGATTACGAGCTGCTTTCCGGCTACTACCCGAAGGCGAAGGGGATCACAGCCTCCGATTTTCTCAGCCAGCAGTACATGATGGGCTATTATTTTCCATTTTCCATGGAGGCAAATTATAACACCAGCATGTATGTGGTGAACGTGCCCGCCACGCTCTGTCATGAGCTTGCGCATCTGAAAGGCTTCATCTATGAGGACGACGCGAATTTCATCGGCTATCTTGCCTGCATCAGCTCGGACGACCCGTTTTACCGCTACAGCGGCTATCTGAGCGTGCTGAGCTATGTGGAAAAGGAATATAAATCCGCCTCCGGAAAGCAGGAATTCGACTGCCTTTCGATCGCGAAGGCAGTCCGGGCGGACGATATTTTCCTCACAGAGGAGGCCTGGGAAAAGGTGGAAGAAAAGGCGGTGGTGGAAACCGCCGTTGTGAAAGCGGCCTCCAACCAGTTTACGGAAACCACCCTGGTCATGAACGGCGTTTCCGACGGCATGAAAAGCTATGGCCGCGTGGTACAGCTCCTTCTGGAATACTATGACGGCATTTTGTACGACTGCAGCTATGACGGCGGAGCCATTCTCGTAGAAGCCTCCACAGACTGAGCAGGCTGGAGGAGAAGGCCGTTTCCTTTATGACGGATGTCCTGCCCTGGGCATCCGTTATTTTTTCATCTTGGGATCAAAGATCAGGGAGGCGAGATAGCCGAAGATGAGGGCGGCGGCGCAGCCCACGGCGCCAGCGCAGAAGCCTCCGGAAAACAGCCCGAGAAAGCCCATTTCATCCACAGCCTTTTTCACGCCCTGAAACAGGGTATTGCCGAAGCCGAGGAGCGGAACGCTTGCGCCTGCCCCCGCGAATTCAAGAAAGGGCTCGTAGATTCCCAGCGCCCCCAGCACGGCGCCGGTGCAGACCAGAAGCACCATGATCCGTCCGGGCATCAGCTTTGTTTTTTCCAACAGGATCTGAACCAGGGCACAGATCAGCCCTCCGATCCAGAATGCGTTCAGATAATCCATGCGTCCTCTTTTCTGCCGCCGTCCGGGCGGCTTTTGAATCGCCGGAAAATGGAGAGGGTCAAAGTCAGCCTTCTGACAGAAGAAAGGCTTCGCCGCTTCCGTTCCCGGACAATGAATCTGTATGCAAGTCAGTATGGCCTGAACAGGAAAATTTATGCGGGAAAATCATATGGGAAAAAATCGTATGAGGAAAAAATGAGAAAAATGCTATAGGGCAATTCCAGCTGCTATCTACATTTCCTCATACGCTGCCCCGCGTTTATCCAGAAAAGCCTTAATGGCCCGATCCCAGAGCACATCCGCGCTTTTGTCCGGCAGAAAGGTGTGCAGACTGGTTCCGGTCAGAATGGTCAGCGCGCCGCTTTCATACCTGCAGGTGAGGACAAGAGCCTTCACCTGATCCGCCGTGACGGTGGTTTCAGAGGGCTTCAGAATACCGGGAACATACTGCGGCATGAGATGCAGGATGAAGCGGAAACTGACCGGCACTTTTTTTCCCCGGATCAGCTCGAACAGGATGGGGCGTATCTGGCTCCAGGGAGAGAACTCATAGGGGCGGACGGACGGCTCCTCCCATTCCTCTCTGGAAAAAAAGGCCCGATTCATCCTTCCGTCTATGGTAAAGGTGTTGTAGGTGGAAATTACCGCTTCCTCCAGCAGGAAGGAATCGAGAAAATCCGTGCCGAGCAGACGGCCCATAAAATGCTTTACATCTTTAATTTGAAGTGCGATCATGGCGCTCTCCTTAACTTTTAAATGATTGTATGGTGGTACTGCCTTTATTGCGATTATTGAAAATGCTCCTTCATTTTACATGATTCGGAAGGGAATTGCCAGCAGCAGTTTAGGCTTCGTACAAACTGCTGCAGCCGCCTTTATTGTTCAGGCTCATTTTTATATGAAACATTATGATTTCTTTTGGAAAGTCTCTTTACAAGATATAAATATCAGTGTTATTATATGTGGTAATGAAAACCACATATTCAAGTGACGAAAATCGGAGGATATCATGATATGAGCTATAAGATCGTTGTGGACAGCTGCTGCGAACTGCCGAAGGAGCTGAAGGATGACAGCCGCTTTGAAAGAGTGCCCCTTGGTCTTGAGGTAGGAGACTGGCGGATACAGGATGATGAAAATTTTGATCAGAAGGAATTCCTGAGAAAGGTGGCGGAATGTCCGATCTGCCCCAGATCCTCCTGCCCCTCCCCGGAGCGTTACAGAACCAGCTACGAAGGAGAGGCGGAGCATGTTTATGTGGTCACCCTTTCCGCGAACCTGAGCGGCAGCTATAACAGCGCGCTTCTGGGAAAGAGCCTTTTTGAAGAAAAATACGGCCGCGAGGCAAAGAAGATCCATGTGGTAGATTCCAAATCCGCCTCCTGCGGAGAAACGCAGATCGCGCTGAAGGCCATGCAGCTTGAGGAGCAGGGACTTCCCTTCGAGGAGATCGTGGAGAAGCTGGAGGCGTTCCGGGATGAAATGAACACCTACTTCGTCCTGAACAACCTGGAAACCCTGAGAAAGAACGGAAGGCTTACTGGAGTGAAGGCCCTGGTCGCCTCCACGCTGAACATCAAGCCGGTTATGGGCGCGACGCCGGAGGGAACCATCATTCAGCGCGGACAGGCCGTAGGGCTGAAGAAGGCCCTTGCCCGGATGGCGGGGCTGGTGGCGGATGAGATCAAAAATCCCCAGGACAAATATCTGATGATCTCCCACTGCAACAATCCGGAAAAGGCCATACTTGTCAGGGATATGATCCTGGAAAAGGCTGCTTTTGCCGGTTCCTATGTTCTGGATACGGCGGGAATCAGCAGCATGTATGCAAACGACGGCGGTATCATCATAGCGGTCTGAGTCTTTCCCTGTTCCGGTTTTACAGAAAGGTTTCCACCGTTACGCGCCCTCCCTGGACGCGGATGGTGATGGCGCCGCGCTCTGCCGTTATGAAGACGGGAATGCCGGCTGCCCGGAAGCGGGAGAGCACCTCCGGGTGGGGATGGCCGTAGGAATTATCCCTTCCGCAGGAGATCAGGGCGGCCCGGGGAGATACGGCGTCCAGAAATTCCTGTATGGTAGAAGAATCAGAGCCGTGATGGGCGGTCTTTAAAATGGTGCAGTCAGAGATCAGCTCAGGGCAGATATCCAGCATGTTTTTTTCACCGGCAGCCTCCACATCTCCGGTTAAGAGCAGGGAAAAGTTTTCCTCAGAAAAAGTCCCTCCAGAACCTGCTTCCTGTCCTCCCGGAAGCTGTGAAAAACGCAGCACCAGCGAAGATGCGTTCCGGTCGGAGGAGAGGGATGAAGCGCCTTCTGAAAAAGGATATATCGCCTGAAAAAGGGCATCGCCACGGCGGATCTCGTCACCGGCATCCATCCGGTAGACGGAAACGCCGTTTTTTTCTGCGCTCTCAATCAGGGAGGCGCGCATGTCGTCCTCCGGAGCCGCGGCGGCAAGAACCAGACCGCCGATCCGGAGCCTGCCCTCTCCAGCCCAATCCAGAAGCTCCTTCACGGCGCTGATATGATCGGAGTCGCAGTGGCTGATGAAGATCAGCTCCAGCCGGTTCACACCCTGATGCTTCAGAAAAGGAATGACCTGCCAGGTTCCGGTCTGCAGCTTTGAGGTGCTCCCTCCGTCACAGAGATAGTGCCGTCCGTCACGCGAGCGGATATAGATACAGTCGCCCTGTCCCACATCCAGCATGGTGATCTGCGTTCCGGCGGGCTTTCCCGCAAGAAAGATCAGGCACAGGAGTGAGCAGACGGCATAACCGCCCGCGCGGGGCAGATATTTTGCGAAAAGAAACAGAAGCAGCAGTCCGGCATAAAAAAGAAGGATTTGCCAAAGCTGCGGCGCGCCGGGACGGAACAGGCCGAAGCCGCCCATGGAGCCGAGACGGCACAGGGACTCGTAGAGAAAAAGAATGGCCCTGACGGGCAGGGCGGCCGGAGCGAGCAGGGTAAGCCATTCTACGCCAAGGAGCAGGAGAACGCTTCCCGATACGGCCAGCAGGATACAGCCGCCGAGGAGAACGCCCATGAGGGGGATGACCGCCAGATTGACGACGACGGAAAGCAGGTTCCATTCGTAGAAGGAAGAAAGAACGAGAGGAAGGGTGACCATGCTGACGCAGAAGCTGGAACGAAAGCCGGAACACAGCCCCTCCCGAAAACGAAGGAGAATGCTCTGGCGCACGGGCTCGCGGAAGCCTCTGCCGTTTCCGCCGCTCCTTCGCTTCAGCAGCCAGTCCTTCAGGCCGTCCATGCCCGAGAAGGCGGGAACCGCGATGGAGGCGGCGAGAGCCGCCGTGAAGGAAAGCTGAAAGCCCGTGTCGTCGATCCATGCCGGATTTTCCGCAAGGAGCAGGGCGGCGGACACGGCAAGCGCTGTCGCGGTATCATAGGTACGGCCCAGAAGTCGGGCGGCGAGGGACAGGGCGAACATGATCCCGGCCCGCATGGATGATGCGGAAAATCCGGTCATAAGAAGAAAGGAAAGCAGAAAAAGGGCTGAAACGGCGCAGGCGGGTATTTTCCCGGAGAAACGCGGCCCTTTTTTTCTGCGTCTGCCCTCCCGTATCCCGATTTTCCCAAACAGGCGGTACAGGAGCTGATATACGCCCGTGCCAAGGATGGAAATATGAAGTCCGCTGATGGCTACCACGTGGGAAATTCCGGCGGCCTGGTACAGTGCCTTGATCTCCTGATCCATTCCCTTTTTTTCTCCCAGAAGCATGGCCCTTACCACAGAGGCGTCCCTGGGGGAGAGAAGCGTTTCCAGAACGCCGCCCATGCGGCTTTTCAGCTCCCAGAGAGCCTGTCTGTAATGGGAATAGCTGCGGCCGGAGCCGGTAACGGCGGCCTCCCTTAATTCAAAGGCATAGCCCTGTCTGTTATAGTATTCCTTTGCGTTGAACTCCCCCGGATTGGATGCCGTCCGAAAATGGCTGACTTCTCCCTCACAGCGGATACGGCTTCCGATCCTGGGAAGATAAGAGTCCTCTGCCAGACGGCAGATGATCCGGAAGGACGGATTATCGTTGGATGAAAGGAATGGATTACTTTCAGATGAAAAGGATGAATTGCCTTCAGGAGAAAAAGACGAATTGTTTTCAGATGAAAAGGATGAATTGCTTTCAGATAAAAAAGCTGATTGATTTTCAGATGCAGCGTCCTTCAGATAGACGAGCCTGACCGGATCGCCGGTTCCGGTATCCGTATAACAGACGATATCGGATACGGTTCCGGTATAAATGGCCCATTGACCGTCCTCCCTGTCGGGCTCGGGAACGGGCAGCGGGTGCAGGAGAGTGATCAGCCTGACCGCTGCCACAAAGGCGAGGGACGCTGCGGCAAGCGGTCTCCTCATTGCGTTTCCTCCTCTGTCTGCGTCGCTGCTTCCGTTTCTGTCTCAGCGGGAAGCTCTCCCACAAGATCCAGGTTTCTTTCATAAAGGTTTGCCAGGTTGAAGGTTTCTCGGAAGACCACGTCCGTTTTCCCGGAAATCGCGATCTGAACCTTATTCACGCTGGTCAGCTCCACCAGGGAATTGGTGATGGAATAGATCACAACCTCAGGCGTTACCGTATAGATCTGAGTAAGGAAGGTTTCGTCAAGATTCACATAGCAGATCCCGTCCCGTACGGTCACGCCCAGCACCTTGGTGGCCGGATTGACGGTGGGAAACGCCTGATCCGTGTCCGGTCCCTTCACCAGACAATCCATCACCAGCCGCTCCACCGAAATGTTGCTGTTGTATTCCAGCGTCCGTGTGGTTTCCACCAGCCGGTCGCCGGTTTCGTTGGCAAAATAGAGGGTGAGAGTGACCATCTCATAAGGATTGATCGCATCCCCCGCGTTGTCCATAAAGGTGTCCGCGGTCATTGGGCCTACCGCCGCGCCTGCGTTATCCGTCAGGCTCTGGCCTGAAACCGTCATCAGCACATGGTTGATTCCCTCCGTCTGCACCAGGGTCTTAACAAGCGAAGCCCGGACCAGCACCTCGGTGGTGGCGGGCAGTCTCCGATAGGACTCGTCCACGTCGATATTCAGCTGTCCTTCATCTACGCGGTAGCTGTTGATCTGAAAGGCGGTTCCGGAGGAGGCCTTCAGGGATACATCCTCCGGGGCTGCCTGCAGAGCGTTCAGGAGGGCGCCGATCTGCTCGTCCTGCGTCAGCCCCTCGTCCAGATATATGGTTTCAGAGGAAACCGAAGTCTCCTCCCGGTTCAGGTAATAAATCTGATAAGCCTTTCCGCTTTCCGGCTGTTCCCTTCTTCCGCAGCCTCCGGCCAGAAAAAGAAGGGCGAACAGACAGAACAGAGCGGATTTTTTGTATCGATTTGACATTTTCAATCGTTCTCCTGTCTGCTGTTCTGCATGGCTGCTCAGCGCTCATGCAGATTTTTCACTGTTTTACATAGGTGAGCGGTATCTTCACCGTGAAGCAGGTGCCTTCGCCTTCCACGCTGCTGACCCGGATGGAGCCCCGGTGCAGAAGGACGGCGTTTCTGGTGATCGCAAGTCCCAGACCCGTTCCGCCGATCTCTCTGGAATGGGATTTGTCCACACGGTAGAAGCGCTCAAAAATATGGTCGTAGTCCGCCTCGGGGATGCCGATGCCGGAATCGGAGATCTCAACCGTGAAAAACTGATGGTCCGCGTCCAGAAGCACCTTCACCCAGCCGTGCTCCTTATTATATTTGATGGCGTTTTCCACCAGATTGGTGAAGACCTGGGTGATCTTTACCTCATCCACCTCCGCGCTCACAGGACGGATGCTTTCAAACACCACCTCCACATCCCGCGTGCGCGCGATGGGCCGAAGCCGCTTTAATACCAGCTCGATCAATTCGTTGATATCCACCGTCTCAATGGAAAGCTGGGCGGCGGTCTTATCCATTTTTACCAGGGAGAGAAGATCGTTGATGATCTTGTTTTCCCGCTCGATCTCCGCGGCGATATCCTGCATGAATTCCTGATACAGCTCAATAGGAGCGCCCTCCATCTGCATCAGGGAATCCGCGAGCACCTTCATGGAGGTGAGCGGCGTTTTCAGCTCATGGGATACGTTCGCGACGAACTCCTGCCTGGAATTGTCAACCACCTTCATCTGGTTCAGAAGCTGGTTGAAGGCGTCCACGATCTGCTCGGTTTCCCGGTAATCCTTCACGCTGATCGGCTCGTCCGTAAAGCTGTTCTTAATTTCATTGACAGCCTGTGTCACCCGGTTGAACGGGCGGATCAGGATATAGGAAATCCCCAGCGAAATGCCGAAGATCAGGATGATCATCACGATCTCGATGATCAGGGCGTTGCGGTTCATGATCTCCATCGTAGTACGGATGCTTTCCGTGGAAACGCTCGCAAGAAGCACGCCCTGCACGGTTGCGGAGGAGGCCTGCGACGTATCGGAGGACGAGGAGGCGCTGGATACCGAATCCATGATCGGGATCGTCATTTCGATGTATCCGCCCTTACGCTCATAATTGGTCGTGTTGCTGCCCTTAAAGCAGCGGATCACCTCCTCGGAGATGATGGTTTTCCCCTCGCTGATCCCATAGGTATCCTTTACCACGTGGAAGCTGCTGTTGATGATGAGCACGCGCCCGTCATAAAGAGTGGACAGCTGCTCCAGCTCCGCGTTGATCGCAGCGTTGGAGGTATCCTGCAGATAGTTGTTTGTCAGAAGATGGTTCCCAATGATGGAAAACTGCGCCTGCGTATCCGAGATGCGTAAGGATACCGCGCGCTCCTCATAGCTTTGAAGAATGCCGATGCGCATTACGAAGCTGGGGATGATCCCCATCGCAAAGAGCAGCAGAAAAATATAGACCTTTACGCTCCTGAGAGCGGGTATTTTTGTAAACAGCGCTTTCAGCCTGTCATGCATGTTTTCGTCCACCCCGGCTGTCGGCGGCTGCCTGCCGCAGCGGCATACCGCCGCCCTTCGCGGACGCTGACAGCCGCCGCAAAATCTGATTCATCAGTTTCTGAAAAAATAGCCAACACCCCATTTGGTGTGCACGTATCTGGGCTCGCTGGGGTTGCTTTCGATCTTTTCACGGAGACGGCGGATATGCACGTCAACGGTGCGCACGTCGCCGGGATAATCGTTTCCCCACACCAGCTTCAGCAGGTTTTCCCGGCTGTAGACCTTATTCGGATTCAGGGCGAGAAGCTCAAGCAGATCGAATTCCCTCGCTGTCAGATTCACCTCTCTGCCCGCGATGTAGACGCGCCTGCTGTCGCAGTCCAGCTTCAGATCGCCATTCACAACGGTCTTCGGACCGGAAGCTTCCCTGTCCCGTGAGGACGTCCTGCGCATGATCGCCTTGATCCTCGCCTTTACCTCCAGAATGTTGAAAGGCTTCGTAATATAGTCATCGGCGCCGTATTCCAGCCCCATGATCTTATCCATATCGTTGTCCTTCGCCGTCAGCATGATGATGGGAACGTTGGAAAATTCCCGGATCTGCTGGCAGACCTCAAGCCCGGTGAGCTTCGGGAGCATGATATCCAGAAGAATGATATCGAACTCCGTATTTTGGGCGGCTTCCAGAGCCTCCTCGCCGTCGTAGGCGCAGGTGACTTCCATTCCTTCCTGCTCCAGACTGAATCGGATGCCCTTTACGATCAGTTTTTCGTCGTCTACAACCAGGAC
This sequence comes from Candidatus Eisenbergiella merdavium, assembly GCA_019119595.1. GTDB lineage: Bacteria > Bacillota > Clostridia > Lachnospirales > Lachnospiraceae > Eisenbergiella > Eisenbergiella merdavium. Next base: position 38,344 of record DWWS01000072.1, on the reverse strand, counting down.
CTTTTTAGCCATATTTTTCTCTTCCCTCTTTTTCTGCCGGCTTTCCAGGCTATACGGTGATCTTTTCCTTCAGCTTTTCAAAGCTTCCTTCCTTGATCCCGCTTACCTTCATAATGTCTTCGATCGTCTGAAAGCCTCCCCGCTCCTGACGGTAGGCCACAATGGCCTCCGCCCTGGTCTGACCGATTCCCGGCAGCGTCATCAGCTCATCCAGGGAAGCTGTATTGATATTCACAAGTCCGCCCGCAGACTGTCCCGTTTCTCCGGCGCTGTCCGCGGAATAGACGCCAGAGGAGAAAATGCCTGAGGAGGCGCCCTGGGGGGAAAGCCCCTCGGCCTCTTCTTCGGTCGGCACCACGATCTGCAGACCGTCGGACAGCAGGGCCGCCTGGTTTATGCTGCTTACCGCAGCGTCATCGCTCAGTCCGCCCGCGGCCTCCACAGCGTCGCAGACACGGCTTCCCTCCGGAAAGGTGTAGACGCCGGGCCGGTTGACAGCTCCGCAGATATGCACCACCCAGACGGACGGCGTTTCCGCCTCGGAAGCCGTTTCCGGCCCGGAGGCTGTTCCTGAGCCTGAGTCTGCTCCCAATCCGGAAGCTGTTCCCGACCCGGAAGTCGCTCCGGGAAGCGCAGTTTGTCCCCCGTCCGCAGCCTCCCCTTCGCCCTGGCTTTCCAAAGCCGCCGTTACCGGTTCCAGCTCCACAATCTCGTCACGGCCGCAGCCGTTTAATGATAAAAGAAATACCAGTACCATAAGCGGTACCGGAATTTGTCTGCAACAATATGACATTTTTACTCCTTTCCGCATCCTGTGCGAAAAGGCCCCCGTATGCTGCTGCATTTTCATTGTAATAGAAAAAAAGGGGTTTGACAAGATTTTTCTTCCTGTGATAAAAATCAAAAAAAGTGAACCGTTTGCCTTGCTGTCGCCTCTTATAGACAGGTGCACCAAAAAGGCAGCAGGAAAGAGGAGAAGCCCTTGAACGAAATGGAACTGGTAAGACAACTGCAGACGGGAAGCCGCACGGCTTTTGACCGGATTTATGAGCGCTACCATGTACAGGCCTACCGCACGGCGGTCCTTCTGACGGGGAACCGGGCGGATGCGGAGGACGTGGTGCAGGAGACCTTTGTACAGGTATATCTGCATGCGAAGGAATTAAAGGAACCGGCGGGCTTCAAAAGCTGGTTTTACCGGATTCTCACCCGGCTGGCGTGGAAATGCGGGAGGGACGGAAGGCGGGAGGTCCCCGATGAGGATATCGCTGTCCGCGCGGACCGGACAGACGAAAGCGACTGCCTGTCGCGACTGCTGGGGGAAGAGGAGCGGGAAAGGGTGCGCAGGGCTGTGGAGGATCTGGATGAAAAGCACAGGAGCATCGTGGTCCTGTACTATTTCAACAATTTTACCACCGGCGAGATCGCCAGGATCACCGGCTGCTTTGAGGGAACCGTCAAATCGAGGCTGCACACGGCGAGAAAGAAGCTGAAAAAGAGCCTCGATGGAGACGGACGCACCGGGAGGACTGTGGAAGCGGTATCACATGCGGAATAAAAAAAGACGGGGCCGTAAGGCCTGTCTCATGGAGGCAGTATGGAAAGAAGAACGGATAAAAAAATAGCAGAGTGGTTCCGTGAGGAAGCGGACCGGATCAGCATTCCCGCAGACATGAAAACGGAAATCGACAGACGCATCAGTGATGCGGAAAGGAGCGGTTATATGATGAAAAACAGGAAAAGATTCAATGCGAAAAGGGTGGTTCTTGCCGTGGCGGCGGTGGCCCTGATCGGGTCCGTGACTGCGGTGGCAGCGGGAAGACTTGCCGCCTCGTCCAGTCATTCTTCAATGCTCGACCAGGTGAACGATTATTCCGCCCTTGCCGAAGTGAAGGAGGAGGTGGGCTTTGACTTCCCTTCCGTGGAGGAATTCTCCAACGGCTTTGTCTTTGACTTCGCGGTTCCGGTTGACAGCAGCGATTATGACGAAGACGGAAACGTGCTTTCCGACTATAAAGAGGTCAGCCTGGCCTACACGGACGGCGCGCAGCAGGTCTGGGCTTATATCAGCCAGGTCCGTCCCTATGAGGAGGGAACCACAGGAGGTCTGGGAAGCACCCCGGTCTGGCAGGGAGAAAAGGACGGCATCAGCCTGACGGTAACCAAAACGGTGCACAAGTTTGTCCCGCCGGATTATGAGAAAACCCAGGAGGACATCCAGGCAGAGCAGGAGGGCAGTCTGGTATTCGCCTACGGAAGCAGCGAGGTGGAGATAAATGTCAGCTACAGCTGTATCTTTGAAAAGGACGGCCTGAGCTACGATCTTCTCGGCTTCGACCTCACCATGGAGCCGGAGGAGCTTGCACAAATGGCGGCTGAGCTTGTGGCGGCAGGGAAGTAAACGGGGCGGCAGTAAACCGTACGACAGAAAACAGGGGCTTTCGGGGTCATGCGCTGACCCTGGAAGTCCTTGTTTTCTAGGAGTAAAGAAAGATTACAAGAATTGAGACATATCCGCTTCCTAAAGCAGTTGTCAGAGAGGCAGTATATAATACGATCATTCATTCCAATTATGCGGCGCTGGTTCCAATACAGATTAGGATACACGAGGATGCGGTTTATATCAGTAATGACTGTGCTTTCCCTGTTGGGTGGACAGTGGAAACTTTGATGGGCGCCATCGGTCACAGCCCTACACCCCCATATAGCCAATGGATTTTTCCGGGCAGGATATGTGGAAACTTGGGGGCGTGGGATAGAAAAAATATGTGAAGCCTGTAAGAAACATGGTGTTCCGATGCCGGAATATACGCTTCATTTGGAAGATATTATGGTAAAATTTACTCCTTTAGGACATCCGGACAGTGTAAAAGATCAAAATGTCCTAATAAATGACCCATTAAATGACCTATTAGAGGATACCGTAGAGAAAATAGTATTAGCAGCAATAAGAGAAAATTCTTATGTGACGCAGGCGCAGCTTGCCACAAAACTAAACCGCTCTGACAGACAAATAAGAAGAGTTATAAAAGAAATGAGGGAAAAAGGGCTTATTGAGCGTATTGGTAGCCGCAAATCAGGACAATGGATTGTAAAATAGGATTTCTATTTTCCGGAATATCTCAGCAGTATAACCCTTCACCTTTGTTTTTAACGCAAATGCCTGTGGCGCAGAGCTCATTAAAATAGCGCCGATGCTTGCCCATATTCATATAACATTTGAATAGGCGAGTTTTGACAGAAAGAGGTATTTTTCCGGCAATAGCAGCGTGCTTTCTTCCTGTCCGGAATTGCATCTCGCCAATTTTTCAAAATGATGGTACAATAGGACAGATGAAAGAAGGGGCATCTGGAGCCTGGAAGGAGGGTACGGCTTGAGAAACGGACAGATCGACTACGGACGGGAGTTTGACTGGGGACGCGCTTCCCTGGATTACGCGAGGTACCGGGATATTTACCCGGAACGTTTTTTTCAGGAAATCCGCAGCCTTGGCTTATGTGTCCGGGGACAGCAGGTATTGGACCTTGGCACGGGAACGGGCGTACTGCCCAGGCATCTGAGCCGTTATGGCGCGCATTTTACGGGAGCGGACATTTCCGAAAACCAGATTGAACAGGCGCGCAGGCTGTCGGAGGAAGCAGGGCTTTCCATAGATTATGTGGTCAGCCCGGCGGAAGAGCTGGATTTTCCCGATGCATCCTTCGATGTGGTAACCGCCTGCCAGTGCTTTATGTATTTTGATAAAAATAAGATATTCAGGAAGGTGCACCGCTTTCTGAAAAATGACGGGCATTTATGCATCCTGTTTATGGCCTGGCTTCCGGAGGAGAGCAAAATCGCGAAAGGAAGCGAGGAGCTGGTACTCAAGTACAATCCCCAGTGGACAGGGGCGAACTGGCGGAGGTATGTCCCGCAGATGCCGGAGGAGGCAGAAGGGCTGTTTGCGGTGGAGAATGCATACGGCTTTGATCTGAGCGTGGCGTTTACCAGGGAAGCCTGGAACGGACGGATCCGGGCATGCCGGGGGATCGGAGCCTCTTCTCTTTCCAGGGAAGAAATTGCGTGCTTTGAGCGGGAGCACCTGGCATTTCTATCCGAAATGCCGGAAACCTTTGAAATCCCGCATCATGCCACTGTCCTGAACCTGCGCAGAATCCCTGTGATGGACTGCGGAGCCGGAAAGACGACGGGCCAAATCCCTGAAGGCACGGAGAGGAGCGGCACATGAAGCAGCTTTTGGAGGACATCAAGACAGGACAATTCCGGCAGGCCTATCTGCTGTACGGGCAGGAGGCCTATCTGCGCAGTCAGTACCGCGACAGGCTGAAAAACGCCATGACGCAGGAGGGCGACACCATGAATTTTTCCTCCTTTCAGGGGAAGGATATCAATCCGGCGCAGATCATCGATCTGGCGGAGACGATGCCCTTTTTCGCCGAGCGCCGGGTGATCCTCATCCAGGACAGCGGCTGGTTCAAAAAGGGAGGAGAGGCCCTTGCGGATTATCTGAAATCCCCTGCACCGACCGCATTTTTTATTTTTGCTGAGGCGGAGATCGATAAGAGAAGCCGCCTGTTCAAGGCGGTGAAGGAGACGGGCTGCGCGGTGGAGTTTTCCACTCAGGACGAGACCACATTGAAACGCTGGATCCTGGGAAGAATAAAAAAAGAGAACAAAACGATCTCCCAGGCCGGACTGGAGCTTTTCCTGCAGAAAACAGGCTCGGATATGGAAAATATCGACAGGGAGCTGGAGAAGCTGTTCTGTTATACACTGCCAAAGGACGCGATCACGGAGGCGGACATAGAAGCGGTATGCACCCAGCAGATGAGCGGAAAGATTTTTGATATGATCGAGGCGGTCGCCGCGGGAAAACAGCAGGAGGCGCTGCAGCTCTATTACGACCTGCTCGCCCTGAAGGAGCCGCCCATGCGGATCCTGTTCCTCATCGGTAGGCAGTTTAGCCTGCTGGTGCAGGTGAAGGAGCTTCGGGCAAAGGGCTATGACAACCGCAGGATTGGTGAAAAAACAGGACTGCACGGCTTTATCGCCGGAAAATATGTCAGCCAGTCCTCCCGGTTTGAGATGAGCGTTCTGAAGGAAGCGCTCGCCGACTGCGTGAAAACGGATGAAGCGGTAAAAAATGGCCGGATGAACGACCGGCTTGGCGTGGAGATGCTCATCGTTCGCTACAGCGGCATTTCCGGCAAATAGAAAAGAATAGAAAAGGAAGGATGACAGCCATGAGCAAGATCGAAGAAGTGAGGGCGCAGATGGTCGCCGCGATGAAGAATAAGGATAAGGAACGCAAGGAAACGCTTTCCATGCTGCTTGCGGCGCTGAAAAACAAGGCCATCGACAAGCGCGCGGATCTGACCGAGGCGGAGGAAAACGAAGTGGTCAAAAAGGAGATCAAACAGACCAGAGAGACCATGGAGCTGGCTCCCGCGGACAGAGAGGACATTAAGGAAGAGTGCAGAAAGCGCCTCGCCGTGCTGGAGGAATTTGCGCCCGAGGAAATGAGCGAGGAGCAGATCCGCGCTGAGATAAATGCCGTCCTTTCTGCTCTGGGGATCACGGAGCCCTCGGGAAAGGACAAGGGAAAGGTCATGAAGGAGCTGATGCCCCGGGTGAAGGGACGCGCCGACGGCGCGCTGGTGAACCGCCTCGTGGGAGAGCTGCTGAAATAAACTGCCGCACCGACTGAGGCAAATTGCCGGAGCGGCTGAAATAAATTGTCGGAGCGACTGAAATGATTTGCCGAAGCGGCCAGGATCAGTGCCACAGGAGAGGAAAGGAAGCGTAAAGGGATGAACAGGACGCCGGAACCGAATGAAATCTATCAGCATTTTAAGGGAAATCTGTACCGTGTGATCACGCTGGCAAAGCATGCGGACACCGGGGAGAGTATGGTGATCTATCAGGCCCTGTACGGGGCCTTTGAGGTATTCGCAAGACCGCTTGCGGATTTCACCGGAAAGGTAGACCGGATAAAATATCCGGACGCGGCCTCCGAATACCGCTTCACGCTCCTTCCCCAGATCGTGGGACAGCCTCAGCCCGGCCCGGCTCCGGAAGCAATTCCGGAAACTGCCCTGCCCGTTCAGGACGCACAGCCCGATCCCGCCCCTGAGGAGGAGCCTTCCCTGGATCCCATGCTCCTGGCCTTTCTGGATGCGGAGACCTATGAGGAGAAGCTTGCCATCTTCATGGACATGCGCGGCAGGGCCACGGACGATATGCTCACCACCATAGCGGTTTCCCTGGACATTGACCTGAAGGAGGGCGAGCTGGAGGAACGCTATGAGGAGCTGAAAAACTGCATCGTCATGCTGGAAAGATTTGAATGCAACAGGTTTCGATAACGCGGCCTGGAGGTCAGGATAAAAAATTAGCCTGATGGCTAATTTTTTATCCTGCAGTTTGCGTTGGAACGCAAACTGCTGTTATCGCAGTCTGGAAATCGCATCCGCGATTTCCAGACGCGTGCCTCCGTGCAGTTTCACTGCACGGAAGCCTGGAGGTACACATGAAATATACAAACATCCGCGAGGGGATATTCCTGGAGCGGCCAAACCGGTTCATCGCGTACGTCAGTCTGGACGGAAGGCGGGAGAAGGTTCATGTGAAAAATACGGGAAGATGCAGAGAGCTGCTGCAGGAGGGCGTAACGGTCTGGCTGGAAAAAAGCGGAAATCCCTCCCGCAGCACGGCTTACGATCTGGTGGCGGTAAAAAAAGGAAGCCGGATTGTCAACATGGACAGCACGGCGCCGAATAAGGCGGCGGAGGAATGGCTGAGAGCGGGAGGGCTGTATCCGGATGTGGAGGAGGTGCGCCCGGAATGTACCTTTGGAAAGTCCAGGTTCGATTTCAGGCTGCGCCTTGGCGCGGGCGCAAGTGAGGGAGCAGGCGCAGAGACCTCTGAATCGGAAAAAACGAAGAAGGAAACGGTCTGGGTGGAGGTGAAGGGAGTCAATCTGGAGCGGGATCATGCGGCCCTGTTTCCCGACGCGCCGTCCGAACGGGCGGTGAAGCATGTGGAGGAGCTGGTGGAAGCGAGGAAGGAGGGATACGGAGCCGTCCTTCTTTTTGTGGTGCAGATGGAGGGCATCGAACGTTTCCTGCCGAATGTGGAAACCCAGCCGGAATTTGCCGAAGCCCTGCTTCGCGCGCAGGCTGCGGGCGTGCGCATCCTTGCCATGGGCTGTGAGGTGAAGGCGGATGAGATGCGCATTTCTTACGAGATTCCGGTGAGCCTTCCTGCGGCACCCTATACCGCGGCTGATATTGCGCCCCGCCTGCTGCCGTGGTATGATGAGCACAAGCGGCAGCTTCCCTGGCGCATGTCGCCCACGCCTTACCGGGTCTGGATCTCGGAGATCATGCTCCAGCAGACCAGAGTGGAGGCGGTAAAGCCCTATTTTGAGCGCTTCATGGAGGCGCTTCCGGATATCCCTGCCCTGGCGGCGGTATCGGAGGAACGCCTGCTGAAGCTGTGGGAGGGCCTTGGCTATTACAGCCGGGCGCGCAACCTGAAAAAGGCGGCCTGTGAGATTATGGAGCGTTTTTCCGGCGTGATGCCGGAAACAGTGGAGGAGCTTCTCACCCTTCCCGGCATCGGTCCCTACACCGCCGGAGCCATTTCCTCCATCGCCTGCGGACGGCCCGCGCCTGCGGTGGACGGAAACGTTCTTCGGGTCATGGCCCGGCTTTTCATGGACGGAAGGGATATGGCGAACCAGACGGTGAAAAGGAGCGTGGAAGCGGAGCTTTCCGCCGCCATTCCCACAGACCGGCCCGGGGACTTCAATCAGGCCATGATGGAGATCGGCGCCATGGTCTGCCTGCCCAACGGCGCTCCCCACTGTGAGGAATGCCCCCTTTCCGCCATCTGCATGGCCCACGCGGCGGGAAAAGAGCTGGATTACCCGAAAAAAGCGCCCAAAAAGGAAAGAACCGTGGAGGAAAAGACCGTGCTCGTCATTCTGGACGAGAAAAAGGCGGCCTTCCGGAAACGGCCGGATACCGGCCTGCTGGCGGGGCTGTACGAGCTTCCCTCTCTGGAGGGGAAGAAAAAGCAGGCGGAGGTGCTCACCCTGATGAAGGAAAAGGGCTTAAATCCGATCCGCATCCGAAAGCTGCCCGCGGCAAAGCATGTTTTCACCCATAAGGAATGGCACATGACGGGATACGCCGTCTGGGTGGACGAGCTTGAGCCGTATGAAGGGGGCTGGGAGGGCCTGATCTTCGCGGATCGAAGGGGGCTGGACGGGATTCCCGTTCCCTCCGCCTTCGCCGCCTACATGGAATATGTGAAAAGGAATCTGTAAACCCGAAACTGCAACAGGAGAGGTACAAATGAAGCTTTTGACAATTACGGTGCCCTGCTATAATTCTGAAAAATATATGCAGAAATGCATCGATTCCCTGCTGACCGGCGGGGAGGATGTGGAAATTCTCATCGTGGACGACGGCTCCACGGACGGGACGGCCGGGATCGCGGACGAGTACGCCGAAAGATATCCCTCCATCGTAAAGGTCATTCACAAGGAAAACGGCGGCCACGGCTCCGGCGTGAACGCGGGGATCGAAAACGCCAGCGGGCTTTTCTTCAAGGTGGTGGACAGCGACGACTGGGTGCTGGATACGGCATATCAGAAGGTGCTTGAGACGCTGCGCATGTTCGCCGGAGGAGATCAGGTTCTGGACATGCTGGTCGCAAACTATGTCTATGAAAAGGAAGGCGAGAAGCGCAAAAAGGTGATCCGCTATAAGCACGTGCTTCCGGAAAATGAGGTTTTCACCTGGAAGGACGTGCACAGGTTCCATAAAGGACAGTATATCTTGATGCATTCCGTGATCTTCCGCACGAAGCTCCTTCGGGATTGTGGACTGAAGCTGCCCGAGCATACTTTTTATGTGGATAACCTGTTCGTCTATGAGCCCCTTCCCTACGTGAAGAACATGTACTATCTGGATGTGAATTTTTACAGATATTATATCGGAAGGGCGGATCAGTCGGTGAATGAAAAGGTGATGATCGGCCGCATCGACCAGCAGCTTAAAGTGAACCGGCTCATGGTGGACTACCTGACCTCAAACAAGCAGTTCCTTTCCTCCCACCGGAAGCTGCGCAGCTACATGATCAACTATCTGGACATCATCACCACGGTTTCCTCCATCATGCTGATCTGCTCCGATACGGAGGAAAACCTGGAGAAAAAGAACGAGCTGTGGAAATACATCAAACAGAAGGACGCCATGCTGTTCTTCAAGCTCCGCTACGGCCTTCTGGGAAGCTGCACCAACCTGCCCGGAAAGAGCGGAAGAAAGATGACGGTGGAGGGCTATAAGCTCTGCCAGAGATTTTTCAAATTCAATTAAGATGCTTTGATCTTATATGCAAAAAAGCGTACCGAAGGCCCGTGGGCTCAGGTACGCTTTTTGCCAGACTTAAGAAACAGCCTCACGCCCGCACTCTGCGGCGCAGGGAGCGGCGGCGTGACAGGAGAGGCAGGTCGTGCCGGTAAAGGACGCGGTACATTGCGCCTGCAAGGATGAAGGCGGTTGCCACGTCGAACACGGAATGCTGCTTTAAGAACATGGTCGCAAGTATGATGGATATGCACAGCAGCAGGGAGGCGGCACGCAGCCGTTTCTTTCCGGGATGGCACCGGCTGAGGGCGATATGCGCCCCGATGGAATTATATACATGAATGCTGGGCCAGAGATTCGTGGGCGTGTCCACCCGCTGAAGAAACAGCACCAGCCGGGTAAACACGTTGTCGCGCGGCATGGCCGCCGGGCGCAGATGCTGGATGTTCGGGAAAAGAGTGGAGATCAGCAGAAATACCGTCATTCCCGTACAGAGAAACAGGGCGCACCGGATATATTCGTTTCTGTCCAAAAAGGCAGCCGACAGGACGGCGGCGGGCACATACAGGAACCAGAGAAAATAGGGAATGACGAACACCTCGCAGAACGGGATATAGTCGTCCACAAAAACATGGATGATCTGATAGCTCCTAACATGCCTTTCCTCAAGCCACTGAAACCAGAGCAGATAGACGATAAAATACAGCGCGAATGGAAGCAGCTCCTGAAACCTGATGCCTTTTCTCATGTTGCGGATACTCCTTTTTTTATAAATATTGAAACCCTGCAGCCGCGGAACAAGCGACCGGAGCGCTGCGGCCTTCCGCCTGAAATGCTCAGGCGAAGAAGCCCGGGCCTGCAGCTTACGGTGATGTCGCTGGAGAGCGCGGTCACCTCTCCGTCCGTGTGAACCCACTGGGGACGCGAGGTGCGGATGCGGATCCTGCGGCCATCATAGCGCTCCACGCCCCGGAAGCGATAATGCCCGCCCCAGAAAGCGGTGGGGAGCACCAGCAGGACCTTCCATTTGGGAACTTTTCCCACCGCGCACACATCCAGAAGGCCGTCCGCAGCGTCCGCGCCCGGACAGAAGCGGAAGCCGCCGCCTTCGTACTGATGCAGCATACAGGCGGCGAACATCAGTCTTTTTATGGAAACGGGGCCTGTCCGCTTTCCGTCCGGCCCCTCCGCAGCCAGAGCCGCCTGCGCCCGTCCGGAGGAGATCAGCATTTTCAGCGCAATCCCCAGATAGGTGAGCTTCCCAAGGCCGATGCGGTTGAGCGTATTTTTAAAGCGGGAGGACATGGCCTGCTGACATACGCCCGCGTCGAAGCCGATCCCGCAGCTTACCAGAAACAGCCTGTCCGGGCGTTCTGCCTTTTCAAATTCACCCTCCTGCTGTACATAGGCGTTGTGATAATGCAGAATGCCGACGTCCGTCCGCGTTTCCCTTCCGTTGTCAAGAAGCTTAAAAAGCGCCTTTTCCGGATCGCGGCTGATCCCCGTATCCCGCGCCAGATCATTTCCGGAACCGGTGGGAATATAGCTGAACAGCGTTTTTTCAAAATCCCGGATGCCCTGGATCGCCTCGTTTACGGTGCCGTCCCCGCCGAGAACGACCAGATGCACCTCGTCTGTCTTCGCGGAGCCGTCTGCACCGCCCGTCAGGGCAGCCGCCGTGCGCGCCATGTCCCCCGGCTTACTGGAAAAATGCACCTGATAGGAAACGCCTCTTTCGTCCAGGCGACGTTTTAAAAGCTCCCAGTATTTCCTGCCCTTTCCGGAGCAGGAGGAAGGATTGACCAGAAAATGATACATATGAGCTCCCCCTTTTTGACGGCAGTAACAGGCTCCCTGCTGCCGATCTTCCTCTCTTTAAGGCTGTATTGTAGCAAAATAGAAAAGCACGGTAAAGAGGGCAAAGACAAGTTTAAGAAAAGTATAAGAATCCTTTTCGGATTTATTCCTGTTTTCAAGCCACGGAAACTGTGCTATAATCAATCTGCGCAGTTTCGCACGGTAACGTGTAGAATAAGGATGCGGCACGACCAGGTGGATCATGCTGCAGAACAGAATGCCGCCGGAGGCGGCAAAAAAGGAGGTAGGGATGTATTCTCTGGATGAAGTGAAGAAGGCAGATCCCCAGATCGCGCAGGCGATCGTGGACGAGCAGGAGAGGCAGAACAGCCATATCGAGCTGATCGCTTCCGAGAACTGGGTGAGCAAAGCAGTCATGGCCGCCATGGGAAGCGTGCTGACCAACAAATATGCGGAGGGCTATCCGGGCAAGCGCTATTACGGCGGCTGCGACTGTGTGGACGAGGTGGAGAACCTTGCCATCGAGCGCGCGAAGGAGCTGTTTGGCTGTGATTATGCCAACGTGCAGCCCCATTCCGGCGCACAGGCAAACATGGCGGTTCAGTTTGCGGTGCTCACCCCGGGAGACACCATCATGGGAATGAATCTGGATCACGGCGGACATCTGACCCACGGAAGCCCGGTGAATATGTCCGGAAAATATTTCAAGGTGGTTCCCTACGGTGTGAACGACGAGGGCTTCCTCGATTATGACAAAATGAAGGAGACCGCAAGGAAGTGCCGCCCCAAGATGATCATCGCGGGCGCTTCCGCCTATGCCAGGACCATTGATTTCAAGCCCTTCCGGGAGATCGCGGACGAGGTTGGCGCCTGCCTGATGGTGGATATGGCCCACATCGCGGGCCTGGTGGCCGCGGGCCTTCATCCAAGCCCGATCCCCTGGGCCGACGTTGTGACCACCACCACCCACAAGACCCTGCGCGGGCCAAGAGGAGGCATGATCCTCTGCAATAAGGAGGCCGCTGAAAAATACAACTTCAACAAGGCCATCTTCCCCGGTACCCAGGGAGGCCCGCTGATGCACGTGATCGCCGCGAAGGCGGTCTGCTTCAAAGAGGCATTGAGCGATGATTTTCGCGTTTACCAGCAGCACATCCTGGACAATGCCCAGGCGCTCTGCCATGGCCTGATGGAGCGGGGCGTGCGCATCGTGTCCGGCGGAACCGACAATCATCTGATGCTGGTGGATCTGACCAACGTGGATCAGACCGGCAAGGCGGTGGAAAAGCTGCTCGACGCGGCCAACATCACCTGCAACAAGAACACCATTCCCAACGATCCCAAGTCTCCCTTCGTGACCAGCGGAATCCGTCTGGGAACCCCGGCCGTCACCTCCAGGGGAATGAACACGCAGGACATGGACCGGATCGCGGAGGCCATTGCCATGGTGATCATGGGAGGCGAGGAAAAAGTGGCGGATGCCCGCGCCATCGTGAAGGAGCTGACGGACAAGTATCCTCTTGAGGCCCTCTGATCTCTTTTTTGAAGAATAAAACGGACGGAGAGACGTTTCGCGGAAAGTTACGCGAAAGACATCCACGGGAAGGCGGAAAGCTGTGATGAGAGAAGGAGAAAAGTCCCATGCGGGGAATGTGCGCGCGGGAGGCGTGTCGGCGGATCTTCTGAAATTGACCGCCCTTGTGACCATGCTGATCGACCACATCGGCGCAGGCATCCTGGAAAGATGCCTGATCGACGGATATGTGGCGGATGCGGGGCTTTATCAGGTAATCTACCGGCTGGACAGCGTCCTTCGCTGCATCGGCCGGATCTCCTTCCCCATCTTCTGCTTCCTGCTGGTGGAGGGCTTTCTGTATACGAGAAGCCGGCGCGGATACGCGCTCCGGCTTCTTGTGTTTGCCCTGCTGTCGGAAATTCCCTTTGACCTGCTCTTTTCCGGCGGCCTGAATCCGGACAGCCAGAATGTGTTCTGGACGCTTCTCATCGGACTTCTTGTACTATGGGGAATGGAACGAAGCCTGCCCCGGGCGCTTCACAGCGTATCCCACACGGCCCTCATCCTTCTCATCATCGGAGCGGGCATGGCTGCCGCCGCCCTGCTGAAAACGGATTATTCCTGGAGGGGCGTTCTTCTGATCGCCGTCATCCGGCTCCTTTACCGCGACCGGCGCCTGCTCGTCGTCGAAGCTCCCTGTCTGTTTCTTTTTACCGAATTTCTTGCGCTTTTTTCCAGAGGGCTCAGCCTTTCCTACTGCCTGGAAACGGTGCTCTCCCATTTCACCGTATTCCTTTCCTTTGTCCTGATCCGGTTCTGCAACGGACAGAGAAGGCGGAAGGGACACCGCTATTTTTTCTATCTTTTCTATCCGGCCCATCTGCTGTTCCTCTTCCTGATCCGGCAGCTTCTGTACATGCTGTAGTACATATTGTACGGATAAAAAAACAATCCCGCCTCATTTATGGGTTGCTTTCACCGGAACCCTATGCTAAAATATCTGTCGTTGGCACACAAATGTGTGCGCAGTAAAGACACAGACACGGGATGAAAGGAAATGCAGAAGAAGAGCGAATATTATGTGGTAAAACAGAAAGCCGTTCCGGAGGTCCTTCTGAAGGTCGTGGAGGCGAAGAAGCTCCTGGAATCGGGAAAGGCGGCGACCATACAGGACGCCGTGGAAAAGGTGGATATCAGCAGAAGCTCCTTTTACAAATATAAGGACGATATTTTTCCCTTTCATGATAATACCCAGGGAACGACGGTCACGCTTTCTTTATCCATCGAGGACGAGCCGGGCCTGCTTTCCGACCTTCTGAAGGTCATAGCGGACTTCGGGGCGAATATTCTGACCATTCATCAGAGTATTCCGATCAACGGAATGGCGTCCTTAAGCATCAGCGTGCAGGTGCTGAGCACCACCTCGGACGTATCCAGAATGCTGGACGCAATGGAGGAGGAGAAGGGCGTGCACAACGTGAAGATTCTTGCCAGGGAATAGCCCGAGATAGAAAAACGCCGCCGGAGCGGCAACAGAGGAGGAAATATGATCAGCATAGCGGTTTTGGGATACGGCACGGTTGGAAGCGGCGTCGTAGAGGTGATTGAAAAAAATAAGGAAGTGATCGACAAACGGGCCGGAAAGAAGATCCGGGTCAAATATATCCTGGATCTCAGGGATTTCCCCGGAGACCCCTACGCGGACAGGGTGGTGCATGACATCAACGTTATCCTTCAGGATCCGGAGGTTACGATCATCTGCGAGACCATGGGCGGAAACGAGCCTGCTTTTACTTATTCCATGCAGGCTTTAAAGGCCGGAAAGAGCGTCTGCACCTCCAACAAGGAGCTGGTCGCGAACCACGGAGCCGAGCTGATCCGCACGGCGAAGGAAAATTACTGCAACTACCTGTTCGAGGCCAGCGTGGGCGGCGGCATTCCCATCATCCGTCCTCTGAACGCGGCCCTGACCGCGGAGCGGATCGAGCTGATCAGCGGGATCCTGAACGGAACCACCAACTACATCCTGACCCGCATGGATCAGGAGGGCTGCGATTTTGAGACGAGCCTGAAGGAGGCCCAGGAAAAGGGCTATGCCGAGCGCAATCCGGAGGCCGATGTGGAGGGCTATGACGCCTGCCGCAAGATCGCCATCCTCGCCTCCCTCATGACCGGAAAGACCGTCCGCTATGAAGAGATCTATACCGAGGGAATCACGAAGATCACCAGAGAGGATTTCCTCTATGCTCATAAAATGAACCTGTTCATCAAGCTGCTCGCCAGCGTCAGAGAGGCGGACGGCGGATATTACGCCATGGTGGCCCCCTTCCTGATTGGGGAGAACAGCCCCCTGCACAGCGTGAACGACGTGTTCAACGCCATTTTCATCCGCGGTAATACGCTGGGAGATTCCATGTATTACGGACGTGGGGCGGGAAAGCTTCCCACGGCAAGCGCCGTCGTTTCCGATGTGATCGACTGCGCCAAGCACGGACGGACCCACATCGTCTGCCTGTGGGACGAGGAAAAGCTTCCGCTGTGCAGCATTGACGGCGCGTACAGAAGATTTTTTGTCCGGGCCCAAAAGGGCTGCGAGGCGAAGGCGCGGGAGCTGTTCGGCGAGATCGAGCTGGTAGACGCCGGACTGGAGAACGAATTCGGCTTTGTGACCGCAGCTCTTACCGAGAAGGAATTTGCCGAAAAGAGCGGACAGCTTTCCGGCTTCATCAGCCGCATCCGCGTGGAGGAGGCGTGAGGAAGAACATGAAATATGTGGTTGTTCTTGGGGACGGGATGGCGGATGAGCCGATCGCAAGGCTGAACGGCCGGACGCCCTTGGCGTATGCGGATACGCCGGCGCTGGATGCGCTGAGCAAAAAAGCGGAGATCGGCATGGTCAGCACGATCCCGAAGGGAATGAAGCCCGGTTCCGACACGGCGAACCTGTCGGTGATGGGCTATGACCCGAAAAAATATTATTCCGGCCGTTCCCCGCTGGAGGCCCTGAGCATCGGAGTGCCGATGAAGGATACGGATATCGCCCTGCGGTGTAATATCGTCACCCTTTCCGAGGAGGAAGGGCTTCCCTTTGAAAAAAGGCGGATCCTGGATCACAGCTCCGGCGAGATCGAAACCGAAGACTGCGCCGTTCTGCTCCATGCCGTGATGGAGGAGTTTGACCGGCCGCCCTATCGTTTTTATGTGGGGACCAGCTACCGCCACTGCCTGATCTGGGAGGGCGGCCGGGTGGAGGAGCTTACCGCGCCCCACGACGTGCTGGGCCGGGAGATCGGCCCCTATCTTCCCGCAGACGAAAAGCTTCGCAGTATGATGGTGAGAAGCTATGAGATCCTAAAGGATCATCCCATCAATGTAAAGCGCAGACAGGAGGGCTTAAATCCGGCCAACTGCTGCTGGTTCTGGGGAGCGGGAACCCGCCCGTCCCTTCCTTCTTTTTCTGAAAAAACGGGAAAGAAGGGAATCATGATCTCCGCCGTCGATCTCTTAAAGGGGATCGCCGTAGGCGCGGGCATGGATGTGGCGCAGGTGGAAGGCGCGAACGGCGGCCTTGACACCAATTATGAAGGAAAAACTCAGGCGGCTCTTGACGCACTGATCCGGGGCGGTTATGATTTTGCCTATATCCACGTAGAGGCGCCGGATGAGATGGGACACCAGGGAAGCGTGGAAAAGAAGCTGAAGGCCATCGAATATCTGGACAGCCGGGTGATCGCACCGCTTGTGTCAGGGCTTGACGGAAGCGGCCTGGACTACAGGCTGATGGTCCTTCCCGACCATCCAACGCCGATCCGCCTGCGCACCCATACGGCGGAGAGCGTGCCCTATCTGATCTATGACAGCACGGCCGTTTTGAAAAACGACTGGAGCTACAACGAGGCGGAAGCCATCCTGAGCGGAAACTTCATCCCGGAGGGCCCGCAGCTCATGGATCATTTTCTCGGCCTGAAGCAGCCAAGCTACCGGCTCTGAAAGTAATACGGAAGAAAAAGCCGCGCGGCAGCGGCAGAATGAGGATCGGTGTGAAAAATAAGTCTGATGACTTATTTTTCACACGGCAATTTGTGCCGGAGCGTCACAAATTGCTTTTATGGCAGAAGTGAAATCGCATTCGCGATTTCGCTTCGCCCCGTCGCACGCTCCGGAATGAGGAGTATTATGAAAAAAGTGGTGAAATTCGGCGGAAGCTCCCTTGCGAGCGCGGAACAGTTCAGAAAGGTGGGAAGCATCATCAAGGCGGATCCGGAAAGACGCTTTGTGGTTCCTTCCGCACCGGGCAAGCGCTACAGGGATGATGAAAAG
Source organism: Candidatus Eisenbergiella merdavium (assembly GCA_019119595.1). Classification (GTDB taxonomy): domain Bacteria; phylum Bacillota; class Clostridia; order Lachnospirales; family Lachnospiraceae; genus Eisenbergiella; species Eisenbergiella merdavium. The sequence continues at coordinate 21,312 of DWWS01000072.1, read as the reverse complement.
GTGACCGACATGCTGTACGCCTGCTACGCGCTGGCCGAGGAGGACGGCGACTTTTCCGGAAAGCTTTCCGCCATCCGGGACAGATATGAGGAGATCATAAGCGGCCTTTCTCTGAAGCTGTCTCTGGATGAGGAATTTAAGAAAATAGAGGAAAATTTCAAAAACAAGGCGGGAAAGGACTACGCCGCCTCCAGAGGAGAATACCTGAACGGCATCATCATGGCCGCCTACCTGAAATTCCCCTTCATTGACGCGGCCGAGGTCATTTTCTTTGATGAGGATGGAAATTTTGACGACTACAAAACGGATAAGGTGATGGCAAAGCGCCTTGCGGACGAGGACGCGGCTGTCATTCCCGGCTTCTACGGCTCCATGCCGGACGGAAGCGTGAAAACCTTTTCCAGAGGAGGCTCCGATGTGACCGGCTCCATCGTATCCAGAGCGGTGCATGCGGAGGTATATGAAAACTGGACGGATGTATCCGGATTTTTGATCGCGGATCCCCGCATCATCCCTAATCCGGTGGGCATCGATACCATTACCTATAAGGAGCTACGGGAGCTGTCCTACATGGGAGCCGGCGTTCTCCACGAGGACGCCATCTTCCCGGTCAGGAAGGAGGGCATCCCGATCAACATCCGCAACACCAACGCGCCGGAGGACAGCGGCACCTGGATCGTGGAGAGCACCTGCCAGAAATCCCGCTTCGTCATCACCGGCATCGCGGGAAAGAAGGGCTTCTGCTCCGTCAACATTGAAAAAGACATGATGAATGCGGAGATCGGCTTCGGCCGCAAGGTGCTTCAGGCATTTGAGGACAGTGGGATTTCCTTCGAGCATGTGCCCTCAGGGATCGATACCATGACCGTGTTCGTCCATCAGGATGAATTCATGGACAAGGAGCAGAAGGTGGTTTCCGCCATCCACCGCCTCGCACGGCCGGATACCATCGACATCGAATCCGACCTTGCGCTGATCGCCGTGGTGGGCCGCGGCATGAAATCCACCAGAGGAACGGCGGGACGCATTTTCTCCGCCCTCGCCCATTCCAACGTCAACGTCAAGATGATCGATCAGGGCTCCTCCGAGCTGAACATCATCATCGGCGTGCGCAATGAGGATTTTGAAACTGCCATCCGGGCGATCTACAATATTTTTGTCCTTGTCCAGCTCTGATGCCGGAAGGATAAAAGCCCTGCGCCTGCAGAAAAATATGCGCATACCGCACAGGTGCAAAAATGCGCAAATGCATAAATATACCAATGCATAAATCGACACAGCATCCGGAAGACGAAGCCCCTGGCCGTTTTCCGGATGTTTTGCGTCGGGAGCCCTTGGGAGGGAAACCTTTTTCAAAAACAGAAAATCCCGAAAGGCGGAAAACAGTGTACAGGCCCCTGTTTTCTTTCCTCAGACACCATATGCGCCATAAATTGTCAGATATTTCTATATATTTAAAGCAAATTACACATAAATTATGATATTATTTTATATAAAATAGAAAATAATATAAAAATAGAAAAAAAGTCAAAAAACTTGTTGACAATTCAAATATGCAGGGCTATAATGAAGTCACAAACAAAGAAGAGAACAAAAATAAAAAGAAGGAGGTACGGACCGCCGAAAACGTAAAGCTTTTTTCTTAAAGGATTAACTTTTAAGAAAACAACACAAACAAAACAATTTCATAGGAAAAGCCTTAAAGACGGATTAGGAAGAAGAAAGGAATCTTTGGAAGGAAGGCCTTTGGATCGAAGGAAGACAACCTGAAGAAACCGGGAACTGTAAATTGAGATTCTTTTAGAAAACGGATATTTCCTGAAAGCGGCGAGAATGTTCTTTATCATCAGAAGAAGAAAACGCAGAAGTTGACATCTTTGGAGAAAAAGACAGAAATCGGTAGGCAGACGGAAGAAGTTAAGAAGAAGGATGATCCGGACAGGATCGGATTTCAGGAAAATGGATTCCGAAAGGAAAGAAGTTTTTTAAGGAAGCGATTCCTTAAACCAAAAGATAAAAATTTATGATAGATGGACTTCAGAAGATCAGGCCGTTGGTTTAGAGGAATCCGAAAAAAGAGGAAAAGAACTTCCGGATACGTAAAAATAAAATCTTTAAGGAACGATGCTAATCTAACACCGGATGCGAAACGAGTACACTTGCTTAAGTAACGTAAGATCATCAAAGGATGAAACGGTTACAGTACACGAGTACAAAAGGAAGAAGGAGTGGAAAGAAGAGCAGAGGAGAAAAATGGAGGTATAGACCATTGGATAGCATAGTTTGAGAGCGGGTATCAGACATGAAAGTGATTGATACCCGCTTCTCGTTGTGGTATTCTGACAGCAGACAGCAGACAGCAGACAGCAGACAGCAGACAGCAGACATGCTGGCGGAGTATCTGGAGGCAGCGCGGATGGCGGCGGCCTTGCGAAGATCGGAGTCATGGAGGATGGATGACAGAATGAACCGCAGAGAGCAGAGAAGGCGGAGAAGACGCAGAAATCAGATGATCGCATATATTGTGGCAGGACTGATCCTGGCAGGACTGGTTTTCGGATGCATCTTTGCAGCCCGGTATATTTCCGGTTCGGCGCAGGGGGGCGACTCCGGAAGCGGGCAGCAGAACGGCGGGGAGACAGTCGGAGAGCTGAATGCGGACGGCCAGGCGGATTCTGCACAGGCTGAGGTCTCAGGGCGGGAAGAAGTTTCCGAACAGGTCGGCGGTTCTGAACAGACAGGGCTGTTCGAACAGTCAGGTGCTTCCGAGCAGCCAGGAGTCTCCGGGCAGCCAGAAGCTTCCGAACAGGCGGGAGTTTCCGCGCAGACGGATACTGCCGCTGCGCAGGGAACGGCAGAAGCGCTGGAGGAGCAGATCAGCGGCTATGTGGAGGCCATGAGCCTGGAGGAAAAGGTGGCCGGGCTGTTCATCATCACGCCGGAGCAGCTGACCGGAGTGGGGACTGCCATTCAGGCGGGGGAAAGCACCAGGGAAGCGCTGGAAAAGTATCCGGTGGGCGGGCTTGTTTATTTTGCCAGGAACATCCAGTCGGCCTCCCAGCTCAGGGAGATGCTGGCGAACACGTCTTCCTACAGCAGATATCCCCTGTTCCTCGGCGTGGACGAGGAAGGCGGGCAGGTGGCCCGGGTGGCGAAGGCGCTTGGACTGGAAAATGTGGGCCCCATGGGGCAGATCGGCGCGTCAGGGGATCCCTCCCGGGCTTACGCGGCGGGAGCATCCATTGCTTCTTATCTGAAGGAGTACGGATTTAACCTGGACTTCGCGCCCGTGGTGGATGTGCTGACGAATCCGGACAATACGGTGATCGGGGACCGTTCCTTTGGAAGTGATCCCGCAGTTGTGGCGCAAATGACGGCTTCGGCGGTGCAGGGGCTTCAGGAAAACGGTGTGAGCGCCTGTGTCAAGCATTTCCCTGGACACGGGAACACGGCGGGCGATTCCCACGAAGGACAGGTGGAAACGGACAGGACGCTGGAAGAAATGCAGGCTGCGGAATTTCTGCCTTTTACGGCGGGGATGGAAGCGGGTGTGGATATGGTGATGGTGGGCCATATCTCCGCGCCCGGTCTGACGGATGGAGATAAGCTTCCGGCTTCCATGAATGAAAAGATCATAACGGATATCCTGAGAGGCCAGCTTGGCTATAACGGGATCGTCATCACGGATGCCATGAACATGTCGGCCATTTCCCAGTATTATACGGCGGATGAGGCTGCGATCAGGGCGCTGAAGGCGGGCGCGGACATGATCCTGATGCCGGAGGATTTTGTCACCGCCTACGAGGGTGTGATCGCCGCCGTTCAGGACGGAACGATCGCCGAGGAGAGGATCGACGACTCCCTGAAGCGGGTTTTCCGGGTAAAATTCAGGGCGGAAGGGTAACGGGAGGATCCGGCAAAAAAACATTGGTGAATCCGGCGGGAAAAATCGTCAGAAAAAAATGTTGACATTTCTGTAAAGTTCATGTATAGTAATACTTGCCCGTCGGGAAGACGGCGGGCATGATACTGATGCGATAGTGGCGTAGTTGGTAACGCGCGACCTTGCCAAGGTCGAGACCGCGGGTTCGAGTCCCGTCTATCGCTCTCGCTTAAAGGAAAGAAGTCCGGTAGATACGGGACTTCTTTTTTTTGCTTCATAATGATTGATTCTTAAATATTTCTGAAGTGCATTCCTTTCCGTGAACGTTTTGTGGTATACTTGGCAACTGAGTGCGAGCTGCGAAATCAGCACAGCTGATTTCCCTTGGCGAGCGGAGGAAACTCTGCAAGCCCTGGTAAGCTGATAACGATACAGTAGGAAAATCCTATCAGGTAAGGCCCAGCCAGCCGCCTGTACCGAGTCCTTGGAGCCAAAGCGGTGACGCCAGGCTTAAGCGTAGGACAGGGAGCAGCAGAGCCGAAACGAGAGTGAAGTGATTGAGCTGGGAAATTAGTATGAGGTTGGATATGGTCGATGTGTTTCAGTGCACAGCAGACAACACTGCCATGACCGGTATGGCGAGGTCATGGCGGCATCCCCCAGTCTGAGAGCTTGGCGAGGCTGATGAAAAGTATGTTATCGGAACAGCTGAGATCCTGCCGTTTCCTCGAGAGAGGTATGGAAACCAAAACAAAGAAATGCGTCAGGAATCCAAAGGAGCGGCAGGAAGTCCGACACGGCCATAGTATCGAAGAAGTCTGTGAAAGCAGATGGAGAAAAGGGCCGTGCACCTTATAGCTCTAAGGTGAAAAGCCGTATGCGTTAATAGCGCACGTACGGTTTTGTGTAGGGATATGGGGAGTAATCCCCATATCTACTAGAGACAGTATGGAACAGAAGCCTGAACGGCTCCCGGAAAGGAGCGGAAATACATGGGAAAAAAGACAGAAAACGAAATGGAACAGATCCGCAGAGGTCTGGAGCAGTTTCTTGAACATGAGGTGGACGGGCTGGGAGAGGGCGTCCGGCCTGAAAACGAGAGGGAGCTTTTCTCTGAGGAGCAGGGCGGGGAATCTCTTGCGGAGGAGGAAGGCGAGGTTTTCCTTCCGGAGGAGGAAGATGATCTTCCGGAGGATGACGGAGATGGCCTTTCGGAGAACAACGGAGACGACTTCCCGGAAGATGACGGAGAAAATTTTCCGGAAGAGGACGAAGATATTTTCCAGGAGGAGGAAAACGGCAGAGAGTCTTTCCGGAAAAAGGAATCCGGCATTGAGCGGAGAGAGAAGCGCAGGGCGGACAGGAGCGGGGGAAAGCGCAGAGAGAACAGGACGGAGCGAAACGAAAACAGAACGGAACGAAAGGCGGAGAAGCGGGATATGGGAGAAGGCAAAAAGAAGAAAAAACATTCCGGACTGAAAAAGCTTCTTACTTTTCTGCTGATCCTGCTCGCGCTTTTCTTCGGCGGGCTGTATCTGGCAGTCGGGTTTGTGTATGACCGGATGAATCATGTGCAGAATGAGGCGGGGAGCGGGCCGTTAAAGGAGAACGGGGTGACCTCCGTGCTTCTGATCGGAAGCGATTCCCGGACGGCGGGAACGGAAGGGCGGTCGGACGCCATGATCCTGCTCACGATCAGCGACCGGACAAGGACGGTGCACATGACCTCCCTGCTGCGGGATATGTATGTGGATATTCCGGGGCATGACGGGAACCGGCTGAACGCGGCCTATGCTTATGGAGGGCCGGAGCTTCTGATGGAGACGGTCAATCAGAATTTCGGCACGGAGGTCTGTCATTACGCGGTGGTGAATTTCGAGGCCTTCGCCGGGCTGGTGGACGCTGTGGGAGGCGTTACACTGGAGCTGACCAATGAGGAGGTGCAGTGGGTGAACGCCTATCTGAACGAGTATAATGAGCTGAGGGGCATGCCGATGGAGACGGATTATCTGGATACCTCGCTTTCCGGGAACATCCACCTGAACGGCGCGCAGGCGCTTGCCTACTGCAGAAACCGCTATATCGGCACGGATTTCGCGCGGACGCAGAGGCAGAGGAACGTGCTTTCCGCTGTGATGAAGAAGCTGCCGGGCGCGCTTGTCACCAATCCGGGAGGGCTGATAAACGGCCTGTTCCCGAACCTGACCACCAATCTGACGCAGGGGGAGTGCATGCAGCTTTCTCTGATGGCGGGCAAGCTTCTGACCTATGAGCTGGTGCAGGACAGCCTGCCGCTGGATGGAACCTATTCCAACGCGAATATCAGGGGAATGGCGGTCCTCCAGGTGGATTTTGATCAGAACAGGGCTTATCTGAGAAAGGAAATATACGGGGAGGAGTAAGTTGCTTCGGGCCGGGTTGCCGTTCGCTGGCCTGCCAGTGAACGGTATCAGGAGCAGACAGGAGCAGATAGGAGCAGGAAAAAAATTTGCCGCTGCCGCCGTACCATGTTATACTTGGTATGGGCAGCGGCTTATTTTTATATGATATATATGACAGGAACATTTTTTTGCCCGTATCAAAGGTGCAGGCGGATCGCGCTGCGGCCTGTGCGGCATGAACTGGGAGGGATGTCTATGAAGCTTGTTTTTATCGGGGCGGATCATGAGGTAACGGGGAGCTGTCATTATCTGGAATCGGCGGGAGTGCACATGCTGGTGGATAAGGGCATGGAGCAGGGAGTGAATCCCTTTGAGAACGCGCCGCTTCCCGTGCCTGAAGCGCAGATCGATTATGTGTTTCTGACCCATGCCCATGTGGATCATTCGGGCATGCTGCCGCAGCTGTATGCGAGGGGCTTTCGGGGACAGATCTTTGCGACGCGGGCGACGGCCCAGCTGTGCGATATCATGCTCCGGGACTGCGCGCATATCCAGCAGCAGGAGGCGGAGTGGAAGAGCAGGAAGGCGAAGCGGCATTCGGGGGCGGAGATATATGAGCCTCCTTATACGATGGAGGATGCGGAGGGTGCCATTTCCCTGCTGACCCCTTGTGACTATCGGAAGGAGATTCAGGTCTGCGAGGGCGTCCGCATCCGTTTTACGGATATCGGGCATCTGCTGGGCTCGTCTAGCATTGAGGTGTGGCTGAAGGAAAACGGGATCGAAAGAAAGCTGTGCTTTTCCGGGGATGTGGGAAATCTCAACCAGCCGCTCATCCGCAATCCGCAGAAAACGGCGCAGGCGGATTACGTGATCATGGAGTCCACCTACGGGGACCGGCTGCATGAGACGGGACGGCCCGACTACCTGAAGGATCTTGCGGGGTTGATCCAGGAAACCTTTGACCGGGGCGGGAACGTGGTGATCCCCTCCTTCGCGGTGGGAAGAACCCAGGAGGTTCTGTATATCCTGCGGAAAATTAAGGAAGATAACCTGGTGACGGGGCACGGAAATTTTCCCGTCTATGTGGACAGTCCTCTGGCGGTGGAGGCCACGGAGATCTTTGAGAGGAACGTATACGAGTGCTTTGACGAGGAGGCCATGGAGCTGGTGAACCGGGGGATCAATCCCCTTTCCTTTCCGGGGCTGAAGCTTTCCATCACCAGCGACGAGTCAAAGGCCATTAATTTTGACGAAACGCCGAAGGTGATCGTTTCCGCATCGGGCATGTGCGAGGCGGGACGGATCAGGCATCATCTGAAGCACAACCTCTGGCGGGAGGAATGCACGATCCTGTTCGTGGGCTATCAGTCCGTGGGCACGCTGGGGCGGAAGATCCTGGAGGGCGCGCAGGAGGTGAAGCTGTTCGGGGAGACGGTGGACGTGAGGGCGTCCATTGTGGCCTTTAAGGGGATGAGCGGACACGCCGACAAAAACGGCCTCATCGACTGGCTTTCCGGCTTTGAGCAGAAGCCGTGCCGGGTTTTCATCGTACACGGGGAGGATTCGGTCTGCACCGCCTTCGCGCAGGAGCTTGAGCGGGAGCATGGCTACCGGACGTATGCGCCCTACAGCGGCACCCGGTTCGACCTGATCAACAACGCCTTTGAGTATGAGGCGGAGCCTGTATGGAGAGAGAAGGCGGCGAAGGCGCCTTCGGCAAAGAACAGCGTATACGAGAGACTTGTGGCGGCGGGAGAGCGCCTGATCGCGGTGATACGCGGCGCGAAGGGCATGGCGAACAAGGATCTTGCCCGGTTCGCGGATCAGATCAATGCGCTCTGCGATAAATGGAAATTATAAATCGGAAGGAAGCATGAAAAATGAGTCTGGCAGACATTACTTTTATCAATATGTGCAGGGACATCCTGGAAAACGGGACGAGCACGGAGGGGGAAAAGGTACGGCCCAGGTGGGCGGACGGGACGCCCGCCTACACGATCAAAAAATTCGGGGTGGTGAACCGGTACGATCTTTCCCGGGAATTTCCCATTCTGACGCTTAGGCGCACCGCGCTGAAGAGCGCGACGGACGAAATGCTCTGGATCTGGCAGCAGAAGTCCAACAACATCCACGATCTGCACAGTCATATCTGGGATGAGTGGGCGGATGAGGACGGCTCCATCGGCAAGGCCTACGGGTATCAGCTCGGTGTGAAGCATCAGTATAAGGAAGGGATGATGGATCAGGTGGACCGGGTGCTTTACGACCTGAAGCACAATCCCTTCAGCCGCCGGATCATGACGAACATTTACGTGCATCAGGATCTGCACGAAATGAACCTCTACCCCTGTGCCTACAGCATGACCTTCAATGTGACGCAGAAAAAGGGGGAAGAGAGGCTTACGCTGAACGCGATCCTGAACCAGCGTTCTCAGGACGTGCTCGCGGCCAACAACTGGAACGTGGTGCAGTATGCGGTGCTGGTTCACATGATCGCCCAGGTGTGTGACATGAACGTGGGAGAGCTGGTGCATGTGATCGCAGACGCGCATATCTATGACAGACATGTGCCGATCATCCGGGAGCTGATCTCGCGGACGCCGTATCCCGCGCCGAAATTCTGGCTGAACCCGGAGGTAAAGGATTTTTACCAGTTCACCAGAAACGACGTGCGGGTGGAGGACTATGTAACGGGAGAGCAGATCCGGGATATCCCGATCGCAATCTGAGCCTGAACAGAAAGGAAATCTAAAAAAATGAAGATGATAGTTGCTGTAGATGAAAACTGGGCGATCGGCTGCCGGGGAAACCTTCTGGTGCGCATACCTGCGGATCACAGGATGTTCCGGCAGGAGACGCTGGGCAAGGTGGTGGTGCTGGGCCGTAAGACCATGGACACCTTTCCCGGCGGCCAGCCTCTGGACGGACGGGTCAATATCGTTCTGAGCCGGAATCCGGACTACCGGGTGAAGGGCGCCGTTGTGGTACATTCGACAGAGGAGCTGATGGAGGAGCTGAAAAAATATGAGGACGAGGATATCTACGTGATCGGCGGAGAGGCCGTATATCGCCAGCTCCTTCCCTTCTGCGATACGGTGCATGTGACGAAGATCGACCGGGCCTATGAGGCGGACGCATATTTCCCCGATCTGGATGCGGACGGGGAATGGGAGATCGCTGCATCAAGCGATGAAATGAGCTATTTTGACACCACCTACCATTTTCTCAAGTACGTCAGAAAGGCGCGGCAGGCGTAAGAGGCATATCACATAAAAAACAGGCATAAGGCGGGGACGACGCAATGATCAAAAGGTATATGACGGAGCGAAATATCATTCATGAGGTGGAGGAATTTCAGCCGGGCGTCTGGGTGGCTCTGACCGCGCCCACGGCGGAGGAGAGCGGGCTGGTGGCCGAGACCTACGGGATCGACCCGGCGGACGTGAGAGCGGCGCTGGATGATGAGGAAAGCTCGCGTGTGGACGTGAGCAACGACTATTCTCTGATCCTGTTCGATATTCCCACCATTGAGTACCGACATAAGAGGGAGGCCTATACCACGATCCCGCTGGGCCTGATCCTGGTGGACGATACGCTGATCACGGTCTGCGGGGAGGAAACGCCGGTATTGGAAGCGTTTACGAAAAACCTGGTGAAGGAGTTCAGCACGAAAAAACAGGTTCGCTTCATTTATCAGATCTTCTGGCGCACCTGCCTGCTGTATCAGTCCTATCTGCGCATCGTGGACCGCAGGCGGAAGGAGATCGAGGAGCATATCGGAAGCGATACGGAGGAAGCGGATCTGATCGACCTGCACGAGCTGGAATCCAACCTGGTGTATTTCGACACCTCCCTGCGGGCGAACAAGGTGGTGTTTGAGCGGATGGTGCGCTACAGCCGGATCAAGAAGTATCCGGAGGATCAGGAGCTTCTGGAGGACGTGGTGGTGGAAAACCAGCAGGCCATCGAGATGACCCGGATCTACCGCGATATCATCAAGGGAACCAGGGAGCTGTTCAGCTCCGTCAGCGACAACCGCCTGAATACGGCCATGAAATACCTTGCCTCCATCACCATCGTCATGGCCATCCCCACCATCATTTCCGGGATCTACGGGATGAACGTGGAGGAAAAATGGATGCCCCTTTCCGATACGCCCTTCGGCTTCGGCATCATCTGTCTGATCATCCTTCTCATCTGCATCGCTGCGATCCGCATCCTGCGCAGGAGAAAGATGCTGTAGCGTAACTTTTATCTTGAATTTTTATGCAAAAAAACTTTGACGCGCGTGGAAATGGTGCTATAATAACAGACGATATAAAAAAGTTTAATGATGCAGCAGAGGAAAGTGAGGAGTGAGAAGGATGGAAAAGAAGAATATCGACTGGGCCAATATCGGCTTTGGCTATATGGTAACGGATAAGCGTTACGTTTCCAATTATAAGAACGGCGCCTGGGATGAAGGGACGCTGACGGACGACGCGCAGGTGGTGTTAAATGAGTGCGCGGGCATTCTCCAGTATTGCCAGGAGGTTTTTGAGGGCCTGAAGGCTTATACCACGGAGGACGGCCACATCGTCACCTTCCGCCCCGACCTGAACGCGGAGCGCATGATCGACAGCGCGAAGAGGCTGGAAATGCCCCCCTTCCCCAAGGAGAGATTCCTGGACGCCATCGATCAGGTGGTCACGGCGAACGCGGCGTGGGTGCCCCCCTACGGAAGCGGAGCCACGCTCTATATCCGTCCCTACATGTTCGCCAGCTCCCCGGTGATCGGCGTGAAGCCGGCTGCGGAATATCAGTTCCGCGTGTTCGTCACTCCCGTAGGCCCCTACTTCAAGGGCGGCGCGAAGCCCATCACCCTGTGCGTCAGCGATTTTGACCGGGCGGCTCCGCACGGAACGGGCCATATCAAGGCGGGCCTGAATTATGCGATGAGCCTGCACGCGGGCGTGACCGCTCATGCCAACGGCTTTGATGAAAATCTGTTCCTGGATCCCGCCACGAGAACCTACGTGGAGGAGACGGGTGGAGCAAACTTCCTGTTCGTAGATAAGAACGGCAAGATCGTGATCCCCAAGTCCGGAAGCATCCTGCCTTCCATCACAAGGCGTTCCCTGGTGGTGGTCGCGAGGGATATCCTTGGCATGGAGGTGGAGGAGCGTCCCGTGAAGCTGGAAGAGGTGAAGGACTTCGCGGAATGCGGTCTTTGCGGAACCGCCGCGGTTCTCAGCCCGGTGGGCAAGATCGTGGATCACGGAAAGGATATCTGCCTTGCCAGCGGAATGGACGAGATGGGGCCTGTGCTCAAAAAGCTTTACGATACCCTGACCGGCATCCAGATGGGCCGGATCGAAGGGCCGGAAGGCTGGGTGAGAAGGATCCTCTGATCCGCCGGAAAACAAAAAGCTGCATGTTACAGACAGGGGGACGGCCTGAAGGGAGGCGTTCCCCTTTTTTGTACGATAGGAAAGTTCCTTTCCTATCGTACAAAAAAGACGCTCCGCTGTGGATGCGCACTCTGCACGCTGGCAATCAAAGATTGCCAGGTTGATTGTTGCCTGACGGCAACCGCGCTCGGCGCGAGTGTGCGCATGATGCGTACCGCATCAGGGCGCACACTTTTTTGGAGCGGCGCCGCCGCAGGATAAAAAAGAAAGGGTGAAATAAGGGATATGGCTGAAAAATATGATGTGATCATCATCGGAGCGGGGCCGGGAGGGATCTTCTGTGCCTACCGGCTTCTGGAAAGAAGAAAGGATCTGAAGGTCCTTATGATCGAAAAGGGAAGGCCCATTGAAAAGCGGGTCTGCCCCAAGCGGACGACGGGCGTGTGCGCGGGCTGCCGGCCCTGCGCGATCACGACAGGCTTCGCGGGGGCAGGGGCTTTTTCGGACGGAAAGCTCTCCCTGTCCCCTGACGTGGGCGGAAACCTGCCGCAGATCCTGGGATATGAGCGGACGAAGGAGCTGATCGGAGAGTCCGACGCCATTTATTTAAGCTTCGGCGCGGATACGAAGGTATATGGCGTTGATAAGGAAAAGGAGATCCGGAACATCCGGCAGAAGGCCATCAACGCGAACCTGAAGCTGGTGGAATGTCCCATCCGGCATCTGGGAACGGAGGAGGGGTACCGGATCTATGCCCGGCTCCAGCAGCATCTGGAAGAGGAAGGCGTTTCCATGCTTTTTCACACGATGGTGAAGGAGCTTTTGGTGGAGGACGGCCATGCGAGAGGCGTGGTGACGGAAAAGGGAGAAACCTTTCTCGCGGACGAGGTGGTCTGCGCGGTGGGCCGCGAGGGCGCGGACTGGCTCAAGGACAAATGCCATGAGGTCGGGATCGAGACGGAGCCGGGAACGGTGGACATCGGCGTGCGCGTTGAGGTGCGGGACGAGGTCATGCAGTTTCTGAATGAAAACCTCTATGAAGCCAAGCTGATCTTCTATACGCCCACCTTTGACGATAAGGTGCGCACCTTCTGCACCAACCCCTCCGGCGAGGTGGCCGCGGAATACTATGAGGGCGGCCTTGCCGTGGTGAACGGCCACGCCTACAAGGCGCAGGAATATAAGACGGAAAACACCAATTTCGCCCTGCTGGTCTCCAAGAATTTCACCCGACCCTTCAGCACGCCCATCGAATACGGAAGAAAGATCGCGGAGCTGTCCAACATGCTCTGCGGCGGGAAGATCCTGGTGCAGACCTACGGGGATTTCCGGCGGGGAAGAAGGACCACGGAGGAGCGGCTGTGCCGCAACAACCTGATCCCCACGCTAAAGGACGCGGTTCCCGGCGACCTTTCCCTGGTATTCCCGCACCGCATCATGGTGGACATCGACGAGATGATCCGGGCGCTGGATAAGGTGACGCCAGGTATTGCAAGCGACGAGACGCTCCTGTACGGGGTGGAGGTGAAATTCTACTCCAACCGCGTGGTGGTCGACCGGGATTTTGAGACCAGCATCCGGGGCCTGCGCGCCATCGGGGACGGCGCGGGCGTGACCAGAGGGCTGCAGCAGGCGTCCGCGAACGGGCTGAGCGCGGCGGAGAGCATCCTGAAGAGACTGGACGCAGGCGGCGAAGGAATATAAGGAATAGGATATGAAGAAAAGAAAAAAGAATCTGCGCACGGCCGCTCTGCTCCTGACGGCCATGCTGCTTTTGCCCCTGACCGGCTGCGCGGATGCGGGGACAATGGATATCGTGCTGACGACGGGCTTTCACAAAAACGAGGTGTTCCGGCTGGCGGACGCCTCCTGCAGCCTGGCGGAGGTGATGATCTATCTGACCACGGAGCAGAACCGGTATGAGGCGGTATACGGAGAGGATATCTGGAATACGGCCGGGGAGGCAGAGGAGCTTGAGGCGCGGCTGAAGGAAAACGTGCTCGCCAGGCTCTCCCAGATCAAGGCGATGACCCTTCTTGCGGGCAGGCGCGGCGTGGCGCTGGACGAGCAGGAGGAGGCGCTTGTGCAGCAGGCGGCTGCGGCCTTCCTGGAGTCGTTGAGCGATACGGAGAAGAAGAGCCTTGGCGCGACGCGGGAGGCGGTCGAAGGGATGTACCGGGATTATGCCCTCGCGGACAAGGTATACCGGGAGATCATCGGAGACATCAATCCGGAGATCAGCGACGACGAGGCGCGCACCATCACGGTGCAGCACATCCTCATCCGCACCGTGACGCACAATGCGGACGGAAGCACCTCTTCTTTTTCAGAGGAGGAAAAGGCGCGCTGCTATCAGGAGGCCCTTGCCGTGCGGGAAGAGGCTCTTTCCGGGGAAGCCTTTGAGTCCCTGATCGAGAAATACAGCGATGCGGGGGAGAGCACCCTTTCCTTCGGAAAAGGCGAGACGGAGGCGGCCTTTGAGGAAGCGGCCTTCAACCTTGGGACGGATGAGATCAGCGGCGTGGTGGAAACCTCAGAAGGGTATGAGATCATCAAATGCGTCAGCACCTTCAACCGGGAGGAGACAGACCGGAACAAGGAAAAGATCGCGGAGAAAAGAAGAGACGAGGTGTTCGGGCAGGAATATGACGCCTTCGTGGATTCCCTGCCCCGCAACCTGAACGAGCCGCTGTGGGAGTCCGTCGCCCTGATTCGGGACGAGGAGGTTGATACGGACAGCTTTTTTACCGTTTATCAGGAGTATTTTCATCCGGGAGAACAGGAAGCGGCATGAGCCGTTTGTTCAGGGCGGCGATGAAGGAAACGCTCCTCTGCCGTTCCTCCGGGCTGCCTGAGGCGTGCTTCAGATAGGCGTGAAAGGAGCCCTGGATGAGGAAGGTGATCAGCACCTCCTTTTCCGGATCGCCCTCATAGTCCGGATATTTCCGCAGGATCAGATCCCGGATGCGGCTTTCCAGCTTCCCGATGAGAATGCTCCTGCGGCTTCCGGAAAAAAGGATCTCCAGCAGCCGGGTCTGGCTGGAAAAGGCGCCGAAGAGCTCCAGCGTCGCCTGCTGCGGATCCTCCAGAAGGGTGTCCGGATGGGGGATGGAGCCGATGATGTTGTCGATCAGCTCGTCCTCCATGGATTCTGACAAAGCATAAAGATCCTCATAGTGCTGGTAGAAGGTCGCCTTGTTGATGAAGGCGGCCTCCGCCAGCTCTTTTACCGTTATCTTTTCCAGCGGCTTTCTGGAGCGGAGCTCGATGAAAGCGTTTCTGATGTTCATTCTGGTTCTCTGTACGCGAAGATCCATGATTACCTCCATGCCGAAGCGTTTTACGCTGAGACACGCACGTAGAAATCGCGTATGCTATTTCTACGTTGCGATCACAGGCTTTGCGACGCTTCGGCGCAAAGCCGGATTGGAAAATGTGTTATCAAACGCATTTTCCAATCTTTCCCTCCATTCCTGAGCATGCGGCGGCCTCTTTCCGCTTAAGAACATATTTCCCGACATTTTGCAAAAAAAGTTGAATAAGCGACCCTTTCCGGGAACTGACGGTGGAAGCCGGAGCCCGGAGGGCTTAAAATAATCATAGCAAAATAAACGACTGCAGTCAATTAAACGAAGGCTGTTGCTGCGGGGAATGGAGAATGCCATGGACATGTATGGATTTTATACCGGAAAGATCTTTGACGCTTATGAGTATCTGGGATGCAGGCCCCAGAAGGCGGGGGCGGTTTTCCGCACGTTCGCCCCGGCGGCGGTGCGGGTTTCGGTGATCGGCTCCTTCAATGGCTGGGAGGAGACGCCCATGCAGAAGGTGCACGACGGCAATTTCTGGGAATGCGTGATCCCGGAGGCGAAGGCGGGGGATATGTACAAATACCGCATCTGGAGAAGGGACGGAAGCTTCCGGGACCACTGCGACCCATACGGCTTCGGCATGGAGCTGCGGCCCCATAACGCCAGCTTCATCCGGGATATGACGGCGTATTCCTTTCATGATTCCGGCTGGATGAAGAAGAGAAACGACTGCAAACGCGGGCCCTTAAATATTTATGAACTGCATCCGGGCTCCTGGAAGCGGCCTGATGCCGGAGCACATGGTGGTGCCGGAACGTATGATGGCGCCGGAATGCAGGATGGCGCCGGAACGCAGGATGGCGCCGGAATGCAGAATGGCGCCGGAACGCAGGATGCCGCCGGGACGCAGAACGCCGTCGGTTCGCAGGAAGAGGCGGAGGCCTGGTATCATTATGACGAGCTGGCGGAGCTTCTGATCCCTTATCTGAAGGAATACGGATACAATTATGTGGAGCTGATGCCCCTGGGGGAGCATCCCTGTGACGAGTCCTGGGGCTACCAGCAGACCGGCTTTTTCAGCCCCACCTCCCGCTATGGGACGGCGGACGAGCTGAAGCGGATGGTGGATCTGTTCCACAGAAACGGCATCGGCCTGATCTTGGATTTCGTTCCGGTGCATTTTGCGGTGGACGACTATGCCCTTGCGGATTATGACGGCACGGCGCTTTACGAATACCCGCACAGGGATGTGGGAAACAGCGAATGGGGAAGCAAAAATTTCATGCATTCCAGAGGAGAGGTGAGAAGCTTCCTCCAGTCCTGCGCGGACTACTGGCTGAGGGAGTATCATTTTGACGGGCTCCGCATGGATGCCATCAGCAATATGATCTACTGGCAGGGACAGCCGGAGCGGGGCGTGAACGGGAATGCGGTTTCTTTTCTGCAGTATATGAACCGGGGATTAAAAGAGCGCAACCCCGGCATCCTGTTGGCGGCGGAGGATTCCACCAGCTTTCCCGGCGTGACGAAGGGGGCGGAGAACGGCGGCCTTGGCTTCGACTACAAATGGGACATGGGCTGGATGAACGACACCCTGGATTATTTCCGCACGGATCCGGAATACCGGAGCAGGGACTACCATAAGCTCACCTTTTCCATGATGTATTACTATGAGGAAAACTACCTGCTTCCTTTTTCCCATGACGAGGTGGTGCATGGAAAAGCCACCATCATCCAGAAGATGAACGGGGATTATGAGAAAAAATTTCCCCAGGCCCGCGCCCTGTATATGTACATGTACGCCCATCCGGGCAAAAAGCTGAATTTCATGGGAAATGAGCTGGCCCATTTCCGGGAGTGGGACGAAAAACGCCCTCTGGACTGGGAGCTTTTATCCTATCCCCTGCACGACGGCTTCCATGCCTTCATGAAGGAGCTGAACCGGCTTTATCTGGAAACGCCCGCCCTGTGGACGCTGGACTTTGACCGGGAGGGCTTTCGCTGGCTTGCCTGCAATGAGGAGGAAAAATGCGTTTACGCCTTCCTTCGCACGGACGGGGAGCAGGAGCTGCTGGCGCTGTTTAATTTTTCGCAAAAAACGCAGGAGGCCTTCCGGCTTCCCATATCCGCAGACGAAGCGGACGGGGCGGAATCGGGAAAGAAGGAGATTCAAAAGGAGGAGAGCAGCTTTACGCTCCGCCTTTCCAGCGACTGGGATATTTATGGCGGAACGAAAAGCGCTGCGGTGGAACGGGGAAAGAGCCTTGTGACAGAGGGCGGGGCGCTTGTGGTCGATATTCCGGCGTTTGGGGCGCTGTATCTGGTCAGAGACGGCGGGAAGGAGTGAGGATTTTTTATGTATATTCGGCAGGCTCCTTGACCGGGAGACCTGCCGCCTTCTTTTTTGGCACTTCGGGACAATATGGCCCGAGGTTGGGAAAAAGACAGAATTTCAAGATTGTCGAACCCTGTCCTTAATGCTATAATATCCGTTAGGAAGGAGGCATTTCCTATGCTGAAAATGATAATCCGTATGAATGATGATAAGATCATGGCTGAAAACAAATATCATCTGGATGGCATATATAGTACGCTCAACAACGCGTTCCATACTGCGGGACTTCCTCGCATGGAGGATGGCTCCGGCGCTTTGGTTTACCGGGATCGCGGCAGGGCAAGGGATTTCAGCCTGTTTGGCAAAATCGTCAACACGCTGAAAAGGCAGGCATGGTTCATGGATAATGTATCGGTATGGCGTCTGTGCGATAGTGATGATTCTGACAGCCCGGAGGATTTTAACGAAGAAGATCTACTGACCCACTACCGGGAAAAGCCAGCTATGAAGGTATGATATTTTGGAAAGAAAGTATTTCAAGGCGTTAAATTTTGATCTGGATACCCATCAGTTAAAAGAATATTATCCCGGAGCTGATTACCGACAAGCATACGACGATCTGCGCCGTTTCTTCCGGCGGCATAGATTTTCCCATCGGCAGGGCTCCGGTTACATATCAGACGATAAACTGGCAACAGCCGATATTTATGACTTAATGGATGAATTGAGCCATGAGCTCTCATGGATTGGAATATGTGTAAATAAGATTGATGTTACCAATGTCGGAAGACAGCATGATTTGACTGAGCTCTTAAAGCCAGCGGAAGAATTTATCATCGACAATTCCCTGCTGGCGGTTTCCGATGGAGAGAAAATGAAAACAGAATAGCAGCGTCAGGGCAGGATAAAAAATATCCTGCTCTTTTTCTGCTTCGGGCCATAATGGCCCGAAGTCCAGAGGACGGGATTCACTAATCATTCGCAACATTTATGTCTCCGGGCAGGTATGGTACAATATAAGTAGAAAGATAGGAGGAGGTCTCTAAAAAAAGATGATTTTCTTACAAAAGCCAGCTATAAGGCCATGACCGGACGGGAACAGAAAAATGAAGAAACGCTATCGGTATATAATTATGGAGGATAGAGATATGCAGAAAATTCTGTATGTTGAAGATGATTTAAGCCTGATTGATGGCTTGCAATATACTTTGGAAAGCAGCGGATATGCCGTAGACAATGCGAGAACCGTCAAAGAGGCATTGTCCCTGTTTCGGAGAAATCATTACGATTTACTGCTATTGGATGTCACTCTGCCGGATGGCACAGGGTTTGATGTCTGCAAAGAGGTACGGAGCGGTTCAACCATCCCGATTATATTTTTAACTGCGTCCGATCAGGAAATCAGCATTGTCAGGGGTCTTGATATGGGCGGGGATGATTACATCACAAAGCCTTTCAAGCTCAATGAGCTGCTTTCCAGAATTAAAGCACTTCTTCGGCGTTCTCTGAAATTTTCTAAAGCAGAGGCAATCCTGGAGGCGAATGGTATCCGTGTAGATACCATCGAAAGGCTTGTCTGGAAAAACGGCGAGCCGATTGACCTGCCTCTGGTAGAATACAAACTTCTGTGCCTGTTCATGCAAAATCCGAATCATCTCATGCCACGGGAAATGATTTTAGATCGGATGTGGGATGGCAATGGGAATTTTGTAGATGATAATACTTTATCCGTTTATATCCGGCGGTTACGAAACAAAATTGAAGATACGCCAAATGCGCCCAAATATCTGCTGACCGAACGGGGAGTTGGATATAAGTGGGTTGTTGAGTGAGGATAGAGCTATGGGCAAATTAGGGAAAGAAACAAAAACACTGTTAATCGCCATTACTGCTATCTGCTTCATTTCCTTTCTTCTGGCCGGAGGGATTGCCACATTTCTGGCAAAAAATTTTCAGCAGGAATTATTGCGCCATGATTATGGTATTGCAGGCCTTTTGATGAACAATGAAAATGCGCTGTCAATTTCCGCTTTCACTTCACAGCCAAACGAGAATGACATAGAACTCGGCAGAGAGGCTTTGACCTCTGTTGGATATGATGAAACGACTTCTATGCGCTTTCTGCCTGTTGTCCAGACATACCGAAATCAGACAATGCTTTCTACATTTCTGCTGTTGGTTTTCTTGTTTGGGGCAATCTGCTTATCGCTGTTTCTTTATCTTCGCCGCCAACACAGGGCTTTCAGTGATGCCGAAAATACTATCCGCCAATTTCTGGATGGCAATATCACGTCCCGTATTGAATGTTCACAAGCCGGTGACTGGTACAGCCTGTTTCATGCCATCAATGAAATGGCGGCTATCCTCTCTGCTCATGCCGAGAACCAACGGCAGACCAAAGAATTTTTGCAGGACATTATTTCAGATGTATCACATCAGATGAAAACGCCGCTGTCTGCTTTAAAAATGTACCATGAGATTATAGCGAACCATAAAGATGATGTCGCAACCGTGAGCAGCTTCACCGAAAAATCGCAAAGAGAGATCAGGCGGATGGAAGATGTGATTTACACCCTGTTGAAACTGGCGCGGCTGGACGCAGGAATTATCCAGATGGAAAAGGCATCAGAAAATCTTTCTGTTCTTATGCAGGATGTTTTGGAACGCTTTGAAACCTGGGCGGAACGGGAGCATAAAACAATTACGTTTTCTGGTAAAGAAGATGTTGTTGTATCATGCGACGCTCTGTGGGTATCGGAAGCCATCGGAAATATTGTAAAAAACGCCTTGGAGCATACAGAGACTGGCGGCCATATCGGAGTAAAATGGAGCCAGTCCCCTTTCATGACACAGATTGAAATTTCCGATGATGGAAAAGGAATACACCCGGAAGATCTGTATAACATTTTCAAACGGTTTTACCGCAGTCGTTTTTCTTCGGATGTTCATGGTATTGGCTTGGGGCTGCCGCTGGCTAAATCTATTATAGAAGCTCACGGCGGAACCATTTCCGTAACCAGCAGTTTAGGCGCAGGAACCACGTTTACATTGCATTTTTTCAACCTTACAGATGAGTAAGATAGATGTCACCTGGAAGTAAGTCATGGGGGGTATGATGTGTCTGTAAGGAGGTCTTGAATATGAATATTCTTGAAGTACAAGACCTGTGCAAAACCTATGGCACAGGCGAAACAGAAGTTCACGCATTGAACCATGTATCATTTTCTGTCCGTAAAGGCGAGTTTATCGCCATCATTGGTGAATCGGGTTCCGGCAAAAGCACCTTGCTGAATGTGGTTGGCGCTTTGGACAGCGCCACTTCCGGAAAAGTGTGGATTGATGGACAGGACATTTTTTCTATGCCGGAGAAGAAATTAACTGTGTTCCGGCGGCAGCATATCGGATTTATTTTCCAGTCATTCAATCTGATACCAGAGCTGAATGTGGAGCAGAACATTACATTTCCGTTGCTGCTTGACTATAAAAAGCCAAATCAAAAGTTCGTCAATGAATTATTGCAGGTGCTTGGGTTGAGTGAACGCCGGAAACATCTTCCCAGCCAGCTTTCCGGCGGCCAGCAGCAGCGTGTGGCGATTGGCCGGGCATTAGTCACACGCCCCGCCCTGATTATGGCAGATGAACCGACCGGTAATCTGGACAGTAAAAACAGTCAGGAAGTTTTGGCTTTACTGCAAACCATGTCCGACAGGTATCAACAGACCATTTTGATGATTACCCACAACAAAAACCACGCCGGCGCAGCAGACCGTGTGTTCCGTATGAGCGATGGTGTGCTGAAGGATTTGGGGGTGTTGTCGCGTTGAAAAGTTATCTTGGATTGGTGCCGCAATATGAAAAGGTACACCGCAGGAACAATCGAATTTCAGTTCTCTGCATTGTCCTCTCGGTGTTGCTGGTAACTGCTGTTTTCAGCATGGCAGACATGGCGCTGCGCGCACAGAAAAATTATTTTATCAAGACGAATGGGGAATACCATATCAGTTTGACC